>DATEEH010000089.1:0-6137 GCA_035281245.1 Nitrospira sp.
GATCGGCCTCCCGTCGCGAGCAGATACCGTGCTCGGTGAAGAACTTATTAATGCGAATCTTATCCACAGTGAATGAAGGATTATAGTTCCTAATTCGGTCGGATGTGAGAACGCACACGGTGCAAGCGGCGTCGCCGGGAAATGATGGCGCAGCAATCGGTGGGCGGGCGGGTGAGAATAAGTGCGGCGGGGTGGGCGGGTGAGACCCGGGAAAACGCGGCGTCCCGGCGCCGCGGGGGTCGGGTGGGTGAGAACAACGGCCATTTTCAGCAGCCGTCAGTGGACGCGGCGTCCGGCCTTGACTCGTCCGAGAATACGATAGATCAGACGGGCGATACAAAACTGGGGAGCCACGAATCCCTTGATCGGGGCGATCTCGCTGATATCCATTCCCAGGATCCCTGGCCCGTTGGCCAGCGCGGTAATAAGATGCAAGGTGTCGTACCAGCCGAGGCCGCCTGGTTCGGGGGTTCCCAGGGCGGGAACCAGAGACGCGTCGAGCCCGTCACAATCAAACGTCAGGTACACCGGCCCCCGGCAGGCTTTGACGACATCGGGGACCCAGCGAGCGGATTTCCCCTCATAGGGGCCCGAGGGGTCCAGCAAGTGGGCGGCAAAGAAGGTTGAAATCCGGTCGGTACCCGTGATTCGAGCGATCTCTTCGGGGCAGATCGACCGGATACCGACCTGGACCAACGGTAATCCATCGTCGACCACGCGGGCCATGACGCTGGCATGGCTGTAGAGATTGTCCTGATAGGCATGCCTCAGGTCGCCATGGGCATCGATCTGCACGACGGTCATGCCGGGATAGTGCTTCGCATGCGCTCGGATGGCGCCTAAGGCGCCCGTATGTTCCCCCGTCAAGGTGACGAGAAACCGGCCGCTTCCCACGTGAGGGCGTACGAACGTTTCAATGGTATCCACGGCTTCACGGTCGACCTTGCCCTTGAGGTCGAGCGGGGTGACAGTGGCAATGCCGCCCCACTCCCGATACGGCTCCGAGCGAAGCATCTCGTCGTAGAATTCGACTTGGTGGGAGGCCTCGATGATGGCCGACGGACCTTGGTCGGAGCCGGGAATATAACTGGACGTGTGTTCGTAGGGGGCCGGAAGAACGTAGACGCCTGCCTGATCAGGATGGCACCACGGTTCTTCGAGCCCCAAAAAATTATGCTGGTAGCCTTCCCATCCAGCGGGAAGCGTCATAGAACTGTACTCGTGGCTGTCAGAAAGGGCCCTGCGCCTGCCGACGTTGACAGCGTCCTCAGCGGCGAGCCCGCTTGGGTAGATTTTCAAGAGGAATAAACACCGCCAGTGCGACGACGGTCGTCCATCGGCCTGGTTTCCCAATGGCAGACTGTGTGATGTTCAAGGTCCGAACGATCTTCCCGCCCATCTTGAACACCTGCTCCCGTTCCTTCCACGCGATGTTGGGATCAAATTCCACCCCCAGGGTCGTCGCGAGCATTTGCGCAGCGAGGTCCTCGGTATACTCGCCGGTCTCTTCGTCGGTTTCTCCATGGGCATGATGCTCCGAGAGATACCCGTACGTGCGGCGATCGGTAGGGATCGCCAAGCCGATCGACGCAGAGATCAGCCGGTTGCGCTCGTTAGTCTCCGATCGCGCCATCACACAGTGCGTAATTTCACCGGGATTCAACAGTTTTTCGCCGCGTTTCCGAGGGATGATCTTGCAGTTGGGAGGCAAAATGGATGAGACGCTGACGAGGTTGCAGTAGGCGACACCGGCGCTGCGCAGTGCTTGCTCAAACGAGGCCAGTTTTTCGCGGTGGACGCCGACCCCTCTGGTCAGAAACATATGCGTAGGTACCATCGTCTCTTCTCCCTTACGTCGGCCAACCGCAAAAAATGCCTGTCTTCACGCGAACTTTCGTCACATTGGGTCGCTGTTGTATCAAGAATATCTGCGGATCGCAATACTCCCGACGTTTTTTCCCCTAGCCAACAGCCGGCGGGCGCAGATTCAACACCAGAAAACGAGGTTCGGTCATCTCCTCAATCGCCGCCTTGATCCCCTCACGGCCGAGACCTGAGTCCTTTACCCCTCCGTACGGCATGTGATCTGCCCGAAAAGTTGGGATTTCGTTCGCGAGCACCGCACCGACTTCCAGATGACGGAAGGCGTGAAAGACCTTGTTCACGTCCTGGGTAAACACGCCGGCTTGGAGCCCATAGTCCGATCCATTCAAGGCTTCAATCGCTTCGTCCAACCGGCGATACGGCGTCACGGTCACCACGGGACCGAAGACTTCCTCGCAGGACACCTTCATGGTCGGCGTCACGTTGGACAACACCGTGGCTTCGATCACTGATCCCATGCGTTTGCCGCCCAAGAGCACGCGCGCGCCTTCGGTCACCGCATCTTGGATCCACGCCTCGACCCGATCGGCGGCCTTCTGATCGATCAACGGCCCTACCACCGTGGCCTCGTCGCTCGGGTCGCCGCCTTTTAGACGTGCCACTTGCAGCAATAGTTTCGTCGTGAAAAGATCTGCAATGGAATGGTGCACAAGAATTCGTTGCACCGAAATGCAGGTCTGGCCGGCATAGCCAAATCCGCCGGTGGCACAACGTTGCGCCGCGAAGTCCAAATCGGCGTCGGGTTCGACGATGACGCCGGCGTTTCCGCCGAGTTCCAGCACCACCTTCTTCTTGCCGCACTTTTCCTTCAGCCGCCATCCCACCGCCGCGCTACCCGTGAAGCTCAACAGCTTGAAACGCGGATCGACCACTAAACGTTCCGCCACATCGTTCTGACACGGCAGCACGTTCAGACCGCCGGGCGGAAGCCCGGCCTCAAGCGCGACTTCGCCGAGCAAGAGCGCCGTCAAGGGCGTTTGCGGCGCTGGCTTGATCAGGATTGGATTACCCGCGGCCAAGGCAGGGGCAACCTTGTGAGCGACGAGATTCAACGGAAAGTTGAACGGCGTGATGCCGAGGATTGGACCGATGGGAAACCGACGGAGAATTCCGAGATGAGAATCCGTTCCGGGCGTCCAGTCGAGCGGGATGACCTCACCACCGATCCGCTTGGCCTCCTCAGCCGCCACGGTGAAGGTCTGTACGGCTCGCGTCACTTCGCGGCGGGCATCGCTAATGGGTTTTCCCGCCTCGCTGGTCATCAGTCGGGCAAAATCCTCCCGACGATCGTACAACGCACCTGCTATTCGCTGGAGGAGATGGTAACGGCTATGCGACGGCAGGGCGGCCATCGGCTTCGCGGCTTCCGCCGTCGACTGGATGGCTGCCTCCGCGTCATTCTCGCTCGCCAGGGAGACTTCGGCCAGGACTTTCCCGGTGAAGGGATCGTGCACGGGAGCAGCGAGATCCCCCTGGCGCCAATGGCCGCCGATGAGAAATGGACGTGGTCCCTGCAACAAGACGCTCCGCTCTGGACGCTTGGTCTACGGCGTAGCCTCGATCGACGAGGCGGAGGCCGGCTGCATGTTCGCCGCCTGTTCCGCAGCCCGCGCCCTGGCGACCAGATCCTCTGTGCCCCAGTCAGCGATGGCCTCGATGGCGAACGCTTCGTAGGTCGAAACGCCGTGGCAGCCCGGACAATCGGGCATGGGAACTTTGCGATAAAACACTTCGGAGAGACAGGACATGCAGACCCAAAACGGCGGTTCACCATCGCGCTGAGCGACGGGCCAGAACGACTGTGTATCAGACATACGGTAATCCTTCGTCAATGAGATGGTGAATGTTACGAACCTTGCACCTTGGACAGCATCCGGTCGATCTCTTCGGCGAAGGCTTCATAGGGAAAGGCTCCCGGAATGGCCACCGCCGGGACTTTCTCCGTCGGACCGGCGACCGTTTGCATCAGAATGAAACCGGGCGTCCCGTGAAATCCCCACCGATTCGCCTCACGGCGGTCCTGAAAAATTGATTCCAAGTGCCGCCGTTCGTCGAAGCACTTTCCGAACTGTTCCTGATCCAATCCCAGAGATTTCGCAAAACTCTTGAATCCCCCGGAATCCAACCGACTCCCCTCGCCAAACAATCGATCATGCATGGCCCAATAACGTCCTTGCGCTCCTGCACAACGCGCCGCGACGGCGGCTTCCACTCCGACGCCACGATCCGCCCGTGGGTAGTCACGATAGACAAACCTGATTTTGCCGGTATCGATATAGGTCGCCTGCAACTTGGGTAAGGTCTCCTTGAAAAACTTCAAGCAGTAGCCGCAGGTAAAATCGGAGTACTCGATCAGCGTCAGCGGAGCATCGGCCTTGCCTTGGACACGTCCGTCATCCGTAACGGACACCGCACCGACATCAACCGTCCCCACCACTGCGAGGAAAACGCCCAGCCACACGGCCATGCGCATGAGCGTGGCCTTCATGATCGAGCCGCACGTTTGGCTTTCGTGCGCTCAAGCAGCCCAGCCATGAGTAACGGCCAGACGACCGTGGCGTCGCTTAATACTTCGGCAAAACGTCCTCCTTCCTCCGGTGGTACGAACTTTCCCCAAGAGACACCTTCCTGATAGGTACAGCCACTCAGCCCGCCCCAATAGTCCGGCTCCGGACAGATACGAACGCCGTATTGGAAACGCGGAGGCTTGACGCTCAGCCCAAGGCGCATATTGCTGATTTCAATGTACGGTCCCACTTGTTGCGACCAATTGCGCGGGACGCCGCCGCCGATCGTAAAGATGCCGAGGCGCTTGGCCGCGGTAATGTGCGCCGTGTAACTGTTGAGATCTTGATAGGGATTGAAGGAAGGATACGATTTGTTGATAAGGCGTAAAATGTCGAGATCGCTGCCGCCCTTGGCCTGAGCCCGTGCCTGACTCACCGCACGACCCATGGCCCATGTGCCGACATCCAGCCCCATTTCGGAATCGGTGAAAGCCGGAATGTACACGGGAACGTTTTTCAGGTAGGCGCTCTTGAGGATGCCGTCGCCATCGAACCCTTCCGCGAGCGTTCTTCCCAACTCACGAGTGAGCATTTCGGAGGACAAGGACTGATCGGGACTGATCCGTTTCATGGTCTGGCCGACGACGTGTTCAACGTAATTCAGATTCGCTTCCATTTCCAACGTGTCGTAGACCCGGTTATATCCCTTCCTAAAGAGTTCCTCATCGCTTACAGAGGGTGGGACCCGGTAATGCGTCTTGCCTACCGACTCGCTGAGGCCGTGAGCAATCAATGCTCCGGTCGACACCACGCATTGCACCATCTCGTGGTCAATCATGCTGCTGATGATCTTGCCCATCTTGGCGATGGTCATGGCACCGGAGAGCGTCATGACAACGGAGCAATCCGGATCCTCGATCATGGCCCACAGCACTTCATAGGCCTCGCCCAACCTGCGACCTCCAAACGCGGTTTTCCGCATGGCCACCAGGAGATCATCGAACGAACGAATGGCTTCCGGGTTCAGCGGCTCAAGCGCCTCGAAGCCGTCCTTCGCGCCATCATGGAATTCGCGTGCGCCCATAGGTGAGTTGACCCGCCGTGAAGCGTGAAACAAGTGCAAGCGCTTCCGTTATACACAACCGATGCGGGAGGCGTCAACGAATGAAGAGGCGTAACAGAGAGACTTTGCCTGGAGAACAGCCGGTTCTCACAACGTGCGCGGTATCAAGGCGGGATCCACTGGAGGGGTTTATTCGTGCGAGACATGGATGAGGAGTGCACAGCACGAGAAAGCTTGGTCTATAGATGGAAGGGGCCACGTGAGGGTTTTTCCGCCCGCTCAATGAAGAAGGCTCCGCCTGAATAGCGGGCGGCTCTCACATGGTATGTCGGAACCGAAAACCACTGGAGGGCTTATCCGTGCGCAATTATGTGAGAGGGAGCGCACGGCACGAGCAAGCTTGGTCTATAGATGGAAGGGGCAACGTGAGGGTTTTTCCGCCCGCTCAATGAAGAAGGCTCCGCCTGAATAGCGGGCGGTACGAGCAAGCTCGGTTTGGTGGTCCCAACGGGATTTGAACCCGTGTTTTAGTTCGACTGCGACTTCGCCCTTTTTAATTGCACGGTTGCCGAACTTTGTCCCTTTTATTCACAGGTACGACTAAAACTTCGGCCTCCGGCTATATCAGTTGTTCATAGCCATCAGGTAGCAAGTACGCTAACCATGGCTGGAGTCCAGCAGCG
>DATEEH010000090.1:0-20826 GCA_035281245.1 Nitrospira sp.
TGATCATTCGCAATCTTTATGCGAATGTGGGCTATCGCATCTGGTGGAATCGGACCCTCGACGGCCACGTCACCTTCCATGGTGCGAACGGCATGTCGGATGAATTTCCTCTCACGGAATTTCAATCCTTCCGCCATGGGCTCACGTTTGGCTTGAACTATTCCTTCTAATTGGCTGTTGATAAGACTGCGAATGGGCGTTCAGTCCGCTATTGCCGACCCCGTGGAACGAGGCGTCTCGGCGCCTCGGGTGGGCGGGTGTAAAACAATGGTCTCTTTGATGAGATTATGTCGGGAGGAGATCCTCAACGGCGACGGCCGGAGGGCATGGTCTCGTCCTCATAGCGAGCGAAGAGCCGCCTGGCTTCGGGATGCAGATGGTTGGGATGCCCATGCGGAATGCCGACCGTGCGGAAAAGCGGTGTGAGTTTGCCATCGGGATGCAGATAACCGGCCCGGAGAGGCACGGTTCGTTTGCTGTGCTTGATCAGATAGCAGGTCGTGGCCCGGATGGACGTGAGCCAATCGGCGATATCGTGCGGATTGCCGATCGAAGCGGAGAGGAGCAGCAGTTTGGCCTGGGACGGACAGAAGATGATGGTCTCCTCCCACACGACTCCGCGTTCCGGATCAGCCAGGTATTGAGATTCGTCCATAATCACGAGTCCCAGGGTATCCAGCCGCAGATCAATCTCACCACCGGCCGCATCGTAGAGGAGGTTGCGCAGAATTTCCGTGGTCATGATCAATAACGGTGCCTGTCCGTTGTCGCGGCGGTCGCCCGTCAGGATGCCGACGCGCTCGGCGCCGAAGATCCGACAGAATTCGGTGTACTTCGTGTTCGATAGGGCCTTGAGCGGCGAGGTATAGATCACCGTGCGATTCTCGTCCATTGCGCGCCGTGCCGCCTCCACGGCGACGTAGGTCTTGCCGCTTCCGGTCGGCACGCTCACAATGACATCGCCCTGCTCGAGTTTGGCGAGCGCTTCTTCTTGCCAGGGATCGGGTATGAACGGCTGGGCCGGAGGTACTCCAATGCCTTCCATCCAGACGGCCAGGGTGACGGCCGGGTCGTGATGTTCCGGTTCGTGATGCGGGGCGTGAGGCCGGCTATGGGACGGTTGAATGGGTCGTGTGGCGTGGCGGTGGGGAGGGCGGGCAGGACGGGCCTGCCGTTCACCGATCAACGCCATCAAATCTGATTCGAAGCCCGCACGGTTCTCTGCGGAATGACGCAGCAAAAGTTCGATCAACCGACGCTTGCCGGCGCGAAAATGCCGGTGGATGCGTCCGCGCGCCAGACGATGCAGGAGGGCAATCGGTTGTTGGGCCAAGAGTTTTTCGAGTTCGTCGGTGGTCACTTGAGTACCTTAGTCATGGCAATTCCTCCAATACGCCGCGACGCAATATCGCGATCGCCTGCGACGCGCAGTCCGCCAGCGAAGGATGCGTGTCCCGAAGCGTGTGCAGCTGTGAAAGAAACTCGAGCGTCCGAGCCAGCAGGCGATAGATGTCGCCTTCCGCCATCGTCGTCTTCTTGCACAGGCCAATCCACGTGAGTGCCGGGTCGGAGATCCACTGTTCGGTGATGGCGGCGATGTCGGCCCGCAGCAACGGAGGGTCTTCGTACGGCGAAAGCGATTCGGCGAGCTTGCGCACCTGTGCCAGAAGCGAGCTCAGCCCGTTACTGATGCGGGGAAATGCACCGGGCCGATCGTCGTCATGTGCGATGCTCGACATGACGGCGGCGAGCAGCGCCGGTGAGGCGCCGGCGAACGCTTCCGCGCGGACGAGTTCGGTGATCAGCAGGGAGTGGTCAATACGGATCAGTCTGGCCCATTCGCCGGTTTCCGTCAGGTGAACGGTCGGCGACAGATACCCGAAGCGCTGCAATGTGTCGATTTTTTCCTGAAACCGATGCCATAGGCTCGTCCGGAGCGCCTGAATCGCTTTGACATGGCGTTGTTGTTCCTGGCGGAGCTTCGAAGCATACGCATGATCTTTCTGGCAGGCAGAGCGGGATGGACAGGTGGGACAGGAAAAATCGCCCAAGGTTTGCACGATGGCGTCCGGAATCAACTCCTCTTTGGGAACAAGGATTGGAAGGACCGGCAGACGCGGGGGGAGTTCCTCCAGCTCTCGAAGGAGCTGCTCGATAGTCTCCGGGGTGGCCCAGGGGTAGACCGGCGCTTCCACGCAGTCCAGCACGTGGTCGAATACCTCGGTGACGATTGCCGCGGGAACTTCGGTGATCGCCCCTCCCGGGCGCAGGAGCGTCACCATCGGACTCTTCTGTCCCTTGCTTCGGTACTGTCGAAGGACCACCCCCCGGCTCTTCGAGAGACCGGCCACGCGTCCAGGGGTCAGAAAATGAAAGCGGGCTGCCACCTCGGGCGGCTCATGTCTCCTGGCCGGCGCTTTATGCGACCGCTGACGCCGAACGTGATCGAACAGCTGCCATTGTGAAATCCAATCAGTGCAGACGCGCGGCCCGTAGGGTTCCAATTGCCTGTGCACCTCGTCGAGCTTCCGTTCCAGCACTTCGGCTCGCTGATTGAGCTGAAACTGCGCAAAGCTCTTCGCGAGGATGGCCTGCATCTGGTCAAGTGGATGTGCTTTGAGCAGATTCAAGACCATGGGATAGCTGATGACGAACTGGCTGTTGATGGCCTCGGGCTGGCCCGTGAGTCCTTTTGTAATGACGTCCAGGTCAATGTAGGGCGACGGGGTCACGATCGCAAAGCCCACGAGATCCTTGCCTCGCCGGCCCGCGCGGCCGGCGATCTGTTGCACTTCCCCGATGGTGAGGTCGGTAAAATCCCGCGCTTTTCGAATGCTGGATTGCGTGATGATGACGGTGCGCGCCGGGAAATCGACGCCCGCCGCGAGCGTGGTCGTGGCAAATACCGCGTCGAGACACCCCTGCCGCATCAGTTCCTCCACGGCGATTTTCCACGAGGGGAGATGCCCGGCGTGATGCGCGGCGACTCCAATACGTTGGACGGTTGGAATCAGCGGGTGTTCGGCGATGCTCGGGTATTGGCTGATCACCTGTTCGAGGACTTTGCCGATCGCCTCCTGCCGGGAAGGAGGCAGGAAAGAGCGCGTGTGATCGAACGATTCCATCGCCTCATCACAAGCACGTCTCGACGTCAAAAACACGATGGCGGGTGTAAGGTGTTTCTGCCGAAGGGCGTCGATGAGATCAACCGGATGAATCGAGGGAGGCATTCAGCTTCATTCCCTTTGAAATGACGACGATGCCGGATTCGGTGACCTTGAAGCGTTGGGCATCGGCAGCGCGATCGTAGCCGATCTCGGTCTTTGGCGGAATGTCGACGTCCTTGTCGATGATGGCGCGTCGAATGCGGCAGTGCTCGCCGATCACCACATTCTCCATAATGACGGATTCCCGGACATCCGCGTGGTCCTGGACGCGCACGTTGGGAGAAAGCACCGATGTTTGGACGCGTCCGCCGGAGATGATGCATCCGCCGCAGACGATCGAGTCGAGAGCCACGCCCATCCGGCCGCCCTGGTAATCCTGCGCGAACACGAATTTGGCCGGCGGGAATTGTCCCTGATAGGTACGGATCGGCCATTGTTGGTCATACAGATTGAACAGGGGATCCACGGCGACCAGATCGAGGTTCGCCTCCCAATACGCGTCCAGCGTTCCGATATCCCGCCAGTATTTGACCGCCTTCTTATTGGCATCCTGAAAGTTGAACGCGTAGACGCGTCGGGATCCGATCATGCGGGGAATGATGTTCTTGCCGAAATCGTGCGCCGTGTCTTCCTGAGAGTCGGCAATCAGCTCCTCCCGTAAGCTTTTCGCGCGGAACAGATAAATGCCCATGGAGCCAAAGGCCTTGGAGGGATCGCCGGGGATGTGCATGGGATTGGCGGGTTTTTCGTTGAATTCGCGGACGGAGAAATCCTCGTCGACGCTCATGATCCCGAACCGATTGGCTTCCCCGATCGGGATGTCGAGGGCGCCGACGACCACATCGGCGCCTTTGGCGATGAGCCAATGGAACATTTCCATATAGTTCATCTTATAAATGTGATCCCCGGCGAGGACGAGCACGTATTCGGGCTGATCGGTGTCGAGCAAGAACAGATTCTGGTACACGGCATCGGCAGTGCCGCGATACCATTCCTCGCTGATCCGTTGTTGCGGGGGAATGGACGCGATGAATTCGCCCAGTTCGGCGTTGTAGACATCCCAACCGGTACGGATGTGGCGGTCGAGCGAATGTGACTTGTATTGAATCAGGACGGCGACTTTGCGCAGTCCGGAGTTCAGGCAATTGCTCAGCGTAAAGTCGATGATGCGATACTTTCCGCCAAAGGGAACCGCGGGCTTGGCTCGGTGCTCTGTCAGCGGATGCAATCGCTCGCCTCGACCTCCGGCCAGCACCATCGTGAAGATGTTCTGCATGGGCGCGATTGTAGCAGGAACCCTCGGCAAATAGGAAGAAAGCGAATCCGTTGACATCCGGGATGGGGCAGTTGATACTACGAACGACAAGCGTCGTCGTCACATCACGCGGTGGGCTAAAGGGGTGGATATGAAAGAGGATATGCTGATGTCGTCCCTGGCGAAAAAGGCCGTGGCTTCCAAGAAGAAACCGGCTTCCGACGATGAGAATGGGTTCCGCTGGCGTTTGGAGCATCTCGAGTCGCAGATGCAAAAACTCTCCGAGCTGGTTCGAGACCATGCCGAGGATGTCGACCGTTTGGTCAGGATCGTTGCCGAAGACCGAAATGCTATCCGTCAGCAACTCTTGCGCAAGCATCAGGCACAGGTGCGTGTGCGCAAACAGCTGCGTGCCTCCAATTCGAAACCGGGCCTCGATCTGTAACCACCTGCCTTGTGTCTGGTATCTCGCCTCCGGCGGCGGAAAGCCGTAATCGACTAAGTGCTGATTTATGCTCACATTATTTGCATCGTGTGTCGGACACTGTATAATGCAGCTGTCTTACGGTGGGGTGGGTTCCATGATCGCCTCGACGCGCATTGGTCGCCTGCGAGGAACCGTACGTGTTTCGGCAAGATAGGCCATGGGTAGCTTTTTCGACCTCGCTGTTCGCCGGTTTGTGTTTTTTGCCACTCACTCATGCCTGGCCTGCCACGCCGCCTGTTCCTCCCGCCGTTGAGCAGCGCCCGCCGGCCTCGGTTCGACTCAACCTGAACGATGCCCTGGCCGTGTTTCTCCAACAGAACCTGGACGTCCTCATTGCCAAATATGGCATCGAATACAACAAGGGACAGCAGATCACTGCGAGACTATTTCCCAACCCGGTGGCATCGATCGGCACGCTAAGTTCGTATACTCAAGGCAGGACGTTGTCCACCGGCGGCCAATTGTTCTTTCAGGCCCAACAGCTGTTCGAACTAGCCGGAAAGCGAGGCTACCGGATCGAGAGCGCGGGATTCGGTACCCAATCGGCTGAAGCCGCGTTCGAAGACGCCATCCGACAACTTGGCTTCACGGTCAAAGACAGCTACTATCGCGTGCAGCTCGCCCAGCGCCGACTTGCGCTCGCCGAAGAGAACCGCGACCGATTCGCGCGTATCCTGGACATCAACACCATCCGTTTCAAAAAAGGATATATTGCCGAAGTCGACCTCATTCGCATCCGGCTGCAAACGGTCGATTTTCACTCTCAGGTCATCCAGGCCCTTCAAGAGGCAGAAACGGCTCGCGGGGACCTGCGTCAATTATTGCGCCTCTCGCCGGCCACGACGCTGGAGTTGACGACAGACCTGGAGTTCCGACGGATCGATCCCGAAATCGGCAAGCTGCGGTTGGTGGCGATGGACGTGCGTCCGGACGTCCGGTCGAAGCGCTTTACCTTTTCCCAGCGAGAGGCCGATCTGCGGCTGGCCAAAGCCTATCGGGTCCCCGATGTCACTGTCGGCGCGGGCTATGCCATCCAAGGGTCGCTGGGACCGGACAATCCGCAACAGTGGGCGCTTAATTTCGGCCTGCCGCTGCCGCTGTTCAATCGCAACCAGGGCGGGATCAGGCAGGCGGAAGTGGCGGTGCAAACGGCCGAGGCCGACTTGAATAAGGCCCTCAATGTGGTCGAAAATGAAGTCGAAGTCGCCTACCGGAATCTCATGCATAGCCGCCGGTTGGTGGAGGCCTACGTAGGCGGAGTGCTCGATGATGCACGCGCCACGTTCACGATCGTCGAACGAGCGTATGAACGCGGAGGGGCCACCATTCTGGACCTGCTCGATGCGGCCCGCACGTCACGAACGATCCAACAGAATTACATTGAAGCGTTGTTCAATTACCAGAGGAACGTGCTTCAGCTGGAGTCGGCGGTGGGTCAAGAGATCGCCTCATGATCATGCGCATTAGCACGTGGTGTGTTCCAGTCGTCGTGCTGTCCCTTCTCTGGCTGACTGCCTGCGGGAAGACGGACCAGCCTGCCAACAGCGACGCGGCCACACCACCGCACAACAAAACAGCCGCCATCCCCCACGACTCCGCTTCCCGTGTCGAAACAGGCGTTGTGGACTACAGCGGGATGCAGCAGGATCTCAGTCTGGCCGGCAAGATCGCCTATGGGGAAGATCGTTACTCGAAAATTTCCTCGCCGCTTCAGGGGCGTGTGGTCGAGGTCCGGGCGCATCTGGGCGACCGGGTGAAGGCCGGTGCCGTTCTGTTGGTCGTCGATAGCCCCGACATTGCGCAAGCCTATTCGGAGTACGTCAAGGAAGACTCAGATTTGCAGTATGCCACGCGTTCCCATGAACTGGCGAAAGATCTCTATTCGAACAAAGCCCTCCCGCTGAAAGATCTCAAGCAAGCCGAGAATGAATTGGTGAAGGCCAGAGCGGAGTTCCGCCGCGCCAAAGAACGGCTGTTGTCCCTGCGCGTGCCGGCCGAAGAGTTAAACAAGCCTCTCGACAAGCAACAGATCACCTCGCGCTTTGAAATGAAGAGCCCACTGACGGGGATCGTCGTCGAGCGCATGGTGACGCCTGGCCAGTCCGTTGGCGGCGACGTCAACCAGGTGCTTTTTACGGTGGCCGATCTGGACATGCTGCAGGTCGTGGCCGACGTCTACGAACGGGACCTGGCCTTGGTGAAGGAAGGGCAATTCGCGAGGGTAAGGGTCGAGGCCTATCCCGAGGTGGATTTTCCGGCGACCGTGGCGTCGGTGGGCGACGTGGTCGATCCGGCCAGCCGGACCATCAAGCTCCGGGCGTGGGTGAACAATCAGGACCATCGTTTGAAGCCCGAGATGTTTGCACGGCTGCATATCCAAGTGGGGGATTCGACCAGAATACTCGTCGTGCCGAAAGAGTCGGTCTTGGAGGCCGATGGCAAACAGTTCGTGTTTCTCGTCGACGAACCCAATCACTACGTGAAGCATGAGGTCAAGGTTGCGAATTTCACCGCCGAGCAAATGCGTGTGCTCGAAGGGCTGACGCCGGGTCAGCGCATTGTCACGAAAGGCGCGGTCTTGATCAAAGGTCAGGAGGTCAAAGGGGGATGACGGGTCCATTGCATAGATGATTGCCCGTCTTGTCGAGATATCCCTCGTCCAGCGCATTCTGCTCTGCGCACTCGGGCTCGCGTTTCTCTTTGGCGGCCTTTACTCGTTCCATCTCCTCGACATCATCGCCTACCCGGATCCTTCTCCTCCCATGGTCGAGCTGATCACCCAAAACCCCGGGTGGTCGGCCGAAGAAATCGAACGGCAGATCACCATCCCCATAGAGGTCGCGCTCACCGGCATGCCCGGGCTCACCGACATCCGCTCGCTCTCGATTTTCGGCCTGAGCGACATCAAGGTCTATTTCGATTTTGGCACCGACATCTTCCGTGACCGCCAGGAAGTTCTGAATCGAGTGTCATCGGTCGAGTTTCCCCCCGGTGTGCAACCGACGTTGTCTCCCTGGTGGGCCATCGCGGAGATCTACCGATACGAGCTGACCGGCGAGCCGGGCGTGAGCCTCACGGAATTGAAAACGGTGCAGGATTGGCAGGTCCGCCGGGCCTTTCGACGCATCCCCGGCGTCATCGACGTCACCGCCTTCGGTGGGACGACGAAGGAATATCACGTCGACATCGATCCCGGTCGATTGATTAGCTACGGTGTCAGTCTGTCTCAGGTCATGACGGCCCTGCAAAACAGCAACGCGAACGTGGGAGGCAATTACCTCACACTCGGTGCGCAGAATTACAACGTGCGCGGAGTCGGTCTGATCAATGACATCGACGACATCGAAAACGTCATGGTGGCCCAAAAGGAAGGCACGCCGATTTATGTGAAGACGTTGGGTAATGTCAATGTAGGCAGCCGCGTTCGTCTGGGTAAGGTGGGCATTGATGAACGCGACGACGTCGTGGAGGGCGTGGTGCTGCTGCAGCGGGGCTATAAGGCGCTTCCGGTGCTGGATAGCGTCCGCCAAAAAGTGGATGAGCTCAACGGATGGAAATTGCCCGCAGGGATGAAGATCAAGACCTTCTACGACCGCACCACGCTCATCAATACCACGGTGGAAACGGTCACGGACATCCTGCTCAGCGGAATGGTGCTCGTCTTCGTCTTGTTGTACGTGTTCTTGGGAAATTTGCGGGCAGCCGGCATCGTCGCGCTCACCATTCCGATGTCCCTCCTGTTTACGTTCGCCATGATGGTGCTGATCGGCCAGTCGGCGAATCTCATTTCGCTGGGTTCCATCGACTTCGGCATCATCGTGGATGCGACGCTGATCATGGTGGAGAGCATCTTCTTTCACCTGGCGCACGCGAAAACTCCGGGGCTCACGGTGCATCAGCAAATCGTTCGGGCGGCGCGTCAGGTCGGGCAGCCGATCTTCTATTCGACCACCATCATCGTCGTGGCGTTCATCCCCCTCTTTACGATGACCGGGGTGCCGGGAAAGATCTTTGCGCCGATGTCGATCACCTACGGATTTGCGTTGCTTGGCGCGCTGCTGATGGCCTTCACGCTGGCGCCCGTACTCTGTTCGTTTCTGCTGGCGGGTCCCATTCACGAAGAGGACACGTTTGTCGTGAGACCGATCCGCCGGTTGTACCAGCGCACGCTGGAGTGGGCGCTCGATCACCGCCAAGTCGTCGTGGCGCTGTCGGCGATCCTATTGATCGTCGCGTTGGTGGCCTTGCAATTCTTGGGCGGGGAATTCATGCCCGCGCTCGAAGAGGGCAATCTCTGGGTGCGCGCCACCATGCCCGTCGATATTTCGTTCGATCAAGCCGCGCGGCTGGCCAGCGATATTCGTGCCATGTTTCGGGAATCCCCCGAAGTGACCACGGTCGTCTCCCAGCTCGGGCGGCCGGACGACGGCACTGATCCCACGAGTTTTTTTAATGCCGAATTCCTGGCCAACCTGAAACCACAGAATGAATGGCGTCATGGACTCACCAAAGATGAACTGGTCGAAGAAATCGAAAAACGATTGAAGACCATTCCGGGCGTCATTTTCAATTTTTCCCAGGTCATTCAGGATAACGTGGAAGAGGCGATGTCGGGCGTCAAAGGGGAAAACTCCATCAAACTCTTCGGCGCGGATTTGAAAACCATGGAATCCCTGGCCGGCCAAATCGAGAAGCACATGCATCAAATCCGCGGCGTCAAAGATCTTGGCGTCTTCCGGCTGCTTGGCCAGCCCAATCTCTTGATCAACGTCGATCGCCAGGCAATTGCCCGCTACGGGCTGCAAGTGGCCGATGTGAACGCCGTCGTGCAGGCCGCCATCGGCGGTCAAGCGGTGACAAAGGTCTACGAGGGAGAACGGCTCTTCGATCTCGTCATTCGATTCCTGCCGGAATACCGGCAGGACGTCGACGCGATCAGCAATATCCTGGTCAGCACGCCGGACGGCGCCAGAATTCCGTTGAAACAGGTGGCCACCATCACGACCCAGACCGGCGCCTTTATTATTTATCGTGAGAACAATGAGCGCTATATCCCCATCAAGTTCAGCGTCCGAGACCGCGATCTGGAAGGTACGGTCGAAGAGGCCCAGGCGCTGCTCGCCAGGACCGTCTCCTTGCCCGAGCGGTATCGCATGGAGTGGGCGGGACAGTACGACCAGCTCAAGGACGAGCAAAAGCGCTTGGCCAAGATTGTTCCGGTGAGCCTATTGCTCATTCTGCTGCTGCTCTACATCACCTTCGATTCGCTAAAGAATGCACTCCTGGTGCTTTCAGCCGTTCCTTTTGCCCTGATCGGGGGCGTGATCGCGCTGGTCGCGACGCATACGAATTTCAGCATTTCGGCGGCGGTCGGCATTATTTCGACACTCGGCGTGGCCATCTTGGGGGGCGTCCTGCTGATCTCGCGTATCGAAGACGGCCGGCAGGCCGGATTGAATCTTCGCGAATCGATCATGCAAGCCGCGGCCGTACAAATGCGACCGATCCTCATGGCGACTGTCGGCGCGGCGATCGGATTGCTGCCGGCGGCGGTCGCGACCGGCATCGGTTCTCAGGCGCAAAAACCCCTGGCCCGGGTGGTCGTGGGTGGCATGCTCACCGCCGCCTTCTTGATTCTCGTAGTGTTGCCGGTGTTATATGAGTTAGTGCATCGTCGAACGGACCGCGAATAACGAAAGAGGATGCTTGTGCATATGCGATCGATTCTCCTGGTGGTGACCACGGCAGCGGTGCTGTTGGGCAGGGGCGCTTCAACATTGGCGCAAATTCCTTACGAGATGCCGCCGCAATTCCAGGATGCCCCGCCGGCGGTGACCGTTCCCCCGAATACCAAGCCGTTGAGTCAGGAAGAGCTGCAACGTGCCGAAGCCTTGCTTCCCTTGCTCGAAGGCAAGCAGGAATTCTGGGCGATGGGCGAATTCGTGCATCTCGGCGAATCCAGCGTGCCGGTGCTGGTGAAGGCCTTGAGCATGCCGGGGCCGCGGACCCGCTACAACGCCATTGAGACGCTGTCGATGCTGAACGCCACTTCGGCGGTTCCCGCCTTGATCACGACCGCAAAGGATCCGAACGAACTTCCGCGTGTGCGGGAGCACGCCTTGCGGGTGGCCATTCGTCTCGATGCCACGAAGACGCCCGAAGCCATTCAAGCGATGGCGAAGGATCAAAATTCCTCCATTCGCAAGTCTGCGGCGTTCGGCTCACGCTATGTGCGCGACAAGGCGGTCGTGCCGATTTTGATCGGGATGATCGCGGATGACGAGCGTTTCGTCGCCCTGTCGGCTGTGCAATCGCTCTGGATCCTGACGCTCCATGAGACCGAATTTCATGACTGGGAAGCCTCGACCAAGGCCGATCGCCAGGAATGGATGGCGGAGTGGACCGAATGGTGGAACGGGGAGAAAGAGACGTTTCAGATTCCTGAACCTCGGAAGCGGTCACCGAGAGGGCAAGGTTGAGGCATGGCTTGCGGCTCAAAAAAACCGTATGTTATAGGTGTCAATGGCGGCGTTGACGCGGCGCTGTACGTAAGGACGATCTGATGGGTGCTCTCACGATTGCAAAACTTGGAAACCCTGTTCTGCGAAAGATCGCGGCTCCCGTGGATACACGTGACATTCGGACGAAGGAGTTCCAGCAACTCATCGACGATATGTTTGAAACCATGTTGGAAGAGCCGGGTATCGGCTTGGCGGCGCCACAGGTGTCCCGTTCAATCCAGTTGGTGGTCATGGGTTGCGAAGGGGAAGGCGGGTTTCCGACGACCACGCTGATCAACCCATCGATCGTGTACTATGGCCCGCAGCAAGTTGAGAACTGGGAAGGTTGCCTGAGTGTCGACGGGTTCCGAGGAAAAGTGACGAGGCCTGGTGTGGTGCGCGTTCAAGCGCTCGACCGTCACGGCAAACCCGTCGACATCGAGGCCGACGGGTTGTACGCCGTCTGCATTCAACATGAACTGGACCATCTGATCGGGAAAGTGTTTTTGGATCGCATGACGGATCTATCCACACTCACCCAACTCAGCGAGTTCGAAAAATTCTGGCGGAAAGAGCCTACCCCTGTTATTTAGCGCGGCACTGCTCCGTTCACATTGTGAAAACGTTACTGCGGGTTCTTCAGTATCTTCGTCCGCATCGCTCGATGGTGGTCGGCACCTTCGTGTTTGCCGGCTTGACGACCGCCTTTGAACTGGTGCCGCCCTGGCTGCTCAAGATCCTCATTGACGACGTCATTCAGGCTGGGAAGACACACCTGCTCTCTCTGGTGTTCGTCGGGCTGTGCGCCGCCTATGTGATGCGCAATGTGTGCGGCTCGACCCGCATCAAGCTGAACAACAGTCTCGAGCAGCAGATCGTGCATGATCTCCACGTTCAGGTGTTTGCCTCTCTCCAGCGCTTGTCGATCAGTTTCTTTGAGAACCGCCCCACGGGCGAGATCATGTCGCGCGTCTTGAACGACACCGAGCACATGCAGCGTATCTTCGTCGACGGTCTTGAAGAGATCATTACCGCCGGCCTGACCTTGATCGGCATCATGGCCGTCCTCTTTTGGCTCAATTGGAAGCTGGCGTTGCTGGCCTTGATACCCATTCCCCTGCTGGTGATGGGGGCCATCGCCTTTACCAAACGAATCCACACGCACTACAGACGAATTCGCAAGGGTTCGGCCGAGCTCAACGCCTTATTGCAGGATACGCTGGCCGGGATCAGAGAAACGATGGGATTCAACCGACAGGCGTACGAACAAGATCGATTCGATCGCAAGAGCGACCAGTGCCGGCGCGATACGCTCAAAGCCATGTATCTGTGGTCGTATTACTCTCCGGGCATGATGCTGGTCGGAAGCCTGGGAGCCGCGCTCGTGCTCTGGAGCGGGGCGCAGGAAGTGCTCCGGCAGCATCTCTCTGTCGGGGAATTGGTGATGTTCATGTCCTATCTCGCCCTGTTTTACGTGCCCATCAACCAAATCCACTCGGTCAATCACATGCTTCAGCACGCGCTTGCCGCGAGCGAACGCGTGTTCGAGGTTCTGGACATCGTGCCGGACGTGACGGATCGGCCGGGAGCGCGCGCGCCGGTCTCCCGGGTGACCGGCGAAATCGAATTTCGGCATGTCCATTTTTATTACCGGCCCGAAGCGCCCATCCTCAACGATGTATCGCTCATCGTGCGGGCCGGTGAGCGTGTGGCGTTGGTGGGGCCGAGCGGCGCCGGGAAAAGCACGACGCTGAAATTGCTGACACGGTTCTACGATGTGACGGGTGGCGAGATCACCATCGACGGGCATGATCTTCGTGCGATGCCGGTCGCCTTCCTGCGCAGCCAAATCGGACTTGTCCAGCAGGAGCCGTTTCTGTTCAACGGGACCGTAAGGGAGAATCTCCTGTACGGCAATCTTTCGGCCAGCCATGACGAGGTTGAAGCGGCCGCGAAGGCGGCCCGCGCTCATGAGTTTATCGTCAAGCTGCCGGACGGCTATGACACATGGATCGGGGAAAGGGGGGTGAAGCTGTCCGTCGGCCAGCGCCAGCGGGTGTCGATCGCCCGGGTGTTGCTGAAGGACCCGCCGATCGTCATGTTCGACGAGGCGACCTCCAATATCGATACCGAAACGGAAGTCAAAATACGCGAGGCGCTGGACGAGCTCACGAAGGGGAGGACGACCATTGTCATCGCCCATCGACTGTCGACCGTACACGGCATGGACCGTATCATCGTGCTCGATCATGGCCACGTCGTGGAAGACGGCCCGCACGAGGTCTTGATGGCACGCGGGGGAATGTATGCCGCTCTCTACGAGGCGCAGTTTCAAACATAGGATCGTAAGGCGGTAGTCGTATAACGCCCTCTCGACATTGTTATGGTCTTGATCTACGAAAACGATCCACTGGATAATGAGGATGCGCGCGGACGCTTCTATCACGTGTGCCGGGGGAGGATCGTCAGAACCGAGATCCAGTTGCCATCCGGTGAAAGCGTGTACGAATGCCCCGAGTGCGGCATTGATCTCGAGCCGGAAGATTTCTGGATCGCGAGACAGAAGGGATCGGTGTAGCCACATGGCGGGGAGTGCAGGCCGGAAGACCGTGGCGGTCATGCGCGGGTTGATGATGCTGTGCGACAGCTGCTATGACCAGGTCATGGCCGAGAAGCTGACCGATCACAAGAATTTCGTTCAGAACTACGAAGCCTTGTTCGATACGATCTGTCCGGGGTGCACCGACATCAATCGGCCGCTGGTCGATGACATGTTGGGAAGTTCGGAGTGAGGAAGAAGGCACGGCTCAGGATGATCAAAAAGGTCGTCCTGCAAGGCCGCAGCGAGCGAAAATCTGAGGCGTACTCTGTTCGGTACGTTGAAGGTTTGAGCGAGGCGAGAACGTAGCAGGACGCCTTTTTCAGCATCCTGTTCATTTGCATTCTTTTCCATTGAAGTACATACAGGTCGACTCTCCTGACTTGACCTTCCACGTCTTGATCAGGGGCATCTGACCGTTGCCTCGCATTTCCACGACGAAATCCACGAGCCCGGAGATGGGCAGCTTCTCCATGTGGGGTTGGCCTGCTTCGGGCACTTCGATATAAAACACCGAGCCGAGGGTGGAAATCAAAATCCGGTGGTTGTCTTTGTCGACTTGAATGACGGGGCTGTAAAAACTTTTGTCCTCGGCGTGTGCGACGGCGGCGAGCAAGAGGAGGACGAAGACGTGAAGCATCGTACGCATAGGTGGCATAACGATTACTCCTTCCGAAAAAGGTCGAAGATGCGTCATTATACGCATCCGCTCGAAAAGAAGGAAACTGCTATTTCTCTCAGGGGTTACGAAGGTGAGAGGGCAACGATGCCGGCGGGAGATACCGACCCGTTCCTGATCCAATACGCGCGGATGTCGGGATGGGCCTTGTCCATCAGAGACACAAGGAGATAGATCGGAATCGTCAGGTTGAGGCGGCTCCAATTTTCCTCCCACTCGTTGGCAATCTTGATGTCGGTGACGGACGGCCGCGCCGGATCGTGGGGATGCGAGTGGTAGACCACTTGAAGCGTCAAGCCCTGCTTCCGCATGTCTTTTACTGCCTGAAACATCTCCTGCGCATCCATGATGAACGCGATTTCCGCACGCTCCTCCGGCGAGAGGCGAGCGAGATGTTCGACTTTGGCGTCGTCAAAGGAGGCGGCCTGTGCGGCACCGTCGAGACTGACGACATTCTTGATGCGGTAGAGCCGCGTCACGGTATTGTTCGTGCCCGCGAGGAACCCGCAGCATTCGAACGGATCCAACTCGCGCGCGTGGGCAACGAGGTCGTCGAGAATCTGTTGGGGGATGCTCAGGTCCGACACGTTAGATGGAGCAACTGACCGTGTAATCGCTCGAAAGATCCTTGATGCTCGGGTTCGGGCCGCACAGCGGACAGGCCGGGTCTTTGGGCCGGCTGACCTTGCGGAACTTCATGTCGAGAGCGTCGTAAATCAGCAGCTTGTCGGCCAGCGTTTCACCGATCGCGAGGATCTCCTTGATCGCTTCCGAGGCTTGTAAGATTCCCATGGTGCCGGCGAGGACGCCGAGGACTCCGGCCTCCTGGCAATTAGGCACCAGGCCGGCAGGCGGCGGTTCGGGATACAGGCAACGATAGCACGGAAATCCCGCGTGGGGCTTGATCGTGGTCAATTGCCCCTCGAACCGGAACATACTGGCTGAGATCAGCGTTTTCCTGGCGAAGAAGCAGGCGTCGTTGACGAGGAAGCGCGTCGTGAAATTGTCGGATCCATCGAGGACCACGTCGTACCGGCCGATGAGCGAGAGAATGTTGTCGGCGTCGACGAGTTGATGGTAGGCATTGACGGTGATGTCGGGATTGATGGCCGTCAGCGTCCGCTTCCCGGACTCCACCTTGGGTTTGCCGACCGTTGCGGTGGTGTGGAGAATCTGACGTTGCAGATTCGAAAGGTCAACGACGTCGCCGTCGACGAGCCCGATGGTCCCGATGCCCGCCGCCGCCAGGTAGAGTCCCGCCGGCGATCCCAAGCCCCCGGCGCCGATGAGCAGCACTTTCGCCTTGCTCAGCTTCAGCTGCCCCTTGCCACCGACGTCCTGGAGTATGATGTGACGGCTGTAGCGCTCGATCTGTTGCTCGGTCAGTTCCATGCGCTATTCCACGACGTTCAATTCAATGGGATCGACGACGCAGCCTTTGTGGCGGAGCCCTTGAATCGCGCGCTCGACTTCCGCCGTCTCGCCGGAGAGTTCGACATCGACCCAACCGGTCGTTTCGCGGACGTCGGCGCGACGCACGTTGGTCACGACGTTGTATTCCTTGCCGATCTGATAAATGATGGGTTCCTTGACCTTGTCTTCAGGAAATCGGACATGGAAGCGGAGGTGTGCCTGGTGTGTCATTATCGACCTCCTGCAATGGCGGGAACTATCGACACTTCATCGCCCGCCTTGAGCGAGGTGTCCTTTCCCTTCAAGAATCGAATGTCTTCTTCGTTGACATAAATGTTGACGAACCGGCGCAGCTCGCCGCTATCGTCGCAGAGGCGCGCTTTGATGCCGGGATGAGCCGCATTCAAGGTGTCGATCAAGTCGACGATGGAGGCCGCGGCGACTTCCACCTCACCCTGGCCTTTGGTCAACGGTCTCAGCGGAGTTGGGATGCGAACCTTGATCATGCGTCACCGCCGCCGTTCTTGCCCATCTTGAACGTTTTTTCAAAGGCGACCAGACTGGGCTGAATTCGGTAGGGTCTGCCGACTGCGTCGACGACAGCCTCCTGAGTTTTCAACCCGTTCCCCGTTACATACGCCACCGTGACGTCCCCTTTCTTGATCGTCCCGTTCTTGACCAGCTTCTGCAGGACGCCGATCGTGACGCCGCCTGCCGTTTCGGCAAAGATGCCTTCGGTTTGCGCCAGCAGCTTGATGGATTCGACCACCTCATCGTCCGTCACCATGTCCATGGAACCCTGGCTCTCGCCGGTGGCTTTGAGCGCATAATAGCCGTCCGCGGGATTGCCGATGGCCAGAGACTTCGCAATGGTTTTCGGCTTCACGGGCTTGAAGAAATCGCGGCCGGCCTTAAAGGCCGTCGCGATGGGCGAGCAGCCTTCGGCTTGCGCACCGTTGATCTTGGTGCGCACCTCGTGGATCAAGCCCACGCTCTTCATCTCGTGGAGACCCTTCCAGATCTTCGTGAGCAACGACCCCGATGCCATGGGAATCACCACCTGGTCAGGCGTGCGCCAACCGAGTTGTTCCACGGTCTCGAAGGCGAGCGTCTTGGATCCCTCGGCATAATACGGCCGGATGTTGATGTTGACGAAGGCCCATCCATGTTCAGCCGCGATTTCGCTGCAGAGACGGTTGACGTCATCGTAATTGCCTTCGACCTCGACGACGTTCGGCTTGTAAATCAGGTTGCCCAGGACCTTGGCCGCTTCCAAATCGCCGGGAATGAACACGTAGCAGCGCATCCCGGCCGCGGCGGCATGCGCGGCGACCGAATTGGCGAGATTTCCCGTGGAGGCGCAGGCGACCGTCTCGAACCCGAGTTCACGGGCGCGGGTCAATGCGACCGCGACGACGCGGTCCTTAAAGGAGAGCGTGGGATGATTGACCGTGTCGTTCTTGATGTAGAGCTCGTCGAGGCCCAGATAGGCGCCGAGATTCTTCGCCCGAACCAAGGGCGTCAATCCCGCATGAGGGCCAAGGTAATTGGTGCCTTCCACCGGGAGCAGGTCCGCGTACCGCCACATGCTCCGCGGGCCATCCTCAATCTTCTTGCGGGAAATGACCTGCTTCACTTCGGCATAGTTGTACTTCACCTCGACCGGGCCGAAGCACATCTCGCACACGTGAATGGCCTTCGTCGGATATTCCTTCCCGCATTCCCTGCACACGAGCGCTTTCATCTTGGCCATCGTAACACCCTCGTTATGAAACGGATCGAATCTGCATCTGGTTCTCTCGTTACGGTCGCACGGCGCACCCCGCGTAGGGATCGCCGTCGTCGAAGAGTTCGGTAATCGTCGGACGTTCGCCGCACAGCGCACATTGAGGATTGCGTTTGACCTTGACCTCCCGGAACTGCGTCTTCCTCGCGTCAAAATCCAACAGGCGGTCGGTCAACGGCCGTCCGATTCCTAGCACGAGTTTGAGCGCCTCCGTGGCCTGAATGGTCCCGATGATACCTGCAAGCACCCCAATGACACCAGCCTCCTGGCACGACGCGACCAGCCCCGGCGGGGGAGGCGTCTTGAACACGCAGCGATAGCAGGCGGATTTTTTGGGAATGATGGTCGTCACGCGCCCATCGAAGCGCAGGATGCCCCCATGGACGAGCGGCTTGTTCGTGAAGAAACAGGCATCGTTGATGAGAAATTTGGCGGTGAAATTGTCGACGCCGTCTATGATGACGTCGTAGTCTGAAAACAACTTGAGCGCGTTGCCGGCCGTCAGCCGTTCTTCATACATCGAGACCGAGACGTCGGGATTGAGGGCCTGGATCTTCTCTTTCCCCGAGAGCACCTTGGGGCGTCCGACATCGGGCGTGTGATGGAGGATCTGTCTCTGGAGGTTCGTGAGATCGACGACATCGCTGTCAATCAAGCCGATGCGTCCGATACCGGCGGCGGCGAGATACAACGCCGCCGGAGAGCCCAGGCCGCCTGCGCCGACCAACAGGATTTTTGCGTTGGCGATCTTCTTCTGGCCCTTGCCACCGACTTCGGGCAGAAGAATGTGCCGGCTGTACCGATTGATTTGTTCTTCCGTGAATTCCATGTGTCACAGGATGCTGAAAAGGGCGTCGTGCATTTCCTCAAATGTTGAAGTATTTCTCAATGCTGATATACCGCTCGCCCGTGTCGCAAAGGACCGTCACGACGTTCTTGCCCGGTCCCAGTTCTTCGGCCACCTGCTGTGCGGCGAACACGTTCGCTCCCGCTGAGATGCCGACGAGCAATCCTTCCATCTTCGAGAGCTGCTTCGCCGTTTGATAGGCTTCGTCGTCCGTCACCTTGATCACGCGATCGAGAACCTTGCGATTCAAGACCTGGGGAATGAACCCCGCACCGATGCCCTGAATCTTGTGAGGGCCCGGGTCGCCGCCTGACAGTACGGGGGAGCCGGCCGGTTCAACGGCGATCACCTTGACGCTAGGATTGCGATCCTTGAAGACCTCGCCGCAGCCCGTGATCGTTCCCCCCGTACCTACCGCAGCCACGAACGCGTCAATTTTTCCGTCCAGCGCCTCCCAGATCTCGGGCGCGGTGGTCTTCTTGTGCATGGCCGGGTTGGCCGGATTCGAAAATTGGTCCGGCATGAAATACGACGGATTCTGCACGAGAAGGCTCTCGGCTTCGCGAATCGATCCTTTCATGCCCTCCCAGGCCGGCGTCAGCACGAGTTGGGCGCCATACGACGACAGGAGACTGGCGCGCTCCATGCTCATGCTTTCCGGCATGACAAGGATCAGTTTGTACCCTCTCACGGCGGCAATCAGGGCCAGTCCGATGCCCGTGTTCCCGCTCGTTGGCTCAACAATCGTGCCTCCCGGCTTGAGCTTCCCCTGCCGCTCCGCCTCATTGATCATGTTGAGGCAAATGCGATCTTTGACGCTTCCGCCGGGATTGAAGAATTCGACCTTGCCGTAGATCGTCGCGCTGCCCGGCTTGGAAAGACGGTTGAGGCGGACCAGCGGCGTCCGGCCAATCAGTTCGGTAATCTCCTTGTGCATGACCATGCCCATCAGCCGCCACCCATGTAGAAGAGAAACTCGAGGCGATCGCCCTCTTTGAGCTGGGTCGTGGCCAATTGCTCGCGCTCGACCATGCTATCGTTGACTTCCACCGCGACCATCTGAGGTTCGATCTTCTTGGTCTTCAGGAGGTCGAGGACGCTGCCTCCGGGAAACTCCTCAGCCTTGCCGTTGATTTTGAGCTGCATGAATCTCCTAACTTGGCCCAATACTTAAAGAATTCGGACAGAGTAACAAACTGTCTTCAAGCTTGTCAAGGCAACGGACCGCGGGGTTGCGTTGCTTGACTTTGCCCCGCCCCCGCCGCCACTATGCCGTTCTTTCGGAGGACAAGCCGGCATGTGGAAACGCAATTTCATGTTCAGGGCGGCCGAGGCCACGCCCTTGAACGAATCCGAAAACGAGTTGTTCCATGAAACCGACCCTGCCATGGATAGTGTCGGATTACATCTAGAGAAATTTTTGTCCGTTTGGATTCAAGGAGAGGGCAATGACGAGCAGCCGGCGGCATACACCAACATGTATGTGCGGACTGCAACGTTGGATTTCGAGAAACGCGTCGGGTTTCTCCAGCCGTTACAAGGACGTACGCATCAGATCAAGCAATTGCTCACTCCCGGGCAAAAGAACTACCTTCGCTCCTGGTTGTCGTCTGCAGCGCCTCAGGCATGGGAAGCCACCGACGAGCATTTCAAAATGCTGTTTGAGTTGGAATGATCCGGTCACGCATCCGTGTCACGCTCACACATCTTCCCGCCACGTATATGACTGCCGCCATATTCTTTCTGGTCATTCTGTTGCAGGGCGGCACAGCTTCGAGCGCCAACATCGAAGTGCTCTATGCGCCCAATGATGCTCCACTGGATCGCCTCCTGGCGCTCTATCAACAGGCCAGGCGCTATATCTATGTGTCGGTGTACGGATTGACCTCTCCAAGAGCGGTGGAAGCCTTGGTCGCGGCCAAGAAGAGGGGTGGGCGTTTTACAGAATGGAAATGAGAATGGGCACAAACGCGATGACGACGGTAGAGACCGACGTGGCGGTTGTCGGCGCCGGGGGAGGCGGCGCCGTGTTGGCGCTCGCGTTGGGCCAGAAAGGCATCCGCACCCTGGTTCTCGACCAGGCGCCCGGCCCT
>DATEEH010000091.1:0-4519 GCA_035281245.1 Nitrospira sp.
GAGAGCCAGAGAAGTAGTCCGGACATCAAAATCATCTGCCCTCCGCGTACGAAGATGAACTTCAACGTCTAGCGTAAAGCAAATGCACTAAGAAAGCGAATAGCTCCGCGTATCATGAAATGCTCAGAGGAGAGGGCGGAAGCCGTGGGACAGCGAATTCCCGGTGACGATCCTGTTCCGATGAGACATCCTATTGGGCAGAAGGCGGCTCTTGGCTTTTCGGCGGTGACTCCTCCTTTATGGGTGGGCGGTCAAAATGTAGCCCGCACTGCTCGCACACATAATGGCCACTGAGATAATGGGCAGTCGGGCCCTCTTCAAGAACAAGCCGCACGTGCGAACAGGACTCTTTCTTGTTTTTAGGATCAGATGAAGACGCCATTAAGGCGCGACAATCGCATAATCGGGTGGCACTGGCAAGGGCGCCTTGTAGGCAGGGGCCTACAATTGCCGCAAATTTTTTCATCGTTTGACGACGGCGCAACTGCCTGAGAGTCTTGGTTTACTTGCCAATTCTGATGGGTTGAGTTTTTCCCATAGAAGCAGTATGGTTTTCAACTTCCTCCATGAAGAGCGCCTTCCAACGAGACGACTTAATGGCGATCCTCGATGGCATTGACGATGCTGTCGTCAAACTCGATGGCCAGGCGAATTTCGCAGCCATGAATCAGGCGGCAGCAAACATTTATCAGCGCCTCGGGTTAGACCCGCAACACATGAAGGGGAAATCGGTCTGGGAGTTGTTTCCTGATCTAAAGGGCACCCTTGTCGAACGCGAATTACGTCAGGTCATCGAAAACCATGCTCAGATCAGTTACGAATTTTTTTATCCTAAAGATCAGCGATGGTACGAAACAAAGGGATATCCGGCTTCTCCAGGGGCCATTCTTGTATTTCGAGATATCACGGACAAGAAAGCTACTTCCGCTAACTTCACATCGCACCCTCCGATTTGAGCAGTGCTATCGCCTCCTGAATTGTATCCGCAAGTTTCTCGGCGGAACAATATTCTTTGACGAGACACTCATACGCTCCAAGGCTTTTCATCAATTTAAATAAACCTGGCTGTGCCAGCTTCGTGAGGATGACGACGGGGACGTGTCGCCGCGCCGGGTCGGGAATGAGTCGGAGCAAGGTAAACAAGCCGCTCTCGGGCATTTCGACATCTAAGACGACACAATCAACGCTCTCGTTTTGCCACAGCTTGAATCCAGACTCTCCGCACGCAGCCTCCAATACCAAGAACCCGATAGGAGGCTTTTGTAGCGAAGCAGACCAGTATGCTCTGTCCTCACAGTTGTCGTCGATCAGAAGCACCGTTGGCGGCTTCTGTGTCTCAGGAGTCGATCCCTGATGAACCATACGCCTAGATTCGCTTCCTTCAGCGCAGTGGATGACTCGGACTGGTCTTGCAATGCTAAGGAAGCAAAAACAGAGCCAGTCAAATCGATGTCTTGGATAGAGAAAATTCAAGCTGGTTACGCCCGGACAGTTCTGCCCACCGGGAAATTATGCTCGTGATGGGAGCAGATTGTACCGGTGAAGACTGAGATGGATAGGCCTGGCTTCGGCGCGGAATCAGGCGTTAGGCGGAGGAAGCAGGAAGAGAGGGCAACGACGGGGCAGCATCGTGCCACCCCGTCACGACAGCACACGGCTTACTCGACCGACACCGTCAGCCGATGTGATCGCTGGATGGCCTCGCGTCGCCACGGGATGCGAATGGTGAGTACCCCATGCTTGCATGTGGCTTCTGCCCGTTCGTCATCGACGCCCTCAGGCAAGGCGACCGTGCGATGGAATGCGGCATACCGACGGCCGCTGGCTTCTCCATTGTTCGCGCGCCATTCGGCCTCATGCTCGTAGCTTACGTGAAGCATCCCGTTGCGGACCTCCACCTGCAGATGCTTGGGGTCAAGCCCCGGCACCTCCGCGCGCACGATGACATGCTCGTTGGTTTCATCCAGTTCAACCCCTGGTCCGGCGCTTCCAAAACTTGGCCACCGCGTGTCGAACGGCGACATCAGAAGCCGGTCAAACAACTGATTGATGTCATCACGAAGGGACATCACTTCATGCGTCTCGACCGGTTTGCGTTTCCATGGCATGATCTCTTTGAGTTTCGTCATGAGCGGCATATCACGTTCCTCCTTCTCTTTATGTCTGTTCTTTATGTCTGCACTGTCTGAACCGCAAAAAGTTGCGGTCATAGGATCCTCGGGCGCCCGTTTCGAACACGTCTATGATGCTATGCCGGTTCAGCACTTGCCGGGTTTGTCGCTTTGTCCTTTGCCACTGATACAAAAGCCAAGAGAGGAGTGCGCATAGTATGGAGCCAATGAAGACCAGCGCGAGAACCAGCCAGGCGACTACCTCCGTCGCCGGAAATGTGCGCACGAATTCGGTCATGGTGCCCCTCGAATCATGTCTTCCCAGCGTTCGCCTCGCCCGCTTTGAATCCTACCGTTGATGTATTTGTGGCAGCATATGGAATCTGCTCTCCGGCATATGGAATCTGCTCTGCATTGACGCGCCAAAGAGCTTCAACCTCGCTGATCTCTTTTAGGACGAGCTCGAAATCGTCCACAGGAATAACAGTAGAGCGGCGCTGCCTATCTAAGCGCATTCCTGCCTCTTTGTTGCTCCTCATCGTGGAGGGCCTTGCCGATACGAGCAAAGCCCTCCACTCAATCGTTTATGCGGCCTCGATGAGGATCCGACGGGCCTTCGCCTCTTCCCGTTTAGGAAACGAAATGTGCAACAGGCCATTCGCGTGGACAGCCCGTGCCTTCTCATGATCGATAGAGGCCGGCAAGGCAAATCCACGGCAGAAGGAGCCGCCTGGGATCTCGTGCACATGGTAAGTACCCGTGCCTTCCTGGGAGCGTGCTCCCCTCACGGTCAACATCTTATCCTTCACTTCCACGGTGACTTGGTTGGGCTCCCAGCCAGGAAGCGCGACCTGCACATCAAAGCCATTTTCATCCTCGCGAACATTGCAGGCCGGAACCCAGGTTTCAGTATTCGCTCCGAACTCGCGCAATGCCTCGTCAAACATGCGATCGATCTGGCGGTCGAACATCTCCTGGCCGATGGATGACCACACACTGGGGATGTAGCTGTTCATGGTTGTCCTCCTCCCTCACCAAGAGGGTCTTGCACTAGTGAATGAAAGATGAATGGAGATCAGGCGAAGGAAGACCCGGGGCAGGTGCTGCCGCCGATATTCTTCCAGATGTGGGCCTGACACCGACTCATCTAGTGTCCTATCAGCAACGATGAGCAGTTAATTCCGGCGAAAGGAAAGTCAAGGGCCCGCGTCGTGGACGCCTCGGACGAGAACCATTGGGGGGCCGTATTTCACTTCCGGCCCCCCTTTCTGTCAGTCAATTATCATCGGTACATGCCGCCGCATGTAGCTCCAGCGGTGGCCAGATCAGAGGGGATAAGAACACAGAGCCCTCAGTCGTTGTGAGGAGGCTCTGCGGTCAGCTTGGATGGATCACAATCCTGTGCCGGCCGCATCCGAGATTTTATTTTCGTCATCTAGCATGACGACCACGGATTGTCCTTCGGCCCTTGCGAGCTTCTCCCGGAGATACGGCCGCACCTCATAAGTCTGCTCCTTCCCGTCAACTGTCTTAATCACCACCCATCCGGGAGAGCGGACGATGGTCCCTTCCACCCGTTGGTATGGGGCTTTGGGTGGCGATTTTTTCCAGTCACTCGTCTGCCGCTGGAGCACCGACTCGGTTCCGAACGTTGCATCAATAATCTTGTTCGACTCGTCCGTCAGGAAAATTGCCGGCGCATGAATGGGAATGGCGCTCACTTTGCTACGCGCAAGAGGCCGGACGGCAAACGCTTCTTCTTTCCCATTTTCCGTGCGGATCACCGCCCATTCCTGTCCAACCGGCAGCGGCTGTGCCAGCTGTCCGCGAATCATACGATGCCAGAGGCTCTGCCCACTGAGGTGATAGTCTACGACGATGTTGTGATCGTTGACTGCGAGTTGTAAGCGATCGCCTTTGTGCAACCGCGGAAGTCCTTTCTCCGATGCCTCTTTCGCTGAGAGGAAACGCGGAACGACTTCGCCGGTATTCACTTTCACGAGATCGCCATGGACCGATTCCACCGTCCCCATGAGAATGTGATGCCCGGGCCACAATACACGGTACGCGTTCGACGGCTTTTCGGAACTCACGCTTAACCCGGGTTGCGATCCGGTTGTTTGCTCCACATGTGGCTGTTCTTGTCCTTGGGGCGCAGCGGTCTCACGATCCTGTGCCAATAGCGTACTGGGGACGACTGCAACCGCGAGAAATACCATCGCAACTTTCAGGAATCGGACAATGTTGCTGTTCATAGCTGTAGTTCCTCCTTTCTCTTCAGCAAGGATTTCCTCCACGCCACACCTTGCCTGGATGCTCTTTAGGTATAGTTTGATCTACGCAGCGACCAGTGCTGCACAACTGAACCTTTGGTACCAGCGGGGCCATGTGGTTCCATTAGCTAATGG
>DATEEH010000092.1:0-26263 GCA_035281245.1 Nitrospira sp.
CGTACTGTATTTGCCGCCGCTTCTGCCAGAATTTCCTGAGCGATGGTCTGATGCGGGATAGCAGCTCATGGTCATCGTGTTCATGGGCGCCGCCGGCGCAGGAAAAACGACCGTTGGACGGCACCTGTCCGAAGCCTTGCAGTGGAAATTTGTCGAGGGAGACACGCTCCATAGTTCCGGGAACATCGCCAAGATGGCGAGCGGCACACCGCTGACGGATGAGGACCGCCGTCCTTGGCTCCAAGCGCTGCGAAAGTTGATTACGGCATCGGTGGACGCGAATGCCGACCTGGTCCTCGCGGCGTCGCTGCTCATCCGCGCCTACCGCACGACCGTTTTCGCAGGGTATGAACGGCAGGTGAAGTTGGTCTACCTCCGTGCTTCAGCGGCTCTCCTACGCGAGCGACTCACGACACGCACTGATCACTTCGCAGGTGCGGCGCTGCTGGACAGCCAGTTGGCGCTGCTCGATGAACCCGCCGATGCGCTGGTGATGGATGCGTCGGAGGCGCCGGACCGCCTGGTGCAGGCGATCCGGAGCGCCTTGAAGGTGTGACGCATGTTCAATCTTTGGGTTCGGCTGCTGTCCTCGTGGCTTCCTTGACCGGAGGCTCGATCTTGACCTGGGGCCCCTGCACTTTCGGCAGGAGGCCGGCCCCGGGTTTTTCCAAGATCCGCTCGTCGTTGGCATTACGCAGACTTTGCTGCGAATGAGCGTCGTCGAACTTGGCGGCCTGCTCCAGCGCCTTTGCGCCGGTCGCGTTCTGCTGACCGGGATCATTGCTCAGCGGTTTTCCGGTGACTGGATCCGTGGCCTTGCCCATGGGATACCCTTCGTGCTTGGGAAGCATGCTTGGGTTGGCGAACACGGATACAGAGGAAATCAACACTGCGGCAACACTAAATCCAATGATTTTGAAAGGCATGACTTTCTCCTTTCGCGAGCGGCTCGGTTCGCACTGAACCTCGCCGGAGTTGTGGAATCGGTGGTCTGACCGGTGGTGTTGGATTGGGCTGTGGGTCAGGCAGAGGAGGTTGAGGTGGCGGAAAGGGATCGGGACTCGGCGGTGGCGGCGGATCCGGGTCAGGGTTGTCTCGAGCGATGGAGAATCGCCGAATCATAGAAGTGACAGGATAGCAAGAGCCTGTGTGCCCGTGACCCTCGGCAAACCCCTAGGCCAAGAGAGTGCCGGCGCTCCGAGTGATGATGAGGAGACGCCAGAGAAATGACCAGGTGTCTCAAACCCGGTGCTGCGATAACTGTACAAGTTCAAGGAGGGCCATCTCTATCGCCGTGAGGCTGCCTCATGAATACATTAAGATCTGGATGAGGAGGAACTATGGAACGGTCACTCATGGAACAATCAGCCGCTACGGAAGAGCAGATACGCAATGCCATCGATCAGGGCGCCATTACCAAGCAATACCTGGCGCAGCCGGAATATGTGGTCAGCTCGTTGAATCGCCTGCGTTCCACCGAAATCACCAGCTATCTGCAATACAAGCAGCATGGATACATGGCCGTCTCGCTCTTGTCTCCGGGGCTGAAAAGCGAATTTGAGGCGCATGCCGCGCAGGAGTTGGCACATGCCGATCGCCTGGCCAGCCGCATTCAACAGCTTGGTGGTGTTCCCATCTTTAATTTGCAGGAGTTGGCGGGAAAGGCTGCAGGTATCGGGGTCCGCCCGGAACAGGGAACGACGCTCACGGAAATGGTCATCGAAAACCTCTTGCTGGAGCGACGGCAAGTGGAAGCGTACACGGCGTTGATCCGGGAACTCGGCGACAAAGATCTCATCACACGCGAGATCCTTCTGGAGATCTTGGCCGAGACAGAAGCACACGCGAGTGAGCTTGCGGACTTTCTGAAGCGGACGAGTGACAAACGCTGAGCGGCTGCGGTTGAGTGCGCAGAGGCGCGCGACAGCCTCGACATAGCCGTCCGTCGCGTCCTTCGTCAACTCAACGGATTGTAGCAGGAAGTGAGTCCGCCCAGGATGCGCTTTTGCTGAATGCTGCCGAGGCAACGTGCATTCGCATTAGGTCTCGATCCCGGGTCCCAGCCCGATGCGGGCTCTCAGTAGATCGTGGCGGGTGACCGAGTAGGCCACCTGGCCTTGTTTGACAACAGGGATGTTCAATAAATGCTTTTCTTTCATCAGTTGGATGGCGTCCGAAATCGTCGTCGATTCATCGGCGACGTAGTGGTCCTTGTTCATCAATCTATCTGCGGTGATTTTGCTGAGATCTTGTCCTGACTCAATTGCCCCGAGCAGATCGAATTCGCTGAGGAACCCCACGAACTTTCCCGCATCATTCACGATCGGGGCCCCCGACGTATGAGAAGACAGCAGTTCGAGGGCAACGGCTAAGGCAGTCTCCTTGGGTTGAAATCGCAATGCATTCGTTCCGTCGATCTCTCCGAGCGTACGAAATCCGCCTGCAGGCACGCCTTCCATAGTCATCACGTCCTCCTCGATTTCGGGTCATCAAGAAGGCAGGATGCCAGGAAGCCGTGTCTTCCGACACTAGCACGATCCCGAGGGGAACAATGAATGTGATTCACGGATGCATGATGTCAGGCGACATTGCAGTTGCGGTTGCGCTTCGTCAGCGCCACTAACAACAGGGCAGGGCGACCGAGTTTGTGCTTCCACGTGGGACGATGCTCGATCATGGCGGATGTCACCGGTGGTTCCTCCATTGCGACCACGGCCAGGCCGGCACCACCAATGGCCGCAAGAAGTTCGTGGACCTCATGCACATGACCAGGAATATGGATGCGTTCCGACTGGTCTTCTTGAATCGTGATGTCACGTCCTGTGAGGCGTTGCATGTCGGGATGGACTGCGGCCACGACGGCATGACCATTCGGCGTCAGGAGCGTTGCAATCTCATCGAACAGCTGCCCAGCCGATGTCATGTGATCGACGAGGAGACCAGACATGATGCGATCAAAACTGGACGAGGTGAAGGGTAACGCACCGGCGGAGGCTTGGACGAGACACACATCGGTCGAAGCCCCGTGGTACTGACGGGCCTTGACCAGCATGTTTCGTGAAAGGTCGACGCCGGTGATGCGGCAGGGCGCCGAGGCAAAGCGCCTGAGATAACGACCTGTGCCGCACCCTATGTCGAGAATCCGGCATCCGGGAAACGGCTGCAGATACTCCAAGAGGAACGGCTCATCAAGCCACGTCGACGGATCCTTGTCGTCATACGATGCAGCCCAGCGGTCATAACCGGCCTTCGTCAGTCTCTCGTCCTCATGATGTCCCATAAGAGCAGTACGCGACGTCCGTTCGACGTGCCGCCATCTATCCACCATACTGGCGTTCGTGAATCGATTCAATGCCGGCGACCGTCCCCGAACTTTACCCGCCAAGTGAAAACGGGTAGGGTTGGCCCATGAATCTGCCTCGAACAAACAAAGGCTTTACTGTACTGCCGCTGGGAGATGCCGCCGTCACCGTGGAGTTCGGCCGTGAAATCAGGCCTGATCTGAATGACCGTGCCTTGGCGTTCGCACAAGCCGTGCGCGCGCCGAATTGGGAAGGCGTTCTCGATATTGTGCCGACATATGCATCTGTCACGATACATGTCGATCCCTTGCGCCTGCCGATTTCCATCCTTTTGCAACGAGTTCATGATCTCTTCCATGATGTGCCCGCTTCTTTATCCGGTCGAATACACCGCATCCCTGTCGTCTATGGAGGGCAGTGGGGTCCTGATCTTCAGGATGTCGCCTCCTTCGCTCGCCAATCGCTGGCCGACACCATCCGACTGCATCACACACACCAGTACAGAGTCTATATGCTGGGGTTTAGCCCCGGGTTTCCGTACATGGGACCAGTCCCCGCGTCCATCGCGATGCCGCGTCTCGCCACTCCGCGTCTCCTCGTCCCGACCGGCTCCGTCGGCATCGCAGAATCGCAAACGGGCATTTATCCGACGGCAACTCCCGGCGGGTGGCGCATCATCGGGCGCACGCCTGTGCGTGTCTATCAGCCCCAGGCTGCACATCCATTTCTGTTCAGTCCAGGCGATACCGTGGAATTTTATCCGATCGACGCGAACGAGTTTGACCGGGTGTGGCATGCTGCGTCGACTTGATCTGAACAGTGATATGGGTGAGCGAGACAACTCCGAAGGATTGAGCCTCGACGCCGCTCTGATGCCGTTCATCACGTCGGTGAACATTGCCTGCGGTGGCCATGCCGGCAACCCGGATTTGATGCGCCGCACGGCCGCTCTTGCGGTGGAACATGGTGTCGCCATCGGGGCCCATCCTGGGTTGCCGGATAGGCAGACCTTCGGCCGAGCCGAACGCGAGGTAAATGCCGATGAAGTCCTGACACTCATGAGCGAGCAGCTGATGGCTTGTGCCAGTCTCCTGGAGGCCGAGGGTTTCAGGCTGAAACACGTCAAGCCCCATGGCGCGCTCTATAATATGGCAGCCCGAAATGAGGACATCGCGGAAGGCATTGTGGCGGCGGTGCGGAAGGTGGATCGCTCGCTCTTGCTCTTTGCTTTGGCCGGCTCGGTTCTGGCCCGTCGCGCTGAGGCATCCGGGTTACGAGTCGTCCACGAAGGATTTGCCGATCGTGCATATCACGGTAATGGCCGATTGGTGCCGAGAAGCGAGGCTGGAGCGGTCCTCGAGCAGGAAGCCGAGGTCCGAGAGCAGCTTCGTCTGTTGATGAATGAGACCGTCATGACCGTCGAGCGCACCGTGATTCCACTTTCCATCCAAAGTCTGTGTCTACATAGCGATACTCCACAGGCGCTTGCCCTGGCCGTGATGATCCGGCAAGAACTTGAGCGGGCGGGAATCGAAGTGGTGGCAGCCAGTCACGTCGACCGGTGAACCGATGACCATCCGTGTCATCAAACCGGGGTGGTGCACGACCGTCCAAGATCTCGGCCGGCATGGCTATCAGCATTATGGTGTCTCCGTCGGTGGGGCCATGGACCGACTGGCTCTCGTGATCGCGAATCGTTTGGTCAAGAATGACGATACGGACGCCGCGCTCGAAATTACGTTGGTGGGACCGGAGTTGCTGTTTGAACAACCCGCCGTGATCGCCGTCACGGGCGCGGATCTTTCGCCCGCCATAGATGGCCACGCGTTGCCGCTGTGGACGACAGCGGCCATCGGGGCCGGAAGCCGCCTGACGTTCGGACGACGACGGACCGGGGCTCGCTCATACCTGGCGGTCGAGGGGGGATTCGATATTCCGCTGCTATGGGGCAGTCGATCCACTCATGTCGCAACCTGCATCGGAGGCTTCAACGGGCGCGCCCTCATGGTCGCTGACGCGTTGCGCGTGGCATGCACTGCTCGCCGGAGCGAGCGACCTTCCATGGGAACGTCGTTGGCCGACGACGTTCGACCGTGTTATGTCGATGCACCGGTTTTGCGGGTGATTGCAGGACCCCAACACATCGGTCAGGATGCGCTTTCCGTTCTCACGAGCACCGGGTATCGACTTACCAGCCAGTCCGATCGAATGGGCTATCGCCTGGATGGACCGCGCATCCCCCAGGAGCCAACGCATCCACAGGTCTCCGATGGGTCTGCGACAGGAGCACTGCAAATTCCACCGGACGGGTCTCCCATTCTGTTGATGGCCGATCGGCCGACCGCGGGCGGGTATCCGAAAGTGGCTGTCGTCATTTCTGCGGATCTTCCTCAAGCCGCTCAGCTTCAACCGGGCGATAGCGTCACGTTCCGCACTGTCACACTTCCCGAGGCCGAGTCGGCCTTAGCGAACCAATGGCGTCGGATTGACGAGGTGCTGCCCGGGCGGAATATGTCCTGACGACGGTCGCGTGCCCAACAGGAATTGGCCCCTCACATCGCGACATGAGCGGCAAATCAGCGGATGGGACCCTGGATTCAGGTAGCAGTGCGAGTGTTTGATTTATCGATCGGGCCGTTCTTCCAATTCGAGTATGTCATCTGCATGAGACGCAAATGACATTCAATGTAGGACTGTTCGTCTTCGTCGAGTTCAGCGCCTTCTAATAGGATTTCGAGCAGATTCTTGCTGGCATGATCGAGCGAGGCAAAGGCGCGCTGCTTTTTGAAGAAATTCATGAACGCATTTTAGGGCGAAATGAGGACAGACGCGCTACTGGTATGGTCCCGAGCCGAACCACACATCCTGCGAGACGACTCCCATGACGTACACAGCGAACTAGGCTGCGGGAGCGCGACTCACCAGAGTGGCGTAGCAGGTCGGACAATAGGTATGCATTAAACGGCAGGTGATGGGGTCAATGCCGGTGGCCTTTCGATACGCTTGTTTCGTGAGCCAGCCGCTCGCTGCCTCCCGTTCGTCGTGGACGAGCCGACACAGATGGCAGATCAAAAGAACGGGAGGGTCCGGTTGAGAGTGAAACGTAGACATTGGTTTTCCATATGATATCAGGCGGAGACCGGTTCTCGTGACTCGCCGCTATCAGCCTCCCGACCACACTTGGTACAAATAAATTCTTCGCTCGATGAACCCGTGTGCCGGTCAATCGTCGTCAGAGGCATGAGGACGCCGCCGCAGTGGCGGCATCGCATAGGCTCTCCTCGGTTGCCCTTACCTTCCATCATCTTTAAGCGTACACAGCGACGGGTGGGACTTGCCTACTGGGAAAAACCCAAAGTGGCGGGACCTGGGGATGAGTTCAGTATTGGAGAAGACGCATTTCCCTGTCAGTCAGAGGTGGCAGGGAAAGTCTGTGCAGGATGTGAGGCAACAATCCCCTGGCGACCACTTCCTGTCCTGCGGACGACATATGCATGCGATCAACAAAGAACGGACAAGCATCCGGAAAATGCGAAAAGGCATCCGCGAGGTGTACATAGCCGTCAATCCCGCCAACGTCCCTGCCTGTCTGTATGAGTGCAGGATATTGCCGAAAGACAATGTCTGTAACACGTTGTTTGTCCTCAAGGCCTTCTCTGTCCTGAAAGTCTTCCCTGGCCTGTTGGCACTTCGCTGTATTGGAGTGGTAGCCTTTCATCGGCTGGGTGGCGAAAAGTATTTCTCCTCCACTACCTGTCATATAGGATTTCATGCCTTTCAGGTTTCTTTCATAGCGTTTTTGGATCGCCTCAAGAGCTTTCGAGGAGCCAACTTCGTATGTCCTGTCCAAGAACGAAGATTGAAATGGTGCCGGATAGACCTTCCTGATGGTGGCGTAGGCATAGGGAATGCCGACTCCCATGGCATGGGAGCCTCTGGCTCCGCGGACGGCATCGTTATAGCCATCCATCACGACAAGCAGATCCGGACGGGTATCTGCCGCATACATGACCAGACTGGCTAATTCATCATCTGATGTATAACTTCCCATCGCGAAGTTGAACACTTTGACTCTCCGACCTATCTGCACCAGAAACCTGTTGAGGAACGCGGTGATGGTGGTGTCATCGTTATCCGAAAAAGCACCGAATGCTGCGGATCCACCTGTAAAAACCACGATCTTGAAGCCGGCCGCCTTCAGTCTACGCGACTCCTCAAGTATCTGTTCATGGTCTATCACGCCCCTGTAGCCGAGATCGTTTGTGTTGACATAGGCACCACGGATGTTTGGTCTGTAATTGCCTCCGACGTACGGCACTGGCACGATAACGACCACTTCAGCCCAATTGGCTTCGTAGGGAGTTACCGGTTTCGCCGTTCCAATGTAGTCGGTCACAAAGCGAATCATCGGATTGTTCTCGCCAAACATTTTGACATAGACCACGAACCCGATGGCGAGCACCCCCGCAGGAAGGGCTAGCATTATCAGGGTAAAAATGGTGCGCTTCATGAAAGGAATGTTGCTGTACATATTGTGTTATGACCCTCGATCTGATCGGCGAATTACCGCCAGTTACAGTGGACCACATCAAAACTTGTAACCGACTTCAAAGATATACAGGTCCACACCGAGGGAGTCAGACCCATACAGCCCGGCGTCAGAAAAATGCAACAAGCGAAAGCCTGCATAACCATGCGTGAACGGCCTGACCATGATTCCGATCGTGGCAACGAATTGCGCCGGACCGCCGAAGTGTTGCGACCCATACTGGTCTCGAGAGAATAGTCCTCCGCCTGCCCCGGCATCGAAGGAAATAAGACCCTTCCAACCGCTCAAGATCAAGTCCGGCACGACGGTCGCCATCACGCCGGCATCCCCCGCTGCCTCCAAGAGACCGGCGCTCGTCATGAGTCCGGTCTCTAGTTTCCACCTTCCGGCGCCGAGCGGCCATTGCCACGGAAGCCTGAACGTCGCGGCGACATCGTACAAGTGGAATACTTCTCTTTGCTGTTTCCCCAGAAGCGGAGTCTTGTCGCTGAACCCTATTCGAGGTCCTACGGAGATGAGTATCGATTCCTCCGCCCGGCTGAGCAGAGGATTTGCCATGGTCAAGGCCGACGTCATGACGATAAGACTAGCGATTAAGCGTCCGGCTATGATCATGAACTTTTCGTCGTTCTCATCCTCTAAACTTGCTTCGCACGGTGGTGCATGCCAGCAAGCGAGACATCGTCCATTTCCGGGAAGCTTACCTCTGCCACCAACATGACACCGGGCAGACCACCATGGAAGACAATAGCGAAACGGAAGCGGGAGGTCCAAAAAATTCGGGATGAGCCGGCGAGCACGCGTTAGCCGAAACGGAACTCAATGCACATACAATTGTAGGAATTCACGGTCCGGGGTTCGGGTGGGATCAATCTTCAGCAACTGCTCCAATATGACTCGCCCTTCTTCCATCTCTCCCGCTTTCACGGCAACCCGTCCCAAGTTCGCCAGGTGATGCACGTCATTTGGTGCCAGGCGTACCGCTTGACGGAATGGAACCAAGGCTTCCCGCATCCGATCGAGCCGAAATAAGGCATATCCCAGCGCATGGTGCGAGTGGACATTGTTGGGATTAAGCGCGATGGCGCGTTCCAGCGGAAAGAGCGCTTCAGCGTTACGTCCTGTCGAGACCAAGGCCCAACCGAGTCGGAATTGCGCCCCAGCGTCGGAAGGGTAATCTTCTGCGGTAATCCTCAACCCCCGCAGCGCATCTTCGTACCGGCCAAGGTGATAGAGACTATAGCTAAGAGAGTTCAGCGTGTCGGCGTCGTCCGGGTCGTGGCGCAGCGCGGCTTCTGAGAGCGGCACGGCCAGTTTAAAGGTGTCAAGCGACTCTTGAATCCTCTCCAGACGATTGAAGCAATAACCGAGATCATTCAGAGCATCCACATCGTCGGAGTTGAGGCGCAAAGCCTGCTGCAAGTGAGGCAGGGCGTCTTCATAGCGGTCGAGTTTGGTCAGCAACGATCCGAGATTGCGATGGGCTTTCCAATGGAGAGGGTGGACGGCGAGGGCTAGCCGGAACCAACGCGAGGCCCGGTCGAAGTTTTCTTGGTCGCGATAGAGGATGCCAATATTGTTGTAAGGCCACGAGAAGGTCGGATCGACCGAAATGGCGCGGGAATACAGTTTCAGGGCTTCTTCCGGCTCTTCGCGGGTGTGCTGAAATGCGTAGCCCAAGCCGTTCAGCGTTTCCGCCAGGATGGCAATGGGATGATCGGGGAGCCGATGCTCCAGAAACCATTGTGCACGCTTGCGAACTTCGACGTTCTGGGAGTGTTCGATACGATCCAACAACACCATGCGGGCGAGATTTACCGCTCCGCCTTCCGTCAAAGAGAACCCGAGTTCGAGCAGGCAATCTGTCCTGAGGGGAGCAACCAACATTCCGACGAGCTGGCTCGTCGCGGCTGAGATGATGGTCGGCTCCTCGCAGTAATTCTCGTCAGCGCGGATCCATCCTTCTTCCCTCGCAAGGGCGATCGCTCCATCGTGTTTACCGCCTTGGAGCAACACGCGAAACAGTAGCTCGCCCACGGGTCCTCGAAACCGTTGTTCAATGCGCTCGCGATGGACGCTGCTCAACGTCCCTTCAGCTAACTCGAATTTCCCCATCTTTTCGGCCAACCGGCCTAACTCCAAGAGCCCTCCCGTCACGGGTTGGACTCGTGTCACAAATTGCATGGAGTCCAAGGCCTCGTCGAATTCGCCGAGCTTCTCGGCACACCGCGCATGAAGCAGTCGTATTCCGACGTCTGCAGGGTATTGATTTTTCGCAGCGCGCCAGTATTCAAGCGCTGCCCTCAAGTTCTTTTGTGGGCGAAAACAAGGGAGTGGCTGGACTTGACCGGCGGCACCGAGTCTCGGTGGCGGGTCCTTTGCAGCATCCGCGATACCCACGGCGAAAACTCCGCTCAGGAACGCGGCAGTGATGAAGCACCTTCGGATCATGCCCAGATTCTTAGCAGCCAATTCCTGAGTGGTTCAATCGTGCTTCCGTAGGAAGCCAGTCTCAGGGCTGCGGCAATTTGTCCGCAGCGAACATCGGTAGACAAATCTCTCTGCACCTTTCGAGAGGGTTCACTTAAGCGAAGTCGTGTAGAGATTGAAGAAACGCTCGACAGCAAGGAAATCGGAGCTATACTTTTCACACATTAGGACATATTGAACGCCTAGCCACCCTTTCAGAGGGATAACTATGTTTAAGATGCCAAGACAACCCCAGACAGTCGGACAAACGCTCGACAATGGCTTCAAATTGTTCTTCGAGGGATTCGGGCGCTGCTTCCTCCCTTCACTGTTCGCGTCGTTGGTCCTGGTTCTCCCGTACGTCATAGCCGGCCCCTTGTTTACCGCCGGTCAGCCCTCGACCGGTAACTGGGCGACGCTCGTCTCGGTGATGATACCGGTGTGGCTTGCGTACCTCTGGCTTCATGCCGCAATTCTCTTCCGTCTCGGACGCGTCGCCCAGTCAGCGGATTCGACGCTGACTGAGGCTTTGACTCACGGCTTCAAATGCCTTTTACCGATACTGGCTTCAGTCATTCTCTATATGATTGCCGTCATGGTGGGCACGGTGTTTTTGATCATTCCCGGAATCTTCTTGTCGCTCAGCCTCTATCTATTCATGCCTGCCATCGTGCTCGACGGGTGTGGTCCCGTTCAGGCGCTTAAGCGTAGCCACAATTTGGTTTGGGGCAACTGGTGGCGCACGTTGACGGTCCTCACAGTCCCCCTCTTCGTCGTGCTGATCATGTACATGGGCATCGGATTTGTCTCTGGGTTGCTCTTGGCATTTGGCAACGACGTGGTTCCCAGCGAACTTCAAATTATGATTCAGCTTTTCCAGGCGCCGATGAATGCCATCCTTATGCCCCTCCTATATGCGATCGCGATCGTTCAATACCATGATTTAAAATTCAGACGAGAAGGCGGCGATCTTGAGGCAAGGCTTACGACGCCAGCCATGGCTTATTAATCTAGGCCGCATCGCGGCCCTCCTGACTGGTCTCGTCCTTGTTTTTGTAGATCCTGGAGAGGCTTCGGTTTCTTCACCGATCGAAGTATCGCTCAAGGATGCGCTGAACGATTGTATCGCATCAAGGAGCGAGGCTGAGGAGGAAGAAGACTATCAGAAACGCTTCAAACTCTCCGATCACTGTCCCAACCTGACATCGGCATTGGCTCAAATCTCCGCGACGCGTTTGTTCGACAAGGCACTTCACGACGAAACCAACCTTGATCAATTGCGGGATATCCAGGCGCTGGTGGATTCCTACCATATCACTTTCAAAGACAATCAAAGGTTTGACTACAACGGTCTACAGGGGCTTCTCGCCAGCACGCTGGTCTCCTCACCGAAACCAAGAATTCCATGGTGGCACCAGTTCTTGGCATCGCTAAAGGAATGGTTGAAAAGGTGGTTGACCGAGAGCGGTGACGACGAACTGCGGTGGCTTGTCGATTTGTTGAAATGGGTGACTCCCTCAATTCTTGATCTGATATTCAGGGGCGCCATCATTCTGATACTTGCATTGGCCATGATTGTGATTGTCAATGAACTGCGCCCTATGACGCCCGCCTTGGGGCGACTGCGCCGCCGTAGGACGACCGACCAAGCCAATGGAAGCGGTCCCGAAACGCCCAGACCCGCGAGGGTCTCATGGGAGGAGATTGCACAACTTCCGCCGCAACGTCAGCCCACCGCTCTCCTCAGGCTCGTCATCGGGATCCTTATCGAACGGGGTCTTCTCCCCAACAATCAGAGTCTCACGAATCGTGAACTGCTTATGCGCTTACCTGTGGAAGATCCGGCTAACGTCGACAGGTTTCGCGTGCTCGTGTTGCATGCGGAATCGGCTTTGTATGGTGACCAGCCGATCGCTCAGGTTCACGTGCAGGGCTTAATTCAAACTGCAGACGCTCTGATAGGACCCCTGGTTCCGATGAGAATCTAGCATCGGCTCTAGCGCTGGCAACTGCGATGAAGGATCGGTTCATCACATTACTCGGGGGCATGGCTGCTCTGTACGTCGTTATCGTTCTCTTCATTCATCCCCAGCCTCCTGAAGCAACCAAACTTTCTCTTCCCGTCAGCTCGGACAGCGGGGAATATGGGCTCCTGGGCTTGGTCAGATGGATCGAGCAGGGGGGCGTTCCAGTCAAAGCCCTCCGGCGGCGATATGACACCCTCGTAAGGGATGCGACCCTTCCACGCACGGGCAATCTCCTTGTTCTGAGTCTGCCGCAACGTATGCCGGCACGCGAGCGGGAGCGAGATCTTCTGAAAGAATGGGTGGAACGCGGAAATCATCTCCTCATTTTGGCGGCAGGAAATGACAGGCCCCAATGGAGTCTGACCGGAAACGACAGCCTGGAGACCATGCTGAACGATCTCGGCTTCGGTTTCGTTCCAACCAAGCAATCAGATAAGTCGCCCTCAGCACGCTTGCCTGAGAAAAAGAAGTCCGGCCAACGAACGCCAATCGCCTTCTTCGACCAGCTGACGTCCATCCACCGTCAACTGTCTCCGCAGGGTGGTCATCCACTCTTGCGTGATCTACGTCAGGTGGAGGTGACTGCGTTTTCTGGTTCGCCCCCACTCGTGGATCTCGTGCCCACCAACAAAGATCTGCGAACGACGTTCGTACTATTGAGAGATGCGGAAAGCGGTGCGCCGGTGTTTTGGGAAATCAGAACCGAAGGCGGACTGGCGTGGATCAGCTCCTATGCCGATCTTTTCGGCAATATCAGCTTGGGCAGACAGGACAACGGACATTTGATCGCCAACCTGATTACTGCGTTCGTGGCGCCGGGGGCAAGCGTGATTCTTGATGATATGCATCAAGGCGTTTCCGATCTCTATGATCCAGAGGCATTTTTCACGGATCCGCGATTACACCATACACTTTGGTTTCTCGTCGCCTTCTGGTTCCTGTATTTGTTCGGGCGTGCCGGCCGGTTGGCGCCTTTGCAGGTCAGGCCATCCCCACCACGTACTGTGGATTTCGTCCGCGCTCTCGGGGGGTTCTTCGCCCGTCGCGTGAGTCCAACCGTCGTGGGACAGCAGTTAATGGCGAATTTCTTCAATGAAATTCGGGCGCGGCATCGTCTACCACTCAATGGGCGACCGGTCTGGGACTTGCTCGACCGATCTCCACGGGCCAATTCCAAACAAGTCGAGAAACTACGCATGGTCTTCAGCGATCTCGGGAAAGGCCGTACACCAAATCTCATAGCAATGACGAACATCATTCAAGACCTTAGGAGCGTTCAGCCATGACGATGAAGGCCCAACACTTGGAATGCGCACTGCGGAACCATTTAGACCAGATGGTATTCGGAATGGAAAGGATCATTCACGGGTTGTGCGTTGCGTTGATTGCCGGTGGACACGTGCTCTTGCAGGGACCGCCGGGCCTGGGCAAGACGTTATTGGCGAAATCCTTGGCCGCGAAGTTGGGAGGCACCTTTAAGCGTATTCAGGGCACGACCGATTTGATGCCATCCGACATCACAGGTCTCCACGTCTATGACCGCGAGGCGAATAAATTTGAATTTGTCCCCGGCCCGCTCTTCGCCGATGTGGTCCTAGTTGATGAAATCAACCGCATTGGTCCGAAAACTCAATCCGCGTTGTTGCAAGCGATGGAGGAATGTCAGGTTTCCATTGATCGCCAAACTTATCCGTTGCCCGATGACTTTTTCGTGATTGCCACGCAAAATCCGCACGAATTCGAAGGGACCTTCCCGCTGCCCGAAGCGCAATTAGATCGCTTCTTGCTACGGCTTGAGGTGACTTATCCGGAGCCGGTCATGGAACAGCAGGTCATGCGGACTTACGACCTTCCCAGAGGAGGGCATGCCAAGTTCACAACTTCCGCCTCGGAGCTTCCAAAATCGTCCGTTGATGACGCTCGTCGTGAAGTCGAAGGCACCCACGTTTCAGATTGCATGTATCGTTATGTGACCGACATTGCCGGAGCGAGCCGGGTCCATCCTCATGTGAGTTTAGGCGCTTCGACTCGTGGTGCATTGGGCGTCATGCGCTGCGCTCGGATTGAGGCGGCCTTAAGGGGAGGGGACTTTGTCACCCCTGACGACGTCAAGGCCGTGGCGCAGTTCGTCCTCGCCCATCGTTTGGTATTGACGCCTGATGCCCTCCTGGAAGGCATTCAGGCCAGCCAAGTGGTGGAAGAGATTTTAGGACAGGTGCCTGTTCCTCGGGAATGATTGCGGCGCTTCCTAAGATCGCCCTTTCTCAAAAGATCTTGGCATGCATCTTACCGGGCTCACATACATCCTTGCCGCAGTCATTGCATGTGTAGGTATCTTCGGCCAGTGGTATGGGGACGGCTGGGAAAAGATATGGCACGTGCCAGTTGCCGGATTGATTGTCATCATAGCCCTGGAAGGCCAAATGGCGAGGCGAGTTATCCCGAAGATCGTTCGCAAGGTACCGCCGCGCGCCGCACTCGGTGAATGTCTCATGGGTGAGCTTGCGATTACCAATCCAACGTCACGGCAGTTGCGAATAGAAACGCAGCAGCCCTACCCGGAAGGCATGATGGGAAACGAAGCGGCTTTCCTCCTGAGTATTCCTGCAGGGAATACTGCCGTGCAACCCTTCGCCGTCACGCTACAAGCATTGGGCCGGTTGGAGTGGCAATCGCTGTACACCCGTTCGTTGGGTCAGTTCGGTCTCGCATGGTGGCCGCGCAGAATCTCATTGCCCGGAACCGTGCAGGTCGTTCCGGCTCGTCTTCGAAGCAAGGAGCGACCCCTGGAAGTTCAAAAGGGGGGGAACCTCGCCAGGCGAGGGCTCGGTGTTGGAACCGAGCTGCACGGGCTGCGGGACTATCGGCCAGGGGACCCCTTGCGTGCCATGGACTGGAAGGCCACTGCCCGGAGTGGACGACATACCGTCCGCGTCTTTATGGAGGAGCAACATCTCGAGCTGATGCTGTTGATCGATGCAGGACGAACGTCCTCACTCCAGACCGGCCCGCTCACTCGACTCAACCATTATGCAAATTGCGCGGCCCGCCTGGCGGAAAACGCCGTGAGCCATGGCGACCAAGTCGGAATGGTCGTCTTTGCCGAAACACCGATCCAGGTCCTTCCTCCACTTAAAGGTTCAGGAGCGCTCCTCCACGTTCGCGCAGCGTTGGAACGGATGCGCCCGGTCCTCTGTGATGCAAACCCGCTATCCGCTGTCTTGCTGACTCGAAAACTGATGAAACGACGAAGTCTCGTCGTGCTGTTCACTGACATCGATGAGAATGAAGATGCCAGTCAATTGGTCAAGGCGACAGCGTTGCTCGCGCCGAAGCACTTGCCCGTGATTGCCGGCATTCTTGACGAGGAGATCCTGTCGCTGCAACGGCATCGGGCCGCGCACTGGCTGGATCCATTCCATGCGTTTGCTGCCTCGGAGACGTTGCAGGCGTCGCAAGGCGCTGCGCTACGGCTTCAGCGCATGGGAGCGTTCGTCGCGTTGGCTAGCCCGTCGCAGCTAGACGGCAAGGTAATGCATTTTTATCGGGAATTACGGAACAGAAAACAAGTGTGAGTCTCAGTGGAGTTTCGCTCGGCGGAAGGCCCTTCCGGTTAACACCAACCACAGGAGGACACCGTAGCTCAGTCCGATGAGAACGCGGCTGGCGACAGGAAATCCCTTATCGGGTGACACATAACCCTCGATGAGGCCGGCACCAACGAGGAAGATGGCACAAACGGGGAGTAGTTTGCTTGCCTCCGTGACCGCCTCGCGGAACGCGTCAACGCGCAAACAGTCGCCGGGATGTGCCAACGCCTCGCCAAGCCGAATTCCGGCGGCTCCTGCGATGCAGACGACGCTGAGTTCAACGACACCGTGGGCAATCACGAAGGTGATGAGCTGATCTTCCATGTGGTATTGGGCGGTTAGGGCAAAGGCTCCGCCCAGCATCAGTCCATTAATGCCGATGATATAGATCGTGCCCAGTCCGTAAAGCGCGCCGCAGACGAAGGCGGACAGCGTGACAAAGATGTTATTCGTCATGATGGATAAGGAAAGAAGAGAAGAGGGGACGACATTCAACAGATCCTTGGTCCATAGTTCGCCGCGCTGGACCTTGTTGATCATCGTTTCCGATGCGAAGAGACTGACGAGTTCTGGATACTGAGTGACCAGCAACCAGCCTGAGACCGCACTCGATAAAAACAAGAGCGCAGTGAAAATGATGCTCCCGCGCAAGGCTCTGACAACGCGGGGGACGTCATCGGCAATCAGGCCGATCAGCTGTCGCCGTAAATGGCTTGGTGAACGATAGATTGCCTCGTGCGCCTTTAAACACAGTGCCTCAAGTTGTTGTGTCAACTTGCTGTGAGGGACCGCACTCCTCGCCAAGGACAAGTCTCTTACCAAGGCGCGAAATCCTTTTACGAGATTCCTTGCATCTTCAAGGTTCTCGTCTCTGTGATCGCGTTGATGATCGATGAGTGTGTTCAACTTGAGCCAGCGATCTGCACGGGCTCGAAGCCAGGCAGTCATCGCGCGATCACGAGGATAGCTGTCCACACGCACTCTCCAACAGGTTCTTCAAGCGGGCATGGATTTGCTCGTCCTCGGACTCCAACACGTCAGGTGTTTCGCCAAGGCGTTCCAAGAACCTTCGACCGAGACTTATGCGAGATGCTTCTTCAAGATCGCTCCAACGATCCAAGATGTCTTGCAGCAGTTCGAGGTCCGCATGGCCAAGATGAGAATCGGTGGAGAACATAGGCAGGCGCTTCAGTTCCTGCGTCGTCTCTTCATAGACAAGCAGTGTGCCTGCAGCAAGATCACCAATGCGGACCTGCCGCGAAGTCCCCATCGCGACCCCCAACCCCAGGATATAGAAGATTGGTAGCGAATCGATGAGCCGAAAGACGTTGCGGATGAGCAACGCACCGAACTCGGGTGTTTGCCCCTGAAGAGAGAGAATGCGAATGCCCGCGATTCGTTTCCCCGGGGTTCGGCCCTGCATCATGACTTCCAATACAGGGTGATAGAGAAAATAAATTGTCACGGCGGGCAAGAAGACCGTCCACAAGGATGCAGAGCTATTCCGAAACAGTTCTCCAAAGTGTTTGTCAAAAGAACCGCCTAAGAGGAGCACCGCTCCAATAAACCAAGCTAACGCGAGCAATAATCGGAAGTGCCAATCGATGATGAAAGCGTAGCTCCGGCTACCGAGCCCCGCGATGGAAAGCGTCAGTTCCTCGGCATTCGCTGTTTGCAGCACGAGTTTGTCTTCCATGCCAGGCTATCTTGGAAGAAACAACGCCACATGCAAGCGATTTGCAAAGTTTCGCAATGCGATGGTGGTGCCGTATGCGGAGGGGGGATTGTGATGGTTACACGTCGGCTTAAACAGGGTGGTCGTCACGTGAATAACGACGCCAGGGTGCCAACCCTAAAAGTGCTCCGCCCAACAATAGCCATGTTGACGGTTCAGGAACGCTCACAGACGAAGAGATAGTTTGGGATGACAAAAGCGTGCTCTGGGAATTCACTGATGCGACATAACTCTGGGCCGAGGCGCCTCCTCCATGATGCCTGGCGGCCTCGCTCACCACGGCGCCGTGATTCTTTGCCCCTTCGTCCAGGTCGTGATTTTGGGCGATCTCGCTCATGCCGAAGGGAGTCGCATTTCCGATGTTTGCGAAGCCTGTCAAGAAAACGGCGAGAGCAACCACGGCTGAATGCTTCATGGCATCTCCTTTTGAAGGTGCAGAGGCCTGCAATATAGAGTTTTTCATAGACCATAGTAGCTAGGCCATTCCCTAGTGCTGCGAATGCGTAAGCCATTTCCCTATGGGAACTCTAATGAGGGACAGGGAATTCGCGGAGATCAGCCTGAACCTGAACCTTGGGCAAAAGATAGAAACAATGTTTTAGGTAATAGCCGCTGGCGCAAAGAACAAAGGTTCGCCTCAGCCGGCGGACTCTAGAGAGAAAGAGGGTGGTTACAGGAGCATCATTTTCAGAATTGTTTTCAATAAAAGGGTGCGCAATGCTTGAAATCCGCGATCCCTATGTCTGTGGCAGCATGTTCCGAGGATTCGCTCCAGGCTTCTTGTTTAGTACCGGTGTCACGCTCTGCGGATGGGTTCTTCTCTGGGAGCGGCGGCAAAAACAAAAGCTCTGTTTTGAGTAGATGCAGCTCAACTTCACGTTTTGAGCGAGTAGTTATCGTAGGATGCATAGCTGTTAGACATTCAGCTTTCCTCAATGCGTCGGATCCTGTTGGAGGTGCCAGTGATTTCTCTCTTGGATTTGGTTCCCAAGGGAGATAAACGATTCCCGAGTTTGCTTCTTACCGCTTGGTTTATGATCATTACTTGGCTCAAGCTCATGCGAATATGGACCAAGGGCACTGATCCGTTTCACTACATGGCTGACCACCCCGATATGTATGCGGTGGACGCTCTCGTGTTACTCATCTTTCCCGCCGTCGCATTGTTTTCATCGATTGAGAAATACTGGTTGGTCCTGGCCGCTACCATATTGTCGGAGCTCGTCTTACTGGACCACTGGTTATCGAGCAGCTATGTGCAAACAAGGGACGGTTGGTTATTGTCGGTCTCAGCCCTTTTACTCGGCGCGAGTCTGTGGGTACAAGCTAACAACCTACGCTCGAGATTGCTCAGCAATGAAGCTATATATTATTGGGTAATGTTTCTTGGTCTTCTATTGATCTTTGTCATAGTTCCTTCTGGCAAACTCTTTTGGGGCAAAGTGTGAGACCTCCCCTCCGAATATTGACGAAAAAGTGGGGACGCGTATTTATTGTTTCCGCTATGGGAATGCTTGGAACACTTACTTACCTTGATGCTACTGTGTTTTCTGGGCTCAACTACAGACCATCAGACTAAACAGTGATAGCGGCGTTTTTCTTCTTCTGGGGCTTGGCATACTTTGTCAAACCAGAATGGTTCAAAGATTGAATAGGATACGAACAAGAACTTATGGCGAGTTCTAGAAATTCTCTGGCAAAGCACGCATGAGGAAGCACTTTATTTCGATAATCGGTTTGGCGTTTTTATTTGTTGGCTCATTGCTCATGGTGGCGCTCCTAATTGCTGGGACTGGTGTCGTTGGCTCTGGCCATGCTGAGCTCATCCTTTTCTCGCCCTTTCCAGCTATCATGTTTGGTGTTGGTCTCCTCACCTTGAGATCTCTTTCATATCACACAGATTTTGATCCTGCCGGTATCACTACGAATTTCGTCTTTGGGAAAGAGCGAATTCCTTGGGAAAGTATTCAATCGTATCGAAACGTTGGTTTTCGAGGAAAGTTTCATGGCGGGGCAAATATCTGGGTCTGGGTGAAATATCGTCAACCAGGAAAGAGCATCACGGGGTGCCGTCGAGCGCTTTTGATATTGGAAGGTGCCGGACCTGTTGTTGGATGGTCTGCAAGAGAGTACAAAACCCAGCTTAACGAATTCGTTCCGGACAAGGATAGAACGAGCAGATAAACAAAAAACTGTTTACCAACGGTGAAGTCTCCACAGCTGTCCTCCCAAGCTGACTCAAACAGGGCTATACGAGTCTATAAACTGTTAAGGGTCAGTAAATGTGAATGAATCAAAGCAAAGTGTTTATCCGCCGGCGCAAAGAAGAGAGGCTGCGCCTGATGAGCCGGCGGGATTTCTGACGAAACGAAGGTAGCAACACTCAAGGGGTTTATCCGCTGCCGTCAATAGGGGATGGCTGGCGCCGATGAGGCAGCGGGTCACACGAAGTGTGGTTTGGTGCGCCCGACAGGAGTGACTGCAGTATGCCCAGATCCGTTGGGCTGGACGAATGTGGTGCGCCCGACAGGAGTGAATATGGTATGCCCAGATCCGTGTGGTGCGCCCGACAGGAGTTGAACCTGTAACCCCCAGATCCGTAGTCTGGTGCTCTATCCATTGAGCTACGGGCGCATGAGATGTGGAACCGCGTTTTCGTCACAGCCGTATGGCGAAAATCATGAACCGGAACCTCTGGATCTTCGCTCGCCGGCACGCTGCGTTGAAGGCTGTCTTGATGGAGGAAACAGATTTCCCATTCACCAGGAAGACATGCGGTTCGTGCAGGTAGCGGACTTTATACAGTTCTTTCAGTTTGGCGGTCAAGCCTGCGGTGAGCGGGACAAACGGGCGCCTCCTCACTATTGCGAAGGCGACGCTATGCAACCTAAAATTGGTGTCCTGCAAAGCGTTCATGGCCTGGTGTGCAGCCGAGGCATAACGGCAACGAAACGCAGGAGCAAGATGACAAGAAAAGAGCTGCTCATCCTATTCATATTTCTGCTCGGTTGCCTCGTGCTCCCCTCATTACATCTGAGTCGAAGCCAATCCCATGCCGCAGGCGGAGGTCCGACGAAGTTCGAGCGCGTATCGACACAGTTCATCGCTGCATTGGGCGATCCAGGTGCCAAATCCGGAAGCGGCGCGCAATCGTGGGGTCTGTGGCCTCTGGACCCGGGTCCTCGGGGCGTCGAGCTGAACAACTATAAACGGTTGAGGGATGCAGGTGGCGTCGCGCCGGCGCGCTGGAAATTCGACGGCACGGACTGGTGGTTGGAGGAACACGGTTTGATCATGGAGCAACCGACCTTTCCGCTCCCTCCCGGTAAGTACGTGGTCACGGGCGCCCGTGACGTGACGGCTGTGCTGACCATTCATCCCGCCGACAGGAATGGTGACAGACGCTGGGAGCTCGATAAGGGCGCGACGCTCTACGACGTGACGCATTTAGCCTGCCGTTCCGCTCGCTATACGCCGGCAGCGGTTGGTGGTTCGTGCTCGCCGGCAAACGTGCAGAAGGCCGCGTTTCCAGTTGCGCCAGGGGGAGCGATGCCTCCGGTCGAAGGCTGCATGAAGCAGGACTATGCGGTTCTCATCGTGATCGGCATGGGTGTGGAAGACTAAAACGTCGGTGACGATGCAATAGCGAGCCTTATGAAAAATGGCCCTCTCTTCCTCTTGATCGGTACTACAACACGTTAGCTTATGTTGAACCATCCGCTGCTGACACGGTGCTAGATCCTTCGACTTTGGTCAAACCTCCCCAAAGTAGATGTAACTAGCTTATCAACCTCTGGGGTTTTCCCTAGTAGCCATGAGTTGGACCACGATGTAGCCAACTAGAAGGTAACTGCACGAATCACCGGGCACTGCAGCGATTTTGAAGCGAACGGAGGTCACCATGATGTTGCCTCGGCATTCGAAACAGGATGAATTTCTGGATCTTCAGCGAACAGTGGATGAACTGTCCGAGCAGCTCCGAGAGGTGCAGTGGGAATTGCAGCACAAGAACGAGCCGTTTTGGAAAGGTTTGGGCTTTAGAAAAGGGGCCTCTGAATTCATGTCTGCGGTGTGCAATAGACGCATACGGCCAAATGTGAAGGCCGCAGGCTGACCCCAACATTCCCGCGCGCCATCTCGCACTACAGGTCGTCCGCTCCTACCGAGGCAAAGGCCAGTTGTGGCTGGTCATCTTCAACAAGTTCCTGGTCCGTAAATGGTAAGGTCAGTTGTTCCACGGCCTGGGGGCTAAACAAGCATAATATCGTGGGGGTGATTTCCGCTGGTGGCGCGACCTGCAAAGCGGCCAAAGCCTTCTGCTCCTGACTAATGACTTCCAAGCGCGGGAGATCCTCTTCCCATAGTCGCAAGCCGAGGGATCCGGATTGGAGGCCGGTCCGCGCCCGAGTCCGGCCTGGCATCGTCGAACGCAAGGGCCGATGCGGTTCCCAAAAAATGGTGAAACACCATGAACCATCTACTCCTGTCTCCACTGTGTCTATGCTTCCCACCGTGCCCTTGGGAATGCCGTGCCAGTCCGAAAGGAGCCTCACGAACATCCCAAGGTAGGCTTCCTCATGTCGCATAACCACCTCCGACTCGCGGAAATGCCGCTACGATAGCATCACGGACCGGTAATCCACGGCTTTCGTGATTTCCTCATGGAGTCGCGCGCCGGCATGGTCTTTCGTGAGTACACTGCTCGCGCCGGCGGCAATCATCTCTTGTCGCAGATCCTCCGTGGCGTGGACGGACAGCCCCACTACGATCACATGGGGGAAGAACCGCTTAATGAGCGCCGTCGTCTGGATGCCGTTGAGGCGCGGCATCTGAATGTCCATCACCACCACTGTGGGATTGCATCGTGGGACCCACGCGAGAGCGTCCTCTCCGTCGCCGGCTTCGCCCACAATTACAAAACGGGGATGAGGCGAGAGGATCGTCCGCAACGTATGCCGGACAAGGACGACATCGTCCACCAACAAGATCCGAATAATTTCTTCACGAGTCATATCGCCCTCTCTTCGTGACGCACGGCGCCGCTGCCTTTTCCTGTTGTGAACAGGAACTGGTTTTGACGTTTGGCTTGACTCGGTTCTATATTGGTTCTAAATTGAACCGGTACCATCCTATACCCCAGGGGGGCCTATGGGCAAGTCGGCATCGCCGGACCATTCTCGAACCGAGCACTTCAGCATTACCGTGCCTTCCTTTCTCCAACATGAACTCAAAGAACTGATTGGCACGTATGGGACCTCGTTGTCGGACGTGATCGTCCACATTTGCCATTCCTGGCTGACGGATAACGAAGAGAACATCGACCGGAGGTTGGCGAAGTACCAGAAGTTCAGGAGCGGGGGGAAATAGTATGGCCAGGGCGACAGGGGTCGCTTAAATCAGAACCACGGGGTCTGAACAACCGATTGGAAATTCCCAGTGCGAAACCTCTAACCATAGCGAGGACTCTTATGTATCAATTCCGAGGAGAGGACATGGCATTGCAGGCAGCAAGGCTTCTCGCAGTCTACGAGAGACAGCCAATTGTTGTGATGGCTCGCGGTCTTATGGACTTCTTTACCATCGGTCCTATGAACAGTGCAGCGATTCATGAGGCCGGGCGGCACATGGCTACGGTCTATCGTTCAGGGCACGTAGAGCACATGGGCGTAGCGGCGTGATGTTCTTCACCTTGTTGTTGAGCTATGGGGAGGAGAGATGAGCCTGAGTGATATGAGGTGTGTTAATGGTTCGAAGGGCGCTAAAGGCAGGTGGGAGACCGCAGCGACCTGCTGGTGAACTGAGGCTGAGCAGATCAACGAGACGTCTGTACCAAAGGAGTCTCTAGTCTCTAATAGACGGGTTTGCTCACTTCGACTGAGTGGAGACTTTCGCCTCCAGCGCTATTGAGTGCGGTCACAGAGAAGTAATAGGTAACCCCGCCTGTGAGATTGCCCACCGTATAACTGGTTACGTTTCCGACCGAGATCGGCGCGCCGTACACGCCCGGCTGGGTTCCCATATACACCTTGTACGCATTCACATCCGGTTCGGTGTTGGCGGACCAGGTAAGTGTTGCCGTGCCAGCGGTCGTCGGCGGTGTCACCGTGAGTGTTACAGGAATTGCCTGAGGACTGTTCGACGATCCGGAAGCGCTGACCGTGATGACGGCGCTGTAGGTGCCCGCGGCCAGGCCAGTGGTCGAGACGCTGGCGCTGACGCTATCGGTTTCGGTCGTGGTGGTCCCGCTCATGATATTGAGGCCAAGCCATGCGGCTGCTTCCGTCATCGTCCACGTCAGGGTTCCGCCGGTCGGGTTGGACACGGTCAAGGGTTTTGCAAGTGGCGGCGGACCTCCGGCGACACCCGAAAAACTCAAGCTGGTCGGATTCAGCAGAATGCTCGGCGTGGCCGTGCCGGTGCTCGTGGCAGTGGCGCCTGACACGATCAATGTGACCAACACCGGGGTGACTTGAGACCTGTCGTTCTTGTCCACAACTGTAATACGGACCGTTCCACTATAGGTGCCGGGAACCATTCCAGAGGCGTTGACTTGGACTGCAATTTGATCCTGCTCACGCGCAATCGTTCCCGACGCAGGACTGACACTGAGCCAACTTGCATCGCCGGACGCCGTCCACGGTCTGGGAACGAGCGAATTTTTGCTGAAGGTCACCGTTTGAGACGCTGGCGTTGGATTAGCGCTCGAAGCATTGTAGGTGAGTGCGCTGGGGGCGACCGGAAACGCCAATCCTTCCGATGCCAGCGCGAGCACGCTGGAAGCCACAAGTATCGACACTGCCGCGGTGACAATTTTCGGCCGTTTGACGTGCTTCATAGCCGCCTCCTGTTGCATGGTGGAATGTAGCAACGCACGTGCCAGTTCGGCCCAGCATCGGATGCCCAATTTCCTTGGAATCTTCGCGAAGATGGAAAAATCCCGATGTAGGGCCGACCAGCCGTTATTGTGCAGCCTTGAGCATCTTTGATTCATGCGCCGGCTGATCTCTTACGACACATCAGAACCATAAAACAATGTTCAGATTCTTCAAACTCCAGTAGGATAGCCTCAGTTGTTAGGAGCGCTGTCGATTATGCCAAACCTTCATGTCGTGTCGGATGACGTCCTCCCTGAGGTCACGTCTAGACCCGCCGTAGTCCCTGTCAAGCTGATGGTGCAGTGGTGCATCGGCATCCTTGCGGCCTTCGCGTTGGGCACCTGGCTCGTGTGGTGGGCTGCCCTCGTCCAACGTTCGTTTACGCTGGAAGATATCCGGTCGGCTTGTCAGCGGGTCATGCCTGAGGCCGTAGAACGCTGTATTGATACGGTCACCATCCAGCGGGGAGGCGCCCGCCGATGAGACCGCGGATCGTTGTCGCGGTATGTCTGCGCGCCTTTCTCTTGCTGGCAGTGGTCGAAAGCCAGCCGGTGTTCGCGGAAGAAGGCACAGCGGAGCGGCGCCCGAGGTTTGAACTGGGCATTGGCGCCTGGATCAGCACCGGTGAAACGAAATGGGCCCACGATGCCTCCTCGATTCCAGGGCTTGGCAATCCAACCTCAAAGCTCACATACAAAGATGTCGGCACGAATGTCGCCGAAGTCACGGGCCGCTTATGGGTAACTCCCAAGTTGTTTGGCCGATTGAACGTCGGATTTGCAAATATCGGCGGCGGGCGTCTGATCGACGACGACTACCTGGCGGTGGACGGCGGAGCTCCGTCCTCCCAAACGTACAGCGATTTGAAGGGCGACAGCATGTGGTATCTGAATGCGGACTTCGGCCGGCGTATCGTTGAATTTCCGCATTCGCGCGGCTGGTTGGACGTGTTTGTCGGCTATCAATATTGGTATCAGCGTTACACGGCAAACGGTCTCGGGCAGGTGACCTGCTCGACGGCGGGGCAGACGGTGGATCTCAACCCGCCTAACAACGATTTTCTGTGCAGTCCGGGTCGTTCAGTGAGCAGCGCCATCCCCGTCATCACCAATACGACGAATTGGCACTCGATCAGACTGGGAGGAAGCATCGAATACCGTCTTACGCGCCGGTTCAGCGTGGCAAGCACGGTCGCTTTCATTCCAGTCAGTATCGTCGACAACAAGGATATCCATCATCTGCGTCCGGACCTGGCGCAAAATCCCAGCCTCTCGATGGTGGGCTATGGGGTCGGTGCCGATGCGGATGTCGGCGCGCGCGTCATGATCATTCGCAATCTTTATGCGAATGTGGGCTATCGCATCTGGTGGAATCGGACCCTCGACGGCCACGTCACCTTCCATGGTGCGAACGGCATGTCTGATGAATTTCCCCTCACGGAGTTTCAATCCTTCCGCCATGGGCTCACGTTTGGCTTGAACTACTCCTTCTAATAGGCTGTTGATTCAGACTGCTAGTGGGCGTTCTCTCGACGCTCAGTACGCAGTGGCCGACCCCGTGGAACGAGGCGTCTCGGCGCCTCGGGGTGGGCGGGTGAAAAACAGAACGAGGCGTCTCGGGGAGTGGGCGGGTGAAAAACAACGGTCTTTTTGATGAGCCTATGTCGGGAGGAGATCCTCAACGGCGACGGCCGGAGGGCATGGTCTCGTCCTCATA
>DATEEH010000093.1:0-4818 GCA_035281245.1 Nitrospira sp.
AACAAATGGAAAGGTTGCGGGTCCTGTCGCCGATCACCGCTCGTCCTCGTACCCCGCCCGGTGTGGGGACCCCTCTGCGGGCGAGCGGCAGATCGGCACCACCCGCAAAAAGCGCCGAAGGGAGAGCGACCATCCACCTTAAAGAAAGAGAAACGAGCAAGCTTGGAAGGAGCACTATTTGAGATGTGAGATTTGAAATCTTAGATTGCGCTTCGCACCCTCCGGTCATGGTCGCGAAACGCAAAGGCATCCCCTTTAGGAAAGAACGGAATGTATTCAAAGGCCTCTTCCAGCGCGCACGTTTGAGGCTATACGGGCCATCCCTGAAGACGAGCAAGGCAAGAATGTCAGCCGCTGCGGGCATCCGGTGACGAGCCGCGTCTCGGCGCGGCGGGGTGGGAGGGTGAGAAAAACGCCCAGGTCAACGCCACCCGAAAATGCGGCAGAGTATGCATCCCAACGACCTGCACCGTCATCAGCTGGAGAGAAGAGGAACGAGCAAGCTCGGATCGATGATCGTATTCCATTCATGGCCGCGAAATGCAAAGACATTCCTCAGTGACAACAGAGACGACTCTTCAACGCTGGGGGGAAAAGAGAGAAGAGGGAGCTTGGAAGGGAGCACTTAAGATCTGAGATTTGAGATTTGAAATCGCGCTTCGCGGACCGTATGCTCGACCGTTCGTGACGCTGATGACAATCACTTCATGCAGGCGAGGAGAATCTTATGAAGATGCTGACCTTGGTTTTTCGGGAGCAGTTCGAAGACGAAGTGCTGGTCGTATTCAACACACTGAAGATTACCGGCTACACCGTGATCCATGGAGTAGGCGGCAGTGGAGAAGCGGGCGCGGTGTCGGTGACCCATACCAAGGCGGCCAACAATAAGCTCTTTCTGGTGGCTCTCGAGGATGACCGGATGAGCCTCCTCATGGAGGCCATACGGCAACTGCAGGCCAGGCTCGTGCAGGAAAAGTGGGGACTACCTGTTCCGCTCAAAGCGTTCGTTCAGTCTTGCGAGCTTGTGGTGTAGCACTGGCGAGGCGGTCTAATAATCTCAAATCTCAGATCTCAAATCTCAGATTGGATCAGGCTCCACTGGCAATCAAGAGCCCAAGCCAAAACGGCTTGGGCTCCACGACCGGCTTTTCCGTCGTACGAATCTTCAACTACCAGCGATCACGCTTGCCGCCCACGCCGGTCAATCCTCGCCCGGCACCTCCTCGCGGCTCTTGAGGACGAGCTTCATTCACGGTGAGGGCCCGTCCTCCCAGCTGGGAGCCGTTCAGGGCGCTGATCGCGGTCTGGGCCTCAGAGTCAGAGGACATTTCGACAAAACCAAATCCCCGGGACATCCCAGTGAACTTATCCGTCATGATCCGGGCTGAAACGACCGTGCCGTATTGGGCAAACAAATCGTTCAATTCCTGCTCTTTCGTCGCATAGGGCAATCCACCGACATACAGCTTCTGACCCATCTCACTGCCTCCTTTAGTGATTAGGCTGACTGGCGGCCATCAATAGGTGTCTCACTTGTACGCGACCGGGAAGGAAAACTGTATCGCTTATCTTGCGATTATGGTGTCATCGTTTGAACGACAGCCCACCACCTTCGCTTCGCATTTGACAAGGCTGCGGGCAGTGCCGAGAATGTGTCTCCGTGGCAAAGCCGATCGAAATACGAGTCAGCCAACCCCGGCAGGCCGATGAATTGAGCGTGCCTCCGTACGAGGGCCCGCCGTTTTTCTCCTATGGGTTCCGGCCGTTCTTTCTCGGCGCCGCATTGTTCGCCGGCGTTGCCATACCAGCCTGGATCTTGATCGTGACCGGTGCGATCGGTGCCAACTTCCTCTATCCCCAGCGCGAGTGGCACGTCCACGAGATGCTGTTCGGGTTTCTGCCCGCCGCGATGGCCGGCTTCATCCTGACCGCGATTCCCAACTGGACGGCGCGAATTCCCGTGAGAGGCACTGCTCTAGTGTCCCTGTGGACCTTGTGGTTGGTCGGACGGCTGTTGGTCGCTGTGCCGGGGCCCGTGCCAGTCATCGCCGCCGTCATCGATGCGGCCTTTCTTGCCTCGTTGGCCGTCGTCATATGGCGGGAGATTGCAGTCTCACGCATCTGGAATCGGTCGGCCATCGGCGTGCTGATCACCCTGTATGCCGGTGCCAATATTCTGTTTCATGTGCTCGCGCTGCGTGGAACTTCGACGGAGGTGCCCGAACGTGTGGCGCTGTCGATTCTCCTCCTGTTGCTCACGTTTATCGGCGGCCGAGTGACGCCGTCATTTACCGCCGAATATCTGGCGGGGCAACACAGTGACGGGCATCCTTCGGTCTTTTCCCGCTTCGATGTCGTGTCGATGCTTTTGGTGTTGCTCGCCGCCATGGCGTGGATCGTTCGGCCTGAGGGTCAGGCGGCGGGCGCGCTATTTGTCGCGGCCGGGATGGCGAATCTGATGCGTGTCGCGCGTTGGCGAGGATGGTTGGCCTGGCGCGAGCCGTTGGTGTGGATCCTCTCTGTCGGCTATGGATGGGTGGCCCTGTCGTTGCTGGCTCTTGGAGCAGCGAGCCTCGGACTGCTGCCGGCGGCGAACGCCGTGCATGTGCTCACCACCGGCGCCGCGGGAACGATGACGCTGGCGGTGATGACGCGTGCGAGTTTGGGGCACACGGGTCGTGGACGGCAGGCAGATCTCATGACCGCCGTCATGTATCTGCTGGTCAATGTTGGTGCCATACTGAGAATCCTCGCGCCGGCCACCGACAATCCAACGAGTCTGACGAACGTCCTGCTCGGGATGGCGGCGCTCGCCTGGAGCGGCGCCTATTTCCTTTTTGCCCTGGGCTATGGACCGATGCTCGTGCGTCCCGCTTTGGATGAGTAGCGGATTGGAGGGGTAGCCGTTGCTTCAGCGAGGGTGACACCGCATGCCCCTATCGCTCCTTGGCTCCGCAAACTTGGTGTTGGGTGGATAGGCCGTTCCCTGCTCAGGCGAGGGGTAAAACCGCAGCGCGGTGTCAGTGCTTGGCTCCGCAAACTTGATCCATTCCGGGCTTCGCCCGAATGGATCTTCGAACATTGCGTCTCGCCATCGCCAAGAAGCGATCGCACTGGCAGCGCGCTGCACCCTCGCAAGTCGCAGGTAAGGCACTATCCACCTCTATCGAAAGACCAAACAAGCGAGCTTGGAAGGAGCATTTAGTCATAGTGCGCCGACCATCGGCCTTTTCATAAAAACACATAGCCAAGCCGCGTTTTGGCGAGGCTAACCAATCCTTTTAATCGCAGGAGCGACACTCCGCGTCTGTTGGAACGAGAAACGAGCGAGCTTGGAAGGAGCATTTGGATGGTGCCGCTGACAGCCGGCTCATTGACAAGCCTTTGAGCGATGCGGAGAATGAGGCGAGAAGGAGTTCATGACGATGAAATTGACTTCCGTCATCACTGGATTCTGTTTCAGCGCGATGGTGTGTACCGGTATCGGTTTGGCTGCGGAGCCGGCCGAGGTCGAGAAATATGTGCGGGCTCGTATCGACATCGGTGAAATGATGACGAACTATTTCAAGGGCGGACCACAGTTCCCCGAGGGACAGCGACCGTCGGACGCCCAGATGCGCGAAATGGGCAAGGACATCAATGCCAAGCTGAGCACGGTTCTCGCCAAGTACGGCCTGACGGTGGAAGAGTATCGCGCCCACAGCAAAGATGTATTTGCCGACGAGGCGGGGGTGAAAGCCTTTCTGAACGAACATCCCGACCTGAAGGAGCGTTATGAAGCGCTTCCGTTGGATCGGATGGGCAGGGGCGGGAGCACGGGACGGGGTTACTAGAAAGGTGCTGGCTTTACTCTTCTTTCCCGCCGCACCCTGTGGACGCCAAGATATATGTTCTCCGGAGCCAGCACCTCCAGATTAACTTGTTTCCTGACCCAATAAGGTGAATGGTGGCGTTTCTGCGACTTGCGATGGGTGCAGGGCGTTACCGCTGCGGTCGCCTCTCGGGCGATGGCGAGACGCAATGTTTGAAGGTCCGTCCAGACGAAGTCTCGGACGGACCAAGTTTGCGGAGCCAAGCAGCGGTAAGGACGTGCGGTTCTACCCATCGCTTGAGCAAAACGCGACCATCTACCTTACTCCGCTTTCTGTTGTGCGGGTTTTTTGGCGAGTTATCGGGGCGGGAACTTCTCGAACATCTTGGCGGCGCCTTTTTGAATCTCCATGGATGTCTTTGCCGGGTCGTCCATCACGAGATCGCTTCCGACGCCATGCCAGACGGTGCGCTTAGCAGTCGTATCATACATATCCACCACGATCGTCCCCACTTTGACTCTCATCGGAGCGTCGGCAGCCGACGAACTGATGGGAGACCCATAGCCTGGTCCAGTGCCGGAGCTGTACGAGGCTTCGTCGTAGTCAATCTCCTCGTGTGTCGCGGCATGATAGCTGACCAGGAGATCCGGATTGCTCTCCGTTTTCGTGAGTCCTTTGCGAGCCATCTGGTCATCGATGGCCTCCACGATCTGGCGGTCAAGGCCCGGAGTCTTCGCCGGTGTGCCCTTGCCCCATCCGTAGGTGCGGTAGCGGGAGAAGTCGGTGTTCTTGTCATAGTCGACGGCAATGTTCGGAGCGCAGGCGCACAGCAGCAGAAGGCTCAGCCACGCGAGACACCGTTTGCCTTGTGTGATCACTGAACACCTCGTGCATGAGGGATGTGGTGGCTCATGCTACTCGGCTTAGGCGCCCTATGCAATCCCTGGATGGGACAGACGCCATCTCAGATGTGAGTCCTCATGTAATGCTCCTGCCGAGCTTGCTC
>DATEEH010000094.1:0-55615 GCA_035281245.1 Nitrospira sp.
AGCACTGCAACCATCGAATTTGCGATGGCCGTCCTCAAGGTCCCTCACATCATCGTCTGCGGTCATACCGATTGCGGCGTCATGAAGGCGCTCCTTCAACCCGAAGATGTTCAGGATTTACCCGCCCTCAAAGAATGGGTGGGACAAGCGGAAACCACCAGGCGGTTGATGCGGGAGCATTATGTCGATCTCGAAGGCAACGACCGCTTGATCAAGACGACCCAGGAAAACGTCAGGGCTCAACTCGACCATCTCCGCACGCATCCCTCCGTCGCCTTGCAGCTTCGCAAGGGGAAGGTCGATCTCCATGGCTGGGTCTACTCCATTCCGACCGGCGACATCTGGGTATACGATTTCGACAGCGAGCAATTTACTCCCCTCTTGGAACAGACACCGCCGCGTTTGAAAGCCGCTGGATAGCACGTATCTCCGTCCCGCCATATGGGGATACCAGTTGTAAACTGCCTGATAGCCCTGGCATTCTGAAGCTCATGGGTGCCCATCGGCTTGAAACGCTCCCCTTTGACAACACCTATGCACGCCTCCCCGCGGCATTTTATGCGAAGTTACATCCGACGCCGTTTTCGTCGAGTCCATATCTGGTCAGTTTCAACTCGGCCGCAGCCGCACTGATCGATTTGGATCCGGGAGAGGCGAAGCGTCCCGAGTTTGCCGCGCTTTTTGGAGGCAGCATGCTCGCCCCGGGGATGGATCCGCTTGCGATGCTCTATTCGGGGCATCAATTCGGCGTGTACGTGCCCCAACTGGGAGACGGCCGCGCTATTTTATTGGGCGAAGTGCCAAATGCGCGCGGTGAGCGGTGGGATCTGCATCTCAAAGGGGCCGGAATGACACCGTTCTCAAGGGACGGCGACGGTCGTGCGGTATTGCGCTCGACGATACGGGAATATCTCTGCGGTGAGGCGATGCATGGCCTGGGCATTCCCACGACGAGAGCCCTCTGCATTGTCGGTAGCGACGACAAGGTCTATCGAGAACAGGTGGAAAGCGGTGCCACGCTCCTGCGCATGGCGCCTTCCCATGTCCGTTTCGGCACTTTCGAAGTCTTCTATTACCGGAAGCAACACGAACTGCTCAAAGTTCTCGCCGATTTCGTCATCGACGGGTATTTCTCACATCTTCGAGGCGCCCCTGATAAATATGCGCGCTTCTTCACCGAGGTGGTCGAGCGAACGGCGAAGCTCATCGCGCGGTGGCAGGCGGTTGGCTGGGCGCATGGAGTGATGAATACGGACAACATGTCGATTCTCGGTCTGACGTTGGACTACGGGCCCTTCGGTTTTATGGATGATTACGACGCGGGATTTATCTGCAATCACTCGGATCATAATGGTCGTTATGCCTTCAATCAGCAGCCGTATATCGGACTGTGGAACTTGAGCTGTCTTGCCCAGGCCCTGCTGCCGCTCTCTGACAAAGAAGCGTTGAAAGCGGGACTCGATGTCTACACTCCCGTGTTTGAACGGGAGTACCGTGCGCTGATGAGAGCGAAGTTCGGTCTCAAAGAGGAACGAGGGGAAGACGAAGAACTCATCAGGGATTTCCTAGGTCTCCTCCAAGCCAGCCATGCCGACTACACGATTGTGTTTCGCGAAATGGGCGGATTTTCGTCTGCGTCCGGAACAAGGAACGAACAATTGCGGGAGCACTTCTTGAACCGCGAACGGTTCGACGAGTGGGCATGGCGTTATCAAGAACGCTTGCAGAGCGAAGGGAGCCGCGACGATGAGCGTCGGGAAGCCATGAATCGGGTCAATCCAAGATATGTGTTGCGCAATTATCTCGCCCAGATCGCAATCGACAAGGCGCAACAGAAGAATTTTTCCGAAATCGACCGGCTCCTGTCGATTGTACAGAATCCCTATGCCGACCACCCTTCGTTGGAAAGCTACGCGGCTCCGCCACCCAACTGGGGCAAGCACCTCAGCGTGAGTTGCTCGTCTTAGTCGCCCCCTCGCACACCTACCACTAAAGTAGGGGTAGGTATCCCTCACTTGCTGTATTTCAACTAAGGGCTTGTCTCGTAAGAATAACCGGCCCGCTGCTTTTCATCCGTAATGACCACATGAGGCTACGCAGGTTCGCAGCATACGCCGTCATTTCTTCGATCTGTGTCGGCAGTCTCGTTGTCTCCGCCTGCAGCAGCGGTTCAGACGGAGAGACGAGCCAGACGCAATCTCAAACCAACCCGCCCTCCTCACCTCCGCCGGGATCGCCGGCTGTCACGGTCACGAGTGGCACGACATTTCAGTCAAGTCCGGTGAGGATTTCATTTTCAGTCACCAATTTCACGATCGGGTTACCAGGCACGCCGCATCTGAGATTCTCGATTGACGGCGGCCCACAGAATGATTTTTACAACGGCGCAGGGATTGATTCCGACAGTGGCGTCCTGCTCAACGGCGTTCACACCCACTTTGCTCATTGGACGTCGGTGAACTCGTTCGACCTGTTCGGACTAGCCGCCGGCTCTCATCAGGTGCGCCTCGCGCTCGTTGATGCCTCAAACTCAGAGTTAGGAGGGACTTCAACGACTCGCAACTTCACCGTTCAACAGCCCCCGTCCGGAGACTTGCAAATACAGTCTGTCCTCAGCGGCTTGAATTTTCCGGTGGGCCTTTCCCTGGCTCCAGACGGGCGCGTTTTCTACAGCGAACTACTCACTGGTGCGATCCGTATAATCAATCCTGGTTGGAATCTCGATCCGACACCATTCTGCCAGATCTCGGTCGCAGTCAGCGGAGAACAGGGCCTCCTCGGACTCACGCTAGACCCGAATTTCTCTTCCAATGGGGTCGTATATGTCTACTACACGGTCTCCGGGGCCACAATGAATCGTGTATCCCGTTTCACAAAGTCGGGAGGCGTTTGTACAGAATCAATCGTTCTCAACAACCTACCGGTCAGCTCGAACCATAATGGCGGCATTATCCGGTTTGGGCCCGACGGCAAGTTATACGTTGTTATCGGAGATGCGTCTTTCCCGTCCAATAGCCAAGATCTCACCTCCCTCGCGGGGAAAATCCTTCGTGTCAATTCGGACGGCTCAGCCCCATCCGATAATCCGTTTATTTCGAATCCCAATTCCAACGCACAGAAGGTGTTCAGCTACGGACACAGAAACAGCTATGGATTTACCTTTCATCCGCAAACGAATGCGTTATGGGAGTCTGAAAATGGACCGGGCGACAATGATGAAATCAATCGAGTCGTCTCAGGCGGCAACTATGGCTGGCCTGTTGTCGGTGGCATCGCTGGCAATCCAAACTACATCGATCCAATATTAGCGTTCAATCCCGTCATAGCGCCGACCGGCATCATTGCAATTCCAGGAAACTCGTCGGTCTATCCGCCAGTCTATCGGAATAACTTACTGATGGCTGCTTGGAACGATGGGACTATCCGGCATGTAGTGCTCAGCGGGGCGAACCTTGATCAATTCGGCGGCACGAGCGTGGGCTACACGGGAGGACAAGGGGGGCTATTGAGCTTCATGCTCGGATCTGATGGCTACGTGTATGTCTCCAATGGTTCGGGGATCTTTCGCGTCCTTTCACACTAACCGCTGTTTGCTGGTGAGTTCAGCTCCTGTTGCAGTCCCCCTCATTCTCTGTTGTACAGTGGGTCCAAATTTTTTTGATGCACGACGATAGAGGACACTGTGGCCAAGCCGCGCGGTGATTCCAAATTGGCAGTGGCCGGGGCGCTGACGCTCGCGCTCGCGATCGCCGGCGTGCTGTTGGTCAAGGAGCCGCTTCGAAGTTCACGCCCGATCGGCAGCGGCCTTGAGATGAAGCAGGGCACGGGTGAGCAATTGGTCCGTGCGCGCCTCTGGGAAGATCCCGTCGCGGCGGTCGAACGGGCGATACGTGAGAAAGGCCCGACGAAAGCGACAGGCGGACTCTCTTTGGCCCAACGCCTTGCCTCCCTGCGACACGCCATCAAAGACCGCGTCGCAAACGGCCAACGCTTGACCGTGCTGCTCGCGACGACGAGCGGAGGCCCCTATGTCGAAAGCAGCGAGTCGCGCCTGCGAGATCGGTACGCGATCGGGACTGCGTTGGGCGCCGCCTGTTACGTCCCTGAGGATGAAAGCCACATTTCCTTCATTCATTGGGATCAGGAAAGCCCCGTTCAGGGACTCCCTTACGAATGGTTCCGGTTGAGGAAAACCCGAGTGTGCGACGCTCCGGGATCCCGTGCCGAAAGTGTCCTGATCATATGGTTGCCCGACGAGTCGCTCAGCAATGGCTTCTTTGCCACCTTGACCTCCGTGTCTCAAGGGTTGGTCTGCCAGGAGACCGCAAAGAATGAGTGTCCGGTTACAGGACGGAAACCTCCACTGGTGCGACTTGATCCCTCGCTGCAGCGGGGGGTGTCTTTCAAAATCATCGGACCGAGGAGTTCGTCCGCCTACCGCGCGCTTCTCGACGAGGCTGGCGTGCTGTATGGAACGCCCCGTGCCGACCTTCCCATCTGGCCAAATGCCGACGGCACGATCGAACTGTATTCGCCTTGGGCCAGCGCGATGAAGGGCTTGCTCGCCTACGGCCTCAAGGCGGAAGCGGGGAAAGGCAAGGCCTGCGCGACGTACGAGGACTGCGAGCACGAATTCTATCGACGGCTCGAACATGCGAGCGTCAGACTGGTGTACGACATTGGATCCGATGATTTGCGGTTCCAAGCTCTCATCGCTGAGTTGGAGCGTCGGCAGGTTCGTCTGGGATGGGATGCCGTGATCCTGATCGGTGAATGGGATTCGTTCTATGGGCGGACTCTGCCGATTGAGTTCCGTGCAGCAGCCTGCAGCAAGGTGGCCACATTTCCCGAGGCGGATCTCAAAACGATCCAGGTGCCAGTCGACATCAAGCAGTGGTGCCAGACGGTACCGCAGGCGATCGATCTGCAGACCCAACGGCCTGCCGATTACGAGTCGCTCGCCTTGAACATATTCCGCTATAGCTATCTGGGCGGTTTGGATGGAGAGATTCCGGGCGACGATGCGGCCCGAGCGGCGCGGGTGGCCAAGGCTGCCGACCAGGGCAAAGATGCTACGCGCGACCGGCCCGAAGGCACGGGGCAAATCGATTATGTCAGAGCGCTCGTGGCTCGCATTCATGAGGAAGGCGAGGGCGCAAGGGCCATTGGTATTCTGGGCACCGACCCTTACGATGCGCTCCTCATCATCAAAGCGCTGCGGCCTGCCTTCCCGCACGCGATCTTTTTTACGCTCGATCTGGATGCGCGCCATCTACATCCGAGCGAATACAAGTCCACGCGAAATATGGTCATCGCGTCGCCCTTCGGTCTGCAATTGGAAGGGGGCCTGCAACGCGATATTCCTCCGTTCCGCAGCAGTTATCAAACGTCGGCCTATTTTGCCGTGCTGCAAGCCGTCGGGCACGTTCGCTGCGGTGCTGCCGATCCGCAACCGCAACAGGCTCCCTGCACGAGCGGCTACCATGTTGCGCTGACGCCCGAGAACCGGCTGTACGATGCGGGGTCTCATCCAAGACTGTTCGAGGTCGGGCGCGACGGGGCGGTCGACCTGAGCGTCGTCGACAAGGAAGGCGTGCGGACGATTCATCCGCCACGGGCCGATCTCGACCATACGCCGGAAATGGGTCAGCTTAAACAAGGGATCGGATTCGATAACACGGCCATGGCGGTCATGTTACTCGTCTCACTGTTCATCGGAACCGTCATCGCATGGAGCAATCAGCGTTTGTGGCTCTGGGTTTCACGGAATACCGGACTCTTGTCGGTCATGGGGCTTCTTTTGTTCGCTGCATTCTCGATCTTTATGTGGTTCGGCGGAACCTCTGCGTTGCTTGCAGGCCACGATGAAGGAGAGCCATTCTCGTTGACTGCAGGAATCAGTGTCTGGCCGAGTGAATTGATTCGACTCTTCGTTGTCGTGCTCTGCCTGACGTTGCTTGCAAAAGCATCACGCGATCTAGTCAAGAACGGCGATCTCATTACTGATGATTTTCTGTTCCAAGATGAGTCCTGGGTTCAGCGGTTTTCACTGCACAGTGTATGGAACAACCTCAAACGGGTCTATCATCCGGCCGCGACAATGACCGCGACCACGGTCGATCAAGCCTGGTCATGGTATCGCGAGGCGAGCCAGCCGGCACAATGGATGACACGAACGATTCTGTTGTTCGTGCTCTATATCGGGACGATCTGGCTCTTGGGGTCCTACGTCCTGGACGACGAATACATTCATCCATGTCGCGGTCAACTGAGCTGCACATTAGACTGGATCATGACCGTGAGCAGCACGGCCCTGGTCGTATTTCTCAACCTGGCGGTGTTCGATGCGGTGATGTTATGTCGCCGCTGGATCGCTTGGGTAACAGCGTCGACAGGCGGTTGGTCACAACAGGTGCAGGATCAATATCTTGTCGATTATGGCCTGAGCGAAACGCAGAAAGCCGAGTTCGAGAAGCTCAAGCATTTGGCCGTCATAGACCTGATCGGACAGCGGACGGAAGTGATCAACCGCTTGATCCGGTACCCATTTATTGCCTTGATCATCTTGATCGCCGGTCGGAATGATTACTTCGACATCTGGAATTACCCAACGCTGTTGCTGCTCTCATGGGCCTTGAACGTGTTGCTGGCATTGCTGGCGGCTTATTTGCTGTATCAGGCGGCGAGTCAGGCCAAGGCCGCAATGCTAGATGGTCTCACGCGGAAGATGGTGCAAGTTTTTGGCAGCGGCAAAGACTACGACCTTCGAATGAAGCAGGTTCAATTTATTATCGACAGAGTGGAAGCCCACGAACAGGGGGCGTTCGTTCCTCTCTATCAGCAGCCGGTCATCGAGTCATCGCTGTATGGACTCGTCGCTCTGCTCCAATATCTGTACATGCGGTAACATGCTTCATGCAGCTGAATGAGGTTGGAGGCTTAAAAGTAAGACTGACCGGCGGGACGGACGGCCACGGCGGTGGGCATGGTCCGCTCATCATCCTCCTGCATGGGTTCGGCGCTCCAGGGGACGATCTTCTCGCGCTCGGCGAGGTATTGAGAGGACTGGCGGACACGAGATGGATCTTTCCCGAAGGATTTTTGCAGCTCGATATGGGCTATGGTGATTCTCGCGCCTGGTGGCTGATCGATATGGCTCGTCTGGAAGCGGATCGTCAGGCAGGCCGCATCCGGGATTTGTCATCAGAGGTTCCTCCCGGGCTGCTTCAGGCGCGGCAAGCGCTGGAAGCATTTCTGAACGCGTTGCCCCGCGCATTGCCGGTGGATTTCAGGCGAACGGTCATCGGCGGATTCTCGCAAGGCGCGATGCTCACGTGCGATCTGGTGATGCGTACCGCCCTGCCGTTCGCAGGACTCATCCAGCTCTCGGGGTCACTGCTGGCTCAACAGGAGTGGCGCCCATCCATTGCGAAAAGGACCGGGTTTCCGGTCTTCGTCAGCCACGGGACGCAGGATCCCATACTGCCGTATGTGATGGCTGAACGGCTGCGCGATGCGCTCATGGCGGCCGGACTGGCTGTGCAGTGGCATCCATTTCGCGGAGGCCATGAGATTCCTGAACCCGTCCTCACCCGGTTGAACGGCTTTCTCACGAAGGTGTTGACGACGTCCTGAGTCTGGGAATTGCTGCACCGGCTCGTCTTGAGCCGGTTTGAGAATCAATGCTCGCGCTCATTCACAAGGAATGCGGTGGACCCGCGCTCGAACCGAGCACATCAGTGGGAGAGGTCTGTGCGCTACCGGTCGACCGCTTTCCCTTCGCCTGCTTCACATGTCTGGAGGAAATTGTCGACGAGTCGGAGTTGCGCCTCTCCGAAGAGTTGGGCATGTAGGGACGTGGGTCATACTCACCAACGGTCTCATGTTCGAGCATTGTGCGAGAGCGCAGCCGTCTGGTAAGGTGACGCCTTTAACAAATCCCGGAATAAGCGAAGGAGCCACAGCGTTCATGGCCACGAACGATAAACAAGTCATTTTTTCCCTCGTCAACGTCGGCAAAGTCTATCCCCCCAAAAAGCAGGTGCTGCGAGAAATTTACCTTGGTTTCTATTACGGCGCCAAGATCGGTGTGCTTGGATTGAACGGATCGGGCAAGAGCAGTCTCCTCAAGATTATCGCCGGTGTCGATCAGAATTTTACCGGTGAGATCTCCCGCTCCAAAGGCTACAGCATCGGACTGCTCGAACAGGAGCCGCAACTTGATCCGAACAAGACCGTCAAAGAGGTCGTCGAAGAAGGCAAACACGAGCTCGTGGGGTTGCTCAAGGAATATGAAGGGGTGAGCAACAAGATCGGCGAGTCATCGCCTGACGAAATGGAAAAGCTGCTCGACAAGCAGGCGCAGCTGCAGGAGAAGATCGAAGCGGCGAACGGCTGGGAGCTCGAAAACCAGCTCGAGATCGCCATGGATGCGCTTCGCTGTCCTCCGGCCGAACAACAAGTCGGCACGCTCTCCGGTGGCGAGAAACGACGCGTCGCCCTCTGCCGTCTGATGATTCAGGAGCCCGACATCTTGCTGCTCGACGAGCCGACCAACCATCTGGACGCGGAATCCGTCCAATGGCTCGAACAACATCTTCAGCAGTACAAGGGCACGGTCATCGCGGTCACGCACGATCGGTACTTTCTCGACAACGTCGCGGGTTGGATCCTTGAACTCGACCGCGGTCACGGCATTCCGTTTCAAGGCAATTACTCCTCGTGGTTGGAGCAAAAGCAGGAGCGGCTGTCTCAAGAAGAAAAGGCCGAATCGAAACGTCGAAAGACGTTGGAGCATGAATTGGAATGGATTCGGATGTCGCCAAAAGCCCGCCAGTCGAAGGGGAAAGCCAGGCTGAACCGCTATGAAGAGCTCGTGAGTCAGAAGCAGGAGCAACGCACCGAAGACCTCGAAATCTACATTCCGCCAGGCCCGCGTCTGGGGGACGTCGTCGTGCAAGCGAAGGGCCTTACAAAGGGATTCGGCGACAAGCTCCTCTATGAGAATGTCAGCTTCGATCTCCCAAAAGGCGGGATCGTCGGTGTCATTGGTCCGAACGGCGCAGGCAAAACCACGCTGTTCAGGATCATCATCGGGAAGGACAAGCCTGATGCCGGCTCGATCAAGATCGGCGAAACGGTCAAGCTCGGCTATGTGGATCAGGATCGCAGCCTCGACGGGAATAAGACCGTGTACGAAGTCATCTCCGAAGGGCAGGAGACTGTCAAGCTCGGTAAGGTCGAGGTGAACGCGCGAGGCTACTGCGCGCGATTCAATTTTGCCGGGACGGACCAACAAAAGAAGGTGAAGGACCTGTCAGGGGGGGAACGCAATCGCGTGCATCTGGCGCGCATGTTGAAGGAAGGGGCCAATCTCATCATTCTCGACGAGCCCACGAACGACCTCGACGTCAATACGCTGCGGGCGCTCGAAGAAGGGCTCGAGAATTTCGCGGGTTGCGCGGTGATCAGCAGCCACGACCGGTGGTTTCTCGACCGTATCGCCACGCACATCCTGGCGTTTGAAGGCGACAGCAAAGTGGTCTGGTTCGAAGGTAACTACAGTGACTACGAGGCCGATAGAAAAAAGCGTTTGGGCAAGGAAGCCGACCAGCCCCATCGGATCCGTTATCGCAAGCTGACCCGCCAATAACTCGCGGGAAATGGCACCGCGTGCAATCATTACCGGAGCGGGCGGGCTGATCGGGCAATACCTCGTCAAATCGGCGTCGCGCTGGGCGCCTGGCTGTTCTCTGCAAGGGCTCACGCGCGCGCAGCTTGATCTCACCGATCGGTCGGCGGTCACTTCCGCTTTCCACCGATACCGGCCACAACTCGTCATTCACTGTGCGGCATTGAGTCGCACAACGGACTGTGAGCGAGATCCGGAGACTGCCAAACGGATTAATGTCGATGTCACCAGCTGGCTCTCGCAGCTGGCTGGAAACGCCCGGTTCATTTTCCTCTCGAGCGGTGAAGTGTTTGACGGCTTGCGCGGCTGGTATGACGAGTCCGCCGAACCGAATCCCACCAATGTCTATGGTCGCACGAAGCTCGAGGCCGAGCGGGTGGTGCTGCAAAATCCTCTCCATACCGTCGTCCGCCTTGTGTTGACGGCGGGAAATTCCGACAGTGGGGATCGAAGCTTCGTCGAAGACATGTCCCGCGCAGCCAAGGGAGGGAAGGACCTCACCTTATACGCCGATGAATTCCGCTGCCCGCTCCCCGCCGGTGTGATCGCTCGGGCCTTGTGGGAATTGGTCGGACAAGACAAGCCTGGCCTCTATCATCTCGGGGGCCGCGAACGTCTGTCGCGTTGGGAGATCGGCGAATTGTTACTTCCGTGGTATCCGGAACTCAGAGGGCGATTGATCAAGGGGTCCGCGGGTAGCCATTCTGGAGCGCCCAGACCGGCCGATCTTTCGCTGGACTGTCACAAGATTCAACAACTGCTTTCCTTTCCCATTCCTGGTCTTCGGTCCTGGCTGATCGAACGACCGCATCGTGGACAAGATCTGTGGGACTACGAGGCGCATGACTGCTGACCCGCTTTCACTCGTGCTCGTAGGGTACGGTGCCATGGTGCTCTTCATGCTCGCGCTCTGGACGCTGCAACTGCACGTCCGCAATGCGTCGATCGCCGATGTCGGATTTTGCATCGGATTGATCGCGGTGGTTCTCTGGTATGCCGGGCAGGCATCCGGCGAGACGGAACGGAAGTTGCTCGTCGTGCTCATGGCGTGCCTGTATGCAGGCCGTCTCGGATTCTTCATTCTGCTGAACCGCGTCCTTGGAAAAGCGGAAGACGCTCGCTATCAGGAATTACGCCGGTCATGGGGCACCCAAGAACGCTGGTGGATGTTCGGCTACTTTCAACTGCAAGCGGCGGCAGTGACGGCCTTTTCTCTGCCCTTTCTCGTCGTGATCCAAAATCCTCGGCCACCCTTCGCATTGGCGGAATTAGGGGGCGTCCTGCTCTGGGCCGGAGCGGTCGCGGGTGAGGCCGTCGCCGATTGGCAGCTTTCGCGCTTTCGCGCGCGGCCGTGGAATCGAGACCGCGTGTGCCGCGAGGGCCTGTGGTATCTGTCGCGTCATCCCAATTACTTTTTCGAATGGCTGCACTGGTGGGCCTATGTCGTGATGGCGCTTGGCGCGCCAGGCGGGCCTCTCACGCTCATCGGTCCAATAGGAATGGGATGGACCCTCCTCACCTTCACGGGAATTCCGTGGGCGGAGCGACAGGCGCTGAGAACAAGAGGTGAGGAGTATCGGGAGTATCAGCGGACGACGAATGCGTTTCTGCCCTGGTGGCCTAAACGGCCGTTCAGCCGGCGTTGAGTTTCGCGAGCCGTTCCCGGGCCGTCTGCGCCTGAGGACTCGACGGATAGAGTCGGATCACTTCCTCATACAGTTGCTTGGCGTGAGGCACGTTCATTTGCCGCTCCTCGAACTCGGCAGTCTCGAGCAGTTCCTTCGCCTTATCGCCGGTGCAGCCGCCCAGAAGAAGAACCAACGTCAGGGCGCCGATCACATGCTTCATCATGAGGGCCTAGTGTAGCGCTTCAAGCGCTCCCGTTCCAGCCAGCCTATTCCAGCCACCTCTGCCACCAGGAGGAGTGCCGAACAGTGCGCCTGCCGGCGTAGGAGGCTCCCCGCATTTTGTCCCAATCAACAAGGACTCTTCCGTTGTTGGCCTCGTGCTGCAATTGCCAGTTTTGTAGAAGGTTCAGGCAGGCATGGTCGATATGCCGTAACGACGTGGTATCCACCAGGATTTCCGCGTAGGGCGGTGCGGTCTCGAGCGTCGCGGCGAGGCGTGGCAGGCTCACGAAGGTCGCGATGCCCTGAAGATGCAGTGTCATTTTCCCCGTCGCGGAATCGTGGGCAAAAAACGTTTCAAGGTTTTGAGTCGTATAGAGCAGCTTGGCGAGTGCGAGGGCCAAACCGAGGATTACTCCCGTCAGCAGGTTGACAAACACAATGGTGCCCATGGTGGCGAAGAAGATGACCACTTCGCCACGACCGTGCTTCTTCAGCTCCGGCAGGACGCCAAAGTTCATCAGCTTGTAGCCGGTGTAGACGAGGACGGCGCCCAGGCTGGCGGTGGGAATGAACCGGAGCACGGAGGGCAACAACGACACAAACACCAGCAACCAGGCTCCGTGGAGGATCGCCGAGGCTCTCGTCTTGGCCCCCGCCTCGACATTCGCGGAACTCCGGACGATGACGCCCGTCATCGGCAATGACCCGATGAACCCGCAGATCATGTTGCCCACGCCCTGGGCCAAGAGTTCGCGGTTGTATCTCGTTCGAGGGCCGGTGTGCAATTGGTCAACGGCCGACGCAGACAACAGCGTTTCCACGCTGGCGATAAAGGCGAGACCGAGGGCCTCTGCCAGAATCTCCGTGTCGAAAAAATGAGAGAGACTCCGGAGGGTGGGAAGGTGAATGATAGCGAGCAAATTATCTTGGACTTCAATGCGCTGAATCGGAATCTCGAGGAGCGCAGATACGGCGGTTGCCGCCGCGACCCCCATCAACACTGCCGGCATGACATGAAACCGCTTGGGGAGGAGCACATTCCAGCACGCCATCGTGCCGATCGTCAGGACCCCGATTCTGGCGGCCAGATGGTGATTCATCGGCGTGCTGTCGTCCTCGATCAAGCCTTTCCAGACGGCGGAGGGCAGCGAAAGAATGTTCTCCAGGCCTGAACCTTTGGGCAAATCGTCGATCATGATGTGAAACTGACTCGCGAAGATCAGGGCGCCGATACCGGCCAGCATCCCGTGGATGACGGCCGGGGAGACAGCCCGAAACCATTGTCCGAGCTGCAACCATGACCAGAGGATCTGGATGAGTCCGGCGGCAAGGACGATGACCCCGAACGCCTCCAGTCCTTGTTCGCGGATCAGTTCATAGACGATGACGGTGAGGCCGGCAGCCGGTCCGCTGACCTGCAACGGACAGCCGGAGAGCCATCCAACGACGAGGCCGGCGACGATGCCGGTGACAATGCCGGCGCCGGTGGGGGCCCCAGATGCGATGGTGATGCCGATGCACAGCGGCAGGGCCACCAAAAAGACGACCACCGAGGCCAAGGCGTCGTGTCGCATATCGCCCAACAGTCTGTGCTCAAACAATGCAAAGGGCATCATGAATCTCAATCGATCACGCCAAGGCCCACTTTAGCCGACTGTCGACGGTCTCCCAAGCGAAATGCTGGAAATGGGCGAACTCCGAAGGCACCTACGAAGACACGTCTATGCCGTAGCGGGGAGCGGTGATGCTCTCGCTTCGGCAGCAAGGGCAGCGGCTGGGCCTGGTGAGCTTTGTGCGGTCGCGAAAGACGAATCCACAGTCCTGGCACGCGGAAGGTTCGAGCACGAATCGCCGGTGGCCGTCGCGCGCGACGGTTTTCACGACGTGCACGAGATGGTCTTCGACGTGTCGCTCAGAAATACCGAGGAGTTGCGCCAGCTGATAGGATGACAGGCGAGCGCCGATCAACAGTTCGGCAATGCGCTGGCGCGCCGTTTGTGAGACCGGCCACATGGGGCCATCCTACGAGAATGACACGCGAATTCCAAGTTGAATGGCTTCCTGGACTTTGGCAGGATGAAGCCACGATGCCGTTCCCTCGCGTGGATGAAATGGCCGACCTGGCTCTGAAGCGTGTCGCCGCATCCGGCGCCGAATACGGAGATATCCGTTTTCTCAAGAGCACGAGTCAAACGATTACCGGAGAAGATCGGCGAATTGCGTCGATCCGTGACGCCGAAGACAGCGGCTTCGGCATCCGCGTCCTCTACCATGGAGGATGGGGATTCGCCGCCAGCTCGATTCTGTCTCTCGAAGAAATCCCTCGGGTCGCCGAACTGGCCGTCGAAATCGCCCGCGGGTCTGCCTCGCTCGCGAGCGAAAAAACGCGCCTGGTTGAGGAGCCGGTCCATCAGGACCGAGTCGCGACTCCCTACCGAATCGATCCTTTTACCGTTTCGCTCGACCAGAAAACGACGCTCCTGCGTGAAGTAATGGAGTATGTTCAGTCTCAGCCGGAGATCGTTCGCAGCAGCGCCAGCCTCTGGGCGCGACGCGACCGCAAGTTATTTGTCTCGACGGAGGGGACGAAACTGGAATTCGATTTGTTGGCCGTACAGGGCGAATTCACGGCGACCGCGCTCTACGACGGCCGCTTTGCGTCGCGAAGCTTTGCCACCCCGCACCTGCGCAAGGGCTACGAGCTGATCGAAGAAGCCAATTTCATGGCTCATGCACCCCGCATCGCGTCCCAGGCCGCCGAAAAGGTCAAGGCGCCGGCCGTTCGACCGGGGCTGTATGATCTCCTGCTCGATCCCGAGCATCTCTCGTTGACGATGCATGAGTCCTGCGGTCATCCGAGTGAGCTTGACCGCGCGCTCGGGTACGAAGCCAATTATGCGGGAACCAGTTTTCTCACTCCCGAGAAACGCGGCACGTACCGGTACGGCTCTCGCCATGTGAATTTGATCGCCGACAACACCGAGCCGGAAACCCTGGCGGCTACCGGCTACGATGACGACGGGGTCTCGTGCCAACGCTGGGATATCGTGCGGGAAGGGCTATTCGTCGGTTACTGCACCAACCGCGAGGTGGCCGCCAAGATCGGCGAGCCACGATCCCGAGGATCGAACCGGGCGGATAGCTGGGGCAGCGTTCCGATCGTGCGCATCGCCAATATCGGGCTTGAGCCGGGCTCCGCCTCATTGGACGACCTCCTCGCCGACGTGAAGCGGGGCATCTACATCGAAGGACACGGCTCCTACAGCATCGATCAACGGCGGTACAACTTCCAGTTCGGCGGAGACGCCTTCTGGATGATCGAAAACGGGAAGCGCACGCAGATGCTGAGGGATGTGATTTATCACGGGATCACGCCGGAATTCTGGAACAGCTGTGACGGCGTGGCCGATCGCCGATTTCGACGTCGATACGGTTTCATTACGTGCGGGAAAGGCCAGCCTGGCCAGTCGGGATGGATGACGCATGCCGCCTCCCACGCACGGTTTCGCCGTGTCTCCGTCATCAAGGGATAAGCGCAGTGAGCACCGCTAACGCCAAAACGTGGCCGAAGTTGACGAGCCCCGAAGAATTTCGATTTCTGGCGGATCTCGTCTTGAAACGTTCGGGGGCGGATCACACGGTGGTCAATCTGCATGATCAACATACGGGTACGACCCGCTTCGCCAACAGCCGCATCGTTCAGAACGTCGATACCAGGCGCGGTACGATCACGGTCACCGTGGCCTTCGGGAGCCGTCGAGGCTCGGCGAGCGCGACGGATTTTACGGCCGGAGCGGTCCAGGACACACTGACGCGTGCCGAACGCATCGCCCGCGTGTCGCCTGAAGATCCGGAATATCTGCCTCCGCCGGACCCTCAAGTCTTTCCCAGCCCACTGACCAGCCGCCCGGAGACCGCGGCCGCCGGTCCATCGCGGCGCCTCGAGTACGCCAATGAAGCGATTGGACAGTGCCGGATCGAAAATCTCCAAGCCGCCGGCATCGTCTCGTCCTCGGTGACGTCGGTCGGCGTCGCGGCCAGTAACGGCCTCTTTGCCCAGGAAGAACGCACCGAAGCTCGCTTCAGTCTCACCGTGCAAGCCGAAGACGCGACTGGCTGGAGCGCAGCGGCTCACCGCTCGATCGATCATCTGAAAATCCAGGACCGAACGTTGACGGCAATCCACAAAGCCAAACGAAGCCGCGACGTTCAGGAGCTTGAGGCAGGCCGGTATCGTGTCATTCTCGAGCCGGCGGCAGTGGCCGGCCTCTGGAGCTGGATCCTCTGGACCCTCGACGCGAAATCTTATGAAAAAGGCACCAGTCCATTCTCTGGACAACTCGGACGTCAGATCTTCGACGAACGCCTTTCTCTGCAAAACCTCCCAGGCCATCCTGATTTGCTTGGGACGGGCTTCACGCATGAAGGATTGCCGAGCGATGACGCCCTCTGGATCGAAAAGGGCGTGTTGAGACAGCTCGCCTATGACCGGTTTACCGCCAGACAACACAGAATCAAGCGCATCGCGACTCTGGAGGCTCCTTGCATCTCAGTCTCCGGTTCGGCTTCAGGGAAGACACAGGAACTGATCAAGCAGTGCGAACGGGCGATCCTGGTCACCAATTTCTGGTACATCCGGACGGTCAATCCGACGGACCTGACGCTGACGGGCATGACCAGGGACGGCACGTTTCTCGTCGAAGACGGGCAGATCACTTCAGCGGTGCGGAATTTTCGCTTTCATGAGAGCCCGTTACGCGTGTTCAAGCACGTGGAGGCCTTTACGGAGCCGGTGGAAGCCGTCACGTCGGAGACGGGAAAGATGCTCGTTCCGGCGATGATGCTTCGAGATTTTCATTTCTCCAGCGTCACGAGATTTTGAGGGCATGACGTGAAGCACCGGCAGCGGTGGTTGACCTCGATCGTGTCTGCAACCGGAGGGTGGCTCGTCCTGTGCTGGACTGCCGCCGGCGCCGTGTATGCGCAGCCCCCACTCTATGACAATCTCGGCGCGCTTCATCATCCGATCAGCACCGGCTCGGATCTCGCCCAACGATATTTTGATCAGGGCCTGCGACTGGTATACGCGTTCAATCACGAAGAAGCGATTCGTTCGTTTGAAGAGGCGGTCACACAGGATCCGAGTGCGCCCATGCCCTATTGGGGCGTCGCGCTGGCACTCGGGCCCAATATTAATGCCGCGATGTCGAAGGAAGACGGTGGCAGAGCGGCCGAAACGATCAAGAAGGCGCAGGCCCGTCTCTCTTCGGCCACTCCGGCGGAACGCGCCTACATTGATGCGTTGAGCAAGCGCTATCTCGGATCTTCACGGGCGTCTCGTGCCTCGTTGGACAAGGCGTATGCCGACGCGATGCGATCGGTGTGGAGGGCCTATCCCGACGATGCCGACGCGGGTGTGCTCTTCGCTGAAGCGATGATGAATCTTCATCCCTGGGACTTCTGGACGGCAGAGGGGTCCCCGAAGCCCGGGACGCAAGAGATCGTCTCGACGCTGGAGGCAGTCCTCGAAAAGTCCCCCGACCATCCCGGCGCCTGTCACTACTATATCCATGCGGTCGAGGCTTCGCGTGAACCCCAGCGGGCGCTGGCTTGCGCCGATCGCTTGCCCGGTCTTATGCCCGGTGCCGGCCATCTGGTCCATATGCCCGCGCACATCTATGCGCGCGTCGGCATGTATCATGAATCCTCTGAACGCAATTCCGAAGCGGCTCATGCCGATGAACGGTATCTGGCTGACGCCCACCTGACCGGCGACTATGCCGACGGTTATTACAGCCACAATCTCCATTTCCTCTGGTCCTCCCTCATGATGGAAGGACGGAGCGCAGAGGCCTTGAAGACGGCGACCTCGCTCCTGACGACCATTACGGACGAGGAAGCCAAGAGCAACCACAGCAAGGAAGCGTATCTCACGACGAAACTTTTCACCTGGATCAGGTTTGGACGATGGGAAGATCTGCTGCGCGAGCCGCCGCCATCGAAGGGGCTGCATCTGGTGGAGGGCACGTGGCGGTTGGGCCGCGGACTGGCCCTGGTCGCGACGGGACGCTTGCCGGGCGCGGACGGAGAACGGCAGGCGCTGTTGACGCTCACCAAACAGTTCAGACGCAGCAAGAATCAGCAGGACAAACTCGAGCGAAATCTCCTCAAGATCGCCGAGCGCCTCCTCGCCGGTCAGATCGCCGCCCAGCGGCGCCGCCACGACGAAGCCATTAAGTCATTCAGGGAGGCGGCGAAAATCGAAGATGCATTGCAGGGCGCCGAACCGCCGCACTGGGCGCTGCCTATTCGGCACTACCTCGGGCCGGTGTTGCTGCTGGCCGGGCGTCCCGCAGAAGCCGAGAGCGAGTACCGGACCGACCTGAAATGGAACCCGGAAAACGGATGGGGGTTGTTCGGTCTGATGCAAAGCTTGAAGGCTCAGCGGAGGGAAGCCGAAGCAGCCGAAATCTCCGGTCGGTTCGAGAAGGCCTGGGCCCATGCCGACGTCACGCTCGCCGCCTCCCGGTTTTAAGAAAACCACGGTGTAGTCCTTTTTTTGACAAATCCGGGATGGAACGGCGACAATCCACCCACTTTTCCGGCAACTGGGGGGGAGATGTCGTGCGATACGTCGTTGGGGTCATGGGGCCGGCGAAGGCCAGACGAAAAGATATTGAAAATGCGCGTATAATCGGAGAACTGATCGCCAGGCGCGAATGGGTCCTGCTGACGGGCGGGCGTGATGTGGGTGTCATGCATGCGGCAAATCAGGGTGCGAAGAAGGTTCCCCGGAGCCTGACCGTTGGAGTGCTGCCGACGACCAGGGACAAGATTTCCAAGTACGTGGACGTCGCCATCATCACCGAAATGGGCAATGCCAGAAACAATGTGTGCGTGTTGTCGAGTCAAGTGATCGTGGCGTGTGGGTTAGGCGGGTCGGGGACGGTATCGGAAGTGGCATTGGCGCTGAAGGCCGGAAAGGAAGTCGTGCTGCTCGGTGCGACGTCTGCTGAAGAGAAATTTTTCAAAAATCTCGGCGGGCGGCTCATCAGCAGCGTGCACACTCCGGAAGATGCCATCAATGCCATTTTGAAACGTTTTGAACAGGGTCACCTATCCGATCTGCAAGCGCCCCAGTCCTGGCGTGGCTGAGCGGTCGCAGGCGGCCATCCGGTCTACACGGGATTTCCGTAGAGATATCATGGGCCCTCGTAAACCACTCTGAGGAGAGATCCATGATGGGATTGCGAATCAGCACCGTCTTATTGATCACGATCGTGGTCGGACAACTCACCTTTGCGCAAGAGTCCGCGCCGGGAACAAGATCGGCTGCCAAGGCCTATTTCGCCGGCGGGTGCTTCTGGTGCATGGAGGAAGCCTTCGAAAAAGTCGAGGGTGTGCTCGAGGTGATCTCGGGCTATATGGGTGGGACGGTCAAAAATCCGAGTTACGAAGAGGTGTCCGCAGGAAAGACCGGGCATGCCGAGTCGGTGGAAGTGCGCTACGATCCGATGAAGGTGACCTACACCCAGTTGCTGGAAGCCTTCTGGCGCAACGTCGATCCCATCACTCCGGATGCCCAGTTTTGCGACCATGGGAATCAATACCGGGCCGCGATTTTCTATCAAGGCGACGCAGAAAAACGCGCAGCGGAAGAGTCGAAACAGGCGATTGAACGGACCAAGCGGTTTTCGTCTCCGATCGTCACACAGCTGACCGCTGTCTCGGAGTTCTATCCGGCAGAGGAGTACCACCAGGATTTCTACAAGAAGAACCCCGTCCGCTATAAGTTCTACAAATTTACCTGCGGTCGAGCGCAGCGCCTTGAAACCCTGTGGGGCAAATCGTAAGCCAGTGCGTCTCCCCGGGCCGACCTGCTTCACATGAGACCCTTTTTGCACAGTCCTGTGCGGTCTATCCCACAGGGCTGAGCGGACATTTCCTGCAAGTTTCAAGGGCTTGTATCGGTCAATCCTCGGCATGGATGTTGACCTGTCACGGAGGCATGCACTGGCAGGGCAATGCAATATTTCGGCGGCTGGCCCGTCATTGTGGTATCGGCCTTGCGGCGTTGCTGCTCGTGGTGACGGCTCCGGTCACGACGACATCGGAGGCTGAGAATCCTCTCACCTACTCAAAGCAGGATCTGCGACGGGCGATCGTCTTCTATGCCAAACGCTACCGCCTCGATCCCGCCTTGTTGCGCGCCGTCATCAAAGCCGAGTCTGATTTTCGTCAGCATGTTGTTTCCAAGAAGGGAGCGGTGGGGCTCATGCAGTTGACCCCCGATACGGCGGCCACCCTGCGAGTGGGCAATGTGTACGACTCGGTCGAGAACATCCGAGGCGGCGCCAAACAGCTGCGCCATCTGCTCAACCTCTATCAGGGAGAGCTCCCGCTTGCCCTGGCTGCCTACAACGCCGGCGTGCATCGCGTGAAGGGTCAGAAAATGCCCAAGATCAGGGAGACGCGCTTGTACGTCAGGAAGGTACTTCGCTACTACCGTCAACTGCATGCCCCGGGTCGGCGCCTCCACCCTAGGCTTTGAGCTTCATGAGCATCGATCTCAGGCGCTCACGTTGGGCCGGCCGGATGCCGGTGAATTCCAGGCCAAAGCATTGACCCTCCACCCACCGGACCACCGCATGATCGATCCGCAAGGGCCACTGTTGATCTTGAAGGAACAGCGATAATTTCAGGGAGAGACCGACTTGCAACTCGGTGTGGGAGGTGGCCTTGCAACCGTTCGTGGAAATATCCAATACAGTGGCCTCGCCCTCGAATTCTCCTTCCCCAAAGAAGAACAGACGGCGGGTCATTGAGAGGCGGCGACCTCGCCGCTCGAAGGGTTGGGAAGTCCCCGGTTCAGGGGATGTCTGACCGAATGTCGTTTTACTCATTCGCGTACCCCCCGCGTTCCTTCTCATCCTCATCCCGTAAAGGCACCGGTCGTCAATTTAAGTATAGAAAATTGATGCTTAAATGCATTCCCCATGAGGAGTACCTCGATCGGGCTATCGCTCGACTCTAGCATGGAAGACAAAATGTTACTAGTAAATACGTAGGTGCTTGTGGAGGTACCGGGCCAGGTTCTTTTAACCGCTTGACGGGATTGCGAGCACTCTGCGACAAAGGTCGAAGGGGCCTATCGATGGGCACTATCCGAACGAATCAGCGGATGGCCGAACTAGGCCATTCAGAAATCCGTGCCATGACCCAGGCTTGCGCGGCAACCGGCGGTCTGAACTTGGCACAGGGCGTGTGCGATACACCGGCACCCGACGTCGTAATTAGTGCGGCGACGGAGGCCATGGTCCAGGGGAAAAATACCTATTCGCGCTTTGACGGCTTGGCTGAATTGCGAGTGGCGCTGGCGGTCAAACTCCGGCGCGATAACGACATTCAGGCCGATCCCGAACACGAGATTACGGTGAGTGCCGGAGCCACGGGAGCGTTCCATGCAGCTTGCCTGGCCCTCATGAACCCGGGCGACGAAATCATTGTGTTCGAACCTTACTATCAATACCACGTCAGTGCCTTGCTCGCGGTCGAAGCGGCTCCGATCATCGTCAGGCTCAAACCCCCTGAGTGGATGCTGGTTCCGGAAGCCATCGAGCGTGCAGTGACACCTCGAACGAAAGCCATCATTGTCAATTCACCGGGGAATCCCTCGGGAAAGGTGTTCTCAAGAGAAGAACTGTCAGTCATCGCACGGATTGCCATCGACCATGATCTGCTGATACTGACCGATGAGATCTACGAGTATTTTCTTTACGACGGCCGCCGCCATGTGAGCATGGCTTCGTTGCCCGGCATGGCGGAGCGGACCATCACGATCGGCGGGTATTCAAAGACCTTCAGCATCACGGGTTGGCGCATCGGCTATTGCGTGGCGGCACCGCAATGGAGCCAAGCGATTGGGGCGATGAACGATTTGCTGTACGTCTGTGCTCCCACACCGTTGCAGGTCGGCGTGGCGGCCGGCATTCAACAACTGCCGGGCAGTTTCTATCGCCAGCTGGCCAAGGACTATCAACACAAGCGGGATCGTTTCTGTGCCGCATTGGCACAAGCCGGTCTCCCGCCGTCCGTGCCTCAGGGCGCGTACTATGTGTTGGCGGACACCACAAGGCTGCCGGGCAAGAATGGAAAAGAGCGCGCCATGCATATCCTGAATATGACCGGCGTCGCAGGCGTTCCCGGGGAAGCGTTTTTTAGCGGCTCGGAAGGGGCGCGATACCTTCGATTCAGTTACGCCAAAACCGATGCGGACGTTGAGGAAGCATGCCGCCGGATCGCACGCCTGTCGTGACCAAGGGCCTTCATTAGCTTGTCCAGATCACTATCCCGTGATATGAGAATACTATGAAACCGAAATGGCCTCTCGCGTTGTCTGTCCTCATGTGTTTCATCAGTTCCGCCTGCACGACCCTGTCGAGCCGCGAGGTGACGGTTCCGCCGCCGATCATGCCTTCTGGAGAGCAGGAAGATCGCAGCGTATTGGCAGGCGAATGGGAATATGAAGAAGGAGCCGTCGTGACATTGACCCTCGACGAGCAAGGGAACGGCACCTATGGGTGGAAGGATGGCCGGTTTGAAACAGAATCGTTGACTGAGCGTACCTGGCAGGGCAGGTGGATCCAGAGAGAGAACGACCGTGAGGGAGGTTTTACCGTTCAGTTGTCTCCGGACTATTCGAACGGTGAGGGTCGTTGGTGGTATACAAGAATCGAGGACGACCTGGCGCCGACACAAAAAGGCGGAACCTTTTATGTGACGAAAAAGTCGTCTGTTGCCAGCCGGATATCCCCCGCCGCCCCCTGATTACGATGCAAGAACGCAAGGATGTACGGTATGCGGTGCAACGGCCGGTCTCCTTCCGTGGAGATTTGATCTCCGGCACCGGTACGATCCTCAACATTTCGAGGCAGGGCTGTGCCATTGTGTCCGACACCGTGGCCGAAGCGGAAGCCTATCTCCAGTTGAACGTTCAGCTGCTCGATGAAGAGGATCCCGTGCAGGTGGAGTTAGCCGCAGTGCGATGGTCGAGCGCCAAGAGGTTCGGGGTAGAGTTCATCAAAATGCCGCAGGAGGTCGGAGAACGCCTCAGGCAGTTCGTGAAATTGTTGGAATCACCAGCTTGAGCGTTGGCCGAGACGACTCTATTTGAGAGCGACGGCTCGGACTTGTTCGTAGGTCGTGAGCCCGGCGAGTGTTTTCAAGATCCCGTCCTGCATGAGTGAAATCATGCCTTCCTTTTTCGCCAGGCTGATCATCTCCGCGGTCTTGGCGCGATTCTGAATCAGGCTTTTCATTTCCTCGGTCCCACGCAAGAGTTCATGCAGCGCGACCCGTCCCCTGAATCCGGTCTGATGGCAATGATCGCATCCCCGGCCTCGAGACAGCGTGAACCCGTCGTCGTAGGCGGGAAGGGTCATCGTCTCCCAAGACGCCGGCCCGAACTCGCGCAGCATCTTTTCGTACTCCTGAGCGGACGGGCGATAGGTATCCTTGCAGTGCGTGCAGAGACGCTTGCAGAGACGTTTTGCCAGGACGCCTTGCATGGCATCCGCGAAGTTGAAGGCGTCGCATCCCAGGTCCAACAAGCGGATCACGGTCTCCACGGCGCTGTTGGTGTGAAGCGTGCTGAGGACGAGATGGCCGGTGAGCGAGGCTTCAATGGCCACATCGGCGGTTTCCTTGTCCCGCATTTCTCCGATCATGATGACGTCGGGATCCGCGCGGAGAAAGGACCGCATGGCGGCGGCGAACGTAAAGCCGATCTTCGGCAATACTTGTACCTGTCTCAGACCGTCCTGGGTGATTTCAATCGGATCTTCAGCCGTCCAGATTTTGCGGGCATCCGTATTCAGGCGATGGAGCACCGCATGGAGCGTCGTCGTTTTTCCGGATCCCGTTGGCCCGACGCACAAGATGATCCCGTGAGGTCGTTCGATAGTTTCCAGCAGTGCCGCGAGCGTCGAGGGCGCAAATTCCATGGATTCGAGCGCCATGGGTTCCTTGGCGGTCAGGAGCCGCATGACGATGTCCTCATTGTTCCCTGCCGTCGGCAGGGTGGCCACGCGGACTTCGATCTCCTTATCGCGGTTCAGCTTGAATCGAAGTTTGCCGTCCTGCGGTTTTCGCCGTTCGGCGATGTCCAAGCTCGACATGATCTTGATACGCGACACCAGCGCGCGGCGATAGGCGGCCGGGATCCGCATGTAGGTCGAGCAGGTCCCGTCGATACGAAAGCGGATCGCCGTTTCTTTGCGATCCGAGTACGGCTCGATATGGATGTCGGAGGCTTCTTGTCGGTAGGCCTCGGCAATGATCTGGTTGGCCAGCCGGACGATGGCCGAGTCGTTTTCGTCGATTTCGCCCGTGCCGGTCTCGAGAGACTCCTCGCTTCTCGCCTCATGGACCAGCTCGCCGAGGGTGTCTTCAATCGACCCGGCCTCGCTCATGCCCAGCGTCGATTGCAGAAAGCGTTTGATGTCGCACTTGAGACTGACGGCATACCGGATGGTCATGCCGGGAAACGCTCGTTGAATGTCGTGGCCTCTCACGAGGTCGTGGGGATCGTCGATGAGGACGTCGAGCACGCTGCCGTGCAATTTCAGCGGCAGCCAGGCGTGTTTCCACAGGTAATCCTGGCTCAAATCCTTCGTGAGCTGAGGATCGATGATCGTTTTTTCATCATAGGGGATGTAGGGGCAATCAAAAAACTTGCTCAAAGCTTTGCCGAGCGCCGGTTTGGGCACCCGGTACTGCTGGAGCAACAGCTCTTCGAGATCGACACCTTGCTGGAGGGAATCCTGCACCGCTTTGATGAGATCGCCCTGGCGGATGAAGCTCTCATCGATCAGCAGATCGAAGGCACGCGGATCAATGGTTCTGCTCACTGCCTTCAGCATACAGTCAGTGGTTCAACGAATGCGTCCGGTTCCCGGATGGCGAGCGGTTCAGCGTTAACAAGAGCAGTATACGAAGCCTACGGCGATCCTCAACGAATAAGTGAAAAGAGACACCGGCGTGACGGAATGATCGTTAGGAAGGCGGTCCACCGGCGTCCGGAGGGTTGACGGCCTCGAAGAGAGCGGAATAATCGGCGTCCCCGAACCCCTTGGCAATCACGCGTTCGAGCAGCAGGGACAATCCCTCCAGCCCTTCGGTGGCCAACCCACGGGCTGCGGCATCCTGGAGAAACAGCCGGACGTCTTTGAGAAGGTGTCGGGTGGAGAAATTCGGCTGGTGGTAATCACGCTTGAGGAGTCGGGGCAGTTTCTTGTCGAACGTCGGGGCATACAGCGCGCTCTCACGGAGCACAGCCATGAATATCTCGACGGCGACGCCGGATCGTTGAACCAATCCCAGGCTCAATGCGAAGGCGGAGGTTTCGGCGGCGATGAGTTGGTTGAGCGCGAGCTTGAGCGCCGAGGCCCTGCCCACCGGTCCGATGTATCGTGGCTCCCGGCTGAGTGAGCGAAAGACGGACGACCAGGCGTCAAACTGTTCCCGCGTACCGCCCATCATCAAGAACAGCGTCCCCGCCCTGGCTTCCGCCAAACTCCCGAGGACCGGCGCTTCGCAGTAGGCGCCTCCGCATCGTTCGACCTCCTGTTGAATGTGAAGGCTTTCGTTCGAACGAATGGTGCCCATTTGCAGGATCGTTTTCCCCTTGAGGACAGCCGAACAATTCGGCGTGAACAGCACTGAGCGGACGGCCTGGGCATCGCTCAGGAGGAGAAGCGCACAATCCGCCTGGCTGACGGCCAGGTCAGCGGTGCTGACGACTGCGATCCCCTGGCTTTGAAGCGGGAGCGCCTTGGTGGCAGTGCGGTTGAAGGCGATCACGGTGTGACCGACGGCGTGCAAGCGTTCCGCAACGGCGCGGCCTAAGAGCCCCGTGCCCAGGAGAGCGATCGTGGGAAGTGAGGTCATGAGCGTTTCTTCTTCAAGCGGGCACGATCGGCATGCATTTGCAAGAGCGGACGTAATGAGGCGGCGGTCGACGCGACGGCAATGACGCCTCGAAACCGGGGTGTGACCTGGTTGAAGGTAAAGGGGCGCCCCTCGGCATCGGCGACCGTGCCGCCGCTTTCCTGCACCAAGAGAACGCCGGCTGCCAAATCCCATTCGTTCTCGGGCTCGATGGTGAACGTGGCCTGCACGCGCCCTGCCGCAACCATCGCCATCGCATGGGCAATCGACAACATGGGGCGGCAGTGGATGCGGCCATCAAGGTCGGCCCAGCGGCCACCGCGATGCTCCCAGGGACTGACCAGGACCTCTGATCGCTCGCCCGCGGGCGCTGCAGCCATCACCGGCTGGCCGTTCAAACGGAGGCCTTGTCCCCGGACGGCGGAGAACAATTCGTCCGTTGACGGAATAAAGATTGCGCCCAGGACGGGCCTGCCGTCCTCGACCAATCCGACGGAGATACAATATTCCGGCAGTTTATTGACGTACGCTTTCGTCCCGTCGATCGGATCAACGATCCATACACGCGTCTTGCTGAGCCGGGCAGAATCGTCGGGTGATTCCTCGGAGAGCCATCCGTCATCGGCGAAATGTGTTTCCTGCATTTCGCGAAGGATTCGATTGACTTCAAGATCGGCGGTGGTCACGGGAGACCGATCCTTCTTGGTGTGAACGTCGAATCCCTTCCGGGCGAGGTCCCTGGCTCGTTGGCCGGCTTCCCTGATCGTGGTCGTGAGGTGGGCAAGTTCGCGTTCCATAGGGTCAGGGTAGCAGGTCTGCCTGCATCCGGAAAAGTGGGAACCACCCCGTTCCAGCCTCCATGCCCCTTGACCCCTCGGACGAACCTGCGTACAAGCCTGTTGAGGCAACTAAGGTCTTGACGGCGATGGCGAAGCTCAAACTCGTTCAAAAGCGCTCGAAGAAAACCGGCCTCCCGCCGGGCACGCTGGTTCACATCGGCGAACGGAAATCGGATCACGTCACGGTCGCCGTGTTCCACTACAACGGCGTCGGATGCGAAGAGCGACAGGCGGAGCAGCCAGACCTGCTTGCGCCGCCCGCCGACGAATCGGTGGTTTGGATCAACGTCAGCGGCGTCCATAAGATGGAAGTGCTTGAGACGCTGGGCAAGCAGTTTGTTCTTCACCCACTGTTGCTGGAGGACGTGGCGAACACGGACCAGCGCCCGAAGCTCGATGACTATGAGACGTATTTTTTCCTCGTCATGAAAATGCTGTCCCTGACGGACGCGAGGGAGATCGCTGTCGAGCAGGTGAGCCTGGTCCTCGGCAGAAACTACGTCATCTCATTTCAGGAGAACGGGACCGATGTCTTTCAGCCGGTGCGCGACCGTCTCCGCGGAGGGAAGGGCCGGCTGCGCCAGTCAGGCGCCGACTATTTGCTGTATGCGCTGGTCGATGCCATCGTCGACCAATATTTTGCCGTGCTCGAATCGATGGGAGAAAAAATCGAAGCATTGCAGCACACTGTCGTCGACGACCCCAAACCCGAGACGCTCAATGATATTCACGCGCTCAAAAGTCAGCTCTTGTTCCTCCGCCGGGCCGTATGGCCGCTTCGCGACGTCATGAATAACCTGTCACGGTCAGACTGTCCCTTCCTTCAGGAAGCCACCAAGCTGTTCTTTCGCGACGTCTACGACCATGTCGTGCAAATCGTCGACACGATCGAAACGCTGCGCGAAATGGTCTCGGCCAGCCTCGACATTTACCTGTCGAGCGTAAGCTACCGACTCAATGCCGTCATGCGGGTGTTGACCGTCATCACGACCATCTTCATGCCGCTCAGCTTCATCGCCAGCATCTATGGCATGAACTTCGAACACATGCCGGAGTTGCGCACGCGATGGGGATACCCGTTGGTGCTGGCCGTGATGATCGCGGTCGGTGTGGGGATGCTGCTTCTCTTCCGCAAAAAACGCTGGCTGTAAGCTACTCCTGGATCTCGACGCGATCCACGAAGTAGGCGGTGTCGCCAAAGCAGGTGGTCGGCAGATACCGATATTCCTTGTAGTGGAGCACCACGCGCTTGCCCATCACTTGGGACAGCTGACGGGCGACCGCGTCATCCCAGACGGTGAATTCCCACAAGACCGGCGCCAAACCGGGAACCGTCGTCATGGCGAGCTCGCCCTCGTGGGTCTTGCAGAGCCATCCCTTTTTTGAAAACTTTTGAACGTATCCGGCTCGATTCCCGTCCGAGTAACTGTAGTTGAACGCCACCATGAGCGCGCCCACCGCCAGAAAGAACAGCACGAGCAACACACGTGGTCTGAAGAGCCAGAGGGGAAAGAGCACGGATGCCCAATTCATGCAGCCTTCCTTTCGCTAGGGCCGTAGGTCGGAAAATAGCCATGGCGCCTCGTTCTTTCGACGGGCCTCATACGCGGCGATCGCAGGTTCGTGCTGCAGGGTGAGGCCGATGGAATCCAGCCCTCGATATAGGCAGTCCTTTCTGAAGGGATCGATTGAGAACCGATGGACGGTGCCCTCGGGCGTCGTGACCGTCTGTTGGGCGAGGTCCACGGTAACTTGATAGCCGGGCGTGGCGATGACGTCCTTCATCATCGACTGAACGTGCTGGGCGTCGAGTACCACGGGCAAAATGCCGTTTTGAAAACAGTTGTTATAGAAAATGTCGGCGAAACTGGCCGCGATCACGCAACGGAAGCCTTGATCGAGCAAGGCCCAGGGAGCATGTTCGCGCGAAGAGCCGCAGCCGAAATTGTCGCGGGTCAAGAGGATCGTCGCACGGTGGTAGCGGGACTGGTTCAAAAAGAACGACGGATCGGGCGAGCCGTCCTTTTGCCTCCGCCAGTCAAAAAACAGGCCTTCACGCAGACCGGTCCGCTTGATGGTCTTGAGAAACTGTTTGGGAATGATTTGATCGGTGTCGACATCGACCCGATCCAATGGAGCGACGAGGCCGGTGAGTGTCGTAAAGGGCTGCATGCAGCGGTTACCTCCAGTGCCGGATGTCGACAAAATGTCCCTCGACAGCCGCGGCGACTGCCATGGCCGGAGAGACCAAGTGGGTGCGTCCCCCAGCGCCTTGCCGCCCTTCGAAATTGCGATTGCTCGTCGAGGCGCAACGCTCTCCCGGCTGGAGCACATCGGCGTTCATGGCCAGGCACATACTGCAGCCCGGTTCCCGCCATTCGAATCCCGCCGCCGTGAAGATCCGATCGAGGCCCTCGGCTTCGGCCTGCTGTTTGATCAACCCCGAGCCAGGCACCACCATCGCCCGGACCGTCTTCGCGATGTGCTTGCCCTTGGCCAGGCTGGCGGCGAGCCGCAAGTCCTCCATTCGAGAGTTCGTGCAGGAGCCGATGAACACTCGGTCAATATGGATATCGGTGATCGGCATGTTGGCGGTCAGTCCCATGTAAACAAGGGCCCGTTCTGCGGCCTTGCGGGTCTTCTCATCGGCGATCGTCTTGGGATCAGGAACCCTGCCGTCGACGCCCGTCACCATCCCGGGGTTCGTCCCCCAACTGACTTGGGGCGCGATGTCTTCGGCCTTCAAGACCACGGTCGCATCGTAGGCGGCATTCGCATCCGTCTTTAGGTTATGCCAGGCCTTCACGGCGCGATCCCAGCTGTCGCCGGCGGGTGCCAAGGGGCGGCCCTTGAGATAGGCGATCGTCTTCTCATCCGGTGCCACCATGCCGGCCCGCGCGCCGCCTTCGATCGACATGTTGCAAAGTGTCATACGTCCCTCCATGCTGAGGGCGCGAATGACGGACCCTGTATACTCGATGACATAGCCGGTTCCCCCGGCGGTACCGATGTTGCCGATGACGGCGAGGATCACGTCCTTTGCCGAGCAGCGGTCGGACAAGACGCCGTCCACGCGGATTTCCATGGTCTTGGGGCGTTTCTGCACCAAACACTGTGTCGCCAGCACGTGCTCGACCTCGCTGGTTCCGATGCCGAAGGCCAACGCGCCGAACGCGCCATGCGTCGAGGTGTGCGAGTCGCCGCACACGATGGTCGTGCCGGGCAGAGTGAATCCCTGTTCCGGACCGATCACATGCACAATGCCTTGGCGAACGTCGCTCATGTTGAATAATGTGATGCCGAAGTCGCGGCAATTGTCCTCCAAGGTCTGGATTTGAATCGCGCTCACGGGGTCCGCGATGCCGAACCGGCGGTCCGTCGTCGGCACATTGTGATCGGGGACCGCCAGCGTCGTCCCGGCGCGCCGCGGGCGACGCCCGGACAGTTTCAGTCCTTCGAAGGCCTGCGGAGAGGTGACTTCATGGACCAATTGCCGGTCGATATACAACAAGGTCGTCCCGTCCGGCTCTGCACGTACCACATGCGAGTCCCAGATTTTGCCGAAGAGTGTGTGACCTGCCATCTCTGCTCCCAGAAAACGTTACGATGAGGCGCCATTATACAAAGACTTCCCATGAGATGTACAAGGGCGTTGCCCTCCCGGCAAGGGCCACGCCGAGGGGCCTGCGGATTGAGAGGTCAACGTCATGACGTCACCGGCGTGGATGGATCCGGGCGTGGTGCAATGGATCCAGCAGTTGCTCGACAGCTACCGGCATTGGACCGGCAGCGAGCTGATCGAGCGCCAGGGCGAGCCGGAGTTTCAGGCACGGGCAATGTTCGAATCGCCGTTGGTCGTGGTATCTCATGGGAGCGAAGCCGACCCCATGTTGAATTACGGCAACCGGACGGCGCTGGAGCTCTGGGAAATGACCTGGGAACAATTTATCACGACCCCGTCTCGGCTCACGGCGGAACCGGTGAATCGCGCTGAACGCGAGTGGATGCTGGAACAGGCGCGTGTGCGCGGGTTCATCGCTACGTATCGCGGGGTGAGAATCTCCGGGACGGGCCGGCGGTTCTTGGTCGAGAATGCGCTCATCTGGAATGTGCTCGATCCGGGCCGTCGGCGGATCGGTCAGGCGGCGACCTTTTCGCACTGGACATGGCTGCCATAGCTCTCCCGCTTCAGTCGCTCGCACGTGTGAATCGCGGAACCGGACGACCATCGACGGTGACCTGTTCGGGTAACATCGGATGGCGGCCCGGTTGGATCATCGTGTATCCTGTCCCGACGCCTGTATATGGAAGGGACGAGAAAGAAAACGGCAAGCTCATCATCCGCAAGCATTCTCGTGATTGGGGCGCTGCTGCTCTCCTGTCAAGAACAGACGTGGGAATCAACGATGGCCGCTGGGCAACAAGCGGTACAGCAAGGCAATTACGCGGAGGCCGAGCGCATTTACGAGGTCGCAGTGAAAAAGGCCGAGGCGTACGGCCGCGAAGACCGTCGTGTCGCCATCAGCCTGTCTCAATTGGCGCAGGTCTATGCGGGCCAAGGCAAACATGTGGAAGCCGAGCCCCTGTACCTGCAGGCGCTGAAGATCTATCAAGCTGTTCACGGGGAAACGCACGCGGATGTGGCGGCCACGTTGAATAACCTCGGAGTCCTCCACCGGATGTACGGACAGTATGCGGAAGCCGAACCGTTGCTGGTGCGAGCGTTGTCGATCAAAGAACAACTCTGGGGGCCTGATCATCCGGACGTCGCTCTGAGCGCCGCCAATCTCGGGCAATTATATGTCGCCCAAGGGCAGCCGGCGAAAGCCGAGCCGCTCTATCGGCGGGCGCTGACCATCAGACAAAAGGCATTGGGATCTTTTCATCCGGAGGTGGCCAAAACGCTGGAAGATCTCGCGAACGTCTTGCGAAAACTCGGTCGGACCGACGAAGCCGTCGCGCTCGATCTCCAGGCCCGGGAAATTCGAGCCAAACGGAGTTGAACCCGTCACGTATTCCGTTGTAGCGTATTCGCGATGAAAGACGATCAGCAGCTTTCTCCCAATTGGCGCGTGAACGCGATGGTCGCCCGTTTTGTCGGGATCGTGGCCATCGCCCTCGGCTTCATTCTGGGCATGTACGGCCTGGATGAGCAGGGGGCCCAATGGCTCCAGACGGCGTTGGGATTGCTGGCCACCGGCATGCTGGCTCAAGGCTACGCACTCTACTGCTCGATCAAGCGTATGCAGCAACTTCATGATCAATCGAAGACATGACGCTTGCCCGCCGCACGTTCTGCTTCCGAGCATTGTCTCTCCTGGTGCTGTCGAGCGCCTTTGCCGCCTGCGGCGGCCCATGGCGTGACGGATATTTCAAGAAAGGAGTCGACCGACTGACACAGGACGAGGTGTCCGAAAAAATGGGACCGCCCCACACGGCAAAGACTCCTGCGCTCGGCGGCGATACGATTTGGACGTACCGGGTGCCGTACAGCGACAAAGACCTGGATTCCATGGACTTGTCGGGCATTACCAATGCGGCGAACGAGGCGGCGGCTTTGATCGGCAAACCGTCTCAGGATGCCCCGAAGCCGACACTCTACTGCTATCGATACACGTTGACCTTTGACGAGCAGAAGGTTCTCAAAAGCTGGAAACGAGAGGAGTGCGTTCCCGGCACACGAAACGCCTTGCACGCCGATTAGCCACGCATCGTGTGTCCGTCCCATCCATGATCACATGGCTTCCCCAGGTCGATAGCTCCATCGTCCTCGACGGTTTGAAATCTCTGCTCCTGTTGCTCTCCGTCCTCATTGCCCGCACCCTCATCGTTCGTTCGATTGCCAAAAACTCCGCGCTCTCCATGGAAGCGAAGCGGCGATGGGTAGTGGCGATCCGCAACTCGACGGTCTTCGTCTTCCTGCTCGGCTTGGTCGTGATTTGGGCCCACGAGCTGCAAGCCTTTGCGGTCTCGCTCGTGGCTCTTGCCGCGGCTTTGGTCCTCGCCACCAAAGAGCTGCTGCTCTGCTGGAGCGGTGCCGCCCTGCGCGTCGGCGGCAAAGTCTATTCGGTGGGGGATCGCATTCAAATCGCCGGCCACCGCGGCGTCGTGTTGGATCACGACATTTTCGCGACGAAGCTTCTGGAGATCGGTCCGGGGCAGGCGTCCCATCTGTACACGGGACGCACCACGATATTCCCCAACAGCCTGCTCTTCACGAACGCCCTCGTGAAAGAAAACCCGAATCAAGAATACGGCCTGTACACGCTTCAGGTACCGCTCGCGTCGGAACAGAACTGGGAACAGGCCGAGACCCGGTTGCTTGAGGCCGCCAAGATCGAATGTATGCCATTCATGGAAGAAGCCAGCCGTCACATGAAGCTGCTCGAACAACAGAATCTTCTCGAAGCGCCCTCGCCGGAGCCTCGAATCACGATTCAGCTGTCCGAGTCCGGCCGCGTTCTGCTCGTCTTGCGCTTTCCGGCGCCGGATCGGGGCCGCTCCCGCATTGAACAGGCCATCTTACGACGCTACTTATCCGCCGTGTAGCCGCCTGCTCGCGGCGCATCTCTTGACAGGGTGTCATCCGCGTGCGAGGGTGGGCGCGACCACGCCCATCCATGAACGACCCGCTCTCATTATCCAGCCGTGCGTCACCCGACATGGCTTCGTCGACCAAGACGATGAAAGTCGCCACGTACAATGTGAACTCGCTGCGAAAACGGCTTCCGATCGTGGTCGAATGGCTCGACAAGCAAAAGCCCGACGTGCTGTGTCTTCAAGAAACCAAAGTCCAGGACAGTGAGTTTCCGCTGATGGCGCTCATGCCCTGTGGCTATGAGATCAGCTATCGGGGGATGAAAAGTTACAATGGCGTGGCCATTCTCACCCGATCAAAGCCGGAGTCGGTGCGGGCGGGACTCGACGATGGCGGGGAACCGGACGAGCCGCGACTGTTGCATGTGGTGGTCGACGGCATCAACATCGTCAATACCTACGTTCCCCAGGGATACGAGATCACGTCGCCCAAGTACGCGTACAAGCTGGAGTGGTACAAGCGGCTCAGCGTCTACTTCGAGAAACATCTTTCCCCGACGGCTCCTGGAATTTGGTGTGGAGACATGAATGTGGCGCCGAGACCGATGGACGTCCACAGTCCGGAAAAACATCTCACGCATGTGTGTTACCACGAAGCCGCGCGCAAGGCGTACGAGCAGACGGTCGCTTGGGGATTCCATGACGTCTTTGTACGGCTGTATCCGGAGCGGCAGCAGTTTACCTTCTGGGATTATCGCAAACCAAGTTCCTTGGAGGCGAACAAAGGCTGGCGCATCGACCACATCCTGGCGACGGCCCCGATGGCGGAAAGATGTCTGCGGGTTGAGGTGGATCTTGAACCGCGGCGGGCCAAGGACCCTTCCGATCATACGTTTCTTTGGGCGGAATTCTCGCTGTCCTAGCGCCCGCTGATCGCTGACCGGTTCCTCAACAAGCCGGGTTGAGATTCGACGTCGTGTTCCATTCTGTCGGCCAGTAGCGACAGCACCCGGTTGACCATCCGCTTGCATCCAGGGCGGATCAACAGGGGGCCCGCGCGATCCATCCATCGGCTCAGCAGATGCGCAAGACGCTTGCGCTGTCGTCTGGAACGAATGCCCCGTTCAGTCAGTGCACCCTCCGACGGCATGCCTCCCTGCTCGACGCATAATTGATACCAATCCTCGAAAAGAAGGCAGTTGAGGCTCTGAAAGGCGGAGTGATAGGCCCAGGCATATTTGGGAAAGTGCAGGCCGATCTGCCAGGGATTGACGATGGTGGTGCGCTCCACGAGAAAGCGACGGTGGCCTGCGAGGACCTCCGGCCCGATGTCGTTGTGAAACCGCGGGACCGTATAGCCCAGGCTCTCTGCAAATCGACAGGCGACATACTGTTCGACGGCCAAGCGACAGCGGAACCGGCGGTCCATAAAGGTGGAGTGGCGGGCGTAGGGGTGTCGTTCATAATGGGTGGCGTCCTGCTCCTCCATGAACGGCGCCGACCAATATCGTTGTAGGACGCTGGTGGCGCCGAGTTGCACCCAATCGCTCACATGAAAGGCCATCTGCTCGAATATCTGCGGATCGACGGTAAAAAGGGAAGATGCCACAATGCGGTCCGTGGGCGAACCCTCGCACCAGCGATCGAATTCGCAAAGGATGCCCGGCTGTTCGAGCGCGCAGTCGCTGCGGATCTTGATCGCATATGGAGTGTTCACGACCGCGAGTCCACGGGCGGTGGAGCGCAATTGTCGGTTCACGTTGTTGAGTTCGTGGGGACCGTCTCGCCGCTTGATGCCGGGCAGACCACCCGGATCCTGCGACAGGATGGTCCGATCGACGTCGATGTCGCGGCAATCGGATCCCTCCCAGGTGCTCAGGACATAGCGCGCCGACGGCAACGCCCGCTTCGTCTGCCGGATATGGGCCGCGGTGCCCTCGGGGCCCGGAATGACCGGGCCTTGAAACACCACTGTCACATCGGCGTCTCTGACCGGCATCGTCGTCTACCTCATGAGGCGGTGGGCGGTGCGCTTGATCAGCTGCTTGGCGTCCCGGAGCAGACATCCGAGCGGATCACGACGAAACCGCTCCTTGGCCTTGGCGTGATAGCGGTCCACGATGCGAATCATGCTGGTGTCGGCGATGTTCTCAATCAGCGGCATGCCGGCTCGCTGGATTTGATAACACCACTCAGGATGCCGTTTGGGAATCAAGCCGTGTCGTAGGCACAGGTGCAGATAGAAAATCGTTTCGGGCGAAGCCGGCACGCGCTGCGACAGGTACTCGCTCAATGCCTTGCTCAGGCCGCTGAAGCAGGCGAGATCGGGGCGGGCGAGAAGGAAAATTTGATCGTTGAACGTCAGCTTGTCTCCGCCTTCAACGTAGTCTCCCGTGAGGACATTCTTGTAGTAGACGACCCGCGCATTGCCCATGTGCTTCCGGCCCCATTCATCAATGCCTTCTCCTGAAGGGAGGTGCAAAAAGCCGCTTCGGACGCGGGCGGTGATCGGCGAAAAAAAGGCGATGTCGGGGCGCGTGATGACGATCGTATCGTACTGCACGCCTTGCGTCCGTTCGTATTCCTCCAACACATGCACGACGCCTTCCATGTTGAACACCATCGAAAACAGCCGCGCCGGATTCAGTCCGTAAATCCAGTCTTTCCGGTCGACGATGGCGGCTTGGCGGACGAACTCCTCCTGGTTGACGTTGTGAAACTCGTAGCGCCTCATGGACGGTCCGTAGCCCGTGAGGAAGGCGTTTTGATTAATGGCGGCGACGGAATCGACCAGTCCCTTAGGGTTGTTCTTGAGATTGCCGAAGATGTCGACCTGCCCGTCCAGGGAGGTCGACGCTGCGTCGGACTCCGCGGGTCCAAAGTAAAAGACGTCGGCGTTGTTGGGTTGAACGACGTGTCGATGAAACGACGGGGCCGTGACTTGAAAACTTCTCAGCATTCCATACAGGAGGACAGCGACTTTTTGAGGATGCTGATTGGGCGTGGTGGTCTGCATAGATTCCCCTTCATTGCGCATTCATAGATTCAGCGCTGTACTTGGCGACTCGATCGGCCAGCCGTTTGATGCAGTCGGCGTTGGCGGCAACCGCTTCGGATGCGCCCAAATCTTCGGGAGTTCCGAAGCTGATGAACCGGTCGACTTCGACGCCCTTGATGAGTTGTCCCTGGGAGGCCATCAGGTTGTACAGAGGTCCGATGTAATACTCGCCGTTGACCGTCGCTTCACGGCTCATGGCGTGCTGAACGAGGTCAATCATCTGGACGGATGACCGGAAATAATAGGTACCGGTGGAGGCAAACGGCGAAATGGGCACCTTCTCTCTGACCTGGGTCACGCGGCCGCGATTGTCCATGTCCGCATAGCTCCATTTGGTGCCGCTGCCACGGAACAGGAGAAGGGCGCCGTCCGACGAGGGGGGAAAATCCGCAAAGCCGGCCATTTCGAACGCGCTGTCCGCATTGTGAATCAGCACTGGCCGATGAAAAGCGATCTTATGCCTCGCGTAGAGCACCGTCTCGGCTTGGCCGCGCGTCAGATGGTCGATCTCGATAATGATGGGATTGAAGGCGCCAAACGACTCCTGGATGTCGCGCCGTAATCTGGCCGTGTGAGTGTCCCGCCGAATGAGAAATATCAGCCGTTCGGCGAGATGGAGTGGAAGCGACCGGACGGCGTGTCGATACATCGGCTCGCCGAAGGCGGGGATCAGCGGCTTCGGGAGATCGAAGCCTCTCTCGGCAAACCTGGCGCCCGCTCCTGCCATCGCCACGACGAGGTTGATCTTGCCGACACGTTCACAGGATCGATTGAGCGTGTCTTGGGTGACTTCATCCCAGTTGCCGGAAAAGGCGAAAGCCTTGTCGTCCACGTACAGGTCCGCATGGGGTTTGCCAAACCAGAGCTCGTCGTACTCGATGCCATGCCGGTTGAGCCAGCCGATGAGCGTTTGTGCCTGGCGGGCCACCACCATTCCGACGTTTGAGCCGCACGTTTGCATGTGGCGGGCTGTCGCAAGAATCACGTAGTGCCCCGCGGCTCGTAAGGAGCGGATCCGCTCCGCCGCTTGCGGTAGCGGACGAACGGCGGCATAGTCGTCGCCCTCTCCGCGTACTTCGCAGATCGTCCCATCGATATCCAGGCAAATCCTCATCGGGCGTCTCCCTTCGACAGCGCCCCTGCATACACCGCCTGCCCTCCTATGTCACGGTTGGTTGCCTGCTGGAGGAGCATCAGGCCTCTGAGATACAGGGCGGCCTGGCGCTTCGGATCTTCGCAGTGCAAGGGCAGCATGGTAAGAAACAAATGCGCTTCGATCGCGATGGCGTCCGAAACGTCGCAGCCGTCTATGTCCTCGAGCAACTCGAACAACAGATGTTCCGCCTCTCGGGCTCCGTCCGACCGCAAGAGCGCCAACTCGTATCGACCTTCATCGAGGCGCGTCAGTTGATACATTTCATGCAAAATGAAGTCGTATCCGCCATGGAACGAGTGGAGCAGTTTGGCGAGGTCGTACCGCGGGTCGCCGTAGCAGCCCTCTTCGAAGAATTCTCCCCGAGGATCGATGAATTTGATCAAACTGGTGCGGGGGTCGTAGAGGATGTTGCTGCAGCAGAGATCCCCGTGGATCACGCTGGTGGTGCAGCGAGACGCTACGCGATGCAAGAGCCTTCGGATCTCGCCTGCGGCGGCCTTCCAACCGCGATAGGCGGTCCCATTGATCTCCACTTCGTCGAGTTCGAGGAGCGGAAGGACGCCCGAGAGACGATCGCGGTCGTTGAGCCGCTGCTGCGTCTTCCCCCAGTAGAATTCGAAGGCGCGCGCGCTCTCGACGCTGCGGCCGGTCCGTGACGTGAAGGCCTTGTGGATGGCCAGGATCTTGAGTAGGACCTGCCGCCACACCGTCTTGGGCACTTCATAGAAGACGAGATATTCCGAGAGCGTCTTGTATCCGTAATACTCAATGGTATAGGAGACCTCCTTTCCCAGACGCGATTCGAGCATGCGGGGGAAGTAGACGCTCAGCTCTTTCGGCAGACGATGATAATAATTGATCTCCTGCAGCAGTTTGTCGCGGTTGCGTCCCCGCTTGGTAATGAGTCCTCGCATTTCATCGATATCAAGATGGTTGCACTCCCTCGTGCCGAGCAGATGCGTGCGAATCCTGGCCGACGTATCAAGGTGGCCCAGATCAGCCCATGAGGCGACCCTTGCCAGAGTGAGTCCGTCGCAATACCGATGGAACAGGAGACCGCCAACCGTGGAGACAGGCGGTGTATGCTCTGCGAGTGCGCGATACGCGTCGACGGCCGAGGGAAGATAGTAGAGGCCGATATCCGTATGCCGTTCATCCGAGGGACCGCTGTCCGGCGTCGGCGCTTTCGTCCCAGCCCAGGCTTCTTGGAAGCGATAGCCTCTTGACGTCTCATGCACGATCGAATACTTGTCCGACTCGATATAGGACGAGGTGAAGACGATCGGCCGGTCCCCGCTCTCCAACCGCTCGACGTCATAATAAATGTCTCCGTGAGCGATCAGCACCGGATGATCGAGGCTGCCTCGGCCGGTCGACGCTTCCAGAGCCGCGTGCAGCGAGTGCAACGGAGTCGCACCGGCCTGGTGCGGTGCGCGAACGATCGTGAGCGCCAGGCGGGAGCCGAATGATGACCGCAGGAACGCTTCCACACGCCGTTCGTCTTCAGGAATGACGACGATGACCTCACGGCCTCCCAGTTTCACAAAGTTAAGGACCGACAGGTAGATCAACGGCCGTCCCATGTAGGGCAGCATCGCCGGCGAGCTGATGTCGAGCAGGGTGACGAAATCCTGTCGGACGTGTCCGCCGGCGAGGAGGATCAAACGCGTGCTCCGAGTCGGTTCATGACGTCCTACGTTCTGCATGGCACCTCCGTCGGTTGTTCTCACCCGCCCACCGTCGCCTGTCGGAACAGGCGCTTACCCAATCGCACCCGCCCACCCCCGCCTGTCGGAACAGGCGCTTACCCGGGCGGTTCCTCCCAGGCGGCTTGTATCCGGCCGTGTTCCAAATGAATCATCCTCGTGCACAGGTCCTTCAGCAGCTGCTCCGAGTGTGAAGCCAGGACCAAGATTTTCGAGCGGGCCAGGAATCGGGTGAGCCGGTCTTGCGCCCGCTTCTGAAAGTCGGCGTCGCCGACCGATAGCCACTCGTCCATCAGCACGATATCGGCGTCGACGGCCGTCGAGATGGCAAACCCCAGTCGCATGTGCATCCCGGTTGAGTACGTCCGCACGGGCATCGACAAAAACTCTCCGAGTTCGGTGAATTCCGCGACGTCGTCGAGCAAACGGTCTGCCTCACGCCTGGACATCCCGAGCAACACGCCTCGTAGCCGGATGTTTTCGATTCCGGTGGCTTCACCGTCCATGCCGAGATTGAGATCGATAAGCGAGGCGATGCGGCCGTGGACGTCGAGCCGACCGGCCACCGGGCGGTACACTCCGGCGATGGCTCGCAGCAATGTCGTTTTTCCGCTTCCGTTGTGGCCCCAAAGCCCCAGCCTGTCGCCGGCCTTTAAATTGAACGAGACGTGATCGAGCGCGCGAACCACAGTCACTTCACCCCGCTGTCCGATGCGCCCCCCCGTCGCCGATTGCAACAAATGTTGCTTGAACGACCGATGAGCGACGTTGTAGAGCGGAAATTCGACGACGATGCGATCGGCTGCTACAGAGGCCATGCGTACTCCACTGTCATCCGTCGCTAACCTTCTCCAGCCTCACTACAACCAATAAGCGATGCGGTCGCGCTGCCGTCCCAACAGCCACAAGGCCACGAGACCCAGTAGAACAATGGAGCCTGCTGTCCAAGCGTAGGACGTGGCATGAGGCCACTGGCCGAGCAACGGTCCCCGGATGATTTCTATCCAATGAAACAGGGGGTTCACACCGACGATCCAGGCATAGGAACGCAAGGCGCCCGGCTGCCAGAGAATCGGCGTGAGGAAAAACATGACTTGCAGCAGGCTGCCGACCACCGGTGGAAGATCACGGTATCTGGCGCAACAAATCGCCACAACCATGGACAAGAGCACGGAGACGATCGTCCCCAAGATAAGTCCCGGTGCAAAGAGCCATGAGACGGCGTGCCATCCGACGCCGCAGAGCAGAAGCACCGCGACCACGACGACGGCGTGATGCGCCAAAATCAGGGTATTGCGGATGGCCAATCGCAAGAGATAGGTCGGATAGGGCAATCGCGTTTGTTTGATGATGTGCTCGAATTGTGTGAAGCCCGAGCAGGCGTCGTTGATTTGCGCGGCGAACCAGGTCCACACCACGTAGCCGATGGCATAGAAGGGCAGGTACTCTTTGATGTCGAGTTGGAAGATTTGGGACCACAGAATGCCGAGCACGCCAATCGTGACGGCTGTACTCGCGGTGAGCCACCAGGGTCCTAATATCGATCGGCGATAGCGCGACCGGATGTCCTGCCATCCGCAGTAGGCCCACGTATCGCTCAACTTGAGCGCCCCCAACAATTCATCGGCGCCGCGCGCGACGTTGGGGCCAAGCGACCAGCGATGGGCAGTCAGCGCTTCCATGCCACAGACTCCGCAGCTGCCCGGTGATACTCCTCCGCATACCGGGAGACCATCGAGTCGGCCGTAAAGTGCTTCAGATACCGGTTCCTGGCATTGGTTCCCAAGCGTTCCCGTTCCTCCCTGTCGGACAACAGCCGGTTTACGGCCGTGCTCAGTTCGTGCGCATTGTCCGGTGCCACGACGAGTCCGGTCTCCTCGTGAAGGTTCACCAACGAGCTCCCCGTGCCCAGCTCGCACGACACGGATGGCTTGCCGTACATCGACGCCTCAAGAAGGGCGAGACCGAACGCCTCCGACCGAACGTTGGAAGGGAAGACGAAGAGCCCCGACAGCCGGAACAGGGCATCTTTATCGAGCGAATCCACCTCCCCGACAAAGGTCACGTGTCTCAGCTTCGAATTCCGCGCCTGGCGTTTCAACGCCTGCTCGCAAGGCCCTGATCCGACAATGACGATCGGAGCCACTATGGCGGGTGCAGCCTCGAGCAGCACGTGCAGCCCTTTGTAATAGCGAAGCACGCCAACGAACAGGACGAACCCTTTGCCGAGCCGATGACGCCAGTATGCCGTCCGTATCGGATGAGCAGTTCCTCGTTCGGCGTCTTCGATGCCAAGAGGAATGACCATCGTCTTGTGACGGAATGTCCGAAGCACTGGACTGCTCTGCACGTAGTTGTCTGAAGTCGCGATGATCCTGTCCGCGCGGCGCAACAACCAGCCCCGCAGGGGGGCGTAGAGTTTCTCGAGCACGCGCTGTCTCGTGATATCCAAATGGTATGTCACCAGAAACGGCGTGGAGATCCCGCTCAACCGATGCACCAAGTCCCCGAAGGGCCATGGAAAATGAAAATGCAGGAGATCCGCCCAGGTTGCCAGACGCCGATATCCCAATAAGAAGGGGAGCGACAGACCTGTGGAGGCGATTTCCCACTGCACCGGGAAGCGATAGGCGGCGATGCCCTGATGACGCACGGCGGCGACACGGTTTCCCCTCGCCAAATATGCGACGCGGCCTTCGATCCCGTATGCCCATCCCCCCGCGCACAATGTCGTAATGATCTGCTCGACGCCTCCGAACGCGTCGGGGGACCACGACTTATAAATGTGGAGGACACGAAGCGGCCGGGCGAGACGTCCTTCTTTGACCGGCTCGGGGCAAAGCGCATGGTCTGCAGTGTGAAGCGAGGACCGGAATGCTATCCTGGCAGAAGCAGTCATGAGGACACCTGCCGCGGGGGAATGCGCGACAGACCGGTCGCCAATAAAATCCAAAACAAGCAGGCCAGGCTTCCCATGAACATCGCGTCAAAGAGATTCCGCACCGCGACGCCGACGAGCATGAGGGCGAGGCCGACCCACAGCGCTGCCGTGTCGGGATCGTTGACGTGCGCATGGGCTGCCCGAAGGCATTCACGAATGCCCGTCGCGAAAATCCAGAGAAGAAAAGCCAGCGCCGGAATACCGCTTCCCATTGCCGTCATGAGGAAAAAATTATGACTGCCTTTTGTCTTGATCGTTTCTGGCCGGTCGCCGAAGCGGGCCATGAAGGTCTCGGTCCCGTACCCGATCCCGACGAGCGGATGCTCCCCGATCTCCTGGAGCATGAGGCTCCATACCGCGGCCCGTGCACGGACGGTCCACAAATCTCGCGTGTCCTGATGGAAGGGGCCGACGTCAATGACGAGAAGGAGAGTCACCGTGATCAGTGCGCCCGCGAAGATCCCGAGCATGAGCGCCACGCGTTTGAAATAGAGACCGCAGGCGAGACCTTGGGAGAGGAGCGCCAGCCACCCGGCCCGTGTAAAGGACAGCGCTTGAGCCGTCAACGCCAGGACGGCGGTTCCTGCATACAGGACGATCCAGGGGAGGCGCGGCATGCGCACCATCCCCGCGGCCAACAGAGGGACCGCCATAACCATATAGCTGCTGAGCCAGTTATAGTCGGACAAAGGCGCTCGGGCCCTGACCGGTCGGTCGCTCAAGATTCCTCCTCGTGAGACGAAATCAAAGAGCGCGTAGCAACACAGTCCCAGGGACCCCAGCGCAACGGCGGTCAACACTTTGCCCTCCATGTCCTTGTATTCGGTGTTCCGGAGCACAAGGAGAGCCCAATAGAACCACAGGACCTTGACGACGACCTTACGCCACTCGCCAAAACTGTAGGCGGGATCGAGTGCAAAGGGGACCGACAGGAGAATCCATCCCAGCCACAGGGCAATCGGCAGGTTAAGTGCCGATGGCGTCAACAGTGGACGTTGCTGGCCGTAGGCAACCGCACATCCCATTACGACAAGCGAAAGAAACAGATACTCCTGCACGTGTGACCATGCCGGGAAAAAGCTCATGAAGGTGAACGCGAGCAGGCCGGCGGACTGAAGACGCCACACCCATTGATGTGCGCGGCTGCGAAGCACCGTGTCTCCGACCAGCGGACGCGTCCCCAGCATAAGATGGGGGCGGCTAACAGGTATGCTCATGAACCACACTCTTCCATAAGGTCTGACAAAGAATTTTCAGATCGAACCAGAGCGACCAATGCTCGATGTAATAGAGATCGTGCGCGATCCGGGTTTGCAGACAAGTGTTGCCGCGCCAGCCGTTAATCTGCGCCCAACCGGTCATGCCGGCCTTGACCTTCAGGCGCAGCATGTAGGCCGGATAGGCCTGGCGGAAGGATTCGATAAACGTCGGACGTTCCGGCCGAGGACCGACGAGGCTCATATCGCCTTTGAGCACATTCCAAAATTGCGGCAGTTCGTCCAAACTGGTTTTCCGCAGCAAGCGTCCTACGGCGGTCACGCGCGGATCTCCGGGAGGTGACGCCCACACCGGGCCGCTGTCACGCTCCGCCCGTGCCTGCATGGTTCTGAACTTCAGCATCACGAACGGCAGCCCCGCCAGACTCATCCGCGTTTGCCGATAGAGCACGGGACCAGGCGAAGACAGCTTCACCGCGACGGCGATCAACAGCCACAACGGCGCGCTCAGGAGTAAGGCGCATGCCGCGCCGATGATGTCGACGGCCCGCTTGAGCGCGCGAGCCCAGCCCTGCACCCTCGCAGCCTGCAGCGTCACCATGGGCAACCCTTCAAACATGTACGCTTCCAACCCAAGCGTATCGGTTCGAGCGAGAGAGGGAATCAGCTTCACATCGACGGTGCTGTTGCGCAGTTCATGGAGGAGCTTGTCGGCCTGCGGCTCAAGGTGGCTGGGAAGACACAATAAGACGAGATCGACCTGAGACTGGACGAGCCGGGGCAAATCACCGAACGTCCCGATGACCGGTACATGATGATAGACCCTCCCGACTTCGCTTGGGCTGTCGGATACGAATCCTCTCGCCACACATCCGTACTCCGGAACGGCATGCAACCGCTTGACGACGTCACATGCCGACGTACCCGTGCCCACGATCAGGAGATTGCGGCGGTTCATTCCGCGAGTCGTCGCGAGGCGAAGGACGGACAGGCCGCTGATCCTGGAACCTGTAATGGCAATGAGCGTGACCGCCCAAAACATCGGAAACGTAGACAGCGACGGGGGGTCGGAGGAAAGACTCCACAAGCCCATGGCCAAGCCGACAAAAAAGGAAACCGCGGCGATCAAATTCCTGCTTCCATCACGAAGTCGCTGCCACGCGTGATGGTTATGAAAGCTGAAGAGCCATGCGGACGCCACCCACATGACGCCCAGTGTCACGACGTGCCAACCCTCGAACAGCGAGGCGGCCTTGGCAAGTGGGGGATGATGCCATCGCACGATGCTCCATGCGACGTGGAGACATATGACGTCCCAAATGAAAATGAGATTGCTGATGAGATTCGCATGGCGCAGCAACATAAGGCGAACAGGGCTTTCGACAGCAGAAGACGGGGCAGTTTGCCTTGAAGAGCGACGTACCCTGAGCGCTGGGAGCGAACTCAGAACGTAGGCAGGTCGTTTCGAGGGCCCTCGATGGTAGGCACTCTAAATGGGTTTCACGGAGGGCGCACACTAGTGTATTCCCGAGAATCGGCTGTTGACGCCCCTTAGAGGGACTCGCGTGGGGTGGCGGAAAACGTAGAGAGGAGCGGCCAGATGCGCAGCGTGCGAAGATGGGCGACGCCTCCTTTCGCATCGAGGTGGAGGCCCAGACTGTCATCGGGAGCCAGAACGACGTCTGTGAGCACCACGCGGCCGTCGTTGCCGAAGACTTCCAACGAAGATCGGTCGAGGAAAATGGTAAGGGTGATGGCGCCCGTCGCATCCGGGCGCAAGGGCGCCTCATGTCGTGCGGGCAACGTGTCGCGCAATACCGTGTTCCCCGACGATGATCGGTCGACGAACAACACTTGACGACTCTGGTCGTATCCGATCTTGGTGTAGTGGGCGGGATTCTCGCGGAGGAAGAACGCGACTTCTCCAGTGGTGCCAGGCTCGATCGCGAGCGAGATTTCCATGGCATCGCCCTTCGAGTCTTCCACATCCACGCTGCGACCCTCGAGCCACTGATCTTCGATGTCGATGGTGGCTGGCCCTGCCCGCAGAGCAGTCAACTCCTTCGCCGGACGCTGCACGAGGTGATAGCCGTCTGTATCTCGCACCACCCCCACTTCGCGCGGGAGGGAAAGCGCTCCTCGCCAGGGCCCGGTGGGCAACACGGAAGCATACGCCCAATTGTTCATCCATCCGACCCAAATACGACGATCATCATCGGGCGGCATGTTGGCAAACGAGGTGGCGGCATAGAAGTCCGCACCATAATCGACCCAGCGCGGGATGCCATTCTCGGGAATGAACCGGCGGCCATCAAATTGGCCGATCAAATAATGGGCGCCCGAACCTCCATAGCGCCCGCCGGGGTTCGTATCGAATTTGAGGACCCACCGTGTCGCGCCCGGTTCGTTGATCACCGGCAGCTCAAAGAGGTCCGGAACTTCCAGCACGCCGGGCACCGAGAGGGACGGAATACAATCCGAGAGATGCTGCCAAGTCTTCAAATCCCCGGAGCCATAAAAACTAATGCGTGTGCCGGCAGCCAGGGCCATGACCCATTGCTGCGTGGGTTCGAAAAAAAATACTTTGGGATCTCGAAAGTCCGGCTCGCCGGGGTTTGGCAACACCGGATTGGAAGGATAGAGGCGGAACCGGCGCGCGCGATCGTCGCTGACGGCGATGCTCTGTACCTGCGCCGCGCCGCTGTGCGTAAAGATCAGAACGACGCAGGCGGAGGCGTCTTCGGCGCAGAGTCCATCGCTGCGTCGGTTGTCGACGACGGCACTGCCTGAAAACGGCATGCCGAGGACGGCATCCGGGGCCAGTGCGACGGGCAGGTCAGTCCAATGCACGAGGTCGGTGCTGACTGCATGCCCCCAATGGATAAAGCCCCACAAGGGCTGACTCGGATTGTATTGATAGAAGAGATGGTACTCGCCGTCGAAATTCACAAGTCCGTTCGGATCGTTCAGCCAGTTGGCGGGAGCGGTAAAATGATACGCGGGCCTGGTGTTCACGCCAATGTCCGTAGAAGCGACTTGCGGGGATGATGCCTCACGGGATGATGAACAACTTCCCATGATCACAGCAAGACAGATCGAGAGGATAAGGGTTGCGCCTCCGCGCTCTAGGTGATGTCCGTGAAAAATATTAAAGGTGCCCACCTAATCCAGGGTAGCAGTCGATCGACCGGGCATCCATGAAAGAGAGAAAAAGAAGATGAAGAGGAAGACAAGAACAGGTTAGAGATTGGTAAAATTATTCTGCGATCAGGTCAGAGGCAGATGTCGAGCCGCGGAGAGCGAGCGCTCGCCGGTTTGTCAAAATCATCGGCAGAGCTCCCGATCAACCGCGAACGCGACATCTACGTCTGTCCTGTCCGGGCGAAGTGCAAGTCGTTCACTCCGCCCGGACGAGCGGAGGGTATGCTCACGCGGCATGCAGTGTGGTGGACGTTGCGCGTGCTCGTGCAAGCCGGTTCTGTTGGATCAACGGGTCAAGAACCAATCCGCAGTTGATGCACCGGAGCACGGCCCCATCAGTGGAATACTCCGGTCGTGATTCGACAATCATCAACCCTTTGCATTTTTGACAGGTCATGTACCCACCTCCTGGATTGTTTCCGTTCTTACGAGCGCGAATCTAGCAATGGAAGATTAACGATGAGTTAACGGGCAGTTAAAACCCTCTAATGTGAATTCCCGAGTTCACGGGAAAAGAATGCGCCTGCAGGTGGGTCGAGCAACAGCTAAGTGAAGAAAAGATCAGCACATTTTGCGATCTTTCGAGGAGGGACATCGTATCGGCCACCAGTGTACGCCTTGACCTTTATATTTGCGACGGAATAGCCTGACGCCATCAAACGTAGAAAGGAATTCGACGATGCCAGATACCCGGGGTGCTGTGCTCGTGGTCGACGATGATGCAGACATGCGTGAAATGGTCCATGACCTGTTGAAGGACCGCGGACATCAAGTTTCCACGGCGGCGGGCGGGCAAGAAGCGCTCAGACTGCTCGGCGAAACTGAGCATGATGTGGTCCTCAGCGACCTGCGGATGAAGGGCATGGAGGGCATTGCCTTATTGTCGGAGATCAAACGGAACTTCCCAGATGTCAACGTCATCTTGATGACCGCGTTCGGGTCTGTAGAAACGGCCGTCGAGGCCATGAAACACGGAGCAAGCGATTATTTGGGGAAGCCGGTCAAGAGAGACGAATTGATCAGAGTCGTTGAACGTGTGATGCGGGAGTCGGCATTGCGCCGCGAAGTGAGCCGACTTCGGAAGGAAGTGCGGAAAGAATACAGCTTCCATCACATTCTCGGCAAAAGCAAGCCCATGCGCGCAGTCTTCGATCTCATTACGAGGATTGCCGATAGTCCCACCAACGTCCTGATTACGGGAGAAAGCGGTACCGGCAAGGAGCTCGTGGCCAAGGCGATTCACTATAACAGTGATCGCAAAGACGCCCCCTTCATTCCCGTCAACTGTGCGGCTATTCCCGAGCAACTCTTGGAAAGCGAACTATTCGGGCACATGCGCGGAGCCTTCACCGACGCCAAGGGAGACAAGCACGGATTGTTCGAGGAGGCGCACAAGGGGACGCTGTTTCTGGATGAGATCAGCGAGCTGCCGATCATGCTTCAGGCCAAGCTGCTTCGCGCCATTCAAGAGAAGGAGATTCGTCGGGTCGGCGCCACGAAGCCGATTTCGGTCGATGTGCGGATCATCGCGGCAACGAACCTCAATCTCGCCGAGGAAGCCAAGGCGAAACGATTCCGCGAAGATCTCTACTATCGGCTGAACGTCATTGAGGTGAAGCTGCCGCCCCTTCGCGAGCGTCGCGAAGACATTCCGCTTCTTGTCGATGGCTTTCTCAAGAAATGTGGAGAGGCGCGAGGCAAGGATGTGAAAGGGGTCAGTGAAGCGGCGCTGGCCATGTTGATGGATTATGCCTGGCCCGGGAACGTCCGGGAGCTGGAAAATGTCATCGAGCGAGCGGTCACACTCAGCCGCGGAGAGAAAGTCATGCCCGACGATTTGCCGCCGGCTGTACAGGGAGCTCGCGGCGACCGGCGGGTGTTGGATGAAGCGGCCGAACAAACCCTGTCGTTGTATGAACTGGAGAAAGAATACATCAAGAAGGTCCTCGACAAGACGGGAGGAAATAAGTATAAAGCCGCCCAGTCCTTGGGCATCGATCGCAAAACGCTGTACCGCAAGCTGGCAGAAATCGAAGGCACCTCGCAACCCGAAGATTGACAAGTTGGAATCGTTCGGCCGGGATCGATTTCATGAAAGTGCCCACTGACATGGTGACGCGAATCGCGCCGGTGGTCATCCCTGTCCTGACCATCGGCATCTTCGTTTTGGATCTTTTGACCCCTGTTGGAATCGCCTTTTCGATCCTCTACATCGTCCCTCTCCTTCTGACATTCTTTTCAACACGGCAACGCGATCCGTTGTACTTCTGTGTTGCGGCTACTGTGCTGTTATGGACCGACGTCCTGTGGAAATCGGCCGGTCCTCTGCTTCAATACAATCTCATGAACCGTGCATTGGGGATGTTGGTCATCTGGGTCGTCGCCTTAGGGATATTCCGTCTCAAGCGGGTACAGTCAGAACTGCTCACCGCGGAGATGACCAAGTCGAAGGCCATAGAGGACTTGGTCTCCGAACGGATGGAGCGATCGCATGCAGAGGGTCTGATGGAGGCGGCACAACAAGCGCAAGCCTTCGCGGAAACCGCCGTCAAGGGAGCCGAGGCGGGCCGGCAGCGAGCGGAGGAACAATATTTGATCAACAAACTCCGCCTCGAAGGCATCATTGATTCGGCAATGGACGCGATCATCACCGTCGATCATGAGCAGAAGGTCGTGGTGTTTAATGACGCGGCAGAGCGCATGTTCCAATGCACGTCTCAGGAGGCCATGGGGCAGCCATTGGACAAGTTCATCCCGGCTCGTTTCCGTGAGATCCATCGTCAACATGTGAAGGGCTTTGGACGGTCAGGAACCACCAGTCGAAGAATGGGGCAGCTTGGCACGGTCATGGGTCTGCGTGCCGACGGCCAAGAGTTTCCCATTGAAGCCGCCATTTCTCATGTCACCATCCAAGGCAACAAGTTGTTTACCGCAATCCTTCGCGACGTCTCTGAGCGCACACGGCTCGAGGAACAACTGCGCCGAACGGAGCGTGTTGCTGAATTGGGGACGGTCGCTTCGGGCATGGCCCATGAAATCGGCACCCCGATGAACGTCATACTCGGTCGTGCCGAGTATTTGCTGGATCGTGTGGTGGATGAGCCGGTGAAAAAAGGCCTGCAGACCATCGTCGCGCAAGTGGAACGAATCACGCGGGTCATGAACCAGCTCTTGTCGTTTGCACGTCGCAAGCCTCCGCAGCCAGGAGCTCTTCGGCTGCAAGAAGTCGTCGAAAACAGCCTCGAAATGTTTCGGGAACGACTGGCCAACCACAAGGTACGGGTCGACATTCAAATGAATCCCGACTGTCCAAGTGTATTCGCTGACAATGATCAGATGAACCAGGTGCTCATTAATCTGGTCATGAACGCCGTTCACGCCATGCCGCAAGGCGGCACGCTACGGGTTGGACTCGAGCGTGAGAAGGACATGGCGAAACTCACGGTCTCCGATTCCGGACATGGCATTCCGAAAGAAGTCGTGGGCAAGATCTTCGATCCCTTCTTTACCACCAAGGAGTTCGGAAAAGGAACCGGCTTGGGTCTGACGGTCGTGAAAGGCATCATCGAGGAGCACCGTGGAACGATCGCGGTGGATAGCGAGGAAGGGAGAGGGAGCACGTTTACCGTTCATCTGCCGCTGAGCGGGTAGAAAGCACTAGAAGAGCGGAGGGGGTTTAGAGAGCTTCCTTCGACTGCTGAGGTCTTGGAGGGGCTTTAGGCTTCCCGCTCATTACGGCGGGCTTGCTCACCACCCCTGCGCTCGACCTCTCTATCCGGACTGTTCCTCTCACCGAGGCCTCCGCTCACTCCCTAACTAACACTTCTTTCCCTGAGGTCAATCCTACGATTACATGTCATTGTGGTCGTCTATCCTGGGTGTGAACCAACGGGTCCTGCTCTGATAATTGTGGAAAATATCCGCAGTCTTTCCGTATGGTTTGTCCCTATACGCTACGCCTGTTAATTTGGTCGAGGGAAGGCGGCTGAAAAGAGGTGGCATTAGTTTTGATTCCCGCGAGGTCTCTTGCCAATCGGCAGCCCTGTCCCCTTGCGACGATCCGGAATCCCGTTCCATTCAGGTTATTTGTACTCATTACGGCATTCGGCAGTTTTGCGATAGCTTCTTCCTTCGCGCGGCATCTCACTTGCTCAATCCAGCGCATGAGGTGGTTGCGTGATGGAAGGTCCCGGACAGAAAGGCGTCAGATGACGGTGGCAGCATGACGTTGCTTCATTGGGTCGGGAAGACCCAGCGAGAGCGGCCGACGGTGTGGGAAACCTTTCCCTCGTGGGCGCAATTCACCTGGCTCTATCTGTTGAGTGCGGTCTCCGCACTTCGTGGGGCTCTATTTTTCAGGTTTGGGGTCGACGGCTGGGAGATGTGGATGATCGGCACCGGCATACTTCTCGTGTGTGCCGTCATTCTTCGCCGTTGGGCACGTTACGAATTGCATCGGGAGCGTGTCGTCGTTCGAAACGGTTACACGGGACGTGAGATTCACTCGGTTCCGTTGACGGACGTCCGAGCGGTCACAGTTCAGCAAGGCGTCATCGCTGATTTTTTCGGCATTGGCACGATCACGATTTCCTCCTCTTCGACGGACCGATTGGTCTCGTTGCGTGGCGTACGCGATCCGGAAGAGGTGAAGATTCGCATCTTGGCAACGGCGTGGAGACAGAGCCAAACGCCGGAGAGGCGCTTTTCTCAACGTGAAGGGGAAGGTTGATGAGAGCGCGCACCTGCGAACTCTAGGGTCTATTGGATTTAGTTGGAAATGGATAAAACGGAGGTTTGGCGGCAAGAAAGGGGTGGTGCGTGCCAAAAGAATTTGTCATCTTTGCGGGCACAGCAAGCCACGACTTGATGTCGGCAGTCGCGGCGAATCTGGAAGTGCCGCCAGGTGCGTGCACGATCGAGCGATTCCCGGACGGAGAGGTTTCGGCTCAGTTGCTTGAGTCGGTCCGCCGAAAAGAAGTCTTTCTCGTGCAGTCACTGTCGCCTCCGGTCAACGATCATCTCATCGAATTGCTGGCGATGGCTGATGCCTGCCGGCGGTCTGCGGCCGCCCGGATTACGGCGGTCGTGCCCTACTTGGGATACGCAAGGTCGGACAAGCGACATGGTCGACGCGAACCTATCGCCGGAAGGATGGTCGCCGACGTCATGGAAGCCGTCGGTATCGATCATGTCGTGACGATGGATCTCCATGCCGCGCAAATTGAGGGGTTCTTTCACGTTCCGGTGGACAATCTTTCGGCGCGTCCCACGTTGTGCAACACACTCGAGGAGACACTGCCTGGGGAAATCGTCATCGTGTCGCCGGATGCTGGAGCTCTTCAGATGGCGACCGACTATGCGCATCGGCTGAAAGGAACGGTCGCTGTCCTCCATAAACGGCGAGAGAGCGGCACGGGAACCCACATGACTCATCTGGTCGGCGACGTCCAAGACAAATGCTGTCTGATCGTAGATGACATGATCTCAACCGGTGGTACCGTGGCGTCCGGCATCGAGGCGCTACTGAAAGCAGGGGCTCGACACGACCTGACAATAGCAGCGACACATGGCTTGCTTTTGCCTGGAGCTCGCCAGAAGTTGGCGCACGAGGCAGTGAAAAAGATTCTGATCACCGACACCATCGCCGGCGCGCCCACTGATTGGGCCAGCCTGCACGTGGTTTCGATTGCCCCGGTCATTGCTGAGGCGATCAAACGACTCCTCGAACACCAGTCGCTTGGCGACCTCTTTTGAAGATGGAGACGTTTGGTTCCTCCGATCAGCAATTCAAGAAAAGTCCCGCGAGCACGTGACTAGCCGATGATCATCGCTAAAGATCCTGTCTGTGGAATGATGGTGCCGGCAAACGGTGAGCTCATCGTTCTCCATAAGGGACAGCCATTTCGTTTCTGTTCGGAATTATGCAAGACGGCGTTCTTGAAGGCTCCGGAAAAGTATTCGACCGGACACGCGACCGGCGCCCATCACAATCACGAGATCCCTCGCATTGCCTACTTCTCCATGGAAGTGGCTCTGGCATCCGAGATGCCAACCTATAGCGGAGGGCTCGGCGTGCTAGCCGGCGACACGCTTCGCTCGTGTGCAGATCTCAAATTACCGCTTGTGGCCGTGAGCCTCCTGTACAGGCAGGGCTATTTCCACCAGGTGCTCGATGAAGGGGGCAACCAAAGCGAACACTCGGTTCAATGGGATCCGACGCGCTTTGCACGGCCATTGCCTGGAACAGTACAAGTGGTTCTTGAAGGTCGCGCCGTGCTCGTACGTGCCTGGCAGTGCGATATCGCAGGGACCTCCGGGCACCTCGTGCCGTTGCTACTGCTCGATACGGATGTTGAGGGGAATGACCCAATGGATCGGTCTCTTACGGGGTCTTTATATGGTGGGGACGAGCGGTATCGATTGAAACAGGAAATCGTCTTGGGCTTTGGCGGGATCCGAATGCTTCGCGCCTTGGGCTATACCGAACTCGAACGCTTTCACATGAACGAAGGACATGCCGCTCTCCTGACACTGGAACTGCTCCGCGAACGGCATACGGAGGAGGTGGAGTGGGATTTCAACGGCGTGCGGGATCAGTGCATCTTTACCACGCATACGCCTGTCCCCGTCGGACACGACCAGTTCTCATACGATCTTGTGAACCAGGTGTTGGGCCAGACGGTGCCCTTCAATCTGCTCGAGATGCTGTCGGGACCGGACCGGCTGAACATGACGCTGTTGGCCCTGAACATGAGCGCCTATGTGAACGGCGTCGCAAAACGACATGGTCAAATCTCGCATGAAATGTTTCCGGGGTACACCATCGATTCCATCACCAACGGCATTCATTCGGTGACTTGGACGGCGCCAAGCTTTCAGGCGCTCTACGACCGACATATGCCGGGATGGCGAACGGACCTTTTTTCGTTACGGTATGCAGTGGGGATCCCGAACAGCGAGATACAGGCGGCCCACGATATCGCCAAAGCTCGATTGTTTGAGGAGGTGACTCGGCGAACCAGCATGTCCTTCGATCCGGCCGTTTTGACGATCGGCTTTGCGCGGCGCGCTACGCTCTACAAGCGAGCGGATCTGATCTTTGCGGACCTAGATCGTTTGCGCGAAATTGCCAAGCGCACCGGCGAACTTCAATTCATTTTTTCCGGCAAGGCTCATCCGAAGGACGGGCCCGGCAAGGACATGATTCGTCGGGTTGTGAGCGTGGCGAAGCAGCTTCATCCCCACATTCGAATCGTCTATCTCGATAATTACGACCTGGCCTTGGCTCAACTTCTGACCGCAGGAGTGGATCTCTGGTTAAACACGCCGCAGCGACCGTTGGAGGCATCCGGAACGTCTGGAATGAAGGCGGCCCATAACGGTGTCCCGAGCTTCAGTGTGTTGGATGGGTGGTGGATCGAAGGGCATATCGAAGGTGTTACGGGATGGTCGATCGGTCCAGGACCCTCCGAACAAGGAGTGGATCCAGCTCACGAAGCGCGGGAACTCTATGACAAATTGCAGGAGACGATCATGCCGCTGTACTACCAAGCGCATGGGCGCTGGCTCGACGTCATGCGTCAGACCATCACCTTTAACGCGTCGTTCTTCAATACCCAGCGCATGGTCCAACAGTATGCGGCGAACGCGTACGTCTAAAGGTGCAAGAGGAAAATCACAGAGAGAGAGGCTCGGGTGATTGAACCCATCATTATCGAATCCTCTCGACTCCCTTGCGCAGAGGAGCCCATGGAGATCGTGGAACGGAAGGGATTGGGTCACCCTGACACGATCTGCGACGCGGTCATGGAATCGGTCTCGGTGGCATTGGCACAAGCCTATCTCAAGAGGGTCGGTCATGTGCTGCATTTTAATGCCGATAAAGGGATGCTGGTGGCTGGCCAGGTGGCCTGCCGGTTCGGAGGAGGCGCGGTGCTTGCCCCGATGCGGTTGGTCATGGGTGACCGTGCCACCTTCGAATGGAAGAACATGCACATTCCGGTACAGGAGATCGCCGAGCGGACCGTGTACAAATGGTTCAAGCGGCATCTGCCGCGCGTGAAGCCATTGAAGGACCTGGAGTGCCAGGTCGAGTTGCGACCGGCTTCTGAGGAACTGCGATCCGTGACCGAGCGATCGAGGGAGCCCGTGGCCAATGATACCTCGGCTGCCGTGGGGTATGCTCCACTGACGCCGACGGAGCGCCTCGTATTCCAGATCGAGCAGTTCCTCAACGGTGCGGCTTTCAAGAAAGAATTTCCGGACAGCGGCGGGACGTCAAAGTGCTCGGCGTCCGGACCGGGAAGGACGTGAATATTACCGTCGCGATGCCGTTTCTCAGCCCGTTCGTCCGCACCGAGTCCGGGTACTTTGCACGAAAGGCCTAGGCAGCCCAGGCGCTCAAGGCCTTTGTGAAACGGAGAAGCGGCATTGCCTTATCTCCGCATGTATTCTTGAATGTATTGGATCGTCGGGGCGTCGCTGAGCCGGGACATACCTCACGTTGTTAGGCACGTCTGCGGAAGCGGGTGATTCGGGAGAAGTCGGGCGCGGCAACCGGGTCTGTGGGATCATTTCACTTCGCCGGCCGGCCAGCGGCGAAGCGGCAGCCGGCAAGAATCCCGTGGCACATGTGGGGAAGATCTATAATGTGCTCGCCCAGGTGCTGGCGGAAGATGTCCATAAGAAAGTTCACGGACTCCGGGCTTTGGCCCGCGGCCTGTATGCGGTCTGTTAGCTGAACTGACGGCCACGCATCCCCTCATCCATTACTTTCTTCCCGTTGGGGCCCGCCGTCTTGCGTCCCCGGTCAAGGCGTTATCCAGCAGCGCTTGAATGGAGCGCAGATCTGTTTCGAGCGCAATCATTTCCGTCGAAAGAAAGTGATGTGTCTCAGGATTGCGCTTCGATTGAGCGATCAGCCGGACAAGTAATGCGACCCGGTCCTTGAGCGTACGGACTGAGACCGCCAACCCGGTTTCAAGCTTCGTCTTACGGCGTGCCAAGAGATCAAGTGTCGGACCAATCTCGGCCAATCGAAGGCAAAACGTGACGGGCAACGCCTTCATGGCGCTGGCCGGCATATCGGGATATTCCGCTTCGGCGGGATCTTGCACGATGGTGATACCTCCCGCCTCGTGCACGGCCTTGAGTCCAGTGGTGCCATCCTTCAGCAGGCCGGTGAGAATGACGCCGATGACCCGACGGCTGAATTCGCGCGCGGCAGATTCAAAGAGGATATTGATCGTGGAAACCGGAACATCCCTTCCCTGAGGCGTAAGATGCAGGGTGCGTCCTGTGAGGCAAACTGACATTCCCGGCGGGCAGGTGTAGATCGCGCTCGGTCGCAACCGTTGTCCCGCGTGAATCTGTGTGACGGGTACTTGAGTTGCATCGCGAAGCCAGGCATCCAATCTGAAGGATTTCAATCCAAAATCAGAGCTCGTCGACATCTGCTGCATGATGATGACCG
>DATEEH010000095.1:0-24411 GCA_035281245.1 Nitrospira sp.
GATCGCCCTCGTTCGGATGGGGCCTTCGGTCGTGGAGCGTTTGATCGAGGCCATGGACGATGATGAATGGTCCATTCGAGAGCAGGCGGCGTCGGGGCTGGGGAAGCTAAAAGACACGCGTGGCGTGGATCCCTTGGTCAAGGCGCTCAAAGACAAGGATGGCGCCGTTCGCACCGCGGCGGTGTGGGCGCTTGAGCGCATCGGCGACGCGCGCGCCGTGCCGGGATTGGTTGAGGCGCTGACAGATGGCACGGTGCGGGAGGATGCCGCCCGCGTGCTCAAAAAAATCGGCGACGCCAGGGCGGTGGACGCCTTGATCGAAGGCTTGTTGGGGAACAACTGGATGGTCCGCCGGCATGCGGCAGAAGCGCTGGGGAAGATTGGCGATGCTCGCGGCATCGAGCCTTTGATAGAATCCCTGCGGGACGAAGATTGGCTTGTTCGACGCAACGCGGCAGAGTCGCTTGCCAGGCTGGGTGCCAAACAGGCGATCGACCCCTTGCTTCCGCTGCTGGAGGACGAAAATACAATGGTGCAGGAAACCGTGGAAGGCGTGCTCGCAAGTCTCGGATGGAAACAAGCGGCTCAATAACCATTCATGTGTGTCACAGTAAAGGATAGAAAACATGGCTGATGAAGCGCCGGTAAAGCTCATTCAGATCGGCCCCAAAGGGGGAGCGAAGAAAGATGGATTCAATTTGGTGACGGAGCGTGTAGTCGCCGTCAACCCTGAAGCCAAGCAGGTCGAGGTCGAACTCTTGGCTTACGACGGCAAGACGGTCGTGCTCGACGTGGACGATGCCGCACTCGAAGAGTTGAAGCAGCTCAAGACCGGGGATGGCGCTACCATCCGCGTAGTCGAGGAGGGCGGCAAGCGGATTGCCAAGAGCTTTAGGATCCGCGCGAAGGATCCCGACGCGGCCAAGGCCGATGCCATGCTGTTGGATTTGAAGGACAGCCATTGGCTCAACAGGAAGTATGCGGCTGAAGTGCTCGGAGAACTCAAAGAGCCGCGGGCCGTGCGTCCCCTCGTTGACGCGTTGACCGACGAAGTCGGCGATGTCAGACAGCGGGCCTACGATTCATTGATCAAGATTGGGAGCGCCGCCGTTCCAAGTCTTGTGCCGCTGCTCGTTTCGGAAGAGGATGAACTCAGACAGTCGGCGACCGAGATTATCAGAAAGATCGGCAAGCCGGCCGTCGAACCGCTGGCGACGGCGCTCGTGGAGGCCGACGACCGCCTCAAGACACGCGTGATGAAAGTCTTGGATCGGATGGGCTATAAGCCCAAGGTCAAGGAGGTGAAAGAGGAAATCCCCCGACTTACGCAGTCGCCGAGCTAGTCCGCTTCTTTGGCCGGACGTCCGACTGACACGTGCCGAAAACCGAACGACGTGATACGGCTCGATTCATACACGTTGCGCAGGTCCACCAGGACCGGTCGACGCATCAACGTCTTGAGCTTGGCAAAATCCAAGTTTCTGAACTCATTCCATTCCGTCATCAAGACCAAGGCATCGGCATCACGGGCCGTCTCGTACGCGTTTGTGGAAGGCATAAGCGCCGGGAGCAACTTCGCCGCTTCCTCAAGCGCGGCCGGATCGTAGGCACGAACCGTCGCCCCTTGATCCATCAGGTGCTGCGCAATCGTCAGTGCTGGGGCTTCACGCAGGTCGTTGGTATTGGGTTTGAACGACAGACCCAGGATGCCCACGGTCATGCCCTGCAACCCCCCGAGGGCATCGCGGATTTTCTCCACCATGCGGTTCCGCTGCTGGGCATTGACCGCGGCGGCGGCTCCCGCGATCTGCATGGGATAGCCGGCCCGCTCGCCCATCTGAACGAGCGCGGCAAGGTCCTTCGGGAAGCAGGATCCGCCGAATCCCGGTCCTGCGTGAAGAAACTTCGAGCCAATCCGCTGGTCCAATCCCATCCCTTTTGCCACCATTTGGACGTCGGCTCCCACACGTTCACAGAGGGTGGCGATCTCATTGATGAAGGAAATCTTCGTCGCGAGGAAGGCATTCGAGGCATATTTGATCATTTCCGCCGTGGCCACATCCGTGACGACAAACGGTGTCTCGATCAAGTACAAGGGCCGGTAGAGATCTTTCATGACGGCGATCGCGCGTTCGCTGGCGGATCCGATGACGACACGATTGGGCCGCATGAAATCCTCGATCGCGGATCCTTCGCGAAGAAATTCCGGGTTGGAAATCACGTCGAATGCGATCCTCTTGGACTGTGTGGCTGAAATGACGTTTTGCAGCAGCGCTCCCGTCCCCACCGGGACGGTCGATTTCGTCGCGATCACTTTGTAGGACGCCATCTTGCCGGCGATCCCGCGGCCCACTTCCTCGACAAACGACAGGTCTGCAGAGCCGTCTTTGCGCGGGGGGGTTCCGACGGCGATAAAAATGACCTCTCCATGGTCGACGGCCCTGGTGAGTTCGGCCGTAAAGCTGAGGCGTCCATGGCTAATGCCCTTGGCGACCAGCTCGGTGATTCCCGGTTCATAAAACGGCACATCGCCCTTTTCCAGACGGGCAATGCGCTTTTCATCGTTATCCATGCAGACGACGCTCACGCCGAATTCGGCGAAGCATGCCCCCGTGACCAGTCCGACGTAGCCTGTTCCTATGACACTGATTTGCATGAGTGGTATCTCAATGGGCGACCTGGTGGCAGTATAGCCGCGACATGTGGATTCGGCAATGAAGATCCTCGCGTTGACAGCCTCGTGATCCCATGGGTACTATGAGCGCCCTTCTCGAGAGATGACAAAGCCTTCCGTCTGCTTAGAGCGCATGGTGACAACCGTTTTCCCCGCATGACCGCTCACACCTCGATGCACCATCCGCCCTGGTTCTTGTTTCTCACTGCCTTCATCACCGGAGCCGTCGTCATGGCACTGGAAATTCTGGGCAGCCGGCTTTTGGCTCCAGTGTTTGGCAACTCGCTGTTCGTCTGGGGAGCGCTGATCGGCGTGATTCTGGCTGCGATGAGCAGCGGCTATGCCTTTGGCGGATGGATCTCCGATCGCCGACCCGGAGGGCAGGTACTCGCCAGTCTCCTGCTGATTTCCGGAGGGTGGACGTTCTTGATTGCTTGGATCGGTCAGGCCGTCCTGTTCAACGTCGCGGGGGCCATCGACGATCCGCGATGGGGACCTTGCGTGGCCGCGGGCGTGCTGCTCGGCCCCCCCGCCTTCGGTCTCAGCGGCGTGCTACCGGCGATGCTTCGGCTGGCGGTGTCGGATTTGGAGTATCTTGGGCGTCATACAGGTCGCATGATTGCATTGTCGACCGTGGGAAGTTTGGCGGGCACATGGGGGACCGCATTTTTCTTCCTCTCGTGGATCGGCAGTCATGCGATGGTCGCCTGGCTTGGAGCCATTCAGGCCATGCTCGGACTGTGGTGGCTCCTCAAAGGCACGGCGGCGAAGCCAGTTACCGTGATGTTGTGTGCCTTGGTCCTCGCAGGTCTCGGGGCGGGCGCGTGGTTTCCTGTTCAAATGCTGAAGGCGCCGGTCTATCAAGAAGACAGCCCCTATCAGCAAGTCAGAATTCGTGACGATGATCTCTTCCGCTATCTCGTCTTGGATCGAACGTTTCACGCCGTAATGTGGAAAGCCGAGCCTGATACGCTGTTTCTCCCCTACAGCCAGCTCATGGTGTCTTCGCTCGCGCTCGTGCCCAACGCACAGCGAGCACTCGTCCTCGGCCATGGAGGCGGGTCCTTTGCGAAGTGGCTGGCCCGCTATTGGCCTGACCTTCAGGTGGATGTCGTGGAGTTCGATCCGGTGGTCGTTCGAATGGCGGAAGAATATTTTTCCTATCGTGTGCCCCCGCAGCATCACGTGTATGTGCGCGATGCCAGGGCGTTCTTAAATCACACGGAAGCAACGTACGATCTGATATGGGCCGACGCCTTCGCGCGTCACCTCGTTCCCTTTCACCTGACGACTAAGGAGTTTTTTGCCGAGCTGAGACGGCATCTTTCACCAGCCGGCGTCCTCGTCGTCAACTTGGCGTCGTCGGGAGCCGGGGGTGATCTAGACAGGGCGCAGGCAGTGGTCGAGACGATGAAGCGATCATTCCCAGTGATCGAGACCTACGCGGTGAAGGGACCTTGGCCCTCAAATTCAAAAGCAGAAAATCTGCTTTTTTTTGCCGGTGCGCCCCTCGACGAGGGAGAACAAGACTTCACGGAAAAAGTCGCGGCTTTGGTGGAGCGGCAGCGTCTTCCGTCAGAAGCGATCACGTTGCTCGCGACGCGTCGCACTCAGCCCTGGCAGCCGGGAGCAGTGTTGACCGATGATTACGCGCCGTATGATCTGCTGATGGGCGCCGTAACGAAGGAGGATCGTACATCGCCGACGAACTAAACAAAACATTGATAACACGAAAGGTTTCCTGTTGATAGCAGAGCTTTCACCGGAGAAAGCCACCATGCATAACTGATGTTGCTTCCATTTTCCTCGCTGTGCTATAAGGTTGCCTCCCAATAAGAACATGGACATACACGCACAGAATGCGGAGCGAAGCAGTGGTTGCCGGAAGGGTCGAGGCTACCTGGTCATAGCGGTAGTTATTTACCAACCTAATCACATCTCTTCTTCTTTTTTAAGGAGGTAGGTCATGGGCAAGACGATGTTAGGCGTCTTTTTCGGCCTCATAATGGTTATTTCAGGCGCGTCAGTAGCGCTGGCGCACCAGGCCGGCGGTGTCGAGGTCGGCGACTTGGAGACCGGATCAGTCGTTGGTCAGCCGTTCAAGGAATTGGACGTGGACGCTGAACTGTACGCGATCGAGATCGGCAACCTCAAGACATGGTATCCGCCCACGACCGCCATTGATTTCAAAGTGCGGGCCGGCCGTCCTGTGGTCATCAAGGTGACTAACAGTTCTTCGGCTGAGCACGGATTCTTGCTCACGGCGGAAGAAACGCAATCGGCGCCGACGGTGCTGAGGGCTCAGCTGGTGTTGAAGCCCGGCGAGACCAAGTACGTGGGTGTTCCGACCAGCGATTTGTTCTACGCCACGGCCGGAAACATCCTCAAGTATCGCTGCCATCTCCACCCTGCCCATCTGGGCGGGAAGCTCATCATGATCAAGTAAGTTTTCGACGAGATTAGGTGGGTAAGGCCCCCGCCGCTGGTCGCGGCGGGGGCGTTTTTTTAGGTTTCTTCCATCCGGCAATCTGCATCGGGCTCAAGTGGGACGTTTTGGCTTCCCTTGAGCTCTCCTGCCACGATCAGCAGAAGAAATCGACTTAGCGTCGGTTCGGTGTCCCGTCGTTCTTTGACGATGGTCTGCACATCGACGATCATTTCATCCCCGTCCCACTGGGTTTCGTTGATGACCCAATAGTGGCTGGCGGCATCGGGGAATTGCCGAACGACAAATTTTTCGACGATGCTTCCAACGTCGCCCGTACTAGCCAGGATCGGCCCTGTCAAGATACCCATCCAGAGGAGGGTTCCGGCGAGAATCCAACGATAGCGCATAGCATCACCTCGCTCGCGCATGAGAGGCAAGATCTGGCTCCCAAAGATTAGAACGTACCGGGAGCCGGACGGTTTTAGTACCTACTCATGTGATTCTACTGCGTTAATGGGGAGAAAGCTACCAAAGGAATGAATTAGGCGGGGGGCGCTCAAAATACGCGAGCCCCGCCTTCTTTGCGAAAGCAGGGGCTCGTGTCAGTTACCAAGCGGTTTGTGTTCAGTTACGGACGCCGCTCCACACTTTCGCGGCATCGATCGATTTGTCGGGATTGAGTTTACGGGCCTTTTCGAGGAGGACATCCGTTGCCTCGGGATAGGCCGGATCGGAGATACAGCAGTTATCGACCGGGCACACCGCAGCGCATTGAGGCTCGTCAAAGTGGCCGACGCACTCGGTGCAGCGATCATGGGTGATCACATAGATATTGTCGCCTACTCCCTGGCCGTCGCCGACATGGTTGCCCTTGCTTTCCGCGTCGCTGCGAGTTTCAAAAATCGCCTCGTTCGGACATTCGGGCAGGCAGGCCCCACAGGAGATACATTCGTCAGTAATCAGCAGTGCCATGACCCTTGCCTCCTTCTCACTTCAGTCGCTATGAACTGGGTTGACAAGATTGCGATGCCACGACATAGTGCGTGGCGCAATAAGGCGTCATTCTAGTCTGCCGCTCTTTTCCAAGTCAACAGAACGGCGTCGGATAAGAAGGCCTAGATTCCCTGTTATCATGGGCCTTTGGGCCCAGAGTGCTGTGTCTGACCGCAGCGTGGACGATGGCCGTTTCGCCTCTCTCGCAAGACCAAAAAAAGAAGCGGATCATCATGATGGTCCTGCTCGCGGTCTTGCTGATAAGCGTGTCGATGTTTCTCGTCCAGCGCGAGGATACAAAAACCATCATCATTGCATTTCCCAACGGGGTTGAAATCGAGGCGGAAGTGGCCGATACGCCCGAGAAGTTGCTTTTCGGCATGGCCTTCCAGGACGCATTGCCTCCGAACGGCGGAATGATCTATATCTTCGAGTCGACCGGCCAACATCGTGTGACGACCAAGGAGTATCGGTTTCCCATTGACATGATTTGGGTGGACGAGAGCCGGCACGTCGTTTCCATCGCCGAGAATGTTCCGCCTTGCAGGCAGGAGACATGTCCGTGGCATGGTTCGACGTCTCCCTCCGTTCGATATCTGATCCAGACCGCCGCGGGTTTTGCGAAGCAGGCGGGTGTGGAGGTGGGTGGCGAACTCAAGTATACGCTTCGCATGTAGGGCACAACGGCCTTTCCAATTTGAGCGAGGAGTACGTGGCAATTGAAGGCTTTCAAGCGGTCGCGAAGGTCGACGAGGTTCCTCCCGGGCAATCCAAGGTCGTGAGTCTCAACAACCGCACGATCGCCCTGTTCAATATTGACGGAAAAGTGTACGCCATTCACAACCTGTGTCCTCACGAGGGTGGGCCGTTGAATGAAGGACGCGTGAAAGGGTTCGTCGTGTCATGCCCCTGGCATGACCTGGCATTCGATATCCGAAACGGTCAAGGCACCGATGGTGGCGGCTATTGCGTCGGCAGCTACGACGTTCGTGTCGAGGGCGGCGATATTTACGTGGGTCCGCGTCGAAAACAGTAAGACCAAAAAGGATTCTTGTGAGCACGCCCGAGGCCAAGGACGAACTGCGCGATCAGGACAAAGTCGCGCAAGCCACGCTCGATCAACCCATCAAGATCCATCTTTGGGAAGACCGCACCAGGGGCGAGCTCTGGATTCCCAGCTATGATCCGGCCGCGTTGGCCTTGTTGAGCGACGACTATCTGCGCGTGGCGGGCAACAATGCAGTCGACAATGGGCAACGGACGTTTGAATTCAAGGCCCTCAAGCCCGGAACGTTTGCCGTAGTGTTTGAAAAACGGATGGGTTGGAAGTTCACCGCCGAAGACCGGCGAGTCTTTCACGTCACGGTTTCCGCCGGCGGGAGTGTCTGACCGTGCCCGAAATGGCGTGTATCAACGGACGGTTCCTGCCGCTGGCCGAAGCCTCGGTGTCGATCGAGGATCGCGGCTTTCAGTTCGGCGACGGCGTATATGAAGTCATCCGCACGTACAGAGGCCGGCCGTTCAAGCTGGACGCACATCTTACCCGGTTAGACCGCAGTGCGGACGCCATCGGTCTTCGCCAGCCGTATTCCAAGGAACGGTGGGCGGAGTACATTACTGAGGGGCTGCGGCTCGCCGCGTTCCCAGAATCGAAAATCTATCTGCAGCTCACGCGAGGGGTCGCACCTCGAGATCACGCCTATACGCCGGACCTCCAGCCGACGGTCGTGATGACCATTCGTGATCTGCATCCCCTCGCGGCCGCGGTGCAAGCGACTGGGGTGGAGGCAGTGACGATTGAAGATATTCGATGGGGCCGTTGCGACATCAAGAGCATCAATTTACTGGCCAACGTCCTTGCCCGTCAGCAGGCGAAGGAGGCGGCCGTCTTTGAGGCCATCTTGGTCAAAGCCGGCGAGGTGACGGAAGGTTCGGTTAGCAATGTCGTTGTCGTCGAGAACCGTACGCTCGTGACGGCTCCTCAAGGACCACGCATCCTCTCCGGGGTGACGCGAGAGGTCGTTCTCGCACTGGCGAGGCAAGAAGGATTCGATGTGCAAGAGCGGCATCCTTCACGTCAACAGCTCTACGCCGCTTCAGAGGTGTTTTTAACCGGAACGACGATCGAAGTGTTGGGTGTGGTACGGGTGGATGGGAAGCCCATTGGCGGCGGCGAGCCGGGTCCCGTGACCCGAACTTTGGCGAAGCGATTCGTTGAGCTGACTGGCTAGGTTGCCCCTTGCTTTGCCTATAACGGCATGATAATGTGCCACCTCCGGAAAGTGGGCTCAGGCCCACTTTTTTGTTTGGGTTAGAGCTTCGGAGAGAGAAGCGGGGCTAGGGGTGTTGGTGAAAGAGTCCCGATCGGTTGTCGACCGCATCAGCGAGGCAGTGTCCCCCATCTTATGGACGTTGGGCCTCGAATTGGCGGATGTCGTCTGCGTGGGGCAAGGGTCCCGTTCGGTCGTGCGAGTCTTCATCGATAAACCGGAAGGTGTCACTCTGGACGATTGCGAGCGCGCACACAAAGCGCTCGGTCCTGCGCTCGATGTGGCCGATCCCTTTCCCCATGCCTACACACTGGAAGTCTCCTCCCCCGGTCTCGATCGGCCCTTCAAGCGGATTCGGGACTATCGCCGGGCAATCGGAAAGCGGGTGACGCTGAAGCTTAGGGAGCCTCTAGCCGGGCAGTGGCGTCTGGTGGGAACATTGACCGACGTGACGGACGATTCTGTGACCTTGCAGGTGAGTGAGCCTCCACCGCCGCAGACCGTGACGCTGGAACAGAACATGATCGTTGAGGCGAAGAGGGTGGTGACCTGGTGAGCATCGGAAGCGCCGGAGTGGAGAGGCAATCATGAACCGAGAACTGATTTCCGTCATCGACGAAATCGGCCGTCAAAAAGGCATTGACAAGACCAAAGTCATCGGCGCGATCGAAGCCGCCTTGCAGACGGCCGCTAAAAAGCGGTTCGGCCAGGCCGAAAACATCCAGGTCGAGATTGATTCCAAGACGGGGGAAATTTCCGTCGTCTCCAAGAAAACCATCGTCGAGTCCGTCAGCAATCCCAAAGCCGAAATTTCCCTGAAGGAAGCCCGTACCTTCGACAGCGAGGCGGAAATCGGAGACGAAATCGGCTCCCTCATTGAAATGGACGAATTGGGCCGGATTGCCGCACAGACGGCCAAGCAGGTCATCTTTCAGAAGGTGCGCGAAGCGGAATGGGAGGCCGTCCAAAAGGAATATTCGACCAGGCAAGGCGATCTCGTGAATGGCATTATCCTCGGCATGGAGCGCCGCAATTACCTTGTCGATCTGGGCAAGACCGAAGCGATTCTTCCGATCCAGGAACAGATCCCGCGCGAAACCTATCGCCGAGGTGACAGGGTGAAGGCGATGTTGCTGGAGGTCCGCCGAACGCCGAAGGACGTCCAAGTCATTCTCACGCGCAGTCATCCTCAATTCGTCTCAAAATTATTTGAATTGGAAGTCCCGGAGGTGATGGAGAAAATCGTGGAAATCAAAGCGGTGGTGCGGGAGCCCGGAGACCGCACGAAGATTGCCGTCACGTCCCGCGAGAAGGCAGTCGACCCCGTGGGGGCCTGCGTCGGGATCAAGGGTTCTCGGGTGCAGGCGGTCGTACGCGAACTTCGTGGAGAGAAAATCGACATCATCACCTGGACCTCCGATCCCCGAGTGTTCATCGCGGAAGCGCTGAACCCTGCCACGATTGAAAAGGTAGGTGTCGACGAGGAAAAGAAATCGGCCTTGGTTGTCGTGGCCGACTCGCAATTGTCGCTGGCCATCGGCAAGAATGGGCAAAACGTCCGGCTCGCTGCCCGGTTGACGGGCTGGAAAATCGACATCATTAGCGCCACGGAATACGAAAAGGAAAAGGCGGAGCGAGACAAGGAAATCAAGGCCGCCCTCGCCGAGGAAGCCGAGGCGCAACGGCAGCAGGAAGAGGCGCGCCAACAGGAAAAGGCCCAGCAAGAGGCGGAAGGGTAACGATTCACCCTATGCGTGTGTATGAACTGGCCAAACAGCTTGGGATGGAAAACCGGGACCTTATCCCGGAATTGAAGCGACTGGGAATTACGGTGGCCTCGCACAGCAGTGCATTGGAACCGGACGCGGTGCAAAAGGCCTTGGAAAAACTCGGGCCGAAGCAGAAGGCGTCGCTCAAAGGCATGACCGATGCCGGACGCACGGACAAGCATCGGGACGCAGAAGGAGGAGGCGCTCATCACCCAGCGGCGGCCAAAGGCGCCGCACTCCATGCCGCGACCGAAGAAGCCAAACCGGATAAGCGCCGCATTCTCATCAAACGCAAGCGTGTCGATGAGGCGCCCCCCGAAGAGCTTGCCCCCTTGGGGCATCATGAACCGCTGGCGGCGCACCCCGGGGAGCACGCCGCTCTGCCCACGTCATCGCTGCATCCGGCGATGGAAGCACCGGTCGTTCATCACGAACCGCATCCGGTCAGCACCGCTCCCGTGGCCACCGAGCCGCCCGTCGTCACAAAGCCCGCTGCGCCGCCATCTGCCGAGACGGTTTCAGGCAAGAAGAAGGCGCTCGAAGAACTCCAAGGTGAGGGGCTGAAGGACAAGCTGAAGAAAGTTCGCAAACCGGGACGGCTTCGGGAGGAGGACGAAGTTCGAGTGCGGGAGGATGCGGCCCGATGGCAGGACCTGCGAGCCATCCCTGTCCAGCGCCGCGATGATCGCAGCAAGCACGTCCATCACAGCACCCCTGCGGAGATTACCAAGCCCCGAAAAAAGAGCGTCAAGCTTACCCCTGGAACAACCGTGAAAGAGTTTGCCGAACTGATCGGGCAACGTCCGGCGGACATCGTGCGCAAGCTCATGGAGATGGGGCAAATGCTGACTTTCAATCAGCCCATGCATGTCGAGGCGGCCTCCATGATTGCCGAAGAGTCGGGAGTGAAGGTCGAAATCGCCATCGAGAAAGCTGGAGAAGAATTGTTGGACGACATCACGCAGGTACAAGGCGAGGTCCATTTGGAGCTGCGGCCGCCGGTCGTGACGATCATGGGCCATGTCGACCATGGCAAGACGTCGTTGTTGGACGCGATTCGTGAAACGAAGGTCGCAGAAGGCGAGGCGGGAGGCATCACCCAGCACATCGGCGCCTATACCGTCACTGTTCACGGCAAGCAGGTGACGTTTCTCGACACACCCGGCCATGAAGCCTTCACGGCGATGCGCGCTCGCGGCGCCAAGGTCACCGATATCGTGATCCTGGTCGTGGCGGCCGACGACGGCGTGATGCCGCAGACCGTGGAAGCGATTCATCATGCCAAAGCGGCGGGCGTCCCGCTCATCGTAGCGATGAACAAAATCGATAAGCCCAACGCCAATCCTGACCGTGTTCGCAATGCGCTCTCCGAGCATGGGTTGATCTCGGAAGCGTGGGGCGGAGATACGATCATGGTCGAAGTGTCGGCGAAGCAAAAGACCGGCCTTGACCAGCTTCTTGAAATGATTCTGCTGCAGGCCGAAGTCCTGGAATTGAAGGCGGATCCACACCAGCTTGCCAAGGGTGCGGTCGTCGAGGCCAAACTCGAGAGAGGCCGGGGTCCCGTCGCCACGGTGCTGGTCCAAAGCGGGACCCTGCATGTCGGCGATGCGTTCGTTGTGGGCGCGTTCAGCGGCAAAGTCCGCGCCTTGATCAATCATACTGGAGCAAAGGTTCAACAGGCCGGTCCTTCGGTCCCCGTCGAAGTGATCGGCTTGCCCGGCGTGCCGTCGGCCGGTGACGTCTTTCAGGCCGTGAAAGACGAGCGCATCGCCCGTGAGATCGCGGAAGACCGTGCACGCAAGCAGCGGGCGGCCGAATTGGCCGGCGCGGGCAAGGTTTCGCTCGACGATCTGTTCGCCAAGATCCAGGAAGGCTCCGTCAAAGAATTGTCGCTGGTCATCAAGGCCGACGTCCAGGGATCGTCTGAAGCCCTGGCAACGGCTGTCGAAAAACTCCCGACCGACGTCGTCAAGCTCCGGGTCATCCATAACGGCGTCGGCGGTATTACCGAATCAGACGTGCTCCTCGCCGCGGCGTCCAATGCCATCATCATTGGATTCAATATCAGACCGGAACCAAAGGCGTCGGATCTCGCGGAGAAGGAACATGTCGACGTCAGGCTGTACACCATTATTTACGACGCATTAAACGACATCAAAGCGGCGATGGAGGGCTTGCTCGAGCCGACGCTCAAAGAGCGCGTGCTCGGTCGGGCCGAAGTGCGACAAGTCTTTAACGTATCCAAGGCCGGAACGATCGCGGGTTCGTATGTGATCGACGGCACGATTACGCGCGCCAGCGCGGGCGTGCGAGTGATCCGGGACAACGTCGTGGTCTATCAGGGCAAATTAGGATCGCTGCGCCGCTTTAAGGACGACGTTCGCGAAGTGCAGCAAGGGTATGAGTGCGGCATCGGGGTGGAGAACTTTAGCGACATCAAGACTGGTGACGTGATCGAAGCCTATGCCATCGACAAGATCGCGGCAAAACTGTGACGATGATGGTGGGCAGCCGGTGTACGCACGTCTGTTCTGCTGTCCGAGCGCATGAGCCGGTTCTGTCGTGAGCGTTATCGTCGGACTCTGCACGATTGAGCTCATCATCACCCACAGTCAATCGTTGAAAGACAAACGGCAGGTGCTGTTAAGTCTAAAAGATAGACTCCGACGGAAATTCAATCTGTCTGTTGCTGAAGTTGAGGCGCAGGAGTTGTGGCAGAAGGCGGTTCTTGCCCTGGCTTGCGTCGCGAATGACGGTCGACACGTCAATCAAGTGTTGGACCAGGCGCTGAATCTGGTGAGGAGTCAAACCGTGGTCGAGATCGTCCAGTCTCGGATCGAGTTGTTGTGACGGTACGCAGGCCGGTCAAGGCAATGACAGGCCGGCCAAGGGAGAACTGGGCGATGGCCAAGACGGGATACAGTCGCGCCGAGCGCGTCGCGGATCAGATTCGCATGGAAGTCGCCGACATCCTCATGCGAAAGATCAAGGACCCGCGCGTCCGCTCGGTCACAGTGACGGATGTCGAGCTGACCAATGATTTGCGGATTGCCCGTGTGTTTGTCACGGCGTTGGGCAGCGACGCGGAGACGAAGGATGTCTTTGCGGCGCTCAGCAAGGCGAGTGGGTTTGTCCGAAGCGAGCTGGGCCGGCGATTGACGTTGCGGTATTTGCCCGAGGTCCTGTTCGTCAAAGATGTCAGCGGCCCACGCGGCGACCGTGTTCTCCAGTTGCTGGATGAAATCCAGGAGAAGACGGATCCATCCGAGGATCATTCATCATGACCGCAACGATCTCCAAGTGTGAAGTCATCGACGGCGTCCTGGTCGTGAACAAGGAGGTCGGATGGACCTCGCACGATGTGGTTGCGAAGGTGCGACACCTGCTTGGCGGCATGAAAGTCGGCCATGCCGGGACGTTGGATCCGGCCGCGACCGGCGTCCTGCCCTTGTTGATCGGAAAGGGCTCTCGCATTGCAGAGTATCTCGTCGAGTGGGACAAGGAATATCGCGCGCAGCTCCGATTGGGCGAGACGACCGATACGCTGGATGCGACCGGTACCATCCTTGAGAGGCACCCGACGGACCAGCTCACGCCGGCCGCCGTCAGGGGGGCTGTGGCGCAGTTTCGAGGGGAGATTCAACAGCTTCCCCCGATGTATTCGGCGGTCAAAATTGACGGCGTGCCGTTGTATCGCTCGGCTCGGGCCGGGAAAACGATTGATCGCCAGCCGCGGACTGTGGTCATTCATGCCTTGGAGGTGCTCGCACAGGCCGGCCCCGATGTCACGCTCCGAGTGGTGTGTTCAAAGGGTACCTACATCCGGACGCTCTGCGCCGATATCGGCAAGGTCTTGGAAGTCGGCGGTCATCTGCGAGCCCTGGAAAGGACCCGCGTTGGCCCGCTGACGCTGGACCGGGCCTTGACGGTCGACGAAGTACACCGTCGCCACCGCGAGGGAGGGCTTGCGCCATACGTGTGGTCGCTTGATGACGTCCTGGAGAGCATCCCGGTGCTCATCGTCGATGCGGAGGCCGCGGACCGCGTCCGTCACGGTGCGCCGGTGTCATGGTCCAACGTCGTGTCGGGGGAGAAGCGTCGGGCGCAACTGGAAGCGGGGATGCCCGTGAGGATTCACGACGGCAGCGGGCGATTATTGGGGATGGGACGATTGCCGCGATCGCAGGTCGACCGCGTGGCGATCGAAAAGGTGTTCGTCACGGATTTGGTGTAAGCGGAGAGAAAGGAAGAAGGGGAATCCATATGGCCTTGTTGAAGGATGCGAAAGCTGAGTTGATCAAACGATATCGGCAGCATGACAATGACTCCGGCTCTCCGGAGGTCCAGATTGCCGTGTTGACCAATCGGATCAGTTATCTGACGGAGCATTTCAAGCTCCATAAGAAGGATCACCACTCACGGCGTGGTCTCCTGCAACTGGTCGGACGGCGCCGAAGGCTGTTGGACTATCTTCGTGACGTGGATGACGCACGGTATCGGGCGGTCATCGAGCGATTGGGCATTCGCAAGTAATCCAAGATCCTGCTGCCGCTCACGTCGGCAGCAGGGCCACCGTCGCACAGGTGAACACTGAAATGCGCTTCTCGACATTCGCGCTCTCGAGCGTATCTCTGTGGGCATCTGTGGGACCAACATGAGGAGACCAGAGATGGCACACGTCGTTGAACTTGACGTCGCCGGCCGCACACTGCGGTTGGAGACGGGCCGGGTTGCCAAGCAGGCGGACGGCTCAGTTTGGGCTTCATACGGAGAGACTGTCGTTCTCGCCACGGCGGTGGCCTCGCAAAACGCCAAGCCCGGGGTGGACTTCCTTCCGCTGACCGTCGACTACCAGGAAAAGGCCTATGCCGCGGGGAAAATTCCCGGCGGGTACTTCAAGCGGGAAGGGCGCCCTTCCGAAAAGGAAGTGCTGACCAGCCGCTTGATCGATCGGCCGCTTCGGCCCTTGTTTCCCGACGGGTACTACTTCGAGACGCAGGTCATTGCATCCGTGCTGTCATCGGACAAGACGGGCTCGTCGGACGTCATTGGGATAACCGCCGCCTCAGCGGCTCTCGCCGTTTCCAACATTCCCTTCCTCGGTCCGATTGCCGGCGTCAAGATCGGACGTGTCAACGGACAATTTGTAGTGAATCCTGATCTCGAAACGCTGAAAAGCAGCGAACTGGATCTGGTGGTCGCGGGAACGGCCGATGCCGTCATGATGGTGGAAGCCGGAGCGAACGAGTTGCCTGAAGCGACGATGCTGGAAGCGATTGAATTGGCCCATGCGGAGATCAAAAAGATCGTGGCCAAGATCAACGAATTGCGTGTGCTCTCGGGCAACAAGGCCAAGCGCGCCGTTGCCATGGAAGAAATTGCTCCCGACCTAGCGGCACAGGTGAAGGCCCTCGTTGCGCAGGGCATTCGAGACGCGATCATGATTCCGAACAAGACCGCACGGCAGGAGCGACTCGATTTGATCCTGAAAGACGCCATTGAAAAGCTCAAACAGCCCGAAGATGCCAATCGGGAACGCCATATCAAGATCGTGTTTCATGGATTGGAGTACACCGAAGTTCGAAACATGATTCTGGAAAAAGGGTCACGCGCCGACGGCCGTGGACCGGCGGATATCCGGCCTATCACCTCGGAAGTCGGAGTCCTTCCTCGCACCCATGGCTCCGCATTGTTTACCAGAGGCGAAACGCAAAGCCTGGCCGTGGTGACGTTGGGGACTACGGATGACGAACAGCGGATCGACGCCTTGGAGGGTGAATACACCCGCACGTTCATGCTGCATTACAACTTTCCGCCGTTCAGCGTGGGCGAGGCGAGACCGCTACGCTCGCCTGGCCGTCGTGAAGTGGGCCATGGCGCGTTGGCCGAACGGGCGCTGAAACCGGTCATTCCAACCAAGGACCAGTTCCCCTACACGCTGCGCCTCGTTTCGGACATTCTTGAATCGAACGGGTCGTCATCCATGGCGACGGTCTGCGGAGGAACATTGGCAATGATGGATGCCGGGGTGCCGATCAAAGAGCCGGTGGCGGGCATTGCCATGGGACTGATCAAGGAGCAGGAGCGCGTCATGATCCTCTCCGACATCCTCGGGCTGGAGGATCATCTCGGCGACATGGACTTCAAGGTGTGCGGCACGAAACGCGGCGTGACGGCGCTGCAGATGGACATCAAGATCGGGGGTATTACCCCGGGCCTGATGCATCAGGCGCTCGAGCAGGCAAAGGCCGGCCGGTTGCACATTCTCAGCTGCATGCAGAAGGCCCTCGAAGCGCCGCGAGCCAATATGTCGGCATTTGCGCCGCGAATTTTCACCATGAAGGTGAAGCAGGACAAGATTCGCGAGGTCATCGGTCCGGGCGGAAAGACCATCCGCGGCATTCAGCAGGATTGCGGTGTGAAGATCAACATCGAGGACAGCGGCGTCGTCACGATTGCGTCGGTGGACAGCGCATCCCTCGAAAAAGCCAAGGAAATGGTCAACCGGATCGTTGAAGAGGTCGAAATCGGCAAGACCTATCTCGGTACTGTGCGAAAAATCATGGACTTTGGCGCCTTTGTCGAAGTGCTGCCCGGCACAGATGGACTGGTCCACATCTCCCAGCTGGCGCATCACCGTGTCAAATCCGTGGCCGACGAAGTGTCAGAAGGCGATCAGATCCTCGTCAAGGTCCTGGAAATCGACCGCCAGGGGAAGATTCGCCTCAGTCGCAAGGAAACCATGCCGGCTCCCACCGGCGCGGGAACCAAAGACCAGACATCCGGGTAAGCATCTTGTACCGCAAGCTCGTGCTGGACAATGGAATGCGGGTGGTGACGGAGCGCATTCCGACGCTCAAGTCGGTCACCGTGGGCATTTGGGTCAATACGGGATCGCGAGACGAAGAACTTACGGAAGCCGGCTACTCCCATTTCATCGAGCACATGTTCTTCAAAGGGACGCGCTCGCGTTCGGCGACGGAAATTTCGCGCGAAATCGACGGGCTCGGCGGCGAGATGAACGCCTTCACCACTCGCGAGACGACAACCTTCTACGTCAAGGTTCTCGACCAACAGCTCAAGCAGGCTCTCGAGCTACTGGCAGACCTTTTCCACCATTCGCGGTTCGATTCAAAGGAAGTCGAAAAGGAAAAGCAGGTCGTCCTGGAGGAAATCCGCATGGTGCAGGATGACCCGGAAGACCTCGTCCAGGAGCTGCACACCGGTCAAGTATTAGGGCGTCATCCGCTCGGCCGGTCGATCTTAGGCCGTGAGGAGACGATTCAGAGTCTGAAACGACCGGATCTCCTCGGATATATCAATGCCCACTATGATCCGGACCAGATCGTGATCGCGATCGCCGGTAATTTCGAACAGGCCGTGGTTGACCGGCTCGTCGCACGGTTTTTTGGAAAAAAGAAACCGGTAAACGGGACCTCAAGGCCTCCGCGTCGCCCACCGAAAGTCTATGGTGGCGTCCTCGTCAAACGGAAACCTTTGGAGCAGGTGCACCTCTGTCTCGGCCTCAAAGGCGTCGCTGCAGGTCATCGTGACCGTTACGCCGCCTATGCACTCAACAGCGTGTTGGGCGGGAGCATGAGTTCACGCCTGTTTCAGGAAATACGGGAAAAGCGCGGCCTCGCCTATTCTATCTATTCCTTTTTGTCAGGGTATTCAGACATCGGCACGATCACCGTCTATGCAGCGACCAGACCGAAAGAAGTGGAGCGTGTCGTCGATCTCGTGTGCCGGGAAATCGCGCGAATCAGCAAAGATGGCATTGAACGCAGGGAACTTGACCGTGCAAAAAACCAGATGAAAGGCAGCTTGATGCTCAGCCTCGAGAGCTCGCACAGCCGCATGAGCAAGCTCGCGAAGGATGAACTGGTCTATGGAAGACGCACCTCGCTTGAAGAGATGCTGAAGCACATTGATCGTGTTAGCGTCGATGAAGTCTCGGCAGTCGGACGAGAACTTTTTGGAATGAAGCACCTTGCGATCACAGGATTGGGGCCCTTGCGGCCAGGGTCGCTTCAAGCCTACAGATGAGAAATTTCTAATAGATCAGCCGATCAGCGAGTAAATCGGCGCCGCAGCGGCTGATCGGTAATATTTATAAGTAGCTGTTTTTACACTATAAATAACCAATTTTGTAGAGATATCCACAGGGCAAACATTTCCTTGACTCGCTTTTACATTTTTCAGTACCATGGCCGCGTTTTTCCTTGAAGACTCTTGCACCGGCGAATGCGGCGTGAGCGCCAGACTTAAAAGGAGGTGACAAAACGTCCGCTCTCCTGACGCCGACTCGTCACAACCGTTACATATTCATCGTCCTAAATGAGTCTGTTTATTCAGTGATGTCATTTTCATGAAGGAGGGATTTGGTATGAAAAGGGTCGTACTTCTAGCCGCAGTTGCAGTGGTCTCTGTGCTCGGCTTGCTGACGGCTGAGTTTGCCGCCGCCGCGGATGCGCCGGGCGGCCCGTCGGGTCCCACCGACCAGGTTTTCGGAGGGAAGCCACTTAAGGGTGAAGTCACCAAGACCCTCAAGGGTCGCGTGTGGTCACAATGGGCAGATAATCCGGACGGCGAATTGCTGTTCGGGATTCAGTACTGGAATACCGGTGAACCAGCATCGGGGACGCCGGCTGGCCGTTCGTCGACCGACCTCGATGTGAAGCCGCCCGATCCGTTGTTCGTGTGCTGCGCCTGGGGCTTTACCGGCGGTACCGAAAGAAACAATCCCTATGCCGGCTGGTACCATGCCGCTACGACGGTTCGTCTTGCAGTCAAGGATAAGGCGTTGATGGACCAGATCATCAAGGCCTCTCAGGAACTGGTTGCCATGGAAGTGAGCCTGGATGGCCGGACGATCACCGGCTTTAAAGTTCTTAAGTAATCGACTTCGACAAGAATCATTCTTTCATACTGTTGAAGGAGGATCCGATTATGAAGTTTCATATGAAAGGCTGGGCCCTCGCGGCCGCCGTTGCGCTGGTGGTCTCCATTGCCTCCACCGCCATGGCGATCGAATCGTTTCAGGAGCGTTTCGAGTGGGGGGACATGAGCAAGCCGACGACCCTGCAGGGTCGTGTGATCGTCCTCGATCCTTATGATGAAGCCGTGTGGATCAATATTGCCATCTTCGGCGGCAATGCGGAGAGCGGCCTCTTCTGGCAGAAGGTCCATCCTGGGAAGAATCTAAAGTTCTACGCGGATAAGGGCGTCTGGGATGAACTCAAGAAAATGGGCCGGGTTCACGCCGGACCCGCAGCGGCCAAGGAAGTGCCTCCGGGCAGCACGACAGACTTGATCGAGTTCACGGCGGTCGAGACGGAGCAGAATCACCGCGTGATCACGTCGGTCAAGAAGCTTCCAGAAGTTGCCGGCGCCCCAGGCAAAACGATGAGCATTTCGGCGCTCCGGCTGAAAGATTGCGCCGGAAAGAACGAAGCAGAGCCTGGTTGTGCCGCGGCCAAACAGGGCTTGAATACATCGCCAAAGATGCCGGAGGGGCCACCCATGCAGTACGACGTCCTGACTCCGGACAAGAAGCCCCTTGGCGGCTTGATCCCCTGGACGGCGAAATACAACACCGGTAAGTAATCCGGTAGAGCTAGCACGAGTAAAAAAAGGCGGTAACTCCTTAGAGAGTTACCGCCTTTTTCTTTGCCGTCAGGCTGTTGAAAAAACCCGGCTTTTTCACCCACCCAAGCCCCGGCGCGCCAAGACGCGCCTTTCACCGCGCCGCGTTCTCGCATCTCGGCAAAAGATTGAAGCGAGCGTTGCTCACTGCGGCCTTGCCTGGGAAGCGGCGTCGTCGCGACGCCGGGGGCGGGCGGGTGAAGACAAAGCTTTCTTGAACAGCCTTTTGAGGCTATTCTCACTGTGAATCGGCGGCGCGCTTTTGAAGATCCGCCAAGCGGTTGAGTGCATCGAGGGGGGTCAAGGAGAACAGATCGATTTGTCTGACTTCGTCGATGAGCGGATGGGGATGAGGGAGAGTGGGACGTGAGGCGTCGTCCGGAGGCTTGCGGTCTGTTGTTCCCTGCTCCAGTTGCTCCAACACCTCCTGAGCACGGCTGATCACTCGCGCGGGGAGCCCGGCGAGTTTGGCTACATGGATTCCGTAGCTGCGGTCGGCACCGCCGGGCACGATTTTCCTGAGGAACACCACATCGCCATCGCGTTCCTGGACCGCAACCCGATAGTTGCGGATACCCTGCCGAAGCGACTCCAACTGCGTCATTTCGTGATAGTGCGTCGCAAACAGCGTTCGTGCGCCGAGCTGCTGATGATCATGAATGTACTCGGCAATCGCCCAGGCGATGCTCAATCCATCGTAGGTGCTGGTGCCTCGTCCGATTTCGTCCAAGAGAATCAAGCTGCGTTTGCTCGCAGAGTTCAGGATCTGTGCGCTCTCGATCATCTCCACCATGAACGTGCTCTGTCCGGCAGTAAGGTTGTCTGAAGCTCCCACCCGTGTGAAAATCCGGTCGACGATTCCGATGTGAGCTTCGGTGGCAGGAACGAAACTGCCGATCTGGGCGAGGAGCACGATCAGTGCGACCTGACGCAGATACGTGCTCTTGCCGGCCATGTTGGGACCGGTCAGGATGATCAAGCGGTTCTGATGATCATCGAGGAGAGTATCGTTGGGTACGAATGCCAGGTTGCTGTTCAGGTGTTCGAGGACAGGGTGGCGGCCTTCGACAATGGAAAGAGCTCCGGACTCATCGAGGGTTGGCCGGACGTAGCGATTCAACGCGGCCGTTTCGGCCAAACCCGCCACGACATCGATCAGCGCAAGCGACTCGGCCATCGCCTGCAGTCTCGAGCTTTCGCTGGCCAGCCGCTGTCGCACCTGGACGAACACCTCTTCCTCGAGCCACAGGAGTTTGGCCTCGGCGCCGGTGACCCGCTCCTCCAATTCCTTGAGTTCCTGGGTCATGAACCGTTCGGCATTTGCCAGCGTTTGCTTTCGAACGAAATCGGCAGGCACTTTAGCGAAATTGGCCTTTGTGACTTCAAGGTAGTAACCGAACACCTGGTTATAGCGAATCTTGAGGGAATCGATACCTGTGCGTTCACGCTCCCTGGCTTCAAGCGCGGCGATCCAGTCCTTGCCTTCGGCACGCGCTTTCCGAAGCTCGTCGATTCCTGGATGGTACCCGGATCGAATCACGTGCCCTTCGCGCATGGCCAATGGAGCATCCGGATCAATTGCCGTTTCGATCAGGTCATAAAGATCGCGACAGTCATCCCAGTGGTCCCGACGGTCGACCAGCAGGGCGGAGCGACAAGGCGCCAACTGTGTCTGTAATTCAGGAAGCGCGGCCAACGACTCCTTCAGAGCCAGCAATTCCCTGGGCCCGGCCAGGCCAAGCGTCAGTCTGGTGCTCAATCGGGCGATGTCCTGAACTCTGCGGAGGGCGGTTCGAATGGCGACACGTTGCGCGATGCGCTCTTTGAGTTCGGCAACCGCTTCCTGCCGCGAATGCAGCGCTGAAATTGCGATCAGCGGCCTCAGAATCCATTCGCGGAGCAACCGGCTTCCCATCGCAGTGCTGGTGCGATCAACGACAGAAAAGAGCGTTGGAGGCCGGCCGCCTGCCCCATCTTCTCCGTGCGAAAGCGAACGTACCAGCTCGAGATTGCGAATGGTGGCGCTATCCAAATGCATCCCATCGCTGCTCCGGCGGCGAGAGAGCCGGCGAATGTGATCGGGTCTCGCGGTCGGTTGTGTCTCTCGAAAAAAGCACCAGACCGCTCCGGCCGCTTCAAGAGCAACGGTCAGATCCTGGCAGTCGAATCCTTCCAACGACTGGACGCCAAAGTGACCCGCCAGCGTTCTTGAGGCATTCTGGCGATCGAACCAGGACGCCTGGCACTCACAGATCCTGGCGCCCTGAAGCTGTGAGCCAAGCAGGGCGGCCACTTCATCTGTGCCTCGATGGAGCACTTCCCTCGGTTGGAGCCGCGCCAATTCATCAACCAGTTGCTGGTCCGCTCCGTCGTATTCCATGACCCAGAACTCCCCCGTCGTGACGTCGAGTGCGGCGAGCCCCCAGCAGCTGCGCCCGCCTTTGCGCTCACCTCGGGCCACGGCGGCAAGAAAACTGGTTTCACTCGGCTCTAGAAATTCCGTGTCCACGAGGGTGCCCGGCGTGTAGAGACGGACGACCTCGCGTCGGACCAGGCCCTTGGCCAGTTTCGGATCTTCGACCTGTTCGCACAACGCGACCGTTCGTCCGGCCTTCAACAACTTGGCGATGTAACCCCGTGCTGCATGGTAGGGCACGCCGCACAAGGGGATGGGAACAGCACTCGACTTGTCGCGGGAGGTGAGAGTGATGGAGAGCAGCTTCGACGCCGCCTCGGCGTCTTCGTAAAACATTTCGTAAAAATCGCCGACGCGGAAGAAAAGAATGGCTTCCGGATAGCCGCGTTTGATCTCGAAATACTGCCGCATCAGCGGCGTGGCATCGTGCTCATTCATCGGAACTGTCTCGTATTGAGACTTCTCCCGGAACGGGGGGCGCGGGTCGGCCTGTGAGTTTTTCCAACGAATGGCGAAGACGTTCCAAGTCCACCTCGGCTTCCTGCAACGCTTTCGTCTTCCGCCGCAACTCGATCCGGCCTTTTACCCATGGCGGGAACAGTAAAATGACGGATACCAACAGGCCAACTCCGAACCCCGCGAGGATTGGCTTGTAAATCGGCGTAGACGCCTCGAATAATCCGAAAAAATAGCGGAGAGTGACTTCCTGTTCCTGATTTTGAAGGAAAAATGCCAGGCACAAGAGAAGCAGGGTGCCGACAAGAATCACACGAATCATGAGGATGGCTTCCCCTTCACGGCCCTTCGTTGTGGCTTAGGGGTGTCGACCCGCCTCTTCCGAGGCGACTCGTAATTTTCTAGACGAGACAGCAAAGCGGCAGACAGCGGTCCGGTGGCCCTGAATGTGATACTTCTACTCTGAACCGTATGGTGACGCAACTCCATTTCAAGGCGGTCGTCAGGCAGGAGACCGGGAGCTTTATCGGCCCATTCGACTGCCACCACGGTTTGCCCGGAGAGGTAATCCCCGAGGCCAATCGTTTCCACCTCTTTCGACGAATTGAGGCGGTACAGGTCAATATGAGCCAGTGGCAGCCTGCCCCGGTATTCGTGCAGGAGAACGAAGGTCGGGCTGCTGACGGCCGCCGCTGGCGCGCCGAGGCCCGCGGCAATCCCCCGGACGAGTGCCGTCTTGCCTGCTCCCAACGTCCCTGACAAGGCCAGCGATTCTCCTCCCGCCAGCACAGACCCGATGGCGCGGCCCAGTCGATCGGTGTGCGATGGCGAAGGCAGCATTCGGTTCCAGACACGGCCGGATGGGGAGACAACCTGGCGACGCGCCCTCGATCTTGGTCTGTTACCCACGAATCGTCTGGAGCGCATAGGGAATCTGTTCGATGACGTCGCCGGCGATCATGCCAGCCGTGCCCAGGCGACCGGCGGCCAAGTCGCCGGCTGCTCCATGCAGATAGGTCGCGGCGCAGGCGGCTTCCCATGAAGGAACTCCCTGCGCGAGCAAACCGACGACCATTCCCGTCAGCACGTCGCCTGTTCCCGCAGTGGCCATCCCTGGATTTCCTGTTGGACAGATCATGAGCAAACCATCGGGCCTGGCGACCACCGTCCGCGCGCCCTTCAAGACGAGGAAGACCCCCCGTTCCCGCGCAAACCGCCTGGCCGTGCCGAGGCGATCGGCGTTCACACTCTGTGACGTCGCGTCCACTTCCAATCGGGCCATCTCACCCGGATGTGGCGTCAGGATCGGTGGAATCTTGCATTCGGTCAGTATCTCGGCGCGAGCGGCCAATGCATTGAGGGCATCGGCGTCAAGCACCGAAGGGCGATCAAGGTGTCTCAGTAAGGACTGAACCAGCTCGACCGTCTCGGGATGGGTCGAGAGTCCGGGGCCGATCGCGGCCGCGGTCCGGGCTTTGAGAAAGGCAAGAATTCGGTCAAAGCCAGCCCGCCCGAGAGTGCGTGCCTTGGTTTCGGGAAGCGGCAGGGTCATGGCTTCAAGGAGCTTTGCCTCCAGCACTTCATTGACACTGGCCGGCACGCCGACGGTCACTAACCCGGCGCCGGTCCGAAGCGCTGCCTTCGCAGCCAGTGCCGCAGCGCCGGTTTTACCCACGGAGCCTGCAAGAATTGCCGCATGGCCATACGTGCCTTTATGCGAGGAGGGGGGACGTGGTGGCAGCGCTGCCTTCACG
>DATEEH010000096.1:0-3510 GCA_035281245.1 Nitrospira sp.
GATCTTGAGCAGGGTTCCGTTGATGAAGCCGGCTTCCTCGCTCGCGACATGCACCGCAAGCGCGACGGCGGTGAGCGTTCCGGCGTCCGAGGAACGCCTCATCCTGGCGACAGGCCGGTACATTGGCGAGGGGTTCGACGACCGTAACTAGCCCTTCCGGGGTCTGCAGCTGCTTGCCGGTGAAATAGGCCTGGCTGGCCTTGCGGGACCGTGCGGACAGGCTTTCGGCAATCTCCCTCTGCAGCCCATCAACGAAATCTGTGTAGCTCTCGCTCGCGATCACCGACAAAATGTTGATATCGTGAACGGTAGCGGGATGGTCGAGACGGTCGCCGAACCGGTCAACGGCAAGGCGCAGGCCACGGCCGACTTCCTGCCGACGTGAAATCATGTTGTCGCTGTGCTTGAGCATACACATGACGAACACGTTCGGGTTATCCTTACCACTCGCGTTGAACGCCTGGACCCATGACATCGGCAATCCCAATCTGAAGCCGCGACTGTCGGATAATTTCGATCTTCCGGCGGAATATCGCCTGGGCGGCGGCTTTGACGGACTGCTGTCGGTTGCCTTGTTCAACAAGAACATTCGAAACGAGATCTTCACGCTGGCGAACGCTAATAACAGCTTCACCTATGCTGGTGCGACCTACACGGCGGGTGCTGGCGCGGTCATCACTGTGACCCAGGCCGACAACACATCCTCATGCTTGAGCTGCCGCGCAACGATGAGCGCGAGACATTCCCTGCTGGCTTCGTCGATGATCGTCAGGATGCGGAACTTGCGGCCGTCATGCGTGCGCCCCTCGACGAAGTCGTAAGCCCCGACGTGCCCGGATACTCAGGCCGCAGGCGGATGCATGATCCGTCATTGAGCCAGAGGCGGCCGCGTTTTGGTTGGCGCAGCGGAACCTTGAGAACCTCACGCCGCCAGATACGCTCGACCCGCTTATGGTTCACCGTCCACCCCGCATGGCATAGCAAAGCCGTCACCCGGCGGTAGCCGTATCGACCATATTGCTTCGCCAGTGCGATGATATCCTCCGTCAGCGCCTGTTCGTCATCCGCCCCGCGCGGCACCTTGCGCTGTGTCGATCGATGCTGCCCCAGAACCCGGCATATCCGTCTCTGGGCCACTCAGCGGGGGGCAGATCAGAAGGCTCCGTAATCTCATCCACGAGTTGCACATTGCAACGGGCGAGCTCATCACACTTTCGACGCCGAATGACCTGTTCATGCAACTATTTGATTTTTCAGGAACACCTCGCGGTGATGAAACGACCCAAAGGGGTTTTGGGATTTCCACGATCGGCTCGGTGATCGGGACTGCCTACCTTTCCATTCTGAGCGAGGCAGAAATTGCCCGGCTACTAGATCGCGCCAGGATCAAACCTGCGGAAGCCCCTGCGATCCAGGAGTCGATCGCACTAACCCGGCGTGAGGGCGTTGCCGACGGTGAAGCCCTCGGTGGAGTCGCTTGGTCTGTGGCGGCGCCATTCCCAGCGGGATCGTCGCCTGTGCCTTTGGTTTTGGGACTTTCCGGTGCGAGAAACCGAGTTTATCCTCGCCGCCAGGAATTGCGCGCATTGCTTTCGGGTTTGGTTGACGGTTGGAAATCGTCTCAGGGCTGAGGCACCACGCGGCTGGCGCAGACAAGCGCGACACGCGGACACCAAAGCTAATCGAGTCCTCATCGCGCCGGTTTCACGACATCGAGCTTGACGGCGTCGAGGAAAAAAGATTTAAATTGAATTGAAATTAGAGTCGGGGGCCGTGCGCAGCCCCGTTGCTCGGAGAGGAATTAAATGGCTGGCAATGGTGCGTCCCTGGACTGCGATGACCTGAGTCCCTTGTTTGAACCGATTAGCATCGGCGCATTGGCGTTGGCCAATCGCATCGTGGTGTCACCGATGACGCGCGGTCGCTCCCATGGCGGAGTGCTCGATGACGCAGCGGTCAAATACTATTCCGACCGGGCGAGAGGTGGGGCCGGTCTCATCATTTCCGAAGGGTCCGCCATCAACCTTCGCGGTTCGTTCAGCGCCGGCGTTCCCGATTTCTTCGGCGACGATGCTTTGGCGGTGTGGCGACGGGTGATCAAGGCGGTTCATGCCGCGGGGGGCCTGATGATGCCACAACTTTGGCACTCCGGGTTGAATCGGATGCGTGAGCAATCTCACGATCCGTCGGTCCCCTCGCTGTCACCCTCTGGGTGTTATCCGCAATGGCCTGACAAAGTGGCTAGCGGGCAGCCGCTCGAAGCGATGACGCAGGCGGAGATCGACCGCACTATCGAGGACTACGCAACCGCAGCCGCGAATGCGAAACGGCTCGACTTCGACGGTGTCGAAATTCACGCAGGCCATGGCTATTTGATTGATAGCTTCTTTTGGGACCGAACCAATTTGCGAACCGATGCCTATGGCGGCGATTATCAGGGGAGAACCCGCTTGGCATGCGAGATCATCAGCGCGGTTCGAGGCCGGGTTGGGCCGGATTTTCCTATCGCTTTTCGTTTCTCCCAGTGGAAATCTCCGGACTTTTACACGGCGCGTCTCTGTAGCACCCCACAAGAGCTCGAGCAGCTGTTGATCCCGCTGGTGCATGCCGGAGTCGATCTTTTCGATTGCTCGACGCGTCGTTTTTGGGAGGCCGAGTTTCCCGAGGTCGATGATCGACTCAACTTGGCGGGCTGGACCAAAAAAATCACCGGCGTGCGAGCCATGACTGTTGGCTCGGTGGGGATCGGCAGTCCCCTCCAGCGTGATCGGCCTGATCACGGCGAGGCTTCGTTGGTCGAGGTAAAAGCAACTCTTGCCAAACTTGCCGACCGTCTGAAGGCCGAGGAATTCGATTTGGTGGCGATCGGCCGCGGCATGATCGCAAATCCAGATTGGGCGCGAAAGGTGCAGCAAGCTCGAATTCACGACCTCGTTCCTTACGATATCGCGATGCGCAGCGAGATGGTTTGACGTTGAGGCCAAATCGCATCGCGGTCGACTGCGAAGAATACACCCAAGTTCAGGAGAGTAGCGCCAGACTTGGCATTTCCGCCATGAGCGCGGGATGCTCACGGCCTTTGCCGCCCTCCCCTCTGAGGAACGCTACAGCTTCACCTTTGACCAGTTTGGATTGAAAGCGCGGTCCTGAGCTCGCCACTTGCATATTGAACCGGATGAAAATTGGTACTTGATTCTGAAATCGCATCATAAATGTGGCGATGGTCCGTAAATGCGGATAATTCTGCATCTATACAAATTTGTGGTCTTATCAGTCTTCGCGCCTTGCGATGCTTCCGGCCTCATGGATATGAATGACGAAACATCAAATATAGGAGAGGCGCGACGTGGCTGATCTGGACAAATTCATGAAAGTGGATGTCGATCTGTTTCATCCTGAAAGTCCCCGCTGGCGTGATGGCGCCTTCTGGTTTTCGGATTATTTCAAGAAGACCGTGAACCGAATGGTGCCCGGAGAGAAATCGGAAGTCATCCTTTCTCTCGACGATTC
>DATEEH010000097.1:0-36516 GCA_035281245.1 Nitrospira sp.
CCGGCCATGCGAACCGATCTTGGGATTGCCGCCAGAGAACGTATAGAGAAAAACTACTCACTTCAAGAGATCGTCGAGCAATACAGCACGCTCTATTCCCAACTCGTAAACGACGCCAATGTGACGTGCGGCCAGGCAGCAAAACTATGATTACTTCCGGGCAAAAGGAAAGTGCATGTGTGGCATAGTGGGCCTCGTCGGACACTCAACGCGTAAGTTGGATTCCACAATCGCGGACATGGTGGCTGCCATCCGCTATCGCGGACCGGATGATGTCGGCACATGGTCCGACCACCGGGCTGGCGTTGGGCTTGGTCATGCACGCCTGTCCATAATCGACGTCTCGCCGGAGGGACATCAGCCGATGGCGTCGGTCAGCGGGCGGTATGTGATGAGCTATAACGGCGAGGTCTACAACTTTGCCGAGTTGCGCGATGAGCTCGAAACGCGAGGCGTCAGATTTCGCGGGCATTCCGACACGGAGGTGATGCTCGCTGCGTTCGAGGAATGGGGTATTGAACATGCTGTCAGACGATTTGTAGGAATGTTTGCCTTCGGGTTATGGGATCGAGAGCTGAGAACGTTGCACTTGGGCCGAGATCGGGTTGGCATTAAGCCGTTGTATTACGGATGGATCGGATCCGCATTTGTGTTTGGATCGGAATTGAAGGTGTTCCAGCAGGTGCCGGGTTTCAAGGCCGTCATCAATCGAGACGCACTCGTTTCCTACATGCGTACGGGCTATGTGCCGACTCCGCTATCAATCTACAGTGACGTCTACAAACTGTCGGCGGGAACGCTTCTTCACATCACCCTCGACAGAGCACAGTCACCACAAGGATTTTCTCCCGACCCTGCCTGTGAAACGGCTCGCTGCAAACCCATCGCCTATTGGTCGGCACGAGCGATCGCCGAGGCCGGCGTTCAGGAGCCGTTCAACGGCACCGAGTCCGAGGCCACCGAGGAGTTGGAGCGGCTTCTGCGTGAAGCAATTCGTCTTCGAATGATTTCCGACGTGCCGCTGGGAGCGTTTCTTTCGGGAGGAATCGATTCATCCAGTGTGGTTGCGCTCATGCAAGCCCTGAGCGGCTCTCCGGTCAGGACATTTTCGATCGGGTTCCACGAGCCGGATTACAATGAGGCGGATCATGCCGGAGAAATCGCGAAGCACCTTCGCACTGACCATACAGAGCTCTACGTGACGTCTGAGCAGGCGATGGCCGTTATTCCGCAGCTGCCCGTGCTCTACGACGAGCCGTTCGCCGACTCTTCTCAGATTCCGACGTTTTTAGTGTCGCAGTTGGCCCGACGTCATGTGACGGTGGCGCTTTCGGGAGACGGAGGGGATGAACTGTTCGGCGGGTATAGCCGGTATTTCGTCGGACGGCAGCTTCAACGGCGCCTGCGGTGGATGCCGCAACCGATCAGAACAGCACTGATCAAAAGCATCCATGCAATTTCCCCTTCCTCCTGGAGAGTGCTGTTCAAAAAGATCAGTCGTGTTGTCCCGGCCATCGCGAATCCCGGCGACAAGTTACACAAGTTGGCGGAGATCCTCTCCTTGGACGATCCTGATTTAATGTACCTACACTTGGTCTCTCAATGGAAAAACCCCGGCCTTGTCGTCCTTGGGGACCGGGAACCGCTCACGACACTGACCGATCAATCGCAATGGGCACGACTCGATGATTTCACGCTCAGAATGATGTCGTTGGATCTCATGACGTATTTGCCCGACGATATTTTGACGAAAATCGATCGGGCGACCATGGCGGTGGGTCTCGAAGCGCGGGTCCCGTTGCTTGATCATCGTCTTGTCGAGTTTGCCTGGCGACTTCCTCTTTCCATGAAAATCAAATTCGAAGGGGAGGGCAAGTGGATCTTACGGCAAGTTCTGCATCGCTATGTTCCTAAAGCACTGGTTGAAAGACCCAAGATGGGGTTTGGAGTTCCCATCGATCATTGGTTGCGCGGGCCGCTCCGCGAATGGGCGGAAGAGCTGTTGAATGAAAAGCGACTTCGATCTGAGGGTTACCTTCAGGCTGTTCCGATTCGGGAAAAATGGATGCAACATTTGTCCGGCCGTCGCAATTGGCAATATCCGCTGTGGAATGTCTTGATGTTTCAAGCCTGGTTAACCTCGAATGAGCGATCGGCCGCGGCTGCTATATCTGATCACTGAAGACTGGTATTTCTGGTCTCATCGTGTCGACCTTGCCAGACAAAGCGCCGACGCGGGGTTCGATATCGTGATCGCCACGCGCGTGACCGATCACGCGGAACGGATCCGGCGCGAAACTTTTCGACTGTGTCCCATCGCATTGTCTCGCCGTTCGAGAAATCCCATTGTGGAGCTGCGCGCCATCGTGGAGCTCATTCGGGTGTATCGTCGGGAGCGGCCGGTGATCGTTCATCATGTGGCGCTCAAGCCGATTCTTTACGGATCATTCGCTGCATGGTGGTCGAAGGTTCCGGTGGTCATCAATGCCTTCCCCGGACTGGGCTATGCGTTTACCGCTCCAGAGCGTCAGCGCGGATTTATGCATGGGTGTCTCCGTCTTGCGCTTCAATGGTTGTTGAAGCTAAACGGATCTGTTGTCGTCTTTCAGAATGAGGATGATCGAAACCTCTTTTTGAAAGAACGTATCGTGACTGAACCGCAAACTCGTGTGATCGCCGGATCGGGTGTCGATACGGACACATTCACAGTCCGGCCTGCGCCCTCAGGCACGCCGATTGTCATGCTGGCCTCTCGCATGCTCTGGGACAAGGGCGTCGGTGATTTCATCGAAGCCATCAGACGCCTCAGGGGGGCCGGGGTTTCAGCGCGTTTCGTGTTGGTGGGGCGGTGCGATGAGGATAATCCCGCCGCCATACCACGGGAGCAAATCTCAAGCTGGGTGGACGAAGGATTGGTCGAATATTGGGGACATTGTGAAGACATGGTGGCCACGCTCGCGCAGGCGAGCATTGTCGTGCTGCCGTCTTATCGCGAGGGACTTCCCAAAGTACTCTTGGAAGCTGCGGCATGCGGGAAACCACTGATTGCCACGGATGTTCCGGGGTGTCGAGATGTCGTGACGAACGGTGTCAACGGCATTCTGATCCCACCTCGCGACGTTGCTGGCTTCGCACATGCCATTCGTGCGCTGGTGAGTAATCCTGGGCTGAGCAAGACCATGGGGGTGGCCGCGCGAGAGACGGTCGTTCGACGGTTCTCAGTCGAGCATATCGCGAATGAGACCATCAAGCTGTACCGGGAGCTTCTTGCGAGGCCAGCCACTGAGACATTGGCGTCTTCATGAACAGCGTATTGGTCACCGGCGCTGCAGGATTTCTCGGCAGCGCTCTGCTGGAGGATCTCCGTTCGTGCGGCTACCGGGTTCGTGCGCTGGTCAGGGCAGAGTCGGCGTTGTGGGGCGAAATGAGAGAGGATGCGGTGGTCGGAGACGTGCGCGACGTTTCCTGTGTCAGAAGCGCTGTTGCCGGTTGTGATAGCATCGTGCACCTGGCGGGACAGGCGCATGCGATCGATGACGAGGGAGTATCTGAAGAGGACTATCTCTCCATAAATGTGGAGGGAACCCGCCGGTTATTGGATGCAGCAAAGAGCGGTGGAGCTCAAAAGTTTGTGTTTGCGAGTACGGTCAAGGTGTTCGGGGAAACCACGGTCGGTTGTGTCGACGAGACGGCACCTCCTGCGCCGCGAACTCCGTACGCGCGTTCGAAGTGGTTGGCGGAGCAGCTTGTGGCATCTGCTTCCGGAGGGGTTTTTGCTACGGTTTCTCTCCGCTGTCCCTTGGTGTATGGGCCGACTCAAAAAGGGAATCTTTTCCGGATGATTGCCGCAATTGATCGAGGACAGTTTCCCCCATTACCGCGCGTCTCCACCGTGAGGAGCATGCTTCACGTGAACAACTTTGTGTCAGCGGTTAAGGCCGCGTTGGAGTCAAAAGTGTTTCTGAAGCCGATGTACGTGATTGCAGATCTAAAGCCGTACTCGATCTCTGAAATCTACGACCGCTTGAGGCAAGGGCTGGGCAAACAGTTGCCGCTCGTTCGTGTACCGGCCTGGACGTTATCAGTGGGAGCGCGATGTGGAGACTTCGTGCAAACTCTAACGAACAGGTCCTTCCCATTTTCCTCCTCGACATTGGAAAAACTGATTGGGCAGGCGTGGTACAGTCCCGAAGCGGCGATGCGGGATTTGGGATATCAGCCCGCGTACACGTTCGACAGTGCGGTCCCCGATCTCATCGAACATTATCGGCGATCGATCGCGTGATGTGGCTCCTCCTCGCAGGCGGTGTCGGTCTGCTGTCTTGGTGGCTGACCGGTCTTCTCGCCGGCAAAATATCGGTGTTGGGGCCGATCGATCATCCGAACGACCGATCGCTCCATGAGATTCCTACTCCCAGAATGGGCGGTGTGGCCATGGTGGCGAGTGCGCTCGCCGGCATCATGCTCGCCACCGTCGTGGCGTTCGCGAGGAACAACAGAGAAATCATCGATGGGATTGAGAGATCCCCTGAGGTGCTTTGGATCTTGGGGGGCATGTTGTTCTTGGCCGCCGTCTCCTTCCTCGATGATCGCAAAGGCATTCCCGTCTGGCTCCGATTGATTTGCCACGTGTTCACGGCCTCTGCGATTGTGCTCATTGGAGAGGTAAGCCTTTCCAGCTTTCGTATCCCTGGGTGGGGAGAGGTTGCCTTGGGATGGCTTGCCGCCCCGATGACAGTGGCGTTTCTTGTCTGGATGACCAATTTGTACAACTTCATGGATGGGATGGATGGTTTCGCCGGCGGAATGACCGTTCTTGGATTCGGCTTGATGGCGTGTCTTTTTTTGATGGACGATCGCCAGGTCTTATTCTGTCTGGCGCTCGTACAAGCCGCTGCCGCCCTGGGATTTTTGATGCACAATTTTCCTCCGGCCAGGATTTTCATGGGTGATGTAGGCAGCATTCCGACCGGTTTTCTGGCCGGCAGCGTTGCCGTGCTCGGATGTCGAGAAGGTGTCTTTGATTTTTGGGTCCCTCTCGTGATCTTTTCCCCATTCATTCTCGATGCGACAGTGACCCTCATCCGTCGTGCACTGCGAGGCGAAAGGGTATGGGATGCTCATCGTGAGCATTACTATCAGCGCGTCGTCCTGGCGGGTTGGAGCCATCGACGGACGGTATCCGTGGAATATGGGGTCATGGCCCTTTGCGGATTGCTCGCCTTGATTTATCATTCCGCGAACGAGGGAGTGCGGCTTCTCATTCTTGGCGTCTGGATGACAGTGTTTTTCCTGTTGGCGGGTCTCGTACACAAGCGAGAGGTAAGCAGTGGACATTGACATGATGCATGCAGAGGTTTCGCCGAGGACGGCTCGGGTGCTGCCCTGGGCCCGACAGTATCTTCCTGCCTTCATTTCCTACTTGCTGATGGGATATGTGGCCGTCCTGCCCTTTACTCCCTTGCTTGTTCTGGAGCGCAACGGATTCCTCCTGTTGCTTGGATTGCTGGTGCTCTGGTGCGTGTCCAACCGAAAGCTGTTTTTTACGCGAACGCCCTATGACGTGATGCTTTTCTCTTTTGTCCTATGGATCGGCCTTACCCTGCCATTTTCGATTTCGCCGCTCTACAGCCTGAAGGAGTATGGGAAGCTGCTTCAGCAAGTTGCGATCTTTTATGCGGTCATCTATTTTCTCAGAGAGGACAGGTATCGACGGGCACTCTTCTATATTGTTGGCGCCGCCGCGATTGTGGTGGCCGCGTACGGTCTCACGCAATTCAATCTGGCCAATCCCCAGGCGGTCAAATCGTTTCTACCGGCAGAAGTGTGGTTAACGACCTTTCTCGTGATGGTCTTCCCGTTCGCATTTGCGTTGGTCTTCGGGAGCGGTCCTCTTGAAGCCAAGTGGACGGCGATAGTCGCCTGCTGTCTGTTCGTCGGCTGCCTGTTGATTACCCAATCCCGTGCGGGGCTTGTGGCGTTTATTGCAGAATTATGCCTCATGGCCTGGTTGCTTCGATCATTGAAAGCAAAGATTGTCGCCGGTGTCGTCACTCTGTGCCTCCTCATGGCCGTCGTACTGGCGATCAAGGTCGATTTCAGCAAGGAACGCGACCCCATGCGTGAGGCTCGTGCAGCCCTGCCGGTTCAAACCAGCCTGTCATCAATTGTCCATCGCCTGGACATCTGGGCGTTTACCATGTCGGAGATCGTCAAGCATGGGCTGGTCGGAATCGGCTACGGCAGCCACAGCTACCTTCTGACCTATGGTGAAGAAAAGGAGGTGGTGACCGAAGGGCATGCGGCGGTCAAGCGAGCCGGAACTCATAACATTTTCTTGTATCTCGCACTTCATGTCGGACTGCCCGGCGTGGTGTTGTTCGGCTGGCTGTATTATACGCTCGTACTGAGAACGGTCAGGGAATATCGAACAGCGACCCACTGGATGCAACAAGGGATCCTCGCCGGATCGGCGGGGAGTCTGGTGGGATTGCTCTGCCGCCTTCAATTTGATCAGATGCTCGTCGGATCTTTGGCGGTATTTTTTTGGGTGCTATTGGCGATTGCCGTGCTACAGTATCCCTCACTGAAGGCAGAGGCGAAATCCTCTCTCGCATGAGACAACCGCTTATCCAACTGTTTCAATGGACCGTCGGACGGTACGGACAGTGGCTACAACGCTACCGTTCTCTGCTCGTCGTTGCGATTCAACTCAACCTCATCGTCCTGGCGAATCTTTCTGCCTTTGCGCTTCGATTTGACGGTGAAATTTCGCCATTCTATCGAGGAATCTTCGCTCAGGGTCTCCCGGTTATTTTGGGCGTGTTCGCCCTCGCCATGTTTGCGTTTCGCATCCAGCAGGGACTTTGGCGCTATGTTGGACTTCACGATCTCGGGCGGATCTTATGGGCCTCGATCGCCAGCATCGCTGTCTCGTTTGTGGTGTTGCACGGGATTCTCGGATGGCTTGCCTATCCTCGGTCGGTCATCATCCTGACCGGTCTGCTGGGTGGTCTGTATCTCGCGGGAATACGACTCGCTGTCCGGTGGCTGCGTGAATGGCTGCAAGTGCTCAGTCCATCGGCCCGGCGGGTGTTGATCGTGGGTGCGGGGCATGCCGGAGAGTTGCTCGTCAGGGACATGTTGAGCGATCGAAGCTATCATTACCGTCCGGTCGGCCTCATCGACGACGATCCCGTCAAACGCCGAATGCGCATCCATGGCGTGCCGGTGGTCGGCCGGATCGAGGATATTTCCACGATGGCGCATGGCTTGGTTGCGCATGAGATCATCATTGCTATTCCGTCCGCCTCGAATGTGCTCAAGCAGCGGATCCTTGCGGCGGCGGCGGGATGCAAGGTGCCCATCAAAGTCCTGCCGAGCGTGAAGCAGTTGCTGGCTGATCCGGCTGCCATGCGGCAGCTGAGGCCGATGAGCCTCGAAGACCTGCTGCAACGGGAGCCGGTGCAGACGGATAAGCAGGAGTTACATGTTCTGCTGGAGGGGAAACGGGTCCTCGTGACCGGGGCCGGAGGCTCCATCGGGTCGGAGCTGTGCCGGCAGATCGCCCAGTACAGGCCGGCCTTGCTCGTCATGTTTGAGCGCTATGAAAACGGACTGCATGAGCTGGATCTCGAGTTGCGGGCAAAATTCCCGCTCTTGAAAATGGTTCCCGTAGTGGGCGATGCCACCATGCCCGACCGCGTGAACGAGGTGCTCACATCCACAAGACCGGAATTGCTGTTTCATGCCGCGGCCCACAAACATGTGCCGTTGATGGAGTTGAATCCCAAGGAGGCGGTTCGCAACAACGTGTTGGGAACAAAGACGGTGGCGGAAGCCGCGCTGAGCGCCGGCGTCGAACGGTTTGTCCTCATCTCTACGGACAAAGCGGTCAATCCCACCAGCGTGATGGGAGCCACAAAGCGCCTGGCGGAAGAGTTGATCCAAAGTCTCAACCGCACGGGGCAGACCAAATTTACCGTCGTGCGCTTCGGCAATGTGCTCGGAAGCAACGGCAGCGTGGTGCCGAGGTTTGCCGAGCAGATTCGACAGGGCGGCCCGGTCACGGTGACACACCCTGACATCAAGCGATTTTTCATGACGATTCCAGAGGCTGTGCAACTGGTGTTGCAGGCCAGTGTGATGGGGCATGGAGAGGATGTCTTTGTGTTGGATATGGGTGAGCAGATCAAGGTGGCGGACCTGGCGAAAAACATGATCGTCTTGTCCGGTCTTGTGCCGGATCAGGATATTCAGATTGTCTACACGGGCTTGAGGCCGGGAGAGAAACTCTACGAAGAGCTGTTCGAAGACACTGAACAGGTGGAGCCGACCTCGCATCGGAAGATTCAACGGGCGGTCAGGCCAGGGGCTCCGTCGCTCAAGGCGATTGAGCAGTGCCTCATGCGTCTTGAATATGTCCTGGGCGATGCAGACGATGAGGCCTTGATGCGGTGGCTGCAGGAAGCGGTTCCCAGCTATCAGCCGGCTGCGATAAAGAAAGCTCAAGCCACGTCGTCATCATAACCGACCGGAACATCGATCGTGCTGCGAGGGGATGGATATGAAGGGCGTCGTTCTGGCTGGTGGTCTTGGAACGCGGTTATTGCCGCTGACCAAAGTCACCAATAAGCACCTCCTGCCGGTCTACAACAAGCCGATGGTGTTCTATCCGATCCAGACGCTGGTCAACGCTGGCGTGAGGGAGATCATGCTCGTGACCGGAGGAAACAACGCGGGAGACTTTCTGCGGCTGCTCGGCAACGGCAAGGAATTCGGATTGAAGCATTTGAATTACACCTATCAGGAAGGGGAGGGCGGAATCGCCGATGCCCTGCGCCTCGCCGAGCATTTTGCCGACGGTGAGCCGGTGTGCGTCATGCTGGGCGACAATATCATCGAAGGGAATATCCTCGCGGCAACCAAAGCGTTTCGCCAGCAACAACGAGGAGCAAAAATCCTCTTGAAGGAAGTCAAGGACCCCCAACGGTTCGGCGTCCCTGTCCTCGAAGGCAAACGGGTCGTCAGGATCGAAGAGAAACCGGCCAATCCCCAGTCGTCCTATGCCGTCACGGGTGTGTACTTTTATGATGCGTCGGTGTTCGACATCATCAAGACGTTGAAACCCTCGGGACGGGGAGAGTTGGAAATCACCGACGTCAACAACGCCTATATTTCCGCCGGCACGCTCACCTGGGACGTCCTCGACGGGTGGTGGACCGATGCCGGCACGATCGAATCCCTCTACCTCGCCAATCAACTGGTCAGCCGGACCGGCGCGAACAAGCTGGAGCTCGCGTGAACATTCTTGTCACGGGAGGAGCGGGGTTTATTGGCTCGCACCTCGTCCGGCGGCTGACTTTGCACAGCGGCCATCGGGTCGTCAATCTGGATGCGCTCAAGTATTCCGGCAATCGCGCGAATACGCAGGATCTCCATGGTCATGCGCGATATACCTTCGTGCATGGCGACATCGCCGACCAGGCGCTCGTGAAGCGTCTGTTGGAGGAACATCACATTGAAGCCATCGTCAATGCCGCAGCCGAGACGCACGTCGACCGCTCGATTGTGGACCCGGGGAGCTTCGCCAAGACGGATGTCGTCGGGACCGGCATTTTGCTGGAGGAAGCACGACGGGCGGGCGTCAAGCGATTCTTGCAGGTGAGCACCGATGAAGTCTACGGCTCGGTTGAAGCCGGCATGTCGACTGAAGAGGATCCATTGGCGCCCCGCAGTCCCTATTCGGCCAGCAAGGCCGGAGGCGATCTGTTGACGTTGAGCTATTGGACGACCTACCGGTTCCCCGTCATGGTCACGCGAGGAAGCAACACCTATGGTCCCAATCAGTATCCGGAAAAATTCATTCCGCTCTTTGTGACCAATGCGATCGACGATCAACCCTTGCCTCTGTATGGCAATGGCCGGCAACGACGCGACTGGCTGTCCGTTCACGACCACTGCGCAGCCATCGAACGAATTCTGTTGGACGGAGAGCCGGGACAGATCTACAACATCGGTGGAGGCAACGAACGCGAGAACATCATCGTCGCCGAAGAACTGTTGGCTTTGTTGGGAAAACCACGGTCGTTGATCCGATTTGTCGAAGACCGACCCGGGCATGATCGGCGGTATGCCGTGGATTGTAGCAAGCTGATGCGACTCGGCTGGCTACCAACCGTAGACTTCGGCGCCGGGCTGAAAGCGACCGTGGAATGGTATCGGAAGAACGAGTCCTGGTGGCGACCGATCAAATCCGGTGAGTTCCGCGCTTATTATGAAGCGATGTATGCGAAGCGTCTGAAAGAAGGCCGAACGGCGTAGTCGAGATGCGCATCCTGATTACCGGAGCACAGGGCCAGCTCGGGAATGCCGTTCGGCGGATCCTCTCACAGGAGGACCTGATCCTCGAAGACCTGCCGCACTTCGACCTGACGAATCCCGACTGCGAGCATCAAATCAGAAAGGCGAATCCCGAGATCATTCTCCATCTCGCGGCTTACACGAACGTCGATCAGGCCGAGCGTGACCCCGACCAGGCGTATGCGATCAATGTACAGGGCACGAGGCGGGTGGCGCAGGCGGCGCAGGCGATCAAGGCCCGGCTCCTCTATATTTCCACCGATTATGTCTTCGATGGCACGAAGGGACGTCCGTACGACGAGCACGACATCCCTCACCCGCTCAATCACTACGGCCGATCGAAATATCAGGGCGAGCAGGCCGTCCTCGAGTTGTGCCCCAATAGTCTGATCGTGCGCACGGCGTGGTTGTTCGGCCATGACGGTCACAATTTCGTCAAGACCATCATGCGGCTGGCGCAGGAAAAGACGGCGTTGGACGTCGTGGACGATCAGCGAGGCTGCCCGACCTATGCCGAAGACCTGGGTCGCGCGCTGCAACAGCTGGTGCAGAGCGATCTTGAGGGCATCTGTCACGTGACCAACGGCGGCGACTGTACGTGGTTCGAATTTGCGCAGGCCATTGTCGGCGAAATCGGAGCCTCCGCAGCCGTGCGGCCGATCACGACGGCTCAAGCCGCCAGACCGGCGAAACGGCCTGCCTATTCGGTGCTTTCTCAAGGCCGCTTTTTGACGCGCTGCGCCGCGTTGCCCGATTGGCGGGATGCCCTTAAAAGATTTGTGAGCCACGTACCCAATCCCGTCCTGCCCGCCTGAGGCGCCCCAGCCGAAATTTTTTGTTTGAACTCTTGGTCTGAGCCAGTAAGATGGCTCTAGGGAAAGGTCCGCAACGGGATCATGACTCTATGACTGCCAGAACACGACCACGAAAAGCCCTGCTGGCGAGTCTCAAGCGCATCCGCCTTTTTGCGACCGATGTGGATGGCGTCTTGACCGATGCCGGGATGTACTACGCGGAATCGGGCGAGGAACTGAAAAAATTCAATACCCGCGACGGCATGGGGATCAAGCTGCTGCAGAGGGCTGGCATTATTACCGCAATCGTCACACAGGAGCGGACGAAGCTGGTGGCGTGGAGAGGCGAAAAGCTCATGATTCCTGAAGTGCACCAGGGCGTCATGGACAAGCTTTCGCTCGTCCGCGAGATGGCCGCACGTCATGGCCTGTCGATGGAAGAAGTGGCTTACATCGGGGACGACGTCAACGACGTCGCCACGCTGGACGCCGTCGGATTTTCCGCGACCCCTGCCGACGGCATGCCGCAAGCGATAGCCGTTGCGGATTATGTCTGTGCGAAGAAAGGCGGCGAAGGCGCGGTGCGTGAAATCATCGAGATGATTCTCGACGCCCAGCAGAAATCGGTCAACGCCATCAGGGGTAAGAATCAATGAGCACACCACACGTGTATCCGGTCATTATGGCCGGCGGGAGCGGGACGAGATTTTGGCCTTTGAGCCGTCAGCTGTTTCCCAAGCAGTTGCTGAAGATCATCGGCGATGAAACGCTGATACAGCAGACCATGCGGCGAGTGGTCACCGGAGCGCCTGCGGAACGCGTCATGGTTTCGACCAATCCCGCGCAAGCCGAATCCATCCGGGTGCAGCTGAGCGAGTGGAAGGATGCACTGAAAGACAATTTTGTGCTCGAACCCGAAGGACGAAACACCGCACCGGCCATCGCCCTGGTGGCTCTCCATCTGTTGCGCCGGGATCCCGACGCCATCATGTTGGTCGTGCCGGCCGATCATATCGTGAAAGGTCAAAAGGATTTCAACGCCGCGGTCTCCCTGGCGGCTGAACTTGCGCGTCGAGGGCTCTTGGTGACCTTCGGCATCAAGCCGATTCGGCCGGAAACCGGATACGGGTATATCAAACCGGACGGCAAAACGATCCTTGGCAGGCACGGAAAGCTCAAGGGCTATCGAGTGGGCCGGTTCGTTGAAAAGCCCAACGCCGTGAAAGCCGCGCAATATCTCAAAGCGGGCAATTATTATTGGAACAGCGGCATGTTCGTGTGGCGCGCCGCCACGATTCTGGACGAGATCCGCCGCCATCAGCCGGCGCTGGCTCGCGGGATCGGGCACATTGGCGACTTGATCGACCAGAACGCCGCACGAACCGCCATTGATGAGGAGTATCGCCGCTTGCCGTCGATTTCCATCGACACCGGGGTGATGGAAAAATCCGACAAGGCGGCCATGGTGCCTGTCGCCTTCAAGTGGTCGGACGTCGGGAGTTGGGGCAGCTTGGACGAAGTCGCGGCAAAGGACAAGGCGGGCAACGTCGTCGGCGGGCGGGTCGTTGATATCGATAGTCGGCGGTCCGTGGTCTACGGAGACCGTCGGGTCGTGGCGACGATCGGCTTGAGCGACATGGTCGTCGTGGATACACCGGACGCGACACTCGTCTGTCCGAAGTCCCGCGCGCAGGATGTGAAACGGATCGTCGATATTCTCAAGAAACAGGGCGCTCCGGAGCACCTCGAACATCTGACCGTGCATCGGCCCTGGGGATCCTATACGGTCCTTGAGGAAGGACCTGGGTACAAGGTAAAGCGCGTGACGGTGAATGCGAGCGGCCGTCTGTCCTTACAGCTGCATCATCAGCGGAGCGAACACTGGGTGGTCATCGCCGGCACGGCACGAGTGACGAGAGGGGAGGAGATCTTTGACCTCCACGTCGGGCAGAGCACGGCGATACCAGTGGAAACTCAGCACCGGTTGGAGAACCCCGGCCAGGACACGCTGCATATTATTGAGGTGCAGAATGGCCCGTATCTGGGAGAAGACGATATCGTCCGATTCAAGGACGATTACGGGCGGGGTTGAAAGCTGAAAAGTTAAAAGTTGGAAAGTCAGAAGCGCTTTCTCACTTTCAAAGTTTCAAGTATAAGACTTTCAAACTTTCGCACATTCAAACTTTCTAACTGTATCTCGAGGTACTATGGGTTTGTTTCGGGAATACGATCTCCGCGGCATCGTCGGCAAGGAATTGACCGAATCGATTGCGGAGGAGGTCGGACGAGCCTACTGCACCTATGTCAAAGATCGCGGTGTGAAAACGATTTCGGTCGGCCGAGACGGCCGCCTGAGTTCGCCCGGATTATTCGACGCCTTGGTGAAGGGACTCTTGGCCGGCGGGATGAACGTGATCGATGTGGGGATTTGTCCTTCCCCGTTGGTCTATTTCTCCCTCTTTCAGTTGCCGGTCGACGGCGGGATCATGATCACCGGCAGTCACAATGCGGCCGAGTACAACGGATTCAAGGTGTGTATCGGCAAGGAGGCCATCCACGGAGACGCGATCCAGGAACTACGACGCGTGATGGAGAGCGGCGTCTTCACGTCCGGCCACGGAACACGGTCGGAACATCCGATCATTCCCGACTATCTGGCCTATATTAAAAAGAGCTTCAGCGGGGTCGATGCGAAAGCTCTGCACGTCGTCATCGATTGCGGCAATGGAGCGGCGGCTCTCGTGGCCAAGGACGCCCTGGAGTTGCTGGGCTGTCGCGTGACCGGTCTCTACTGTGACCTGGACGGCCGGTTTCCGAACCATCATCCCGATCCGACAGTGCTCGACAATCTCGAGGATTTAACGAATGCCGTCATGCAGCATAAGGCGGATGTGGGCATCGGCTATGACGGCGATGGCGACCGCATCGGCGCCATCGATGAAAAGGGCCGCGTGTTGTGGGGCGACCGGTTGATGGTCGTCTATGCTCGTGACATCCTGTCAGCCAAGCCGGGCAGCACCATCATTTCCGAGGTCAAGGCCTCTCAATGCCTCTACGACGACATTGCGAAACAGGGTGGGCGGCCCATCATGTGGAAAACCGGACATTCCCTGATCAAAGCCAAGATGAAGAGCGAGCAGGCGGTGCTGGCGGGGGAAATGTCCGGACATATGTTTTTTGCGGATCGATATTTCGGCTATGACGATGCGATCTATGCCTCCTGCCGCCTGGTTGAGATACTTGCCAAGACCGGAAAGCCGCTGTCGTCGCTCGTGGCCGATCTTCCGGCGACGGCCGTCACTCCCGAAATTCGCGTCGATACCCCCGACACAATTAAATTTGAATTGGTCAAGCAGGTGCAGGATCGTTTGACCGGCTATGCCAGATCCCGCCAGCCCATTGGCCCTTCGAGAGACATTGTCCGTGAGGTGGTGACAATTGACGGTGTACGGGCCATCTTTGAAGACGGCTGGGGCCTCATCCGGGCTTCCAATACACAACCGGCGCTGGTCCTGCGATTCGAAGCCGCGTCTGCCGAGCGGCTCACGGCCATCCGGTCCGCGGTTGAGGGCGAATTGGCTGCCGTCACACGCGCCATGCTGTCCTAAGTTCCCCGCTGAAACGCATAACTTTCAAGATGATGCGCTGGTTTTCGTACCGATTGGCCTGCCTGGTGCTCTGCTGGGCACCTGGCGTCTTGCCGGCTGCGGCCGCCTCGGCTGATGCGGTCAAAACGGGGGAACGGCTGATCTACGATATCTCTTGGTTGAATATTCTGGCCGGCACCGCGGTGATGGAGGTGCAGTCGGATGGAGCGGCCGGCCAGAACACTCGGGCCAAGTTGGTGACCACCGCACAATCCCGTCCGGCCATCAGCAAATTTTTCCCGGTCGACAACCGGGTGGAATCGCAGTTTGATTTGCGGACTCAACTGCCGCAGCATATGGTGTTTCGCCGCCGAGAGGGAAAGAACAAGGAAGATATCGAGTATACCTTTCACCATACGGAAGGAACCGTCACAGCGGTACGGCAGGGCACGACGGAAACGGTTCCCATCCCCGCCGGAACGCAGGATTTGATTTCCTGCCTCTATTATGTCCGCAATCAGTTGCCGATGACGCCAGGGGCATCGCTCACCTTCAACGTGTATCACGATAAGAAGAATCGCCCGGTCGAGGTGAAGGTCGAAAATATTGAGACGTTGGAGGGCGTCTGGGGAAGGGTCGAAACAGCGCAAGTGCTTGTGATCATGCCGTTTAGGGGTCTCTTCATCAACAAAGGAAACATTCGCGTCTGGTTTACGACGGACGAGCGACGGATTCCGGTGCGGATGAAGGCCAAAGTCATTATTGGGGCCATCGTTGCCGACCTCGTTGATGGCTTTCCGCCCGCCAAAACTCCGTCCTGACGCGGACCGGAGATTCGTTGCCCGTCCACTCGAGACGGGCTATAATCCCTCATCTTACTCTTCGGGATTCGCCCTCGCGCGGCCGTGAGGGAGCGTCTCTTTGGCTTTATAAAGGTTCCTGCTCCTTCATGGCACATCAGCCGCTCACCGTTGAACAATTTCTCATGGCCAATCCCCCCGCATCACTCGGGGGAGCCGGATCCCTGACCGCGTTGCTTTCTGCCATCTGTTTGGTGGGAAAGACCCTCTCCAGGGACCTGCGGATTGCCGGCCTGCTCAATATGTTGGGGGGAACCGGTGAGACGAATGTGCAGGGGGAATCAGTCAAGAAGCTGGATCAGATGGCCAATGAGACGTTCATTGAAGTCTTGCAGCGCGACGGCGTGGCCGGTGCTCTGGCGTCGGAGGAAATGGAAAAGCCCGTCTTCGTCACTTCGCCGGGCAGGCCCGCCCCGTACATGGTGCTCTTCGATCCGTTGGATGGCTCCTCCAACACCGACGTGAACATGCCGTTGGGTTCCATCTTCTCGATCGTCGCGCCGCAGAACCCCGATCAGCCGCCGGGAGAACAGGATCTGCTCAGGAAGGGCGTCAACCAGCTGGCGGCCGGCTATTTTCTCTTTGGACCCAGCACCATGCTCGTGTTGACCACCGGAAAAGGCGTCTACGGCTTTACGCTCGATCCCAACGTCGGGGAGTATCAGTTGTCTCATCCGGTCATCAAGATGCCTTCCCGTGGAAAGGTCTACGCGGTAAACGAAGGCAACTACGAGAAGTGGCCGGAGGGGACCAAGCGCTACATCGATTCCCTCAAGAAACCCGACAAGGCCGCCGGGCGCCCCTACAGCGGGCGCTATTCAGGCTGCTTGGTCGCCGATGTGCACCGGCTGCTTCTCGGCGGAGGCATTTTCCTGTATCCCGGCGAGGTGAACAAACCGGAGGGGAAACTGAGGCTGCTCTACGAGGCCAATCCCATGGCCATGGTCGTCGAGCAGGCCGGCGGGAGGGCGAGCACCGGGATGACGCGTATCCTCGAGATCGAGCCGAAGAAGCTGCATCAACGGGTGCCGCTGATCATCGGCAGCGCCGACGATGTGCGGGACGCCGAAGCCTGCATACAGGGCACAGCAGGAGCGGCCTAACGGGACCATCGACGGAGTGGAGGAATTCAATGGCGGATCACGTCCAAGAAATTCTGAGCTATTACACCAGCGACAATGCGGGAACGAAAACGAACATCGCCCGGTTGTTGAGAAGCGGAAAGTTGGCCGGCACCGGGAAGCTGGTCATCCTGCCCGTCGACCAGGGCTTCGAGCACGGGCCGGCGAGGAGCTTCGCGCCCAACCCGCCGGGCTATAACCCGCTGTACCACTTTCAATTGGCGATCGACGCCGGATGCAATGCCTATGCGGCCCCGCTGGGATTCTTGGAAGCCGGCGCGAGCCAGTTCGCCGGGCAGATTCCGTTGATCTTGAAGCTGAACAACCATGACGTCCTGCATGACGACAAAGACCCGTTGCCGTCAGTGACGGGCAGCGTGAAAGACGCACTGCGTTTGGGTTGTGCGGCCGTCGGATTCACCATCTATCCCGGCTCCGCCCATTGCAATGCGATGTACGAGCAACTGCGCGCGATTGCCGAAGAGGCGAAAGACAGCGGGTTGGCGGTCGTCGTGTGGTCCTATCCCCGCGGCTCTTCGATCAGCAAAGAAGGGGAGACGGCGATGGATGTGGTCGCGTATGCGGCGCAAATTGCGGCGCAGTTGGGGGCCCATGTCATCAAGGTCAAACTTCCCTCGGCCCATCTCGAGCAGGCGGCCGCAAAGAAAGTGTACGAGTCCACACAAATTCCCATCAAAACGCTGGCTGAGCGGGTCAAACATGTCGTGCAAAGCGCCTTCGATGGTCGCAGGATCGTGATTTTCTCCGGCGGGGCCAAGAGCGAGGATAAGAACGTCTTCGAGGAGGCGCGCGCCATCCGGGAAGGCGGAGGGTTCGGCAGCATCATCGGGCGCAATTCATTCCAACGCCCGAAGGCTGAATCGGTGAAATTCTTACAGACGATCATGGGCATCTATGCGGGTGAAATCCAATAAGGATCCAGGATGAACATTGACGGTTCGCGGGCGCTTCCCTATCTCTTTCTTGCTTTTGGTGCCGTCATTGGCATCGTGGCGGCGTCCGACCTCGGATGGATGCCGCGAGGCGCCGCCGGACCCGATTCACCGACGAATGGGAGCGTCCGTCCGGTGGCCACCGTGCCTCAACAGCCCGTGAGCGGAGGCACGGCCAAGAGTTTCGTCGAGATTGCCAAAACCGTGAAGCCCGCCGTCGTCAATATCGCTGCCAGCCGATCCGGCAAGTCGGGAGACGGGCCGCAAAGCTCCCCGTTCGATGATCCTTTTTTTCGTCGTTTTTTCGGGGACGAGTTTTTCAAGCGTGAGCAGCCGCATCGGGACCGGAAGGAGCGGGGACAAGGCTCCGGCGTCATCGTGGATCCCAGCGGCCTGATCATCACCAACAACCACGTCGTCAACAAGGCCGATGACATCCGGGTGATTCTTTCCGACAAGCGGGAGTTCAAGGGAAAGCTAATCGGCACCGATACCAAGACCGATGTGGCCATCGTGAAGATCGAGGCGACGGGGCTTTCGACGATTCCTTTCGCCGATTCGGACCAACTCGAGGTGGGGGAGTTTGTGCTGGCGGTCGGCAGCCCATTTGGCCTGACCCAGAGCGTGACGATGGGTATCGTCAGCGCCGTCGGGCGCGCGAGCATGGGCATCGCCGAATACGAGGACTTTATTCAAACCGATGCGGCCATCAATCCCGGCAACTCTGGGGGAGCCCTGGTCAACATCCGCGGCGAATTGGTCGGGATCAATACGGCGATATTCAGCCAGAGCGGCGGCAACATGGGCATTGGCTTCGCGGTGCCCAGCAACCTGGCCCGCTCCATCATGGATCAACTGGTGAAGACGGGTAAGGTCGTGCGTGGCTGGCTCGGCGTAGCGATTCAAGAGCTGACACCGGAATTGGCCGCGCAATTCGGTCTGTCCGAGACGAAGGGCGTCCTCGTCAGCGACGTGATGGACGACAGCCCTGCGAAGAAAGCAGGCTTTGAGCGCGCCGACGTGATTACGGAATACGACGGCAAACCCATGGATTCTCCCACTCATCTTCGCAATGCGGTGGCGCAGACGCCGATCGGGCGCAAGGTTCCCATCAAGGTCATACGAGATAAGAAGAACAAGACCATCGACGTGACCATCGTCGAGCAGCCGAAGTCCATGGGCCAGGCCGGCTCGGAAGACAACGGGGAATCGACCGCCCCGACGGGGGTGCTGTCCGATCTCGATGTCCGCGAACTGAATGAAGAGCTGGCCGCTCGGTACGGGATCAAATCCACCGAACGCGGTGTGGTCATCGTACGAGTCAGACCCGGCGGAACCGCGGAAGAGATGGGCGTGCGGGAAGGCGACATCGTGCTGGAAGTCAACCGAAAGCCGGTGAATTCACTCAAGAGCTACGAGCGGGCGGTGTCGGGCTTGGCAAAGGATCAAGCCGTGCTGCTCCTGTTGAAGCGGAAAGGCCAGACCATCTATCTCACGTTGCGTCCTTAACGAGAGGAGTGAAGGTATGGTATCGAGAGCCATATTTGTCCTTCTCAGCGCGTTGGCGGGAATGGCGCTGTTCATCAAAGCGGACGGCGCCAGCACTTCGTATTGGCTGTACGGGTTCGGGATCGGGGCGGTGACCGGCGGCCTGATTGTCACCGGGGAATATGCGTTACGCAATCTCACATTTGGCATTATAGTCGGGGGCACGGCGGGATTGGCGGCTGGGCTGCTCCTCACGGGGTTGGTCGAGTGGGTGGGCGGCGAGATTTTCGATGTGGAGACCTTCTTGTTCCACATCGGTGGACTCGTCTTTCTCCTCGGGTTTCCTTACCTCGGTCTCGTCCTGGGCGCCAGGTTCGGCAAGGAAAAGCTGCCGAGTCCTCAGCAGAAATTGTTCGAGTTGGATGGCAACACGGTGTGTCCGAAGGTGCTCGATACCAGCGTCATCATTGACGGCCGGGTGGCCGACCTCTGTGAAACCAGATTTCTCGAAGGCACGTTCCTTGTGCCGCATTTCATCCTGGACGAACTGCAGCACATTGCGGATTCGTCCGATTCCTTGAAGCGGGCGCGTGGGCGTCGCGGACTCGATATCCTGAACAAGATTCAGAAGATGGGCGATGTGGATGTCAGGATTATCGACGAGGATTTCCCGCACGTGAAGGAAGTCGATGCGAAACTCATCGTGCTCGCCAAGAAAATGAACGCGAAGATCGTCACGAACGACCTCAATCTCAACAAGGTGGCCGAGCTGCAGGGGATCCGAGTGCTGAACATCAACGAGCTCTGCAATGCCTTGCGGCCGGTCGTGCTGCCCGGCGAGGCCATTCGCGTGTTCGTGCTGAAAGAAGGCAAGGAAGCGGGGCAGGGCGTCGCCTATCTGGACGACGGCACGATGATCGTGGTCGACAATGCCCGGCGGTACATTGGAAAGAATGTGGATGTCATCGTGACCAGCGTACTTCAAACGACCGCCGGACGCATGATCTTCACTCGCTTGAAGGAAGAAACCGAACGAGAGGAGCTGCAGATCGCGCGTGGATAGCCGCTTCTTCGTCACCGGCGTGCGGCGATGACACCACAGCCTCTTCGGACTGTCGCGCTCATTCCCGCCGGGGGCATGGGCCTGCGGATGGGCGGGACGGTCCGCAAGCAATTTCGCGCGCTCGGAGGGCTGCCGCTTCTGGTCCACTCCCTTCGTGTCTTTCAATCCTCTTCCGTCATCGATGCGGTCGTCCTCGCCGTTCCGGAAACCGACCTACACTATTGCCGAACCGAAATTGTCGAGCGCCACGGCTTTACCAAAATCACGCACGTCGTCGCGGGAGGACGTGAGCGGCAGGATTCGGTCCGTCATGCGCTGGCCGTGGTGGAAGAGGCAGTCGATCTCATCGTGATTCATGACGCCGTGCGTCCGTTTGTGACGGACTCCATGGTTCAGCGGGTGGTCGAGGCCGCCCGGAAGGACGGGGCCGCCATTATTGCGTTGCCGCTGCGGGATACCGTGAAGCAGGTGAGCGGCGATCACCTCATCGAACGGACGGTCGACCGCAAACCTTTGTGGCGGGCGCAGACGCCGCAGGCCTTCCGGCGTGATTGGCTCGAAGAAGCGCATCGGAAAGCCCATGCGGAAGGAATCGTCGCCACCGACGATGCGTTTCTCTTGGAATGGATGGGCTATTCCGTGCGGGTGGTTGAAGGCAGTGGCGAGAACATCAAAGTGACGAGGCCGGAAGATCTGGTCATCGCGGAAGCCATCTTAGGGGCGCGTCAATCTAATGATCAGTGAACAGTGAGCAGTGATAAGTGATCAGCAAATGGGTCATGCGTTGAACTGTCCTCGTCCTCGTCTATCTGTTTTCCCTCTATCATGCACGCCCTTGACCATCATGCATCACTCGTCACCCTTCACCCATCACACGTCTGAGGTATAACGATGCGAATTGGCTATGGGTACGACGTGCATCCGCTGGCTCCGGGACGAAAGCTCATTCTCGGAGGAATCGACATCCCGCACGACAAGGGCCTGCTCGGATACTCCGATTCGGATGTCCTGGTGCACGCGGTCTGCGATGCCTTGCTGGGCGCCATGGGAGAGGGAGATTTGGGACGTCACTTTCCGAGCTCGGATGCCCGGTACAAAGGAATCTCAAGCCTCAAATTACTGGAAGACGTGATGAACAAGCTGAAGGCGAAGGGGTATCGTGTCGGCAACATCGATACGGTTATTGTGGCGCAGGCTCCGCGACTGGCGCCCCATCTTGCCGCCATGCAGAAAAAAATGGCCGAAACGGCCGGCATCGACCCGGATCGTGTCAACGTGAAGGTCAAGAGCGGAGAGGGACTTGATGCCGTGGGCAGGGAAGAAGGAATGATCGCCCACGCGGTGTGTTTGATCGAGGAAGTGTGAAAGTTTAAAAGTGTAGGAGTTTTGAAGAAACCTTGCCAAAAATTGAGCGGTTCGAGGATATAAGGGCATGGGAAATGGCCAAGGAATTGGTGACGAACATTTATCGACTAAGTGCCGATGGTAAATTCTCAAAGGATTTTGGGTTACGCGATCAAATCAGAAGGGCGTCGGTTTCCGTAATGTCCAACATTGCGGAAGGATTCGAGCGAGGTTCGTCGAAGGAATTTTCAAGATTTTTACGGATGGCGAAAGGTTCTTCGGGCGAAGTGCGCAGTCAATTGTATATTGCACTGGAGCTGGGGTATCTTGATTCGGCTGACTTCGAAGCAGTAAAGATAAAGGCAGAGACCCTCTCAAAGGCGTTATCAGGATTCATCGGCTATCTGGGAAGAAGAAACTGCAAAGTGTAGCAAGTGCTAAAGTTAAAACTTTCAAACATTTCAACTTTATAGCTTGCATCAAAGTTATGCTTAACGTTATCCGCCAAGACCTGCAAGCCGTGTTCGACCGCGACCCGGCGGCCACCAGCACGCTGGAGGTCGTCTTCACCTATGCGGGGTTTCATGCCCTCCTTGCCTATCGCATCGCCCATTGGCTCAAATCCCACGGCGTTCCCTTCGTGCCCCGCGCGGTTTCCCAGCTGGCTCGATGGCTGACAGGGATCGAAATCCATCCCTCGGCCCGCATCGGCGTTGGATTTTTCATCGATCACGGCATGGGGGTGGTCATCGGCGAGACCGCCGAAATCGGCGACTATGTGACGCTCTTTCAAGGCGTGACGCTCGGCGGAACGGGAAAGGAACGCGGAAAGCGGCATCCGACCCTCGGCAACCACGTCGTTGTGGGCGCCGGAGCCAAGATCTTGGGAGGCATTACGATCGGCGACAACGTCAAGATCGGCGCGAATTCCGTCGTGCTCAAGAATGTTTCGGCCAATTCGACGGTCATCGGCGTACCCGCGAGGGTGATTAAGACGCAGGGCGAGCGGCTTCCCGATGCGACGATGGACCACATCAATTTACCGGACCCGATCAGTGATCGGTTCCTGGCACTGGAGCAGGAATTGATCGAACTCCGCAAGAAGCTCGAAAACCGCGACGACCCTTCTTCTCGCTAACCCTCCGCCCGCTGCTCGTTCCGCCCTGCTCCGCGCCACCACGACGTATCAAGCTCCTCACGAAGCGGCGCCATGCCCTTGTTCGTAGTCGACACGTACAAGGAAGAGGCCCTGGGGTGGTGCAGTTCTGCCTGCGGCGGTACGGTCCTTTTCGGCCAGGATGGTTTTCAGCGCTTCCGGCTTTCGTTTGGCGTGGCCGACCTCCACGAGCGTCCCGACGATCGAACGAACCATATGTTTGAGGAATCTATCCGCATAGGCATGAATCGTGAGCAGATCGCCCTGCCTCGAGAGAGACAACTGCCGCAGGTCGCACACCGGATCTTCATTGTCGGTCAAGCTACCTTCGAACGAAGAGAAGTCGTGCGCGCCGACGAGAACAGTCGCCGCCTGCTCCATGGCATGCTGATCGAGAGCCTTGTGAACGTGCCAGACGTACGCACGGTCCAGGGCCGGCCGCTCGCCGCGATTCAAAATGCGATACTCGTACAGCTTGGCTCGCGCGGCATACCGGGCGTGAAAGTCGTCGGATACGATTTCAGCTGATCGCACGGCGATATCCTCGGGAAGCCTCGCATTCAGTCCCCGAATCCATTCCCTCGGTGTCCAATCCCGCTCGATCCTGAAGCTGGCCACCTGACCGAGCGCATGCACGCCTGAATCGGTGCGTCCTGCCCCGATCACCGATACGGTTGCTTGCGTCAGCTGGAAGACGGCCGTTTCGACGGCTTCCTGGATGGTCGGTTGATCCGGTTGGCGCTGCCAGCCGGCATAGCGGGAACCGTCGTACTCGAGGATCACCTTCAGGGTCGGCATAACGGCAGGAGGAACCGGGGCATCAGGCGCATTACCGCGCCGACTGCTTGGAGGCGGCCAGGAAGGCGATCACTCCCTCGTGTAGTGACTCGGCAATGCGCGTAATAAACATGCCGGTCCTGAGGAGATCCTCTTCCGTGGTGTTCGAGATGTAGGCGATTTCGGCCAGAATGCTCGGCATGCTGGTAAAGCGGAGCACATAGAACGGCGCGGTTTTCACACCATGGTCCACAAGAGCATAGTGGCCATTCAGATGGGAGATCATCGCCTCTTTGGTATTCCACGCCAGCTCCAACGAGGCTTCGATTTTCTTCGTCGTCAGCAGATCCGCGACCAGGTATTCCCATCCCACCCCTGTGCTACTCAATGGCGTACCATTTTCCCGAGCGGCCACCTCCAGCGCCCTCTGATCCTTGGCCTCCCCGAAATGGTAAATCTCAATCCCGCGCACGGACCGCTGAGGGTGAGAGTTGACGTGGATCGAGACAAACAGGTCGGCTTCGTTGCCATTGGCGAATCGGGCCCGGTCCTCAAGTTCGACGAATACATCCCGATCACGCGTCATGAGGACGCGGATGCCTGGATTCTTTTTCAGAAGGTCGCGTAGCTTTAAGCCCACCTTGAGCGTGATGTCCTTTTCTTCGGTGCCACGTTGGCCATGAGCGCCTGGGTCTCTGCCGCCATGCCCGGGATCGATGACGATCGTGGTGAAGCTCTTGGCCGGTGGCGGAAGCGGTTGCACCGGCGGAGCGGGGGGCGGGGTCATGGACGTCTCGGCCACATCTGCGGGAGGTGCGAAGGGCTCGACCCCGTGGGGGACCACGTCGACCACGAGGCGTGGAGGATTCGTCAGCGAAAACAAAGAGTAGGTTTGGAAAGATCCGCTCGGCAAGGTCACGGTGACAGAATCATCGCGCGTTTGCCTGACGATGAACCGACCGTCGAGGGCGCCCTGGGCAATCTTGGCTTGCGCGGATTTGCTCAATGCCGCATGGGGGATTTCGACGACCAGTCCGTCTTCATCGGGTGGCCGGTGCTTTTTGACCCGTGTCTTGCGGTCGAGATCCAGCACCAACCGAAACAAGTCGGGGGAGAAGGCGGTTCTCAGATTCTCGATCTTCGCGAGCGGGAGCGCATGGGGAGCGAGGCTGATCTTGGAGTTTTTCGACCGCTTGGAAGTCGACGACTGGTCACGTCGCTGGTCTTGCGAGGCGGCCTCGGCGGGATCATGCCACAGCACTCCGTTGAGGCTCAATAGCCCCAACAGCATTCCACATGTCACGATACGCCAGAGAGCAGAAGGCATGGGTTTCCAGGAGGACGGGCCGCAGATATATCTATGTCTCAGATGTTTCCAGGCTTGTCAAGGGGACCGGCGCTTTGGACGGTCGGTTGACAGCGTTTCGGCCGCCAAGTAGGGTCTCTTCTCAGGATGCATGTCATCATCGACGGCTATAATCTCCTGGCCTTGACCGGAACAGCCGGTGGTCTGCATTCGGAGGCGGATCGGGAGTCATTGCTACGACGCCTGGCTTCCTATCGTCATCAAAAGGGCCATGCGTTGACCATCGTGTTCGACGGATGGCAGCAAGGAAAGCCGATTGAAAGCCGCGAGCACCGTGCCGGAGTCCAGGTCATCTTCTCGAAGCGTGGGGAGCGGGCGGACCAGGTGATCGAGCGGCTCGCACGTGAGTATGGAACGGACTGCGCCGTGGTGACGTCCGACCTCGAGGTGATCCGGTCCGTACAGGCCCAAGGAGCGTTGATCATGAGGGCTGCCGAGTTTGCCCAAAAACTGCATGCACAGTCCGTCCTCAAACAGCCGATGCCCTACAAAGAATTGGCGGACGAGGACTCTGAGCCGCGAGGCCGGCCCGAGAAGAAAGGTAATCCCCGAAAGCTTCCTAAAGCGCTTCGTCGCCGCAGCCGTCAACTCAAGCGCTTCTAGGTTGTGTCGCTCAAGCGCTCGCGCAATTTTGTGAAGAGCCGTCTGGCGTTTTCAGTCGTGGCCCGTTCGATCTGCTCGAGCGACAACTCGGGATGGATGTCGGCAAGCTGCCGAGCCACGTGGGAGACAAAAGCCGGTTCGTTGCGTTTGCCTCGGTGAGGCACGGGCGTGAGGTAGGGGCAGTCGGTTTCGATCAGCACGCGATCCAGCGGAGTCTGTTTGGCAATGTCCCGTAACATCGTCGCGTTGCTGAAGGTCAAAATGCCTGAAAACGACAGATAGAATCCCAAATCCAACGCATCCTTCGCCAGCCAGGCATCTCCAGAAAAGCAGTGGAACACCCCTCCCACCTCTGACGCCTTTTCCTCCTTCAAGATACTGATCGTATCCTGCTGCGCCTCTCGCGTGTGGATGATCACGGGCAAGCGCAGCTCGCGCGCGAGCTGCACTTGTTCGCGGAACCGCTCGCGCTGCTCCTGCGGAGCCGAGTGATTATAGTGGTAGTCGAGGCCGATTTCGCCATACGCCACGACCTTCTCATGTCGGGCCAGGCGGCGCAGCTCGTCGTACCACTCGTCACCGATATGCTTGACCTCATGCGGGTGGACGCCGATCGAGGCATAGATATCGGCATGGCGATCGGCGAGCGATACCGCCGACTGGCTGGTCGAGAGGTCGCATCCGATCGTCACAAACGCTCCCACACCGGCCCGGCGTGCCCGGTCGATCGTCGCGTCGCGATCGGCGTCGTAGCGTGCGTCGTCCAGATGAGTATGGGTATCGATGAGCATCGAGGTTGATTTGGGGCGGCCTCGGAGGGGCCGGGAAACCGGTCAGGCAGGTCGTGCGACGATGCTTTCAGCCAACTCGTTCAAGAGCGCCGCCGTATCGTCCCAGCCGAGACAGGCGTCGGTGATAGAGACGCCATGTGCCAGGGCGACGCCTTGTTTCCAGGTCTGTTTGCCGGGATTGAGATTGCTCTCGAGCATGAGGCCCATGATCGATTGGCGGCCTTCGCGGAACTGGCGGAGCACCTCGCGTGCGACCAGGCCCTGGCGCGTGTGATCCTTGTTGGAATTGTCGTGCGAGCAATCGATCATGATCGACCGAGCGATGCCTTCGCCGGCGACGGCGGCTTCGGCCTTTGCCACATGCTCGGCATCGTAGTTGGTCTTCCCTCCGCCGCCTCGCAGCACGATGTGGCGGTCAGGGTTCCCCATCGTCTTAATGATAGAGGTTTGCCCGTCGGCATTGATGCCGACGAAGTGATGGGGGGTGCGCGCGGACGTCATCGCATTCACGGCGATGTGCAAACTGCCTTCAGTCCCGTTCTTGAACCCGACCGGCATCGATACGCCGCTGGCCATCTCCCTATGAGTTTGACTTTCCGTTGTCCTGGCGCCGATGGCGGTCCAACTGATGAGATCGGCGATGTACTGCGGGCTGATCGGGTCCAATAGTTCCGTGGCGCAGGGCAGGCCGGATTGATTGATCTTCAACAGAATGGTTCTGGCGAGCTCCATGCCGGTGGCGATGTCGCACGTGCCGTCGAGATGCGGATCGTTGATGAGACCTTTCCATCCGACGGTGGTCCGTGGCTTTTCGAAATACGTGCGCATGACGATGAGCAAGCGATCACGAACCGCATCGGCCAGGGGCTTGAGTCGTTCCGCATATTCGTAGGCGGCGTGGGGGTCGTGGATGGAACAGGGACCCACGATGACCACTAAGCGCTCGCGGTCCTGTCCGTGAAGGATTCGGCGGATCGCCTCACGTGTTTCGACGACCAAAGCGGCCGCTTCATCGGTAATAGGAAGCTTGGTCTTGATCGCCCGGGGGGAAGGCAATGCCTTGATTTCTATAACGTGTTGATTGTCGATCGGTCGATTCATCGCCTGCCCTTTTCCTGTGGAAGTCGCGCAATATAGCGAAATGTACTGAAAAAGTCTACAGCACGACGTGCAAGTCGTTGATCTTAAAGGACAAGACAAACGGCTCTTCCCCTCTCTTTGACACCTTTTGTATCGCTGTGATACTCAAGGCGAACGTTATGCGACTGCTCCTTCCCGCACGCTGGTTTTCCCGAGCGCTTGCCGCAAGCCTCATCGGTCTTCTTCTTGTGCTGGCGCCTTTTGCGGTGGCCCAAGACGTTCATCACGAACTCGCCGCCGCTGACACAGACGGACACGAGCATTCAGATACCGATCTGTGTCAATGGGTCCAACACCACACGTCCGGCTCCATCGATCTCGGTGGCCTGCCGTGTTCTGCCTTTGAAATCGTCGGTCTGTACGACGATCCTGCGAAGACGCAGCTCTTTTCCGTCGACCTCGAATCGGTTGGTCCTTCTCGCGCACCGCCTCGGATCTCATAGCCAAAGTCATCGTGCAGCGTGATGTGTGAGCCCATCTGTGCTCGCACGTCGCCCTGATGTGATCTGGTTGTCTTCGATCGGCGGAAGTGGAGGCGGGCATGCGACCCGTGATCGTATCTGTTTCATGTGTACTGGTGTTCGTTCAAATCGGTGTGGTGGGTGGCGCCGGAGAGAAGTATAGCCACGCGGCGGACATTGATGCTTCGCATACGATAGTCGGCACCGTCCAGAATCAGGATCTTCGGCGGGTGGATCAGGCCAGCGTGCAGGTGCGCGATCAAGACGGCAACCTCGTGGGCCAGGACGTCACGAATCAGGCCGGCGAATTCCGGATCGTGATCCCCGAAGCGGGCACCTATTCGATCAGCGCCGTTCAGGATACGTATCGAAGCGAGTATGTGGTGGTGAAGATCGGCACCGTGCCGCCCCCGCCCGTCTCTCTGACGCTGGCGGTAACCCGGGAGATTGCCTTGGAGGTTGTGGCACCGCTGCCTCCGATTCAATATCGAGCGTCCAGCGAGACGTATCAACTGAGCCGGAAAGAAATCGAAGCCCTGCCGAGGGGAAACAACAACGATGTCTACGACGTGCTCCTGACCGTTCCGAGCGTGGTGTATGGCTCGCTGAAACAAACGCATGTCAGACAGGACCATGCCAATCAACAGTTTCGCATCGACGGCATTCCCATCCCGGATACGGTGACCGGAGCGTTTGCCGACATCGTGCCTCCGCGCGCCTGGGAACGGGCCGACATCATTCTCGGCGGCATGGAAGCGCAGTATGGAAACAAAACGGCGCTCATCCTGGACATTACGAGCAAGAGCGGAACACGACCGGGTTTCGGTTCGGCGCAGGTGTTTGGCGGATCCAACGAAACGGTCAATCCGTCGTTTGAATACGGGGGAACCATCGGCGAAAAGGTCCGATTTTATGTGTTGAACAGTTATGTCACGACGAACCGTGGGATCGATCCACCGACGCTCGGAAAGACGAACCACCACAATCACAACGAGAAGAACAATACCTACCTGCGGGGGGACTATCAGCACGACAACCGCAACAACTTCAGTTGGATTTTTCTCAACTCCGTGGCGAAGTACCAGATTCCGACGATTCCAAATCTGGAGGCAAATTCCGATGTCCTTGCCCTGCTTCCCGGGTTTACCCCCAACGCGTCGCAGTCTGTCGATCAGTTTCAGGACGAAAACAACCAGTACTCACAGCTGGTGTGGAGGCATGACGTCAATGCCAGCAGCTTCTTCAGTGTGGGCGCCTATTTCCGCCGCGGGATCGCCGATTTTCAGACCGACCCGTTGAACGCGCTGGCGTACGCCGATGATGTGAACAGCGCGCAAACGGCGAGTCAGCGGCGGTCGGCGTATAGCGGCGGCATGCGTGTCGACCATACCTGGATTCCCAACAGCCAGCATCTCATCAAATCGGGCGTCCAGTTCGATTACAGTCGCGCCAACAACACCGCCCAGATATACGCGTTTGATACCAGCAGTGGGGTGCCGGCCGGACCGGTGATCACTCGCGAAGCGTCGAATCAAAACATTCAAACGAGAGAAGAGTTCTGGGTGCAGGATCAGTGGAGCCCGAACGATCACTGGACCCTGAATCTCGGCGTGCGCGGCGATGCGATTCAAGGGTTCTACAACGAGGGACAAGTCAGCCCGCGAGTCGGCGTCACGTACAAGCACAATCAATCAAATGTGTTCCATGTCTACTACGGCCGGCTCTTTACTCCGCCGAACATCGAGCAGGTGGCGTTCGCTCAGTTGAACACCCAAGGCACCACCGCGGCCCCGGACGATCCCACAGGCTTCCGGCCGCGTGCCGAACGGTCGCATTATTTTCAGGTAGGGAGCTATCACGCCTTGCATCGGAAGGCGACGCTGGAACTGACCGCTTATTACAAGCTGGCTCGTTATCTTTCCGATGCCGGTCAGTTCGGCAGCACACCGCTCTTGAATTTCTTTGCCTTCGAGCGCGGATGGCAGCGGGGAATCGACGGGGCGTTGAAAATCCAGTTCAGCGACAATTTCACCGGACGCGGAAACGTGGCCTGGGGCCAGTGCAAAGGGTACGGCCTGCAGTCCGGTCAGTACCTGTTGGATCAGGCTGAGATCAACGACATCACCTCGCCTGGCGGCGTGTTTTGCGACCATTCGCAATTGATGACGAGCTCGGCAGTGCTTTCGTATCGGCTGTGGGAACGTACGCTCTTTACGGGCCAGATGCTGTATGGATCCGGTCTGCGAACAGCCGACGAAGGTGCGAAAACGAATTCCTCACACGAAAACTCCTATACCGTTTACAATGTGTCGATCACCCATACGATTCCGCTGCCCTGGCACGGTCAGAAGATGCTCTTGGGTTTCGATGTGATCAATCTCCTCGATCAACAATATTTCATCAATCGTGGTGAGGGCAGCATCGGCTTGGGCATCGCCCATGCGGGGATGCCAAGGTCCTATTTCTTCCGGGCGCAATGGTTCTTCTAGTCATGATGCTGAAAACGACCTCCAGCTTTGTTCTCGGGTCCTCAACCCCTCCACGTACACGAAAAAGTACGCGTCGGGGTCTCGGACCCTGCGGCCGCGCTGCAAGGTCGTTTTGAGCATCATTTATGATCATATGATCCGCTAACGAGGCTCATGTGCCGATGAAGTCTGCATACCCATATGTCGCGTTTCTGATCTCGATCGTCTCGCTCGTAATCGGCTCCGTGCCAGATTCAGTCTTGGCCACGGCGGGGGACGAGGCGACGCATGAGAGCGACCACCAGGAAGACATCATCGAATTGCCGGAAGTCCATGTCCACGGTCTGCCGCTCAACAAGGACCAGCAGCTCGGCCCCGTTCCGAAATCCACTCCTTGGCCAGGCATTCCGCCTACGCTCGACGGAACGGTGATCGACGATTGGATGAAAGCGCGCATGCTGGTGTCGAAAGATGCCCAGGTTTCCGTCGTGATCCTCGAGCCCTGCCGGCATCGTGAACTGACTGCGGCGGGCATCGCCGCCCTCAAAAGATGGACCTTTGATCCACAGATGCGGGGAGATTTGCCTGTCGACGGCGAACTGACAGTCCGCATCCACTTCCATACGAAATAACAAGCGCTGACGACATGAGGCGCATTTCGATGATGAACGTCCTTCATGCTAGTATGCCCGCCATGAACTTGGACGAGTCCCTGTTTTATACAATTAACGGGTTAGCCGGTCAGGCTCCGGTTCGCGATCAGTTCTTCCTGCACCTCGGCGCGTTCGGGACATTTTATGTTCCGATAATCTTGGCGATCGGGTATTGGATATGGATCGATTGGCGGGAGGCTGTGATCGGTGGAGCGACGTTAGTCACTGTCGTGGGGCTCGTCGATTTTCTCGGCGGCCAATTGAAATGGCTGGTCGAGCGAGTGCGGCCTTGTCGCGCGCTGACTCAGGCCGTGGTCTTGGAGCCGGGTGGCTGCGGCGGTCTGTACAGTTTTCCATCAAACCATGCGCTCAATACGGCTGCCGCCGCGGCATTCCTTCAAGTGTTATACCCGAGATCGGGATGGCTCAGTTGGCCGATTGTCGCCTTGGTCGGATTCTCTCGCGTTTACGTCGGTGCGCACTATGTAAGCGACATCGTTGCGAGCTGGCTGATGGGAGGGCTGAGCGGCGCAGGTGTCGCCTGGCTCCTGCTGCAATGGCCCAAGTTTCGTCAGCGCATGCTGTCGCCGATGGTTTCCACGCAGGCCAACAGCTCTGCCCCATAACGCTCCACGTCATAGCCCCTGCCGATCAAGACGATGGCCTTCTCCGGCTCGTCGAGCAGCATCACCGGCGTAATCGTGGCCTCGGCGGGCGGCGCATACTGAAGTTCCTGCAGCTCCGGTTCGTTGGCGAATCGGAAAAACCCTTTCGCTCGTTCCACTTCCTTGGGCAAGGTCTGAACCCAGGCGGAAAAACGCTGCCGGTTCAAGGGGCCGCGCAAGCGGATCGTGGTGGCGATCGGATGATAATGTGAGCGGACAGCGGCCGGCGGCGCGCCGAACTGGACGTTGGTATGGAGGGCCTGCCGCGCTTCCGGCACGGACTCCAACAAGGCGGCGGGGGCAATCCGCGAATGAGTGGTTTCCCATACGCGCGCATCCGGATTGCGTGCGGTAATCGAGGCCTTGAATTCCTCCCAGTGGCCGGGCACATAGAGATCCCGCTTGTTCAGAATGAGCTCATCTGCGCAACGGATCGCCTGCTCCGTGACGAAGACGCTCGAGTGACTTTGCGCGCCGGCAATAGGATGGAGCAGGCCGATCACCCGTTCCAGCCTGGCGAGTCTGGCCGTGAAGAGATCTGTCACGGCGTCGACCACCTCGGCCGGATCGGCCAGACCCGAGCATTCAAGAACGATCACGTCCGATTGGTAATCACGAACGAGCTGTGCGATGCCCCAGGACAGATCTTCTTTGGTGTCGCAACAGACGCAACCGCCGGCCAGATTCATGACCTGCTCGGCGAGGGTGCCGACGCGCGGCCCGTCGATGCTGATTTCCCCGGCCTCATTCATCAGGACACCGGCCCGCAATCCCCTCTGCTTCCAGTATTCGAGCAGCCGCATCAGCAACGTGGTTTTCCCCGCGCCGAGCGATCCGCAGAGCATGTAGAACGAGACGGGAGGCTGAGCCATAGGAAGCGGATTATGGATGGGCGTGAAGGTGATCCGTTCGATGCTGGCCCACCAACGTGGTCAAGTCGCAATGCACGGCATCTTTATGCGCGCAATGTGTCTCGAGTTGGATCGTGATATGGGTGATGCCGAAATCCGAAGCAATGCGACCGCGAATATTTTTGAGGAGTTCTCCGGTAAAGGCGCTGTTGTCCTCGTCCACCAGCACGTGACAGGTCAGCATCACCAGTCGCGGCTCGATGGCCCACACGTGCAAATCGTGGACGTTGTCGACGCCGGGAATGGCTTCAATGGCGGCTGCGATGTTCGAGGCGCTGACCCCGGGCGGCGTCGATTCAAGCAGGATTTCCAGGGATTCACGGAAAATCGGCCAGGCGCCGCGGAGAATCGCCGCCACCAAGAGGAAACTGACGAGAGGATCGAGGACGGTCCAGCCAGTCAATAATATTGCGCCTCCGCTCAAGATGACGCCGAGCGACACCCAGGCATCCGCAAGCATGTGCCAGAAGGCGCTGCGGATGTTGAGGTCGTCTTTGGCTCCATGCTGGAGGAGCAGTGCAATGCCGAGATTGGCGGCGAAGCTGAGGCCGGCAATGGCCATCACCCACCCGCCATCGACAGCAACCGGGTACATGAGACGTTTCATCCCCACGATGGAGATCCCCAAGGCGGTCAAGACCAACACGAATGAGCTGAGCAGAGCGGTGATGATACCGGCCCGGTGATAGCCAAACGTGCGGGCTTCGGTGGCCGGGCGGGCCGTCAGAATATGCGCGTAAAGCGCGGCAAAAAGAGCGCCTTGATCGATCAGATTGTGACCGGCGTCTCCGATGAGGCCGATACTGTTGAGTAAGAGACCGCCGATAAACTCCGCCGCGATGACGACCGCGTTCAATCCAAGAGCCAGATGCAGGCGCGATCGGAGATGGGAGTAGGAGGTGTTTCCGCTCATACGTCTAGTGTCGCACGTGGGCGGCGAAGCGGCAAGTGCCCGAGCGCTTGACGATGGGGCCCTTCATGGAGCTCGTGTGGATTTGAGTTGTTCGCGCGTGACGAGATACTCGGCGAGTCCTACGCCCGAGTTTCCCGTGGCCATGTCGGTCGCGACCACTCGCAAGACGATGCCGTTGGGCGCTTCGTCCGGCTTGGGGACGAAGAAGGGCGCGTCGAAGGTTCCGGTTTCATTCGAGTAGAACATCTGCAGCCGTTCGACAATGCGGTCTCCAATGAGCAGCTCTCCATAAATTTGGATCTTTCGCGAATCCCAATCGCCATGCGGTCTGACCAGCGTGCCTGATAAGGTGCGGACGGAGGCTCGTAGTTTGACGTCGTCTTTGGCCATGAGCGCTTGGCCGGCTTTGGGGTCTTCGATTCTCACGATGTATCCGTAGAGATGCAGCACGATGCCGTCATTCGTCAGATCATGGCCGGGGATGAGGAACACAGTCTGAGAGGCCTGCTGCATGGACGCTGGGTGAGCAAGAGGTCCTTCCGCCAAGATTTCCACGAGCGTCGGCTTGCGGAGCTCCAGCGTGACGGAGAACGCGGCCGCCGGACGGGCGCTGTACACGGGCTCCTCCATGAGGTGCGGCGTCCGCATGATTTGATTTTGATCGCCGGCCTCGCCTTCCTGAATGCCGGTGGCGAGCACTTGCTTGGTCTCGAGGTCCGTGATCGTCACACGTGCGCCGCCGACTTCCCGCCCGACCACCATCGCGCCGTGAGCGACCACACGGACCAGAATCTTCGTAGGTTTGGGGTCATTCAGATGCGGATCGGGTGGCGGCTCACCCTCGGCGGGAATGGCAGAACAGGGCAAAGGAATCGAGAACACCAGCAGCGCGACGAACGCGAGAGAAGCAAGCTGTCTCATTTGACCTTCGTGCCGGGCTCCACGTCTTCGAGAAAGGTGGCCAGTCCCCGAACCTCACTATCGCCCGCGGCCAGCACCATTCCCTGGGATTCGATACCCATCAGTTTGGCAGGCTTCAGATTGGCGACGATGACGATCGTTTTTCCGATCAGTGATTCGGGTTCATAGCGTTTGCCGATACCGGCCACGATCTGACGTTCTTCTGCGCCGAGCGAGACCCTGAGCTTGAGGAGTTTCTCGGACTTCGGCACCCGTTCCGCGCTCAGCACCTTGGCGGTCTTGAGCTGGATTTTCATGAATTCGTCGATCGTGATCTGGGGTGGCGCCGACGGCTGTGGCGCTGCGGCCGTTTGAATGGTCGAGGGTGCGGTCGCGGGGGATCTCATCGGTGTTTCGCTCACGGCTTTGGCTCCTTGTGGTTGTGACTCAATGCGCGGGAACAGCGCAGCACCTCGACGGATCGTCACGTCGGCCAGCGGGACGGTCCACGTATAGACGTCCGGAGCAAGCGGCTTGCCAAAATCGAACGAGAGACCCAATTGGCCGGCCAACTGCTCCGCGGTGCGGGGAATAAAGGGGTGGAGGAGGACGGCAAGGACGCGGAGCGCTCGCGCCGTCGTATTCAACACGGTCTGGAGACGAGGAAGATCTTCGGACTTCTTGGCGAGCTGCCAGGGGGCGGCTTTGTCGATATATTCGTCGCAAAGCCCGATGAGAGTCTGTAGTTGTTGGACGTTGTCGCGAAATTGGAGCTGCGCATAGCCGGCTTCCATCCGATCGGGCAGTTCGCGAGCCGTCCGCTCAATCTCCTCCTCCAGCGACGGTATGGCGGTTGAACCCTTTGGAGGAATGACTCCGCCGCAAAACCGTTCCACCATCGTGAGCGTGCGACTCAAAAGATTTCCGATTCCGTTGGCCAAGTCGTTGTTGATCGTGGTGACCATCGACTGCTGCGAAAAGTCTCCATCCTGCCCGAACGGAACCTCGCGCAACAGAAAGTACCGGAAGGCATCCGCCCCAAATTGATCCACCATCTTCTGCGGGTCGACCACGTTGCCCCGGCTTTTCGACATTTTTTCGCCGTCGACCGTCCACCAGCCGTGAGCAAACACCGTATCCGGGAGCGGCAATTCCAGCGCCATCAACATGGTGGACCAATAGACCGCGTGCGTCGTGAGAATGTCTTTGCCGACCAGGTGCACCGAGGCCGGCCAGTAACGGTCGACGGAAGGAGACGCGGCTTTATATTGCAGCGCCGAAAGATAGTTGACCAGGGCATCGAACCAGACATAGGTCACGTAGTCCTTGTCGAACGGGAGTTCGATGCCCCACGACAGCCTGGACTTGGGACGGGAAATAGAGAGGTCCCCCAACTTCTGGGTGCGGAGAAATCCGAGCACTTCATTCCGACGAGATTCGGGACGGATGAAATCGGAATGGGCGTTGATGTGGTCGATGAGGCGGTCCTGATACTGTCCCATCTTGAAGAAATAGTTATCCTCGCTGATCCGCTCGACGGGACGTTTGCAGTCAGGACAGAGCCCGTCGGAAACGTCTTTCTCCGTCCAGAAACGCTCATCGAAGGTGCAATACCATCCTGTGTATGAGTCCCGGTAGATCAACTGCTTATCATAAAGATCTTGAAGATACCGTTGAACGATCTTCTTGTGCGGAGGATCCGTCGTCCTGATGAATGCATCGTAGGAAATGTCCAAACGTTTCCACAGCTGCTGGAACTGAGGGGCAAGCTTGTCACAGTGCGCTTGAGGATCGATTCCCGCCTTCGCCGCGGCTTGCTGGACTTTCTGTCCGTGCTCATCAAGACCCGTCAGAAAAAAGACGTCACGTCCGCGAAGACGCCAGTACCGCGCCAGCACATCTGCGGCGATCGTGGTGTAGGCATGCCCGATGTGCGGCACGTCGTTGACGTAATAAATGGGCGTCGTGATGTAGAAGCTGTGCTGATCGCGCATGTTCGATCCAAACTCTCGCGGATGAAACGACAATCTATGCCGGTTGAGGCGCCGATGTCACGAGCGCGTCACGGAGTCGCAGCAGAATGTTCTCAAGTGCCATGTGAAGATTGAGATGCCTCGTCGCCTGTTGCTGGGTCTCTTCG
>DATEEH010000098.1:0-32400 GCA_035281245.1 Nitrospira sp.
GCCATACTCGGCACGCATTCTGGTCAGGGAATTCGGCCGGTATTCGGCATTCGGACTGACGAAGACCCGCTCGGTCTTGATGCGCGCCGTTTGAGCCGAGGTCAGGAAATTCAACTCAAAGGGGGTGCGCGTTTGGGCATATCCGGCGATCCCGTTGAGATTGAGATTGTTCGAGGGTCGTCCACGCAACTCCACGGTGCCGAACTGTCGCTGCTGGACGGTCGAGAGCTCGCTGAATTTGTTGTACACCTCGGAATCAAAGCGATAGTTGGCGATCACCGTCAGAGGCGTCGACTGATAGCTCGCCTGCAATCCCGGCGTCACGCGAAGGAAGACGTCATCCTGTTTTCGATCTCGCGTCTGGAAAAACACGTTGTCGTCGTAGACGAATCCCGTCGCCACCCAGGGCATGACGTAGACGCCCTCCGGCATTCGCTCCGTTCCGCTCATGGTGTCGATCGGCGAGCGCGGAATACCTTGCAGCAACTGCGCCGACGCCGTTTCCGGGTTCAGCAGCAGATGCATCAGCAATCCGCACCCGATCAGCCGCACCATCCGCATGGCCACGCACCTGCTTCGTCCCCGGCATCGCTGCATGGAATCCGTCACGCGGCAACAGCCGCGGAGCATTCGACTTCGACCGCCACGCTGCGTCGGAAGAGATGCACCGACAGCACCAGCAGGCCTTTGCCGGCACGCCGGTCGACGAGAATACCTTCCACTCCGGTCAGCGGCCCTTCGGTAATTCGCACCCGCTGGCCCGTCTGCAGATAGGGATACGGCGAGGCCGGGAGCTCCGAATTGACGAGCGCGCGGATCGCATCGATTTCGACGTCCGGAATCTCTCCCGGACCCCCGTCCTGCCCGCCTAAGACTCCCACCAACCCCCTGGCCTTGAGCAATTCGACGTAACGCGCCCCGCGCAACTCGTCGCGTACGAAGAGATATCCCGGAAACAACGGCCGCCGAATGCGATGCTTGACCCCGGCGCGCCACGACCACACTCCTATGGTCGGCAAAAAGATCTCGAAGCCTCTGGCATCGAGTTGTCCCCGAACCAGCTCTTCGCAATGACTGTGAGTCCAGAGGGCATACCATTGGACACGGCGTCCGGTGTCGCTGGAAGTCACGTGATCCGCCTTGGCGAGAAGTGACAAGGCTCCGCCCCCTTCGGTTTGGCCATGTTCCCCCATACCGAATCTCCATTGCCTGTGATCCGCAAACTGCCGTTGCCCTGGTCGAGCATCGGCCCGTTGCGCCTTGTCGACGGCTCGGCAGTTACCTAGCCCGGCCGGTCGTTCATCCCCTGTTGTGGCCCACAGTAACGAATAGGCTGGACGTGGACTATCCGTGATGTCACTGAAACTGCTGAGGAGAATACCCGAGCGCACATCGGGAGAAGTGTGGAGGCGGAGTCAAGGGACTATGCACGGCGGCGCCAGGGTGTTGATGGGGGGATGGCCTAGAAGATCCCCTAGTTCGAGTCAGGACTACACTTCGCCATAGTAGAACCATCCTCACACCTGGATCTGGTTTCTTCTTTAATAGAAAGGATCACACACATGAAGATTGCTCAGCTGTCTCCGCTATGGGAAAGTGTGCCTCCCCAACTGTACGGCGGGACCGAACGGATCGTGTCCTACGTGACCGAGGAACTGGTGCGTCAGGGCCATGAGGTCACGCTGTTTGCGAGCGGAGACTCCAAGACCGCGGCCCAGCTCAACGCCTGCTGCCCACGGGCCCTTCGGCTCCATGAAACCGGCCTCATCAATCGGGATGCGCCGATGATCCTCATGCAGGAACGGGCGCTCGGCGCCGCGTCTGGAGCGTATGACGTCATACACTCGCATCTGGACTTTCTCAGCTTTCCGATGAGCCGGCGTGCCCATGCGCCGGTCATAACGACGCTCCACGGCCGTTTAGACTTGCCCGAATTGCAGCCGATCTTCGATGAATATGCTGAGTTGCCCGTCGTCTCGATTTCCAACGCTCAACGAAAGCCGCTGCCGCAAGCCAATTGGGTTGGGACCGTCCATCACGGGATTCCGAAAGACTTGTACTCGTTGCATGATCGCCCCGGATCGTATTTGGCGTTTCTCGGCCGCATCTCGCCCGAGAAGTGCCCGGATCAGGCCATCGAAGTGGCGAAGCGGGTCGGCATGCCTCTACGGATCGCCGCGAAGGTCGATCCTGCCGACCACGAATACTTCAGGGAGAAGATCGAACGCCTCCTGGATCATCCATTGATCGAATATGTCGGGGAAATCAACGACGCCGAAAAAAATGACTTTCTTGGCGAAGCGGCCGCTCTCTTGTGTCCGTATGATTGGCCCGAGCCGTTCGGCTTGGTCTTGATCGAGGCGATGGCATGCGGTACTCCGGTCCTGGCTTATCGCCGAGGGTCGATCCCGGAAATCATCGATCACGGCGTCACAGGATATATCTGCGAGAACATGAGCGAAATGGCGCAAGCCGTCGCAGGTCTTCGGCTCATCGACCGCAACCGCTGCCGCGAAATCTTTGAAAAGCGCTTCACCGTCGAACGCATGGTGAAAGACTATCTCGCAATCTATGAGCGCATGGCGACCGCGACACACCGTCCGCGACTCGTCCCGCATGCGCGAGCGGCCGGACATGCTCGAACCGCCGTGGAATGCCTGGCGCCGCAGACCGACGTAGCGTAGCCAATCACTGCTGAGTTCTGATGTGTTTCACATGCAGAACTCAGCAGTTTTATCTCAAATCTCATATTTCAGATTTCACATCTGAGCATCAAGAGGCGTGAGGTGTTATTTGAGATTTGAGATCTGAGACTTGAGATGTGTTAATTTCAGGTTGCACGCAATGCTGGCTCGACCGGCACGATCTGAGCCATGCTGACGGCCAGTCGAACCATTTGGCTCGCATAGCCCCACTCGTTGTCGTACCAACTCATCACTTTCACGAGATCTCCATCGACGACCTGCGTCATCTCACGGTCGACGATCGAAGCACGGGAGTCCTGAACGATGTCCGACGAGACGACCGGATCTTCCGTCACCCCGACGACGCCCGCATAACGCTCGCTCCTCGCTTCTTCGAGAAAGAACGCGTTGACCTCGTGGACCGATGTCGGCCGTTCCGTCAGCATCACGACATCTGAAAGGGAGCACACCGGCACGGGAGCCCTCACGGCCGTTCCTTCGAACCGTCCGCGAAGTTGCGGCAACGCACGCGTGGTCGCGGTGGCGGCGCCGGTGGTGGAAGGCACGAGATTGGCCGCACCGGCGCGGCCTCGCCGCATCTTGCGACTTGGACCGTCCACGAGCGCCTGACTGGCTGTATAGGCATGCACCGTGTTCATCACCGCCTTCCGCAGACCGAGCCGCCGGCCCATGATCTCCACGATGGGCGCGATGCAGTTGGTCGTACAACTCGCACAGGACAGGATGGCGCCGTCCTTTTCGTCATAGACGTTCACCCCGTACACGATCGTGGGAATATCGTCGTCTTTGGCAGGCGCCGAAAGGATCACGCGCTTGGCCCCGGCCTCGAGATGCTTGGCAAGATCGATTCTGGTATTGAACCGCCCCGTGCACTCGAAGACGAGATCCACGTTCAGACGGTTCCATGGAAGCCGCGATGGATCGGACGCACCGAAGACGGGATAGGAGCGGTCCGCCATGATCAGCGCGTGGTCCTGGACCGTGACCCGATTGGCATATCGACCGTACACCGTGTCATGGTTCAGCAAATAGGCGAGATTCTCGGGCGCGGTGACGTCGTTGATGACCGCCACTTCCAATTCCGGCGTCGCGACAAGGATTTTGAACAGCGCCCGTCCGATGCGCCCCAGGCCGTTGATCGCCACTCTCATTTTTCCCTCCGCTCCGGAATGTCAAATCTCAGATCTCATATCTCAGATTGTGTGGATCATTTGAGATCTGAAATATGAGATTTGAGATTGTCGCTGACGATTTTGGTTCCCGGCGGCTCGCCCTGTACACTCAGAGTGTCCCTAGGCGACGAACCCAATCTCAGATCTCAGATCTCAGATTTCAAATCTCAGATAAGCGGAATTGTGCCCGTGACATCTGAATTTGAGATTTGAGATCTGAGATCTGAGGTTGGGTCAGCGAGCTTTCAGCCGCGCACTCATATCGGCGGTCAAGCGGCGGGCGGATCGGTCGTAGGCGTCCCATGGGTCGCGCCTGAGGCGCTTGAGACGAGCCGGCAGGTTCATCACCGTGAAATAGTCCGATGGCAGATCTTCTGAGAGCTCATCCCACGCGAGCGGCGCGGACACTGGCGCGCCGGGCTTCGCCCTGGTCGAGTACGCGGCGATGGCCGTCGCTCCGCGCGCGTTGCGAAGGTAATCGATGAAGATTTTTCCTTTGCGAGCCCGCTTGGCCATGTTGGACGTAAACCGCTGCGGGATGGCTCGCACGAGGTGATCGGCGACCGCTTTCGCGAAGGTCTTGGCCTCCTCCCATTCGTGCGTGCGCTGAATCGGCGTCACGATGTGCAACCCTTTGCCGCCGGTGGTCTTGAGAAAACTCACGAGGCCCAGTTCCTCGAGCAACGTTTTGGTCAGTTGGGCGGCTTCGACCACCTGCGCCCAGGGCACGGAAGGGTCCGGATCAAGATCGAAGGTCAGGCGGTCCGGGCGCTCCAGACGATCCTTGGTCGCCCCCCAGGTGTGGATTTCCAAGACCCCCATTTGCACGAGACCGAGCAAGGCCTCGGCCGACTCAGCCAGCATATAGGTGTCTCGTCCATCGTCTTCTTCGATCTCGATCCGCCCGATCGCGGAAGGCACGTGCTCGTTCACGTGCTTCTGGTAGAAGCACTTTTGATAACCCTCCGGACAGCGAAGAAGAGTCAGAGGCCGACCGCGCAGGTGAGGAAGCATCGAATCGGCCACCTGCTCATAGTAGGCCGCCAGCGCCGACTTCGTCAGCCCGATGTCCGGATACAACACACGGTCCGGATTCGTCAGCCATTCCGTCTTCCGGGTCTTCCGGGGCGTTGGTTTCGTCTTCGGGTCCCGATCGTCTTTTATGGTGCGCTCCAGATGCTGGGCCCGTTCTCGGCCGATGGCGCTGGCTGGCTTGTCGGTCCGAAGGCCCTGGAAGCTGGGTTGCCGGAGGATGCCCTCCTGTGTCCATTCGGAGAATCGAATTTCCGCGACCAGCTTGGGTGCCACCCAATGGGCGCCTTTCGCATCAGAACCTCTCGGCGGATTCACGAACGGCGGTGACGTCCGTTCCAGGCTCACGAGCGACGCGTACAATGTCTTCAGGAGGCTCTCGGAAAATCCGGTGCCCACCTTCCCTGCATACCGAAGACGTCCGTCCTCGTAAAATCCCACGAGCAACGCACCGAATCCTTGCCGTGATCCGGCTGGCTCGGTGAATCCTCCGATGACGAACTCCTGCCGCTGTTCGCATTTGACCTTCAACCAGCCGCGGCCGCGGCCGGATCGGTAGCCGCCATCGATGCGCTTGACGATCAAGCCTTCGAGTCCCTGGCGGCAGGCCTCTTCGAAGGACGCATCATTGTCGCCGACGATGTGATCGCTGTAGCGAAGTTGCGCATCGTTCGCCCGTTGGCACAGAGAGGCGAGCAGACGTTTCCGTTCGATCAGTGGGCTCGCGCGAAGGTCATAGCCGTTGAGGTACATCAGGTCGAAGACACAGTACACGATCGTGCCGGTAAAGCGTGAGTCGAAGGCATTCTGCAGCGCCTGAAAGCTGGACCTGCCCTGCTCCGTCAGCACGACCGCCTCGCCGTCGAGCCATGCGTCCGTCACGCCCAGACGAGCGACGGCTTGCGCCTGAGCGGAGAGTTTGGCCGTCCAATCGTTGGCATTGCGCGTGAATAGACGAACGTCGCCGTTCTTGACCCGGCACAACAGGCGGTAGCCGTCGAACTTGATCTCATGCAGCCAGTTGTCATCCGCCGGCATTCGATCGACCAGGGTGGCCAATTGTGGCTCGATCCAGTCGGGCTGGCGGGCTTTCACGGCGCCCGGCACTCTCGAAAGTTCCGAGTTTCGCGTTTGGGGTTTCGAGGCGTCACTTTGAACACGCCTATTTGATCGCCGAGCGCTGTCACTTTGCGCCAACTCGGAACTCGAAACACGTAACCCGGAACTTTCTTGTTTCCTGTTCGAGTGCCACACGCGCGCGCCGGCGGTGGCGACGTCTTTGATCTCGCGTCCGCTTTCGACACTCTCCGTCAATCTCTCGACGATCTCACCGGCTTTCCCCTTCTTCGCCTCACCGTCCCGCTCCTTGATCAACAGCCAGTTCTCTTTGCCGTCGTCCCCTGCCTCCTGTCGCCGGGACTGCATCCGGACCAGCGTCCACCCGCCATGGAGCTTGTGGCCTTCCAGCCGAAACTTCAACACACCCTGGCGGTACCCGTCATGGGGATTGCCCTGCGGCCGCCAGACGCCGCGGTCCCAGATCAGCACCGTGCCGGCGCCGTATTGCTTCGGAGGAATGACGCCTTCGAACTCGGCGTATTCCATCGGATGATCTTCGACGTGGACGGCCAGCCGCTTTTGAGAAGGATCGAGGCTCGGCCCCTTGGGAACGGCCCAGCTCTTTAACGTGCCGTCAAGTTCCAACCGGAAATCATAATGCAGGCGAGTGGCCGCATGCTTTTGCACCACATAGATGGGGCCGTCGGCCGGACGCAGATGCCCCCCCGGATGGCCCGCCGGTTCGGGGGTCTTCACGAAATTTCGCTTTCCACGATACCGTTTCAGCTGCTGAGCGACCGTGGCGCGTTTCATCGAGCATCAATCTTTTTGGAAGAGCCTGGGCACGGACGAGGGCGGCGGCGGGGGCGGAGCCGGCACGGAATAGCCGCGCGGGAAGGCGTAGTAGGGTCCATAGTATGAATAGGGATAGAGGCCGTACGGACCGGCGAAGGGACTTCCGAACCCGTAATACCACGACGACCAGGGTCCATAATATCCGCCGTAGCGGCCGTAGTAAGAGGAGTCGTACTCGTCGCGCTCACGGCTTCTCACCTCACTCCAATCGATGAGCTGTTTCACATCCAAGACAGGGTATTGATATTCGCCTTCGTCGAGGGCCTTTGTGGTGACGCCCTTCACTTCGCCCACCACGGTCAAAGGGGTATCCTTCTCGATGACGGCGGGATCGAGAAATCCGTTCGACTGGACCGCCAGAAAGCGTCCCTGGGACTTCGCCTTGCGATCCGACGGCGACATCCCGCGTTGCGTCGGCACCTGCAGGATTTCAATTTCGGTCCCGTCCTTGATCCGCCTCGCCTGCAACGCGACTCCGCTGAACATGACGGTCCTGCCGACATATTGATGCGGATCGGCGCGCAGCTCGGTGAAGGAGACGCTGTCGTCGACCTGAGACAGCACATCACCCGGAATCAGGCGCTGCAACTCATCCTGTCCTGTCTGGTGGGCCGACTGTGCGCAGCCGGTGGTGATCATCGCGGCAGACAGGAAGACGAGCATGAGGAAGAGGCGACGGGGCATCACGACCTCACTGTCCTCGGTTATTTAAACATATCCTTTTGACCTTACCAACGCCGCAACGCCGCAGCCAGGGCTTCTCCTAGTGTGGGAGGGAGCCCACGCCGGACGGCATCGGAGCGAGGGCGCCTATGCCGACAGCACAAGGACGATCTCGATAACGCGAGAACTATGTCGTGTGGGCGACAAACTTATGTGGGAGTCGAATGAACGCGTTCCTCGTAAAAACACCCGCCCAGAGCGACGTCATTGACCGTATGCATGTCAGTAGCCCGTCCCGACTCCGACGCCGCCGAAGCTGCCGCTCCTGCCGCCGCTTCCAAATCCGAATCCCACTCCACCGAACAGGCCTACATTACTGCGTGAGCGTTCGCGATACCGGTCTTCGGTCCAGACATAGAGATGCTTCACGTCGACGGTGGGATACCGATAGGTTGACTCGTCCAGCCGGCGCGTCTCCTCGCCGGTCACGGCTCCGACAATGGTCAGCCTGGTGCCTGGCGGATAGGACGCCGGGTCTCCCCCCGCATGGTCGAGCGCAAGAAACCGACCCTGCGACTCCGTGCGTCGATCAGTCGGTGGATCATCGCCCTTGACCGGCAGCTGAAGCACTTCCAGCTCGACTCCATTCTCCACCCGCCTGGCGCCCAGCACTTCTCCACCAAGCAACACCGTGCGTCCTTGGACTGCTTGGGGAGCGGCCTGAATGTCGCGATAAGACACCGAGGAATCGATCTGTTTTTCCAATTCGGGCGGAATCACGGTTGCGCCTGAACAGGCGGCAGTGAGCAGGGGCAAGGCGGCGGCCAAGATCCGGAGGAATGAGGGTTGTGTATCACGATGAGCGTTCATACGGTGCACCTCGCCTTAGAAATGGTACGACACCCCGAACACGACGTGTTGCGCTTGATAATCCCCCGAAAACCCGCCGGCAGAGCCGAACGCATCATTGAAGCTCAGCGTGCCCCGTGTGTACTTGTATTCGGTGAAAATCGCCACATACGGCGTAATGAAGGCGCGTAGGCCGCCGAGGATATTCACACCAAACCCCACGTCCGTATCGCTCTGCACATCCACGGTTTGCGACAGGCGGGCGATCAAGGCCGCCCCTCCAAAACCCACGTAGGGCTGGAATGTCGCCCCTGGGTAGCGCAACAAGAGATTGAGTCCTACATTGGTCACACCAAGATGGATCCCGGGAATGTCGTCCAAATTCTTGATGTTGGGCTGGCTGTTGAAGACATCGAGTTCGAGTCCCATCGCTCCGCTGCGGGGGAAATAGCCGAACTTCCCTCCGTACACCACGGCATTCTTCAGGTCGAGGTCCGGACCACGGAGTGTGACGAAACTGCCCGTGCCTTGAACGTCCGTAATTCTGTCGGCGAAGTTCACTCCGATTTGTCCCGCGACATAGTATTCTGCCTCCGCACGCTGGGTCGCCGCGGCGAGACACACCACGGCCCCCAAGACCGCATACCACGCCCCTCGGTTGCCCATGGGGCCTCTACTGTGCAAGTCCGGGACCACGACGGTGGTCGGGGCGATTCCATGCAAAGCGGGCATGCAGAGGCGTCTCCCGCCTTCAGGCTGAGCGCCCAAGTCGCAACAAGCTGTCTCGCCATACGAACATTCTGTCCGCCGTTATGAAGCCTTCCGCAGGGGCTGCGTCGAATGAGCCGAGGATTGCTTGGTCAGGCGGTAACACCAGGGCAGCAGCGCCATCGAAACCACCGCCGTGATTCCGTTGACGACGCCGATGGTGACAAGGCTCACCCCGGGCCCGAAATGATCGGCGAGCCAGCCGAAGACCGTCATCCCGATCATCGCAAACACCATCGTGCCGGTGTTGAAAAGTCCGAACACGCGGGCCATAAAATCTTTGGGCGTGCGTTCTTGCAACGACGTGGACACGAGAGGGGTGATGAGGCCCGAAGTCGCACCGATCGCGATGATCAGCCCGGCGGCAAACAGCAGCGATTCACCGATCAACAATCCGGGCACCGCCACGGCGGCAATGGCCGCCGCAACGGCGATCATCCAGATGCGCGTGCAGATCGTCTGTTGCGGCTTCCAGATCAGCCAGACCGTGGTGGCCAGGATCCCCAGGCTGAGCGACGACCACAGCACGCCTAAGGCCACCGATCCCACGTGAAGCAAACGGTCTCCGATGACGGGCAGGAGATAGACGAATGCCGTCGACCCCAACATGAAGATCGAGGCGACGATCATGAGCAGAAACAGGAGGCGCTGCTTGACGAAGACGAAACGAACTCCGTCCTTCAGATCTCTCACCGCCTGAGTCCAGACGTTCTGACTCGTACGGTGCGCACGGACATGCGGAAGACGAAGGGGAATCTTACTGAGCGCGGAGATAAAGAACGCGGCCGCATTCACATACAGCGCGTTTTGTGCGCCGATGGCGGCGATGAGCATCCCGCTTATCGCCGGCCCGAGGAGTTGGCCGATCGTCAGAGCGCTTTGCATCAACGCATTGATGCCGGTCAGTTGTTCCTTTTTTACGATCAAGGGCAGCGTCGCGTTGAGGGCCGGCCCGAACGCCATCGAAAACATGGCGGTGACGAACACGAGCGCATACAACAACGGCAGGGTCAGCACTCCGATACCGTACAGGATGGGAATGGAGGCGAGCAGCACCGCTCTCATCAGATCGATGACGATCATCGCCTTGCGCTTTTCGAGCCGGTCGAGCAAGACGCCCGCGAACGGTCCGAAGACCAGCGGCGGGATCGTCTGCAAGACGCCAATCAATGACATTTTCAACGCCGACTCGGTCAGCGCATAGACGAACCAGAGCAGCGCCACCTTGCTCACGCCGTCTCCCACCTGGGAAATGGTCTGTCCGGCGAACAGCCATCTCACGTTGCGATCGTGCAGCAGTGGTCGCCATCCGTTCGATTTTCCTCCGTGGCTTTTCATAGCCAAATCCAGTGATCAGTGAATAGTGACCTGTGATCAGTACTGAGTGAGTAGTTAAGCCTCTCATGAGTCACTGATCACCGATCACTGATCACTTTCTCATGCGGCGTCCTTGTGCATGCCGAACGTCGAGGGCAACGGCTCGTACCAATCATCTCTCGTCAAGGGAAGGCCGGCCCGGCCCTCTTCCGCCCGCACGCAGAGCGTCTGGTACAGACTCAATCGCCCTCGGCGGAACAGATAGCCGGCCATGGCCATGTACGCCCGCCACACGCGATACGTCACCTCCCCGACCACGTGCACCGCTTCCTGATGATGCTGTTCGAGCCGTTGCCCCCACGCCTGCAAGGTCAGCGCATAGTGCTCTCGCAGGCTTTCGACGTCGCGGACCTCGAATCCCGAATGTTCGGCCGCACGAACGATGTCCTGAATGGGGAGCACTTCGGCGTCGGGAAAGACGTAGCGATCGGCAAACGGCCCCAACGTCGGTTCGCCATCCCGTGTCCCGATGCCCTGCGTGAGAAACGCTCCGCCCGGCGCCAGCAGCTGTCGAGCCCGCTCGTGATAGGAGGTCAGTCGCTGTCTTCCCACATGTTCGACCATGCCGATGCTGGCGATTTTGTCGTACATCTCTTCGCCATGGATGTCGCGGAAGTCGCGCACCTCGATCCTGCAGCGCCGCGATAATCCCGCCGCCATGATGCGTTGGTTCGCAATTTCGGCCTGGCGCCGGCTGAGCGTGATTCCATGAACCAGAGCGCCATGGACCTGCGCGGCATAGAGCGCGAAGCCCCCCCACCCGCAGCCGATGTCCAACAGCCGGTCGCCCGGCTTCAAGCGGAGTTTTCGGCACAAGTACTCCAGCTTCTGCGTCTGCGCCTCCTCGATTCCATCGTCCTCGTGGCGGTAATAGCCGCATGAATACAGAAGCCGGCTGTCCAGCCATAGCCGATAGAACTCCACCGGGACGTCGTAATGGAAGCGTACGGCCGCTTTGTCCCGCAGTTTCTCATGGCGCCGTCCATGGAGCTCGAGGCTCCTCGTTTCCTCCGGGATCCGATCCAGTCCCCGCTGCGTCAAGGTGGCCACTCCGCAACGCCACCAGTCCATCAGCGACCATCGTCGTTCCAGCAGGTGGTCGGCCAGCGGCAAGAGCGCCTCGATCGAGCCGATGACATCAATGTCGTCGTAAATGTAGGCTTCGCCAAGGCCCAGCTGCACCGGCCAGCGGAGCATCCGACTCAGCGACTCAGGATGCCGCAGCACCAAGGTCGCGTCGGCCGGCTGATCGGACCGCATCCGCCACACCGATCCGTCCCAGAAGCGGACCGCAATATTGGGCGTCTCGCACCCCCTGAACAGCTCTTCAAAGAAGCCGATCGCCGAGCGAATGTTGCGCGAATCGCTCATCTCCGCGGCCTCGTCGACGTCCTCATCCCCTGATGACTGCATCCTGGAGAACATGGCGAACTCCCTGTGCTGAATGATGTGTGTCGCCCCGTGTCAGCTCTCCACCTCCACTTTGAGCTCTCCGATCACCTCGCCCACATGCGCATCGAGCCGGCCGTCTCGCTTTCGTTCAAACCGCAAATCCACCGATGCCTGACCGATCCGGAGACGCCGGAACTCCACCTGGTTGATGAATTCCGGCAAAAACGGCCTTGTGATTTTCAACCGCTTGTTGAACGCATCGGGAGCAAGACCCAGAAGTGTTTCCACGATGAACGGAATCGTCCCCGCCGCCCAAGCCTGTGGATGACAGGCGACGGGATAGCGGACCGGCTGACCATATTCATCCCGTCCGAACCCCGTGAACAGTTCCGGCAGACGATAATCCTCGAACTCCATGGCGGCTTCCAGCATGCCGACAAGAATCCGCGAGGCCTCCTCGTCATAGCCATAGCGCCGGAAGCCCGCGGCGATCAGCGAATTGTCGTGCGGCCAGACGGTGCCGAGGTGATAGCCCATGGGATTGTATCGGCGCTCCTTGCACGACAACGTGCGGATGCCCCATCCATTAAAGAGATCAGGTCTCATCAATCGACGAACGACCCGCCCCGCTTTCTCCTCGTCGACAATGCCTGTCCACAGGGCATGGCCGGCGTTCGAAGACATCACGCGACAGGGACGATGCCGCGCTTCGAGTGCGAGCGCGTAACACCCCTCATCCTCGATCCAGAAGTCATGGTTGAAGCGCGCCGCCAACGCCCGCGCTTCGGCCCGCAACCGTGTCGCGAGCCCGCGCTCTCCAATCCGGTCATAGAGGTCGGCGATTTCCATCTTCGCCATGAAGACGTAGCCCTGCACTTCGACCAGCGCAATGGGCGGCTCGGCGAGCCTCCCGTCTTCGGTCACGATGGCATCGCCTGAATCCTTCCACCCTTGGTTGATCAGTCCTTTGTGCTTGTTGCTCACATAGCAGACGTAGCCGTCGCCGGCGACGTCGCCGTACTTGTCGATCCAGTGCAGCGCCCGTTCCACGGATGGGCGCAGTTCCTGAAACAGTTCCACGTCGCCCGTCCAGCGCGTGTACTGGCTCATCAATACCAGGAAGAGCGGCGTGGCATCGATCGTCCCGTAATACGGCGTATGCGGAATCTTGTTCATCCTGGCCAGTTCGCCGACCCGCAATTCGTGCAGAATCTTGCCGGGCTGCTCGTCGCGCCAGTCGCTCACCTGTCCGCCCTGATACCGAGCGAGGAGGCGGAGCGTGGCCTTCGGGGTATCGGACCAAAACGCCAGCGTCTGCAGCGACGTGATCAGACAGTCACGTCCGAAGAGTGCCGCAAACCAGGGAATGCCCGCGGCGAAGAATTCGCCGCCGGAGATCGAGGTTTTCAGCATGTGCAGATCCATCAACGAGCGGCGCATGACCCGATTCAAGAGGAGACTGTCACTGCGAAATTCGGTCTCGCGCTTCAACCATTGCTCCGCGGACGCCTTGATGCTCTGGGAGATGGCATCCAGGTCCCGATACACGCTGGTCTGCGCGAACAACCGGTTCGGCTGCTCCGCCGATTCGGCCACGGCCAGTGAGATGCGGATCTGCTTGATCTCGTTCGGCTTGAGCGACAGATCGAATTGCACCATGTTGCCCTTCACGTCGGCCGGCAGCGGATGGAAATGGACGGCCAGGCTGCGTCGGATCTTGTCGCCTCCCTCGTAGGAAAAGCACAGACATTTGTCTTTCCAGACGGGTTTGAAGAGCTTGCCTTTCACCTGCCGCAGCAGGCCGCGAATGACAAAGACGTCTTCAAACCCCGAGCGAAAGCGCATGGTCAGCGGGAATTCGACCGTCTCGCATCCGAAGTTCTGGATGTCGAGCTGCTCGTGCAGCACGCATTGCTCGGCATCGATCACCCGGTCCCATTTCAGACCCACCGTTTCCCGATGAATGGACCCGCCGTCCGGCGCAGGAAAGTCCGGCGTGGTCAATTGAAAGACCGCGCGGCCTCCCTCCCATGCGCGGGCCGCCAACGGTTCCGGATGCTCGCCGCCGATCATCAGTTCGTACCCGTTCAGATACCGGCAATCGTGATAGTAGAGACCGAATCCATGGTCGCGCGACATCGGCACTTCCCCTTCCAGCGGGGCCAGAAAAAACAGGCTTCCATGCTTGATGACAACGGCTTTGGCAATGCTATGTGGCACGAACGGTACCCCCTTTCGTCAAAACGTGTTCTTGACGACTCTTGTGGTCCTTCGCTCAGACCACTTCTCGAATCTTATTTTCCACGACCGTCTTGATGATGTCCCAGCGGTCTTTTTGGCCTCTTGCCAAGGCCTTGGCGAATTGCCAGGCCTGATCCGTCGTGATCTTGCCCGGAAGCGGCGGTTCGTTCGGATCCACGGACGCTTCGACCAACGCCGGACCGGGTTGATGAAACGCTTCGCCGAGCACGGCCCTGACCAGGGCGGGATCCTCGACACCGTAGCCCGCCAAGCCACAGGCTCTCGCGACCGCCACGAAATCGATGGGCTGCAGTTGCACGCCGTACTGCGGATTGCCTTCGAAGGCCAGCTGCTCCCATTTGATCATGCCCAGCACGTTGTTTTTGATGACGATCACCTTCACCGGCAATCGGTACTTGGCAATCGTGGCCAATTCACCCATCAGCATCGTGAGACCGCCGTCGCCCGTAAAGCACACGACCTGTCGGCCCGGAAATGCCACCGCGGCTCCGATGCCGTATGCCAATCCGTTCGCCATCGTCGCCAGCGTGCCGGACGCGGAAAATTCCATGTCGCCCCGCATCTGGATATGCCGGGCTGCCCACGTCGTGATGGTCCCCGTGTCGGCACAGATGATGGCGTCGCGGTCCAGAAACTCATTCAACGCCCTTGCCACCACCTGAGGCTTGAGCGGCATGTCGTTTCGCGTGCCGCGGATCTCCATCAATTCGTTCCATTGACGCATGTGTTCCTGGGCCTTGGAGAGGAACGACCGGTCCGATTTCGGTTTGAGCAACGGAAGCAATGCTCTGAGCACGTCCCAACAGTGTCCGATCAGACCCACGTCCACGGGATACCGCAGTCCGATGCGGGACGGATCGAGATCGATCTGCACCGCCTTCGCTTGACCCGGCTTGGGATAGAATTCGAGGTACGGAAAGCTGCTCCCGGCGATCAGCAGGGTGTCGCATTCCTCCAGGACTTCCTGCGAAGGCGCGGTGCCCAGCAGACCGATTCCCCCCGTGGTGTAGGGATGATCATCGGGGACGACCGCCTTGCCGAGCAGCGGCTTGACGATCGGGGCTGCGAGCGCTTCCGCGACGGCGAGAACCTCCTTCCGGGCCGTGAGACATCCGCGCCCTGCCAGAATGGCGACCTTGGCGCCCTTATTAAGAGTCTCGGCCGCCTGGCGCAACGTGGCATTCGGCGGAAGCGGCAGTGCCTCGCTGTAGAGGTCCCCGCTGTGCAGGGCAATGTTGGCCTTCGATCGTCGTCCGTCCGCAGGCCAGTCCTGAATATCCTTGGGAATCGTGATGTGCGCCACGGTCCGCCTGGCGATGGCGGTTTTCACCGCCTCGTCGACGACGTTGCAGACGTGCGCCGGTCCCATGACCCGCTCGTTGTAGGCGGCGACATCGGCGAACACCTTCACCAGGTCGACATCCTGCTGGTAATGCGTGCCGATCAGGTCGTGGAAGGTGTGCCCGGTGATCGCCAGAACGGGTTGTCCGTCACACTTCGCGTCGTAGAGACCGTTGAGAAGGTGCAGGCCGCCCGGGCCGGACGTCGCCAAGCAGACGCCCAGCCGGCGCGAAAACTTGGCATAGCCGCACGCCGCAAACGCCGCAGCCTCTTCATGCCGCACCTGGATCAGCTTGATGTGGTCCTGGCGACGTCGGAGCGATTCAAAGATGCCGTTGATCCCGTCACCAGGAAGACTGAAGACGGTATCCACTTCCCAGTCAATCAACCGGTCGACCAACAGATCCGCAACGGTGTCCGTCATGGTGCTCCTTTATATACAGTGATCAGTGACCAGTGATCGTTGATCAGTCAATCGTCGATCGTCACCCGTCACTCATTACTCGTCACTTCCGAATCATGCCGCACGCCTGGTTGGGGCGGTGGGCTCCTGCTGCGGTTGGACGGCGACACCCTGGACATAGACGAGCTCGCCGCCCAACCACCCAGAGACGCCAAGTGCCGCGACCCCCAATAGCGAGAGAAACACCGGCAGCAACGCTTCCGATCCATTGATGATGCGCAGCCCCGCGTTAATCGTAAACAACAGCACCAGGCCGACGTTGATCGCCATGTGCAGCTGTGCGACCCGGACGATCACCGGATCTGTCAATGAACGGTAGTCGATGTACCCCGGAATCGCGGCAGCCAATCCACCGAGAACGCCGCCAATCATCGTATACAGCGCGACGTCCTTCCAGACGGGTCCGCCGAACCCGAAAAGAAAAATCAGGTCACTGGCAAGAGAAAAGATCCACAGCGCGATCGGAAACGGAATCAGCATCGGATGAATGGGATGCTCGGCCACAGTCGCTCGGGTTTCCATGGGCACCTCCTTGTCGAACGGCATGCAATGCATGCGAAAGTTCGAATCTCACATCTCAGGTTTCAAATCTAAAATTTCCAATCTCAAATCTCAGATCTCAAATCTCCTGGCGTTCACAGTCATCGACGTAGCATTGACTTCAGCTCGGCCGCGTTCTTGGCGGCATAGCCGGCCTGATCGTTGTCGAAATAGACATAGATGGCCTTGACCGCTTTCCGCCACCGCCCAATCCGGCGTGCCCAGGCACGCAATTGCTCGGACGTATAATCGCCTTGGTACTTGCGGCCAGGGCCATGCAGGCGGACATACACGAAGTCGGCCGTGAGTTGATACGGAGCTTCAAACCCATCGAGTTCGTAGAGACAAAATGCGGCATTGTGGCGTCCGAGTGCGCGATAGACGGCAGGATCGTGCCAACTCGGATCTCGAAATTCGAAGGTGTATCGATGCGAAGGCGGCAGCGCGTCCAAGAAGGCGTTGAGGCGCGGCACATTGCACGACCAGCGCGGGGGCAATTGGAACAGGATCGGTCCGAGCTTCTCGCCCAGGGATTCGACCGGTTCCATGAAGCGGGAGAGGGCCGGCGCCGGATCGTTCAGCTTCTTACGGTGAGTGATGTATCGGCTGCCTTTGACGGCAAAGCAAAAGGATGAGGGTGTCGTCCGGCGCCACGCATCGAATGTCTCGGGGGCGGGCAAATGGTAAAAGCTGTTGTTGAGTTCCACCGTGTCGAAACGTTCCATGTACCACGACAGCATTTTCCTTGGTGGCAGGTCCGCCGGATAGAACGGGCCGAGCCAGTGCTTGTAGTGCCAGCCGGACGTGCCGACACGCACCGCGCACGGCTGATCGCTGCAAGCCATTTGACGTGTGGACTGTGTGGCGTTCAATGCGGCTCCAAAACCTGCCGTGATTGTTCATTCCTTCATTGTGCCCCGGTTCACCGCTCATCCGCTTGCGTCACCAGATAGGCTCGAAGGACCTCGGCGATGCTCCATGCCTGCGCAATGCAACCCCGTGGCCGGAACGGCGCCTCCGCATCGAAAATTTCACTGATCGTCCCGATGCCGGCGTCCTGCAGGTGGTCGGGGAACGCTCGAAGCAATCCCCGGGCTTCCGCCTTGTCTCCATACACTCTGAGGCGGGCATCGATATAATGACCCATCAACCAAGGCCAGACGGTGCCTTGGTGGTAGGCTGCGTCCCTGGCTCTGAGGTCGCCGGCATACGTCGACTTGTAGTCGGGATGATCGGAAGAAAGCGTTCGCAAGCCATAGGGCGTGAGAAGTTTTTCACTGACGATATCCACCACCGGACGCCAGCGCTCTTCTCTGAGGATCGGAAAACGCAGCGACAGGGCAAAGACTTGATTGGGACGGAGACTCGCATCATCTCCCCCTTCGCCGTCCACGACGTCGTAGAGATAGGCGCCTTCCCGAAACCAGTACCGTCGGTGAAACGAGGCTTCGGCCCGATCAGCCATCTCTCGCCATCGAGCGGGCTGCTCTCCCAACAGCCCGGCCCATTCCGCCATGAGCCGCAGGGCGTTGTACCAGAGCGCCTGGATCTCCACGGGCTTTCCGCGACGCGGCGTCACCACCCAGTCGTCCACCTTGGCATCCATCCAGGTCAATTGATATCCGGAAGCCCCGGCACGCAACAGACCGTCGTTCGGATCGACCCCGATATTGAACCTGGTCCCTTCCTGATGTCGGCGTACCACTTCCTTTAAGGTGGGATACAGCTGCATCAACGTGTCCCGATCCTGAGTCCGGGCGAGATAGCGGTCGAGCGCGTGGAAATACCAGAGCGTGGCATCCGCGGTGTGATAGAGCGCCTCCCGAGAGCCTTCGGGAAACAGATTCGGCAGGAGTCCGTCCCGGATATAACGCGCGAACGTCCGAAGAATGGCCCGAGTCTCGTGCGGCCGTCCCGTGCAGAGCGTCAACCCTTCGAGGCTGATCATGGTATCGCGTCCCCAATCACCGAACCAGTGGTATCCGGCGATGATGGTCCTCGCGACATCACCGGAAGCCTCCGCCAGCGCCTGCTCGTCCGGCCTGGCGCCAGGCTGCACGATAAATTGATCGGCGGCCAACTGCAGCTGCCTGGCGAATTCCTCCCTCTGCAGCGCCGGAGCGAGGGAAACGAGTTTCTCCAATCGGCGCTGCTCCGCCAAGAGGATGTCGTCGCTCTCGAGATCGAGCATCTCCCACGCCTCCACGCTGGCCACCAAGGCCACGCGTTGACCGTGCGACAAATCGATCCTGAAATAGCCGGGGCTGAACAAGTCCTGGGTATGTTCAGAGCCACGATCCCTGTCCACACGATAAGAGACGTGTTCGCTGGTGACGTCGTCGGCAACAAAGACACCCTTGCGGGGCCGCAGACAGAGTTTGAGGCTCGGCGCGCCCTGCGGGAGAGGGATTTCGCATCGTCCGCTGTCAATCGTCAGAGGAAACACCTCCGCCCGACCTTCGCCCAACCCGGCATCGTGCATCCGGTAGGTCACGTAGGGCCGCAGGTGCACCCGGCATGACCCGCTCACGCAGCTGTATTGAAGATAGACGGTGTTTTGCCCGTGAGGAGCCACGATCCGCTTCTCCAAGACGGAGCCGTCGATATCGAACGTCCAGACCGGAGTGTGCCATTCGCGCCGAATCTGTTTCAGATAGCGGAGTCCATCGCACTCAATCCGTCCGTCCACATATTCCCCGCCGGAGAGCAGCACCGTCTGCGTGCCCGCCTCGATGGTTTCATCCAAACGTGGGATGAGCAACGTGCGGCCACGGCCAGGCAAGTCGGGCACGAAGAGGCCGTGATAGCGCCGCGTGGCAATGCCCAGCAACGAGCTTGAGGCATAGCCGCCGATGCCATTCGTGACCAGCCACTCTTTGGCCAGCAGTGCCGACGGATCGTCCGTCATGATGTCGGTGAGGCCGGGGATCGCCGCGGTCATCGTGATCACGTCGAGCGCTCCACACTTTCGGATTTCTCGGCTCGAAACAGGGTGGCCGTAGCCGCCGGAATTCGCCATCCCTCTTCAGACAAGGGATTCAGGATGCCCGGACCGCCATAGCACGGATGATCGCTGGACCACCGGAGGACCCACGTGCCATCGGTGACGGGCGCCAGCAGCGGCTCTGGTGCAGGGACGAGGTTCAGATCCGCGCCGAGATTGACCACGAGGAGCCGGTCATCGTCGTTGGGACCGCTGTATCGAACCACGAAGGCGAAGGCGCCGAGCACGGCTCCGTCAAGGACCATCCGGTTCTGACGCGCCAGCACGGGATCTTCGCGGCGCAGGCGCAACAAGTCCTTATGCAGCCGGTAAACCGGTGCGTGACGAGTCCGTTCGGAAAGGTCCAGGCAAGAACGCAAGAAGGTCGACTCGTCCGCCGGATCGGGGACCGCCTCCTGCGCCTCGGGCGTCCCATATTCGGGAAACTCCGCGAGAAATTTTTTCCGTCCTTCGAGGACCTTGGCGGCCAGATCGGAATGATGATCTGCAAAAAACAGGAATGGGGACGAAGCGGCAAATTCCTGCCCCATGAACAACAACGGCGTTTCCGGCGCGAGCAGAGTCAATGCCGCGAGCACACGATACCGGGCGGCCGGCGTGATGGCATGAATCCGATCTCCGTGCAAATGGTTGGCGACCTGGTCGTGGTTCTGCAAGAAGAACACAAATGCATGGGCCGGTTCATGCTTGACCACCGTTCCACGGGGTTTCTTTTGCCAGGCATAACGCTGGCCTTGATAGACGAACCCGCGCTTGATGACGGAGAGCAGTTCTTGAGCGGTTCCCCGATAATCGGTGAAATACGCCTCGCTTCGCCCGGTCATCGCGACACGGCAGATATGATGAAAGTCTTCGCTCCACACGCCATCCAAACCCCAGCCGCCTTGGTCGAGCGGTTGAACGGTCTGGATCAGTTGCGACTCGCATTCCGCAATCAGCACGATCGATCGCTCGCCGGCCGCAGCCCGCGTCCGCTCCGAGAGCTCCGCGAGAATATGCTTCGGACTGTCGTCGTAGATGGCGTGAACGGCGTCGAGGCGCAGGCCGTCGAGGCGAAATTCCGAAATCCAATAGCAGGCATTCTGTGCCACGAAGTCTCTCACCCCTTGGGATCCCGGACCGTCATAGTTGATCGCCTGTCCCCATTCGTTGGGATGGCGATCCGTCAGGTATTGGTCGCTGTACACCGGCAGATAATTGCCGTCGGGGCCGAAGTGGTTGTAGACCACGTCCAGGATGACGCCGAGACCGCGGGCATGAGCGGCGTCCACAAAGCGCTTGAGGGCATGGGGGTCGCCGTACACATGCGCCGGGGCAAAGAGATCCACGCCGTCGTATCCCCAATTCCAGCGACCGGGAAACTCCGCCATCGGCATGAGCTCGATGAGCGTGACGCCCAGGTCTTTCAACTCGTCCAGCTCTTCACTCGCGGCATCCAGCGTCCCAAGAGGTGTAAAGGTACCCACGTGCAGCTCATAGATCACCTGTCCGGGCATCCGCACCCCTGGCCATGCGGTGGTGCACCACTCGTAGGCGGACGGATCGACGATCAGCGAAGGGCCGTGCGGCCCCTCGGGCTGGTATCGCGAACAGGGATCAGGATAGGCCTCGCCGTTGTCCAATCGGTAGCGATATCGCATGCCCGCCCTGGCAATCGGAACCAAACCTGAAAAGTAGCCTCCTTCTTCTTTCAGCAATGGGAAACTGCGTCCGTCCTCCTCGAGCACGACGTCCACGCGGGCCCGCTTGGGCGCCCACACACGAAAGCGGACGCCCACAGGTTCAACCTGCGCGCCCAGGGTCATCTGCCAGGAGGACGCAGGTGTCGCACGTTGACCGAAAGGCGAAGACGTCGTGATGGTCATCACATGCTCAGTCCACGAAAGTGTAATGGGATGGCGGCCCAAAGGAAGATTGGGGATCCTTCCACATGTCGAATTCAAGATTTATCACTCCCCTGTACCCCGCTGGCCTGGGAAGGCCCCTAGTCTGAAGAAGTGATGAGTGGTCAGCGATGAGTGAAGTGAAGGGATCACTCATCACTTTCTTCCCACATGGGGTTTTCCCAGGCGAATACACCACGTTTACCAGGTATGTCATATAGAAGGACGCGTTGAGGACTCAGAACTCAGGATATCAAGGTCATTTCGAGGAGGCGTTATGCACAGCACACATTGGCTGCTTCTACCATGTATCGGCATCATGTTGATCATCTCAGGCTGCATCACAGACGCAACGGTCGAGCTCACCAAGGCGCCCTTCGACGCAACCACCCAGCTCACCAACGGGACGACCGCGGCGATCAGTGAATTCACCGATCCCTTGACGGAATTCACCTCCAGCACGACGCCTGGCGCCGCAAGCGTGCACCCGGCTCGTGCGAAGCAACGATTACAAGCATTCACGGCCTCGTCGTACGACAATCTCCGCTTCGACATCTCCCGTGGCAGCGGCGAATATCTGGTCTCACTAGCCACCCTGGCCGGCGTGCCTCCCGCACAGTTCCAGGAATTTCAATCCCACATGCAGGACTCCTATAGCACGATGTTCGACGACGTACTGCCGGTGGCAGAATCGACCACACAGATCGTCGAGATTGCATGGAGTTCAGGATACGGTCGCGTGCCGTAGAGAGATCTCAAATTTCAAATCTCAAATCTCAGATGGGGCTAAGCTGGTTTGGTGGTCTCGGCGGCGATGACTTCGAGATTGCCCAGCCCCGCGTCACGGAAGACGCGCTGCCACACGGCGGGAGACAATTCATGTTTCATGACGACTCCACGAGCGTGGGTGAGCGCCTGATACTGCTCCGGCAGGAGGATTTGGGACGTGACGATGGTGACGGCAATCGAAGACGTCGCGGGATCGTCGCGTAGATGCGCCAGGGCTTCAAACCCGTCCATTCCCGGCATATTCAAATCCAACAAAATCAACGATGGCTTCAACTGTCGAGCCAATTGTAATCCTTCCTCGCCACCCCTCGCTTCGACCATCGAGCACCCGAACTCCTCGAGGTGATGGCGGATGATATAGCGGTCCGTTTCCTGATCGTCGATGATGAGCACGACGGGAGGACCGTGCGACGGATCGCGCGCGATTTTTACGACGCGTTGCAGTCGATCCAGCAGCCAGGTGCGACGCAAAGGCTTCACACAATAGTCGTCCGCGCCCAGCGCCAACCCTTTGCGCGGATCCTCGACGGTCGACACGATCAGGACCGGAAGATTGGAGGTGGCGTCCTCGCGTTTGAGCTCGGCCAGCCACTGCCAGGCAGGCTCATCCGGCAACAGCACGTCGAGAATCACCGCGACGACGGGATGCCGGCGCATCTGTTCCCGCGCCTGCCGGATGCTGCCCGCAGGGATCGGACGGAACGCCGTGTTGCGCAGGTACTTCTCGTAGAGCAGTCGCGTTTCCGGTTCGTCTTCCACGACCAGCACGGGAAGCCGCCTGTCGTCGTCCGACACGTGGACAGGCTCGATCTGTTCCGCCCGCTCGATGTCATCCACGGCATAATTGACCGGAATCGTGGCGACAAACGTCGAGCCTTCACCGGGCCGGCTGCTCACGTCCACCGAGCCGCCCAGCAGCTGAGCCAGCTTCCGGCAGAGCGGAAGTCCCAATCCGGTGCCCTTTACCTGTGTTTGAATGGGATGATCCAGCTGGGAGAATTCTTCGAAGATACGACTCTGGTCCTCTTTCGCAATGCCGATACCCGTGTCGGCCACCGAGAAGGCCACCGTCCGGCGGTCCGCCGACGGTGTGGCGGTCACGCGAATCTCGCCGCGTTCGGTGAATTTGATCGCATTGGAAATGAAATTCCGGAGGATCTGGGAGATTTTGCCTTCGTCGGTCATCATGAGCGGAACACCGCTCGGCTCTTCGAACACCAGGTTCACGGCGTTCGAGACCAGCAACGGACGAAGCATGCCTCGCAACGCACTGAAGAGATTCGCCGCTTCGAACTCGCTCGCCTTGACCGTGACTTTCCCAGCCTCGATTTTGGCCAGGTCCAGAAGATCATTGACCAGCTCCAACAGATCCTCTCCGCTCTTGCGGATGTAGTCGACTTGCTTCGTTTGCTCGCTGTTCAACTCGCCGTCGGTGTGCTCGAGCAGCAGGTGCGAGAGTGCGAGAATGGCGTTTACAGGCGTCCTGAATTCATGGCTCATGTTCGAGAGAAACCGTGACTTCATTTCATCCGCGCGGCGCAGGTGGCCCGCCTTTTCATCGAGCTCGGCATACAGGGCGACGACGCCGCGATTGGTGTCTTCCAGCTCGCCGTTGAGGCGAACCAACTCCTGTTGGCGCTCGTGCAATTCTTCGAGCGCTCGCAGCAGTTCCTGATTCTGCTGGCGCACTTCTTCCATCGGACTTTGCGGTGGCTGCTTGCCCAGCTGCTTGACGACCCGCTCGAGGGCTTTGCCGCTGAAGAGTGGCGCCCTGGCTGGGAGAAGTTTTGCCAGTCGGATCACGCGTTCGTCCGCCGTATCGGACCGTACTTCGCATTGATCCATGAGACGCCGGGCCGCGATCAGAGCGGGCTCCCATTCGCGCTCGAGATTCCCCGCGCCGGCCTTCGCGGCGGAAACCTTGGTCCCGGCGCCACGGTTCGAACTGATCGTGACCAACAAGACCTGCGGCGCCGTGCTGCCTTCGAGCTGGAAATCGATTTGACCGCCCTTGTGCGTGTGCACGAAGAGGCGCGCAATCTCCGACAGGGCCGTGGAAATCCTGGTCTGGTCCTGTTCTTCGAACGAGAGCAAGTGCGCCACCTGGCGGGCCCGCTGTCGCGCGGTCACCACGTCTTCTTCATAGTTGATCTCAACAAAGCTGAGACTCTGTGGCATCACGTCTCCTGGGATGAACCGTCGAATCTTGTCCGTTTCAGAACCACGACCGTGGCATCGTCGCGGCCGCGGGAGTGGTCCCGGTACAGCACGGCGGCGATGAGACTGGGATCGCGCGCCAGAAGGCCGGGATACCGCTCAACGTTCCAGTGGGTCCCGATGCCGTCGCTGTGCAACAGCAACACCGACTGTGGTCTCCAAGGATGAGAACACTCCGAGACCTTGCGATATTCATGACCGACGATGCCGTTGTAGGAAACCAAATGGCGCCGCTCGGTCCCGTTCAGGATGACCGCGGCGATGTTGCCGATGCCGGCGAAACGGACGACCATGCCCGCCTCGTCCAGGACGGCGATCCCCAGAGCCGCGCCTCTGGTATGTCTGGCGGCGAGATGCGAGGCTTCGACAAGTTCGACGGGCGAGAGGCGGGTCGGCGCTCGGCGCACCGCATCCATGACGGCCGATGCGGCGTCCGCCGCGGTCACCCCGTGTCCTAACCCGTCAACGATCGCGCAAACCCATCCGTCCGCGAACCACCGAGTGATCCAGTTGTCGCCGCAGACCGCTTCTCCCGGCTTCGCTTGGCGGACGACGCCGACCGCCTGTGCGTGTGCCGACCCCGTCCGACGCGAAGCGAGGATGCGTGCGACCGCGACCGTTCCCTTTCCCGGCTGTGAGTACAGATCAAATTCTCCGGCGGCGCGCCGGACGGCGCCCAACCCCGTCCCCGCGCTGCCGGCAGTCGAATAGCCGTCGCCGAGCGAGCGCGCCACGTTGGACATGCCCGGCCCCCTGTCCAGCGACAGCACTTCAATGCCTTCGGTCCCCTCCGAACCCAGCCGGCGCAACAACAGCTCGCCGCCTTTTGCATGCTTGACCAGGTTGGTGGCCAGTTCCGTGACCACCAGAGCCACTTGGCCGGCGACCGACTCATCAAGGCCCGCGTCCTGCGCCAGGCCGACGGCGGCCCGTCTGGCGGCGCCCGGTTGGCTCGATTCGGTCACGGGCACGCAGATCTGCTCAAACGGGGAAGTCTCGGTTATTTCCATCTCACGATGCTCACGGTCGTGCCTTTTCCCGGCTTGCTCTCGATATCAAACTCGTTCACCAGCCGTTTCGACCCGCTCAGCCCCAAGCCCAGTCCCCCGCGCGTCGTGTACCCGTCTTTCATGGCCAGCTCAATGTCGGCAATGCCGGGGCCGTTGTCCACAAACACCGCCTTCACGCCGCGGCGAGATCCGTCGTTCAACGCCTGCAAACGCATCTCTCCGCCGCCGCCATGCACAACGGCGTTCCGCGCCAGCTCGCTGGCGGCGGTGACGATCTTGGTTTGATCGACCAGCGACAGCCCTAGGAAAATCGCGCATTCCCGGACAAGCTGCCGGGCCTTGATGATATCGTCCATCGACCGCAGGCCGATCAGTTCATCGCGAAGCACGGCCATTCGTCGACGTCTTTCTTGCCGCCTTCAACAACGTCATGCCGGCATCCACGTTGAGGGCGGTCTTGATGCTCGGCAACGCGAGGCCCAATTCCACGAGCGTAATGGCCACGGCCGGTCGCATTCCCACCACCACCGTTTCCGCATCAAGCACTTTTGACATGGAGGCAATGTTGCCGATCATGCGGCCGATGAACGAATCGACCACGTCGACGGAAGAAATGTCGAGCAGGACTCCCTGCGCTCGTTCCGAGACGATGCGTTCCGTCAATTCATCCTGCAGCGTCATGGCCACACGGTCATGCATATCCACTTGAATGGTCACCAGCAGATACGGTCCCATTTTGAGTATCGGAATGCGTTCCATCTGTCCTCTCGAGACAAACTCTTTACGCCGGAGCCGCCTTGGACACCGTCGCCCCGACCCGCTGCAACGCGACATGAAACGCGTCCGCCAGCGTCGCTTTCGTGACGATGTCGTTCAGGTTGACCCCGAGGTGGACGATGGTCTGCGCAATCTGCGGGCGGATGCCGCTGATGATGCAGTCGGCCCCCATGAGTCGTGTCGCCGCCACGGTCTTCATCAGGTGCTGCGCCACGAGGGTGTCGACCGTCGGGACGCCGGTTATATCGATGATGGCGATGCGCGCGCCGGTTTCCACGACACGCTGCAGGAGATTCTCCATGACCACCTGGGTCCTCGCGCTGTCGAGTGTGCCGATCAAGGGCAGCGCCAGTACTTCATCCCAGAGTTGAACGACGGGCGTCGACAGCTCCATCAACTCTTGTTGCTGCCGGTGTATGATCCCCTCACGGCTTTCCTGGTAGACCTCGGTCGTATGGAGGCCCAGTTTGTCCAACAGGGTCGTCAGATCCCAGAAGACCTCGGCCAGCCGCTTCACATCCTGGCCGATGCTCTGCTGGGCCAGGTCGAACAGCGGCTGCTTGAGCGAGAAGATGAACGTGGCCGTCTCCGACGGGCTGAAACCGAGCAGCGCGCGTTGTTTGGAGATTTCGGCGAGGTTGTCCTTCACCGGCTTCCAGGCGGGGGAGGAGCTGTCCGCGGTTGTCGCAAACGCCTCGGAGAACAATTCCAAAAACCGTCGTGCCGTGTCACGTAACTCGGATTCTTTCAGCAGATCTCGTCTCAACGTCAACGCCGAGAGTTGATAGGCCATCCAATCTTTCAAAATGACATCCTGCCGGTTTCGAATTTCTTCGGCCATCTGCATGTTTTGCCCCATGGACGTTCTCCCCTTTTTAATGATGATTCGTGACACTAGCTTCCATAATTTCAGATCTCAAATTTCAGATCTCAGATCTGGTCAGGATCTCAAATGCTCTACAATCAATTTGAGATTTGAAATCTGAGATTTGAGATTTAATTATTTCGTCAGTTGCCCCTCGAGCACTTCCCGCATCCTCCGGTACAACTCGTTCACAGCCGCCTCCTTGGTGAGGAGCAGGATGGCGCCGGCCTTCAGCATGGCCTGGACATTATTCCCCGTCGCATTCACCGACAATCCGATCACCAGGACCTCGGGATACGTCCTGGAGATGTGCGCGGTGGCCTCGATCCCGTTCATCGTGGGCATGTTGATGTCCATGACGACGAGCGACGGACGCAGCGTCTCGACCAGCTCCAGGGCATCCGCGCCGTTGGACGCCTCGCCGACAATTTCGACGTCGGTGTAAGACTCGAGCACGCTTCGCAATCCTTCCCGGACCATCGCATGGTCATCGACCAACAGCACTCGAATGCGTGCAGAGGATGGGTACGGGTGTCCCGCGTCAAGCGGTTGGTGCACTGTTGCCGACTCTTTCGACGGCTCAACTTTTCCCTTCGGCTTGGTCGCTTCGGCCTGTACCGCCAGCGGCAACGACAAGACCGCCGTCGTGCCGCGGCCGCGATCCGATCGAATGTCGAACGTCCCGCCGAGTGCTTTCATGCGCTCCCGAATGCTGAACAGCCCGAACTTGGACGAAAGCGCGTTGGGTGGAGCTTCGCTCACCGCTGCGATCGGGTCGGTCACGTCGAATCCGATCCCGTTATCCGTGACCTCGATATGGAGTCTGCCGTCTGTCGATCGCAGGACGACGCTCGCTTCGCTGCATCGCGCATGCTTTGACGCGTTGATCAACAGTTCCCGGACCGATTGAAACAGTAAGACGGCTTGGTCCTCGGGAAGAGCAATCTCGGTATCCGGAACTTGCATGGTCACGTTGAGGTCATGACGTTTCATCTGGCTCCCCAGCCACATGAGACCGGCCGTCAACCCGTGTTCATGCAGGACCGGAGGACTCAGCTCGGCCACCAGTGTCCTCGTGTACTGCAATGCTTCTCCCAACACGTCGTCGGTCTGCTTCATGATCTCGACGACGCGGTCCGCTGCCTGGGGCAGCCGCATGCCCTGTCCCAATTTGATCTTGCCCAGCACCAGCATTTGCTGCAAATGATCATGCAACTCCGTGGCAAGTCGTTTCCGCTCGCGCTGCTCGGCGAGATTCAGTTCTGTCGCGAGCGTCCGAAGCCTGGCTTGTGCCTGCACCAGCTCCTGAGTGCGATCGGCGACGAGCTGGTCAAACTGCGCCGCAAATTCGCGCAAACGCTCCTCGCTATGCCGCAGCGCTTCGCGTGCCAACACCTGAGCCGATACGTCCCGGAAATAACACACGACGCCGAACCGCCCATCGGGCAGCCGGATTCGGTCAATTCGCCATTCGTAGGATTCTGTGACGCCTCGATCGAGGCGTCGCTCGATCAGCTCGGGAGCGATATGGGGCTCCCCCGTGTCAAGCGTCTTCCGGAAGATCGTCAGAATTTCATCGGCATAGGGCTTCTCCCAGAGGAGATCGACCACCTCGCCAAAGTCCCGGCCGATGAGATTCGGAATATCGCCGAACACGAGCGATGCGACAGGATTGACGTGGACAACGTGGAAATCTGCATCGACCAGGTAGACGCCGAGCGGCGCCTGGTTCAGCAGTATTTCAAACTGCTCGCTCTGGCGTTGCCTGGCTTCGCGCTTCCGTGCGGATTCAGTGTGGCGACTCATGAGTAAATCTCAAATCTCAGGATCCTCTCACTTGGTCAATTGCCCGTCGAGGACTTCCCTGATCGTTCGATAGAGCTCGTCGACTGCGGCTTCCTTCGTCAGAAGGACGGCGCCACCGGCATTGAGAATCGCCCGCCGGGCCTCCTCTCCGGCCTGCACCGAGAGCCCGATGACAACAGTCTCAGGCCATTGGGCTTTGATACGCGCCGTGGCTTCGATGCCGTTCTTCTTCGGCATGTTCAAATCCATCACGACCAAGGCGGGACGCAATTGTTCGACCAGTTCAATCGCTTCGTCCCCGTTCGCAGCTTCGCCGACGATCATCACATCCTCATACGACTCCAGGAGGCTGCGAAGCCCCTGACGCACCATGGTGTGGTCGTCCACCAGCAGCAGTCGAATGGGATTGCCGGGCGGCGGATGGAACGGCGCATGGGGAATGTGGAAGACTGGCTCGGACGGCTGTTTTGGCGCTTCCGTGCCAAGGAACACGTCGGACGGTGTGGCGGCGTCGGACGGTCTTGGCTTCACGAGCGGCAGGGTCATCGTGACCGTCGTGCCTTCTTTCGGTCTGCTCTTCACGTCAAGCCGTCCCCCCATGGCTTGCATGCGTTCTTTCACGCTGAACAGGCCGAAATGCCCATTCTCCGACTTCGCTTCCATCGCCACCTGGTCAAAGCCGCGGCCCTGGTCCTGCACCTCGATCCGGAGCTCTCGCTCCGGGTCGACCGTCAACGACACGATGGCGCGATCCGTACCGGCATGTTTGGCGACGTTGATCAACAACTCCCGCACCGATTGAAATAGTAAGACGGCCTGATCGTCCGGCAGTGTCACTTGATGCTCCGAGAGGCGTACCTCCACCATGAGCCCGTGCAGCGGCATCTGCTTGGCCAACCAGCTCAGCGCCGATGGCAGTCCCAGCTCGTCCAACACGGGCGGGTTGAGTTTCGCCATGAGTGATCGGGTGTACTCGCCGGCTTTCTCCAGCAGATTGTCGACTTCGCCCACCAGCTGCTGCACCACCGGCGTTGCCGTCGACACCTGCTGGCGGAGTTGGCTCATCTTGATCCGGCCCAGCGCCAGCATCTGAGCGAGATAATCGTGAAGCTCGGACGCCAGCCGTTTCCGTTCACGCTGCTCGGCCAGCGTCAATTCGCTGGCCAGAGCCTGCAGGCGGTGGTTCGAGGCCACCAGATCGCGCGTGCGGTCCATCACCCGCTGTTCAAGCTCGCCGTTCAACCGGCGCAGCGCCTCCTCGGCACGCCTGCGCTGGCCCAGCTCCATCTCCAAGGCATGATTGGCGACTTTGAGCTGCGCCGTCCTCGACGCGATACGCAATTCCAGGTCTGCATTCAGCGACACGATGGCATTGCGTGCGGCGGTATGTTCCTCCCGCAATCGCCGCTGTTCCAGGGCATGGCGAACCGATTCTCCCAGTCGCCCGAGACGGTCCTTCAACAGATAGTCCGCCGCACCCGCCCGCATGAGGGCCACGGCCTCTTCGTCGCCGATGGCATGCGAGACAATGATGAAGGGGACGCCCAGGTCGCTGTGTTGCGCGAGCTGCAGTGCCTCGGACGAACTGAAATGCGGCAAGTTGTGATCGTAAATGATCACATCCGGCCGGTCTTCGGCCAGTCCGGTCATGAACGCGTCGCGCGTGTCCACCCGGCGGAATTGCGGATCGAAACCGCTTTTTCGCAATTCGCGGATGACCAGCTCCGCGTCGGTCGCATCATCCTCAACGATCAAGAGACGCAATGTTGACATGGCCCTTCTCCTTCCGAGCTCCGGTCAGGTTCACCCTTCCGCAGGCACTTGGTTGAGCAACATCCAGTAAAGACCCAGCTGTCGGACCGCCTCACTGAACTGAGGAAAGTCCACCGGTTTGACGACGTAGCTGTTGACGCCGTAATTGTAGCTTTTGGCGAGATCCTCCTCTTCCCGCGAAGAGGTGAGGACGACGATGGGAATGTGCTTCGTCCGCGGGTCGGACTTGCACCGGTGCAATACCTCCAGCCCATCGATCTTCGGCAGCTTGAGATCGAGCAGGATGAGCCGTACGTTCAGACAGGGACGGTGCTTCTCGTACCGTCCGGTGGAGAACAAGCATTCCAACGCCTCCTCGCCGTCTCTCACGACATGGATTCTGTTCGCAACATGGTGCTTTTGAAAGGCCCGCAAGGTGATCTCGACGTCCTCGGGATTGTCTTCGATCAATAGGATGTCCATCTCACTGGTCATCGCATCGGCTTTCGTAGGGAGAAATAGATCGTGGCTCCGCCGTCGACCTTCCCTTCGGCCCAGACGCGGCCGCCATGCCGTTGCACGATACGATGCACGATGGCCAGGCCGACGCCCGTTCCTTCAAACTCATCCCTCAGATGCAGGCGTTGAAACACGGTGAACAGTTTGTGCACATACTTCATGTCGAATCCGACGCCGTTGTCTTTGACGTAGTACACCGAGGCGTCCGGCTGGCGGTCGTCCGGCAACCAGCCGACCTCGATCTGCGCGATGGCGCGGCCGCGTGTAAACTTGAAGGCGTTCGACAGGAGGTTCACCCAGACGAATTTGAGGAGACGCCAATCGCCGTGGCAGGCAGGAAGATCACGGATCGTGAGATCGATGGTCCGCCGGCCCTCCGTCATGGCGAGTTCGTCCGCCACCCGTCGGGCGAGTCCGGTCATTTCGGTCGCACGCATATCCATGCCGATGCGGCCCAAGCGGGAGAACTCCAACAGATCATCGATCAATTCGCCCGCCTGCCCGGCGGCCTTTTTGACGATGCCCAGGCAGCGCCGGACTTCATCGCTGAGGTCGGATCCATGATCTTCCTCCACGATGCGGACGTAGGCGTCGATCGTGCGCAGCGGCGCCCGCAGATCGTGCGACACGGAATAGGAAAACCCTTGCAGTTCACGGTTGACTTCCGCCAGACCGGCTTTCTGCTGATTCAATTCGTCGTTGGCCGCGGTCAAGGCCCGGTCGCGATCTCTGAGGAGATCCTGGTCGCGTTTTTGTTCCGTGACGTCGCGCGCAATCTTTGACGCCCCGATCACCTTGCCCCGCCCGTCGAACAAGGGCGAAATCGTGAGCGAGACATGAAGGTCCGTGCCGTCCTTTCGCCGCCTGACCGTTTCATAGGTCTTGATCGTCTCGCCGCGTGAAATCTGCTCCAGGATGTCGCGCTCTTCGTGCTGACGATCCGGAGGAATCAGCTTCATGACCGGCTGTCCGATCATCTCCTCGGCCCGATAGCCGAAGAGCCGCTCCGCCCCCTGGTTCCAACTCATGACGGTTCCGGCAAGATCTTTGCTGATGATCGCGTCGTCGGACGACTGGACGATGGCCGCCAGGTGCGCCGTGGCCCGCTCCGACTGCTGGCGGTCCGCGCGCGTCCGGGCTTCGCTTTCTCGAACGGCTTCGTCGATCCGTTTGCGCTCCGTAATGTCGAAATTCACGCCTGTTAGCCGAACCGGTCGTCCCTCCTCATCCTTGACCCATCGCCAACGGCCGACCAGCCAGCGGATTTCGCCATTCGGTCTGACGATCCGAAACTCGCGGT
>DATEEH010000099.1:0-16371 GCA_035281245.1 Nitrospira sp.
CGTAGCCGCCACTGAAGACGCTTGTGTTTTCACCCACCCGGCCCCAGCGCGCCAGGACGCGCTTTTCACCGAGCTTCGTCCTCAGTCGCTCGAATCACGTCAACTCGAACGATCAGCCATGCGGGGTCAGGCGGGCCGGCCTGATGCGCACGAGAATCCTCTGTGGCGAACGAAGATGGGACGAACATGCGGGATGACCTAGAGGCCCACCTCGATGAGTGGGGGCTGCGGCGATTCACCAGCGACGAGGCCTATTTTCAGTGGCAGCGGGAAGCGCTGTCGAGCACTGACATTGCGGCCCTGCATGCGCATGTCGACAAAAAGCGGCGTGGCACATCCGAGGATGAAACCGCGTTTTATGACCTGTCCGCCGGGTCCCACATTCTGCCGGTCCTGTATAGCCAGCGCTATGACTACTATCGGGTCATCGGACGGCTCGTTGCCGATCGGCTCGCGGAGACCCTGACCATTCTCGACTTCGGCTGCGGCCCGGGCATCCTCACGACGTATTACGCTCGCCGCTATCCTCAGGCCCGTGTCATCGGTCTGGATCGCTCGGCTGCGTGCGTGGCTGCAGCGCAGCGGAAAGCCGAGGCACTCCGTCTGCGGAACGTACAGTTCGAATGCGTGGACCTGGACTCGCACGCTCCGAGAGGAACGTACGACGGCATCCTGGCCACTCATGCGTTGGTGCAATCGGAGCAGGAGCCCGGCCTTCCGAGCCGGAGATGGAACACCTTCGAACGGGAGCAGGATGCGACCGCGCAGTCGACATTTGAACGGCGCACGGGCCTCGGGCCGCGCCTCGACCGTCTCATGGCGGCGATGGCTCCTGGCGGCCGCGTGATCGTCTTCGAAAAGGCACGACAGCTGGCGCGGCGGATTCCGCTGCAGCGTGCCCTGGCCGCGCGCGGTCTGCATTTGTTGGAGCAGCCACAGCTCATCCGCTATGCCTTGGTCGAGGAAATCGCTGACGACGGTCCCTTCTACCTGCTGAGCTCACAAGCGAAACACGCTATCGCCTGGAGTGAAGAACCAGAACCGGATCAGGGTCGCCACTTTGACCGAGCGCAATCCCCGGTTGCGGATCCAGAGGCACCCCTCTACGAGAACCATTGGCCGTCCGCTCAGCGGGTGTGGGAGCGCCTTCGCGACAAGACGGTCCTCAGAGAAGACACTGCGGAAGAATCGGATGGCCGACAGTTGCATGTGGAGCTGGGGACCTCGGAGGGCCTGCGATATCTCTATTGCGCCAATACCTTCGATCAACGCCAGCTCGTGATCGTCGAGCCGGCCCGTGCCGCAATGCTGCACACGTACTATCAGGAGATCATTCAAGGCAGCGCGTAAGAGAGCTGCATGACAGGAAGAACGATGCCGACGTCGATCGAAGCCTTGTTCATCATCTTTTCCGCGCTGACCATCCTCAGCATTCTCACGATCAAATTCTCCATCCGCTTTGGAATCCCTTCGCTGGCATTGTTCCTCGCCATCGGCATGCTCGCCGGCTCCGATGGACCGGGCGGCCTCTATTTCGACAATCCGGCGCTGGTGCAAACACTGGGCGTCATTGCCCTGGTGTTCATTCTGTTTTCCGGAGGCCTGGACACGGAATGGGACGGGGTGCGGCCGGTCCTCTGGAACGGGCTGGCGCTCTCCACCATCGGGGTGTTGGGTACGGCCCTGCTGGTAGGATGGTTTGTCTCCATCGTCCAAGGGCTGTCGTTGCTCGAGGGACTGCTGTTGGGTGCGATCGTCTCCTCCACCGATGCCGCCGCCGTGTTCATGTTCTTGCGTGCCAGGAACGCGAAGCTTCCCAAGAAGCTGGCCAACCTGCTCGAACTGGAATCCGGCAGCAATGACCCCATGGGAGTCGTGCTGACTGTCGCCTTGATCCAGTTACTCACGAATCCCGCCACCTCCGTCGGAGAGCTGCTGGAGTTTTTCGCGGTGCAAATGACGGTCGGTGCCGTAGTCGGCGTGACGATGGGAGAAATCATTCGGTGGACGCTCAATAGATTGAAGTTGGAATTGACCGGCATCTATCCCGTGCTGTCGGTGGCCTTTGCGCTCTTGACCTATGGCCTTACGGCGGAGTTACGAGGCAGCGGGTTTCTGGCTGTGTATCTGGCCGGACTCTTTGTGCGGCGCCGGCCCATGGCGCACAAACGGAGTCTCTTGCAGTTTCACGACGGACTCGCCTGGCTGATGCAGATCGCGATGTTTTTGATCCTGGGACTGCAGGTCTTTCCCGCCCGCCTCCTTCCTATCGCCGGCATCGGGCTCCTGGTGTCGATCTTTTTGATTCTCATTGCGCGTCCGCTCAGCGTGTATGCGTCGCTGGCGTTCTCCCGGTTGTCATTTCACGAGCAAACGCTCGTGGCGTGGGTCGGACTGCGCGGGGCGGTGCCGATCGTGCTTGCGACCTTTCCTGTGTTGGCCGGCATTCAACAGGCGGATACGATTTTCCATCTCGTGTTCTTCATTGCCCTGACCTCAGTGCTGCTCCAGGGACCGCCAATTGCGTGGATCACGCGGATCCTGCGGCTCGACCGTCCTCTGCCCGCCACGACGGTTCGATAGCGCGAGGTCAGGACGATTCTGCCTGCTTGCCCATCTGCTTGAAGAACGGCGCGATGGTATCGATAGGGATCGGGAATATCGTCGTGGAATTTTTCTCTGCGGCGATTTCGACGAGCGTCTGCAGATACCGGAGCTGCAAGGCAGCCGGATTCTGACTGATGACGTTGGCGGCATCGGCGAGGCGCTGCGACGCCTCGAATTCGCCCTCGGCATGAATGACCTTCGCCCGCCGCTCGCGTTCCGCTTCCGCCTGCCGCGCGATGGCCCGCTGCATTTCCTGCGGGAGATCGACGTTTTTGACTTCCACGGCGGTGACCTTCACCCCCCAGGGCTCGGTTTGCTGGTCGATGATCCGCTGCAGCTCCGCGTTGATTTGCTCGCGCTTTGCCAGCAGATCGTCCAGCTGGCTTTGGCCGAGGACGCTGCGCAGGGTCGTTTGCGACATCATCGATGTGGCGTAAAGGTAGTCTTCGACCTGAATGATGGCCCGTTCCTGATCGACGACGCGGAAATAGATCACGGCGTTGACTTTGACCGTGACGTTATCCCGAGTGATCACGTCCTGCGGGGGGACGTCCATCGCCACCGTGCGCAAGCTGACACGTACCAGTTTGTCGATGAACGGGATGATGATGACGACGCCGGGCCCGTTGCCACCGACCAAACCGCGCGCCAGCCGGCCCCACCGAAAGATGACGGCTCGCTCGTATTCGCGCAGGACATTGAAGCCCATCAAGATTATGACCAATCCCAGGAATATCAGGGCAAACGGGCTCGCGAGATTCATGCTCTGACCTCTTTCGTCTGTTGATAAGGTTTGACGCGCAGCCGCAAGCCATCCACCGCCGTGACTTCGACTTGATCGCCGGCGGAGACCGGCTCCTCGCTCACCGCTTCCCACAGTTCCCCGCGAACGGCGAGTTGACCGTCCGGCGCGAGCGCGGTTCTCGCGATGCCAACGAGGCCGATCATTTCTTCGCGTCCGGTGGCGGGTCGCCGGCGCAACGCATTGATGCCGGTTCCGATGACCAACAGCGTGAACACAGAGGCGAGCGTAATGACCGGGAGGATCACGGCCCAGGAAATCTGGAAGAATTCAGCGTCGCTCTTGATGAGCATGACCGATCCGATGAGCATCGCCACGATGCCTCCGATCGCCAGCAGTCCGTAGCTCGTCACGCTGGCTTCCAGCACGAAAAAGACGATCCCGAGAAGAAAGAGCAGCATGCCGGCGTAATTGACCGGCAGCGATTGGAACGCATAGAAGGCGAGAATCAGGCTGATGGCTCCGACGATACCCGGGAGAATGGCGCCGGGGCTGTAGAGTTCGGCAATCACGCCGATGGTCCCGATCGTCATGAGCAGGTACGCGATGTTGGGATCGCTGATGGCCTTGAGCCACTCCAGGCGGAGGCCCATCGGAAATTCCCGCAGCGCGGCGTCGGCGGTCTTCAACACTCTCGGGCCGGAGGGCAGCTGCACGCGACGTCCATCCAGGTGTTTCAAGAGCGCCGGAAGATCGTCGGCGACGAGATCGATCACTTTCAGTTTCAGCGCCTCGCGCTCCGTCACGGAGACGCTTTTGCGCACAGCGTCCTCAGCCCAGCCCGCGTTTCTCCCTCGCTGCTGCGCAATGGATTGAATGAAGGCGACCGAGTCGTTTTCCACCTTTTCCTTCATGGACTTGTCCATCTCGCCGCCGCCCATGTTGACCGGATGGGCCGCCCCGATGTTGGTGCCGGGAGCCATTGCCGCCACGTGAGCCGCCATCGTGATGAACACGCCGGCAGACGCGGCCCGTCCGCTGGACGGCGACACGTAGACCACGACCGGGATCGTGGCGCTCGTCATGTCCTTGATGATGAGTCGCATCGAGCTGTCGAGCCCTCCCGGCGTATTGAGGGCAAATATGAACGCTTCAGCGCCGTCCGCTTCGGCGGAGGCCAGGGCATCGTGCAGGTACTCGGCGGAGACCGGATTGATGACGCCGTCGTAGGTAGCGACCGTCACAAACGACTCGGTGGAAGATGCGGGTGACCGGGACCAGAAGAGGAGGACGAGGACGAGACCGAGGAAAAACAGAAATGATTGGGTCTGCTGCGAATGCGGATGTCGACCGGACGACGTCATCATCGTCCCTCCAGCGGGCCTGCGAGCGGGCCTGATGGAGCATACGGGCCGTTTCCTGCACTGTCAAGGAAGGGAGGGTGGAAGCGCCATTCGGCGCTTCGCCGCCGCCGGCTGAGAGAACGCCCCGCGGGCCGCTCTCGTTTGACTGCGGAAGCGAGCCGGCGGAAGGCCGAACTGGCGCTTGAACGCGCGATTGAAGGAGGGCTCCGATTCGTAGCCGACTTCGGCGGCGATGTCTGCCACGCTACGGCTCGTGGATTTGAGCAGCTGCGCGCCCAGCTGCAGGCGCCATTGTGCCAGGTAAGCCATGGGACTCTCGGAGAGATACCGTCGGAACCGTTCGGCGAGCACCGAACGCGAGACGCCGATTTCGCTTCCGAGCGAGGCAATGGTCCACGGATGGGCCGGCTTGCGATGCAGCAGCGCCAAAGCTTTTCCGATTTCAGGATCGCGCACGCCGGCCAGCCAGCCCGTCTGTTCGCGCGGCAGCAGGGCGATGTATCGCCGGAGCGTTTCCACGAACAGGACTTCGGACAGTTTGGCGAGCACGGCTTCTCCGCCGGGACTGGACGGATTCGCGTTGTCCACCGAATAGCGAAGCGAATTTTCCAGCCATTGCCCCGCCGGGTCGTTGCGGATGTGGATCTTCATCAGGGGCGGCAGGCCGCCAAGGAATACGCCGCTCAGTTGCGGTTCACAGGCCATGTAGCCGCAGATGAATTTGGTCAGTTCCCCGCCGCCGCCCATGCGCGAGAGTTTCAAGCCCAGCGAGAGCACTCGCTCCAATTCGCGTGCGTTGTCCGCGGGAGTGACCGGCGGACCGTTTCCGAGAACATGGGGATCACCGTGTGGAAAGATGACGATGTCTCCGGCCTCGAGCAGGACCGGCCTGCCGTCGCCCTCGAGGTGCGCATAGCCGCGGCCTTCGGTCAGCAAGTGAAAGATAATGACGTGGCGTCGTCCATCGGAGAGATACGGGGCCAGCAGGCTGGAGCGTGGAGAGCGGAAGCACCAGGGTGCGGAGAATTCCGCGTTGTAGAACATGGCCCCGTCGAGCCGGACCGTTTCGAGCACTTCGGACAAGACATCCATGACTGCCCCGGATCAGGCGCGCCGGTCGGCTAATTCTGCCGGACGCCCGGTCAAGTAAAGCGCAGCCTAGCATGGGCGGATCAAGAGAGCCAGACTCCCGGCTAAGCCGATCCGGACCGTTGCATCTTATAGTGGCCGCATGCGCCGTGCACCGCAATTCATCAAAGGAGGGACGTTATGACGACCAGCGCATTGACAACGGATGTCGAGAGACTGAAGGCGCGTCTGAAGACCATCTGGATGGCCGGCGACTACGATCGCTTCTCGCGTTACTTGGAACACAGCGCGCGGGAATTCTACGAACGTCTGCCGATTCTGCCTGGCAGTACGTTACTGGATGTCGCCTGTGGCTCCGGTCAGCTGGCATTGATGGCCGCGAAGGACGGGTTGCAAGTCACCGGTGTGGATATTGCCAGCAATCTGGTGGAACGAGCACGCGCTCGCGCCCGGACGGCTGGACTCAAAGTAAGATTCGAAGAAGCCGATGCCGAGGCCCTTCCATTTGACGACGCGACCTTCGATGCGGTGACGAGCCTCATCGGCGCCATGTTCGCGCCGCGGCCGGACCTGGTCGCCGCTGAATTGCTGCGCGTCTGCAGACCCGGTGGGTTCATTGCAATGGCCAATTGGACGCCGCAAGGATTCGTCGGTCACATGTTCAAAGCGGTCTCGAAGTTCATCGAACCGTCAGGAATGCCTTCGCCGGTCCTGTGGGGTGACGAAGGCACCGTGCGTGAGCGGCTCGGCGACGGTCTGTCGGATCTCCGCCTCGTGAGGCGCCACTATAGATTCACGTATGATTTTCCGCCGGTCGCCGTCGTGGAGCTCTTTCGCCGCTGTTATGGTCCCATCAATCAAGCATTCGCGGCGCTTGATCTCGAAGGGCAAGAGCGGCTTCGCGGAGAGCTCGAAGGGCTCTGGACCGTGCACAACCGTGCGGGAATAGACAGTACCAGCGTCGACGCCGAATATCTGGAAGTGATCGGCATTCGAGCGTAAGAGCGCACCATCTGGCTGCCGCCGCGTGCAGGCAGCGCTGTGACGCACGGGACTCATACGATGAGGTGAGGCCGGGTTTGGCGTCTATATTGGAAATCACCGCTGTGCTGGTGAGGATGCCGTACCGCGTTTAGGTGAATCCCCAGTAGGTGGTCATTCGGGTTGCCCGCTATGATTTTGGGAGGTGGATGTCGTTTCTATCACAACCCAAAGGGAGGAGGGATGGCCTATGAAGACGTCGATCTTCGGTGCATTTGTGGTCGTCGGCGCTTGCCTGTTTGTCGCGGGAAATGCGCTGGCTGAATCGGGATCCTCCAGCTCAGGCATGAGCGGAATGACCTCTCAAGGTCTGGCTTCTGAACCTGCCGGTATCGGCGAACGCGGAACCGGACAGACCCAAAGTACGCTGGAGCGCTCCGGTGCCGCAGGACAAAGGGGCATGACATCAGAGCCTCCCGGGATCGGGGAGAAAGGCACTGGACAGACCCAGAGCACCATGGAACGATCGGGCCTTGAACAGAGCGGGACAGCCCAGAGTGGATCCCCGTTGCCGTCGGGCGTGGGCGAGCAGGGCACTGGTCAGACGCAGAGCAGCAAGGAACGATCCGGGCAGGGCAGCGCCCAAGGTCAAGAATCCTCGCCCCAGTCGCAAAGCGCAATGGAACGCCCGGAACACTAAGACATTCGTTGAGCACGCGACGGGCGCCGGATGTGGTTCGGCGCCCGTTTCAGATCCGCAGATGCTCCGCATAGTTCTGTCCCTGCGGTGACGCCGGTGAATCATGGCATGGCTTATGCTCACCCTTCGATCTCCCTGCCAGGGAATTTCCTCGGTTGACATGACTGTAGAGTGGGAGTACAGGTGGTTTGGGTTCGCTGACTCCCTCCAACTTTTTCCGAAACAGGAGGAGGTCTCATGACAGACCTGAATCCACCGGACCAGGTAGGCCCGCCAAGCTGCGGGTCGGCATCTCGTCAGTCACGTTAGCAGTCTTCAACAACCGCCGTCCCTCCAGGGAACCATCTTCCAATGAGCGGAGCCGGTGTACAAGAAGATGAGCCAGCGTGAGGAACCCAAGCACCTGAGAGCAGTCTCTCCTGACGACGTGTCCCAACATCTGCGCCTTGCACGGGTCTCGACTAAAGACAACGACATAGATCACGCGGCGTCATAAGCGCCACACGCGGGCGACCTCAACGTATGTGAAGGGGTCGCCCGTGTCGTTTCACCAAGGAGGCGGCCATGCGTGTCCACGAAGTCATGTCGACGGGTATTGTGACGGCCTCGAGAACGGATTCGGTCAGGTCCGTCGTAGTGAAGATGATGAACCGAAACTGCGGCGCCATTCCCGTCGTGGAACGCGATGGTCGCCTCATCGGCATGGTGACATTACGCGATGTGTTGTTGCCGCTCTATCCCAACTACGGCGACTACATCCACGATAATGTGCACAGCCGGGATTTCGTGGAAATGGAGGCGGGTTATTCGGAGGTCCTTGGAAAGAAAGTGGAGGAGATCATGACCCCCAATCCGCTCACGGTCGGCCCCGGTGATCCCATTCTCGAAGCCGCCTCCTACATGGGACTCAAGAATTTTCGTCGCATTCCGGTCGTCGACTCTCAGAAACTTGTTGGCATGCTGAGCATCGGCGACATCAATCGCGGGCTGTTCTTCGAGTTGGGCATGCGAGGGTAAAGCGCACGCCGGGACGTGCGCTTTACCCCCAAGTCGTCCATTGTCCCAGGGCATGCAAGATCATGTCGTGAATGGCCAGGACCTGATTCTTGCACACAAAAGCGGCGGCGCCGGCGGTCCTCATCGCGCTGTATTTGGGCGGCGAGAAATCTCCGGTGAGACAAATGATCACGGTCTGCGGACACACCTTTTTGATGCAGTGGGTGGCTTCAATCCCGTCGAGATAGGGCAGGGCAATGTCCATAAGGATCACGTCGGGCTTGTGCTCGATCGCCATTGCCACCGCTTCTCTTCCATCTCCCGCCTGTCCAATGATCGTCACGTCCGGATACCTTTCGAGAATGTCGTGAAGTAATTGACGCGTCTCCCGATCGTCGTCCACCAGTAGGATGCGATAGTGCGAGGCCCCCGGCGCTTGCTCTAAAGAGAGTTTCTCCGGAGAATGTTCCGGGGACAGAAATCCGCTCTGTGTTCCTTGATTGCCATCGACGGAGACGGACATAAATCTCTCCTTCACGATGCGTATGGGTGAGTGCGTCGGATCGCGTCTCGGACGGTGCCTCTTGTTCTATATAAAAGGTGTTTATCGCGAAGGCTGCCTAGGAAGAACCCCAAGTCGATGACTTTTCTTTCCTTCAATTCAATCCACAGCGGAACCTCGGCCGGAGCTCTTACGATTAAAGTGCCACGGCGCTATTTGGGAGACGCCGTGTTGCGACGTTTCCATCCATCATAGGCCGATCGAATCAGCGCAAGATGGCTTTCAATGAACATTTGTTCCACCTTCTCGAGCCGTGTGTTGTCATGCAGGAGTTCAATCAAGGCGCGTGTGCACTGGCCGAATGTTCCAAGCACATCGTCTGGTTTTCCCATCGGTTCCACCTTGCCGTAGGCGCGTCGCGTATCGATCATGCGAAACCGGGAACGGCTAAAACCCTAGGGCAGCATCTCTAAGCAGATGCTGAGCCGACCTTCCAAAATTCGTGCCTCTCTCGCGATCACGCAAGCTGCCATTCTTTCTCACAATGGCTCTCAGGAGCCGGAGTCGAAAGCGGACAGTTTGTCTCTTGGGCCTGTTGAAATGAAGGCGGTTGCCGCTGGGAGAGACCCTGGCAACGGCGGCTACGGTGATGGAACTCAGGTTGCACCTTCGACGCGATGGCAAATCTCAAGACGATTGCCGCTCGGGTCCTCGAAGAACACCGCATAATAGCTAGGCCCTTCGGAATAATCGGGCCCTTCAATCGCGCGGCCTCCGGCCCGACGGACGACCTCGGCCAAGCCGTCCACTTCTGCCGTGCTCTCAGCCCAGAACGCTATCCGGCACGCATTGGCTTGATGCGACGCCGCTTCAGTAATTCCAAAGAATTCTCCAGGCTCGCCCTGATCGATCGATTCGAACTGCAACCAGCCCTTTACGTCGGCGCAGCGCGTGAAGCCGAGTGCAGGTAGAATGGCCTCGTAGAAGGGCCGTGCATCGTCGAGACTTTGCACGCGAAGATCGATGTGATCGAAGCGTCTTTTCATTGCGTCGGCTCAGCCACGCGTATTCTCTGGGCTCCTTCCCAATCGCTCTGCACGCCCCCAATCGCCCGGTGCCGGATCGATCACCTGGGCCCGCTCGCGTAGCCATGGCTACCGGGCGGCGAGCGTTCTCAATCGGCTGTCTCGAACCATCTTGTCTTGTATCTGTTGGACGACCTCCGTCAGTGCGCGGTTGAGGCGCGCACCCGGCTGAACCTCGCCCGTCGGATTAAAGTGTTCGTCGAAGGAGCTTGATCCTCGGTACGTGCCGATCAACTTGCCGTGTTTCGTCAGAAGGAACAGTGTGATATCGGCCTCTCCGTTCGTCGCATGGGTTTTCCAGTCCAGGATGTCCGCCGCGATTTTGCCCGCATACGGCAAGGGCATCCTCGTCCACATCCGCGGGCGGTAATGTTCGTACAGGGCGTTGATCCGTCCGGTAAGAATGAAGTCGGGATCGCGGTCGAAGGTGGTGATTTTCGAGAACACCCCGGCTTGCTCGAAGGCGTCCAGCAACTCATCCCGCACCTGAACGGCCAGTTCCCTGGGCGGAACATGTTTGGCATCGGGACCGGTGAGGCCAAAGCTCTCCTTGCCCGATACGAGGCTCGGCGCAGGATAGATCTCATGGAACTCCGCCGTGGCGTCGATGATGGGACGAACCGGAGGCAGTGTAATGTCTGGAACGAACTCGGCCTTCGTGCACCCGGCAGCGATCAGCAGCACCACGCATGCGAGCGGATGCCGCATACGGTACAGCGTCGCCATCGCTCAATCATCCTCCTTCTTCTCTCGACTCTACCGTTGAAAGGCCGGCCATCAGTCCTGGGAACGTCCCGCAGGACGACCACGACGTTACCCTGACCGTAGGGGTTGTGCAGTTTTTCCGCTACAGATCGAAGGGTGGGGCAGCTAGCGAAACCTCTAGGTGTATCAAAAGTCCCTGTTCTGCAAGCCGTTTTGCGGTGGGTTGAATGGCATATGGCGTGCACTTTCCCCAGGCAGCTAGCCTTTCTACGTATGGAATCTTGAACGACAGTCACCGAAGACGGGTCATTGAGAAAGGACGGGTAGTATGAAAATCGCGCAAATTGCGCCTCTGTGGGAAAGTGTGCCGCCCCGACTCTATGGGGGGACCGAGCGGGTGGTGTCCTATCTCACTGAAGAGCTCGTTCGTCAGGGCCATGACGTCACGCTCTATGGGAGTGGAGATTCGCAGACGAGCGCCCGATTGAAACCAGCATGCCCCCATGCGCTCCGGCTCCACACCGGCTTGGTGAATCGTGACGCCCCGCTCATTCTGATGCAGGAGCAAGCCTTGGGCGGGGAGGCGGATGAATTCGACATCATCCATTCGCATTTGGACTTCCTGAGTTTTCCAATGAGCCGGCGCTGTCCGAAGCCGGTGTTGACGACGTTGCATGGCCGATTGGATCTTCCCGAGCTGGTTCCGATCTTTCGAGAGTATACCGATATGCAGCTTGTTTCAATTTCGAATGCCCAACGCCTGCCGTTACCCAACGCCAACTGGCAAGCGACGGTGTACCATGGATTGCCGGATCTTTATGTGTTTCATCCGGTGGCCGGCAACTACTTGGCGTATCTTGGCCGCATTTGCCCCGAGAAGCGACCGGATCACGCCATTGAAATCGCCAAGCGGGTGGGTATGCCGTTGAGAATCGCCGCCAAGGTCGATCCCGTGGATCGCGAGTATTTCGAGACCCAGATCGCGCCATTGCTCAACCATCCGCTGATCGAATACCTCGGCGAGATCAATGACGAGGAGAAATGCGATTTTCTCGGTAACGCTGCCGCGGTACTGTGCACCTATGACTGGCCAGAACCCTTCGGCATCGTCTTAATCGAGTCTCTCGCCTGCGGCACGCCGGTATTTGCGTATCGCCGCGGGTCAATTCCGGAAATCATAGAAGACGGCGTGACCGGATTCATTTGCGACAGCATGGCCGAAATGGTGGCCAAGTTTGATCGGTTGCCGCTCATTAATCGCCGGCGTTGCCGCGAGGCCTTCCAGAGCCGGTTCACCGTTGAGCGAATGGTCAAGGACTACCTGGCTGTGTATGATTGCATGGTAACGGTGCCGTCGCGCGTGCATGCCATGAGCCGGTTACGCGCGGTAGGACGCAAATCTCTGGTCAACGAGCTGGTCACGCCCCATGGCACGGCCTAACCGTGTGGGATGCGAACCTTGAGAACGGAAGGAGGAGGTTAACGCACCCTGTCCACTCACAGTTCCTGAGATATGCTGGACAACAACAGGTGGCGCCGGCTTGAGTAGGCTTGTCCCCATCGCATACTATTGGCCGGCGTTCCATCCTTCTGTAGGATAGCGGGCCTCCGGGCATTCACGTAGCATGGGTTCATGCCCAGGCTCTTTCATGACTTTGGAACGGCCTTCCTGACCGTGACTGCCGCCGTCATAGGTCTCGCTCTGGAGACCGGATGCCGGCCCCCGACCCCGACGCCTATCGCGCTTGGTCTACCTTCGGTGAGGCTCCTGACCACTGACGTGGCCGTGCCCCAGCACGTGCGGCGCTTGGCGGTGTGGTACCCCAGAACAAAAGAGCAGGATGTGGCATACGGCTATACCCGCCTCGAGGAGGCGACGTTCCAGCTCAAGAGGCAGCGCTCGTGGATCAAAATCGTGGACCGGCGCAATGTGGAACAACTTACCGAGGAGCAGCGTTTTCAACTCTCTGGGAGAGTGGCCGATGACAGTGCGGTTCAAGTCGGGAAGTGGCTTGGCGCGGACAGCATGGTCCTCTTTCGCATCGAGGGTCCGTCATGGAGAGAACGGTTACTGGGGCGTATGTATGGAAAAATGCCGCCCTTCGTCGTCTCGAGCAAAATTATTTCGTTGGAGAGCGGCGAGGTGTTGTATCACGATGTCGTGAGCGCCACACCGATCCCCGGGACAGGGGAATGGAGCGATTACGCGACCGACTACGAATTACGGCCGGCCATGCATTCGGCGCTCGACCAGGCTCTTTCCAGCGCCATTCTGCATCTTCGCCACTCGTTCCGCTGAAGAACCCGCCCCCTCTCCGCAAGTCGCGTTCATCGGCGGATTGCCTCCATCACGTCGCGAGCAGGCTTTCCCGCCTGCCGGTGAACGGCGTCAAAATCGCCGCGGATAAGCTTCAACGCATAACGCTCTTCGTCGATTTCCCGCTGAGTCCGAACGCCGAACCGACGAAACAAGCCTACGGGCGGACACCATCCTTGCAAGGCATGTTGCAGGAGGAATGTGGCCACGGCGGTGGGCAGAAAGTACCAGCGTCGGCTCACCAGCCGCCCAAGCGAAAGGCCGATCAGTGAGACGGCGGCAGCATTCGCTTCGAGCGCTCGCTCGATATCCCATTCCCGGTCCAACTCTTCGAGTCTTCTGTCGATCAGCGTGGGGTCTACGCTAACACGGCCGACGTTAAGCTCCGTCTCGCAGGCGATGCGCCTATTGAGCTCGTGATCCGTATGGCGGGGAACCCGTTCCGTTGTGGGAGGAACGAATTCGGAGAAATAAGAAGGCGGCATGGCTCCCACTATCTCTCAACGCAGAGGATGGCCACACCTCGGTAGTTCCCGAGGCAAAGGCACATTATGTCGATTATGTCGGCGTGTCTCGGTTGCGGCCTCTCCCGGCATGCACCGATCGCCACGCAAACCACGCATAACACAGGCCCAACAACACGTAGTTCGGGATGAGGATCACGGGCGTGGTCCATTGCCAGCCGTCGAACTTCCAATCGAAGATCGGCCACAGGATCGGGGTCGGAAAGAAGGCATAAGAATGTGTCGGAACATCCACCAGCACGTGCAGGCCCCAGGCCGCCAGTTCCCAAATCGGCCGTTTGAACAGCGCCCGGGCGAGGAAAAAGACGACCAGAAAGACGATGAAACTATGCGTCACATTGTACAGTTGGTGCACGTATTGAGGAATTGTCGATTCCGGTGGCGTCCCGTGGCTGAAATCGGGCTTGTCGGCCATGCCCAGCCAAACGGCAATCCATAAAATGCCAAACGAAAGGAGATCTGGCGTCAGACCAATCAGGAAGGCGAGCCAAAAACTCGGACGAGCCCTACGCCCGAACGCTATCGCTCCCCACAGGCCGTGTGACAAAATATCCATTGATGTCCATTCCTGAGCGTTCGCTTGCCACTACGATACCAGATCGTGCTTGGGATGGTTGGCCAACTGCCCTCCTGGCCTTGTTACTCCTGGTAGGCTTGCCGCTGCTGGGCGTACATCTTGCCGGACAACCGCTTGAACCTTATCTCGAATTTCCTCCGCAAACGCGTGCCGTCCAGCCTGCCCCGTTCTCATGGCCGCTGTTCATCGCTCTCGCCTTGCTGATCGTAGTGACTTTGAGTCCGCTGGTCTTGTGTGTGGCAAGGTCGCATCCCACTGGTCGCGGGCGGGCCCATAATGTGCGCGCGTTTCCTTGGTGGGGCTGGTTGGGGGTCGGGCTGACGGCTGGGACGTGGGTGCTGGCCTGGAATCGCTTCCCCTGGTTCTCGGCATTCCAAACACATACGTTTACGCCTTTGTGGCTCGGCTACATTCTGATCGTCAACGGATACACCTGTCGCCGCACGGGACGGTGCCTGATGACCTACCGGCCCCGCTTCTTCCTCGCCCTGTTTCCCGCAAGTGCCGCCTTTTGGTGGTCTTTTGAATATCTCAATCGCTTTGTCCAAAACTGGTATTACGTCGGACCAGACACCTTTACGCCGTGGGAATATGTGGTCCATGCGACGATTCCATTTTCGACCGTGCTTCCCGCCGTGCTCAGCACCATGGAACTATTCGGCTCAATGCCCGGCGTCAGCGCGGGACTTGACCGACTGCCGCTTCGGTGGCCGCGTCATCCGCAACGGACAGGCGGAGCCTTGTTGCTCTGCGCGAGTATCGGCCTGATGGGGATCGGAATCTGGCCGGATCAGTTGTTTCCACTGGTCTGGATGGCGCCGTTGGTCCTGGTGACTGCGCTCCAAGTCCTCACCGGGAAAGAGACCATTTTTTCGGATCTTGCGGAGGGCGACGCGACGGCCTTATGGCTTGCGGCGGTGGCGGCGCTCGTCTGCGGATTTTGGTGGGAGATGTGGAACTACAAGAGTCTGGCTCATTGGGAGTATGCCATTCCCTCTGTCCATCGCTTCAAACTCTTCGAGATGCCCTTGCTGGGCTATGCGGGGTATCTGCCGTTCGGCCTTGAATGTCTGGCCGTGACACTGTTTCTGTTCCCTCGCGACACACGGGAAATGATTCACGACGCGCTCGAGCATCGAATCACCGTCAGCGCATGACCTCACCGTTCCTTCGGTTCAGGTCTTTCCTGGCACTGGAGCTCCTCGCAGAGTTTTTTCACAGTCACCTTGAGCTCTTGGCCGAGAGTGCTGCCCAGCCGTGAAATTTCCGGTTCAATCTTCCTGCTGAGTTGTTGGATCTCTTGCAGCAGTTCGGGAATCGGTTTCGGCAAATCGTCCACGCGCACCGATCCTTTTTTGGGTTCCGATGAATGTTCATCGGCCCAAGCGGGCGAAGTGGCAACCAGAATGAGAGCGGCTGCAATCGTGATCATCGGATTCATACCGGCTCTTACTCCCGGGGTCATAGCGGGCCTCCCGCCAGTGTGCCGCCCGGCAAGGTACCGCCGGGGAGCGTGCCGCCGGGAAGAGTGCCCCCCGGAAGCGTCCCACCTGGCAAGGTGCCGCCCGGCAAGGTGCCCCCCGGCAGCGTACCTCCCGGGACGGTCCCGCCCGGGAGCGTACCTCCGGGGAGTGTGCCACCCGGTAATGTCCCGCCTGGCAACGTGCCACCCTTTGGAGTGTTATCGAGACCCGTCAGCGGTTTGAATTCTTCCAGCTGACGCGGCTGGTTGGAGTCGGGCATATTCGGCGGACCCGTATCAATCGGCGAGTTCTCAGCCGCCATGCTTTGACTGCATGGCAGGAACACCAGAAGAGCCACGGATGTCACGTACCAGAAAGCCATGGGAAACAGCATACCTCGTTGCAACGTGGAGCGGCCACGAGGGAAGACCCGAGTGATTCGTCGCGTGCGCGTTCGCGGTACAATGACGAAAACGCGCGAGCCACGGAGGAATGTATGTCTGGCAAGATCCTCGTCCTTGGCGCCACTGGCCATGTCGGTGCGCCGCTTGTGACAGAGTTGGTGGCTGCACAGGAACAGGTGAAAGCAGCCTCTCGCGGGAGAACGGCCGTGTCTGGCGCCGAAGCCACGGCCTTCGATTATGCGGATCAGTCCAGCTACGATGCCGCCTTCCAAGGCGTCGACCGAGTGTTCATCTTGATGCCCGGCGGCTATACCA
>DATEEH010000100.1:0-7488 GCA_035281245.1 Nitrospira sp.
AGGAAGTGATCAAGATGTTGAAGGCCGAAGGCCTCGAAAAGATCTTCGCGCGCCAAGGGCAACTGGCCAGGGCGATGCGCGAGGGCATGCAGGCCGCCGGGCTTGCGCTCTTTCCGAAGGAGTCGCCCAGCGATGCCTTGACCGCCGTGTCGGCCCCCGACGGCGTGGACGGACAGGCCATCTACAAGAATTTAAGAGTGCAGTACGGCATTACGGCGGCCGGCGGACAGGATCATTTGAAAGGGAAAATTTTCCGGTTGTCCCACATGGGCTACGCAGACCGGTTCGACGTCATTACGGCCATGGCTGCGACCGAAATGGTGCTGAAGGGGCTGGGCCATCCGGTCAAGCTCGGCAGCGGCGTGGCGAAAGCACAAGAACTTTTGATGGCCAAGTAGGCAGGGACTCATGAAGATTCTCGTCAGCGACAGTCTTTCCACACAGGGTGTCGAGTTGCTCGAAAAGGCCGGCTTCGACGTCGTGGTGAAGTCGAAAATGCCGAAGGACGAGCTGCTCAAGGAGATCAAGGACGCCGACGGTCTCATCGTCCGCTCGGGCACGAAGGTGACCGAGGAGCTCATTGGCGCCGCGGAGAAGCTAAAAGTGATTGGCCGCGCCGGGTCGGGCTTGGACAACGTGGATACGCCGGCGGCGACCCGCCGGGGCATCGTCGTCATGAATACTCCGGGCGGCAACACCGTGACGACGGCCGAACACACCATGTCGATGATCTGCGCCATGAGCCGCCGCATCCCGCAGGCGACGACCTCCGTCAAGGCCGGCAAGTGGGAAAAGGACAAGTTCATGGGCGTCGAGCTCTTCAACAAAGTGCTCGGCATCGTCGGCGTCGGCCAGATCGGCAGCCATCTGACCAAGCTGGCGCAGGGCATCGGCATGCGAGTCATCGCGTACGATCCCTATCTGGCGGCCGACCGGGCGGAAAAGATGGGAGTCGAGATGGTCGGTCTTCCGGAGCTGTTCCGACGGGCGGACATCATTTCCGTTCATACGCCGTTGACTCCGGAAACGAAAAATCTCATCAACGCCCAGTCCATCGCGACCATGAAACCCGGCGTCATGATCGTGAATTGCGCCCGCGGGGGCATCATCCATGAGGGCGATCTCCACGAGGCGCTCAAGGCCAGGCGTGTCGCCGCGGCGGCCTTCGACGTATTCGAAGAGGAGCCGGTCAAAGGCGACAATCCGTTGCTCACGCTCGATAACTTCATTTGTACGCCGCACATCGGCGCGCAAACGACGGAAGCGCAGGAAAATGTGGCGGTGGGCATTGCCGAGCAGATTGTCGACTACTTTACAAAAGGCATCGCGCGCGGCGCGGTCAACATTCCCTCCGTATCGCCGGAACTCCTTCCGAGGCTGCAGCCCTATCTCTCACTGGCGGAGCAACTCGGCAAGCTCGAAACACAGCTCTGCGAAGGCGGGCTCGAGCGCGTGACGGTCGAATACAGCGGCGATGTCACCACTCTCTCGATCGCCCCGCTGACGATCGCGGTCTTGAAGGGTCTGCTCGCGCCGATCATGGAAGCGCCGGTCAATTATGTGAATGCGCCCATTGTCGCCAAGGAGCGCGGTATCGAAGTCAAAGAGGTTAAGAGCACCGACGCCGGCGATTTCACGAGCCTCATCCGGGTCCGTGTCGAAGCGGGGAAGCAATCACATCTGGTCGCCGGCACCCTCTACCATAAGAAGGAGCCGCGCGTGGTCGAAATCGACCAGTTCAAGGTGGAGGTCGTGCCGGAAGGCCATATGTTGTTCATCCATAATATCGACCGGCCCGGGGTCATCGGGATGGTCGGGAAGGTGCTGGGAGACAACAATATCAACATCGTGCGCATGCAATGCGCGCTGGAGAAGCGCGGGGGCAACGCCTTGTTGATCATCGGTTCGGACCAAACGTTTCCCAACGACGTCCTGAAGACCATTAAATCGAGCAAGGACATTCTGTCGGTCAAAGTCGCCGCACTGTCCTAAAGGTTCCAAGCCTGAACGTTTCAAGCCTGAATGTTTCGCACCGAAACATTCGTACGCTCCAACGGTTATCAATGGTGACTGCTCCTTCAAAGCCGCGCTCCACGTCGGGGCACGCCGTCTCGTCGCGCGAGCGCTCGCTCGTGCCGGTGGGGATGTCGACGATTCTGCCCCGCGCCGCCAAACAGGTACGGCGCATCGAAGCGCGCCTGCTCGAGCAAGTGTCGAGCTGGGGTTACGACGAAATCATCCTTCCCACGTTCGAGTACCTGGATGTGCTGGCGCCCGGCCTCGAAGCCGAGCTGCTCGAGACCTGCTATCAGTTCATCGATCGGACGACCGGACGGACGTTGCTGCTGCGGCCCGATGCGACGGCACAGGTCGCCAGGACCATCGGCATGGGCTTGACCGGGGAGGCCATCCCCCAGCGTCTCTCCTACCGCACCTCGGTGTTCCGGTATGAGCCCGAGCACGCGGGACGCGGACGAGAAATCTTTCAGGTCGGGGCGGAGCTGGTCGGCGTCGGCGATGTGACCGGCGATTATGAAATCATCAGTCTGCTCATCGAATGCCTCCAGGCGATCGGACTGCGTTCGTTCACGATCGCGCTCGGTCATGTCGGCTTCATCAAAGGACTGCTTATGCGCTCCGGGCTGTCGCCGCTGGGGCAGAGGCGTGCCGAGCAGGCGGCGGCGAAAAAGGACCTGCCGCGACTCGAAGAGTTGCTGGCCGGCGAACGAATCCCCAAGTCCGCGGCCAAGGCCATTCGGGAAGCGCCCGAACTGACCGGGCAGGAAGAGGTCCTCGAGCGCGGTCGAACGGTGGCCGCAGGCGATCCCGACCTGATGGCGCCGCTGGAACGGCTGGCCCAGCTCTATCAACTGTTGTGCGCCGCCGGTCACCGCGACAGTTTGTTGCTCGATCTCGGGGAATTTCGGGGATTTGACTATTACGATGGCGTCGTCTTCGACGTGTTCGCGTCGGGAGTCGGCGCCGAGTTGGGCGGCGGCGGCCGCTACGATCATCTCATCGGCCGATTCGGTCGGAATTTGCCCTCCACCGGGTTTGCGCTGGACGTGGACCATCTCTTTCGGGCCGTCGAATTTCCGCAAGCCGGTGTGGACGGCCCTCGCATTGATTACGTGGTGGCGGGACCGCGACGATCCACGCGATCGGTCATCGATATTGCCAAGACCTTGCGGCAGGGGCACCGGCGAGTGGTTCAGCTCCTGGTCAAGGGAAGCGAACAGGCGCTCGTATCGAACGCCATCGCGGCCGCGCAGGCGCAGGGGGCCAACGCCCTGATCGTCGTCGGGGCGCCCGGGATGGATCAGGACCATGTCGCGTCGTTCGAGAAACTCGCCCCCCCGGACGCGAGACGGAACGGACGTCCTTATCGGCCGGTCATGAAAAAACTTTCACGCGCGGCCTTGCTCGGCGCGGCGCGAGGCCGTCAACGCCGGGGAGTGTCGAAGTGAAATCCATGCCTGGAATTGATCTGTCGCAGCCGCGCCTGCCCCCGCAGAACGTAGAGGCCGAACAGTCCGTGCTGGGCGCAGTGTTGCTGGATAACCAAGCCATGGCCAAGGCCATGGAACTGCTCGTCGAGGAAAATTTTTACCGCACCGCGCACCGCAAAATTTACCGCGCCATGCTCGAGCTGTCCGAAACCGGCGAGGTCATTGATCAGATTACGCTGACCGAACGTCTCAAGGCGCAAGGGGAGCTGGAAGCCGTCGGCGGCGCCGCCTATCTCGCCGAGCTCGTCCAAATCGTTCCCAGTTCGGCCAACATTCGCTACCACAGCAAGATCGTCCGGGATAAAGCCCTGCTGCGAGAGTTGTTGCACACGTCGACCGAAGTGTTGACCCGAGGATATGAAGGGACGGCTCCGATCGACGAACTCCTCGATTTTGCCGAGCGTTCGGTCTTCAGCATCGCCCAGGGCAAGCTGGACCGGTCGTTCAGTCCGATCAATGCCATCATCAAGGAAAGCCTCGACCTGGTCGACAAGCTCTCGAAGCGAAAAGAGCATGTGACGGGCGTGCCGACCGGCTTTTACGACCTCGACGACATCACTGCGGGGCTGCAAGCCTCCGATCTCGTGGTGATCGCCGGCCGGCCGAGCATGGGCAAGACCAGTCTCGTGCTGGGAATGGCCGCGCACGCGGCGCTCCACGCCGGGACGTCGGTGGGAATCTTCAGTCTTGAAATGTCGAAACCCCAGATCGTGCTGCGCATGCTCAGCTCGGAAGCGCGTGTCGATTCCCACGCGCTCCGCACCGGGAAACTGCAAAAAGAAGACTGGTGGCGCCTGGCGGAAGCGGCCGGACGCCTGGAACAGGCTCCCATTTATATCGACGATACGGGCGGCATCACCGTTCAACAGATGAGGGGCAAGGCCCGCCGGTTGAAAGCGGAGCGTGGACTGGATCTGCTGATCGTCGACTATCTGCAACTGATGCAGGGGAGGAGCGACGCCGAGTCGCGTCAACAGGAAATTTCCGACATCTCCCGGTCGCTGAAGGCGCTCGCCAAGGAGTTGAATGTGCCCGTCGTGGCGCTCTCGCAGCTCAGCCGGGCCGTCGAATCACGAAAACCACCGATTCCCATGCTGGCTGATCTTCGCGAGAGCGGCGCGATCGAGCAGGACGCCGACGTGGTCATGTTCATTTATCGGGAGGACGTGTACGATCAGAACTCTGAACGCAAGGGCATTGCCGACATTCTGGTCAGCAAACATCGCAACGGCCCCATCGGGAAAAAGGAACTGTTTTTTCACGACCGATATGCCAAGTTTGAAAGCCTCGACAATCGTGAAGTCGTTTGACCCTGCCATCACCGGTTCGTATAATCGTTAGGTGTTCTTGGCTCACCTCATGGATCACTGCTGGTTCGTCCGATGACACTGCAAGGATGCTGCAGCAGGACAGTGGATGGACGGTCGGTACGCTGCCTGGGCGGGATCTTGTCCGTGACCGTGCTCTTGGCGTGCGCATCGACACCGCCCGCGAAGGTGGCGCGATCGGCTGAACCCGGGGAAACGCCCAAGCCTGTGTCGGCTGCCAGCCGACCGGCGGATGCCTCCGCGGCCTACCACTTCATGCTCGGCTATCAGGCGGAACTCTCCCAGAACTCTGAACAGGCCTTGAAAGAATATCAGGCCGCCTTGAAGGCGGATCCGACGGCCTTGTCGGTCAAGGCCCGGCTCGCGAATCTGCACTTTTCGCTCGGCGACGTACCCAATGCGCTGCGGTATGCAGAGGAGGTGGCGGACGGCCGTCCGGACGACGCCCGCATGTTGATCCACATGGCGGGGATTCTCGCCAGCGGGGGCAAGGGCGACAAGGCGTTGAGCGTGCTCGATCGAGCCAACGAGTTGGAGCCCGACGCCGGAGAGGCTTATTTTTCCAAGGGACTTTTGCTGTTGAACCTCAAGCGGCCTGCGGAGGCGGAGCAGGCGATGCGCGCGGGAATCGCACGATCACCCGAGAACGCCGTCGGGCATTATCACTTAGGACGCATCCTGCTCGAAGCGGGAAAAGTCGACGAGGCCATGGCCAGCTTTGAGCGCGCCATCACCGCGAACAGCGCGTTTGAGCCCGCATACCTGGCGCTGGCGTCCATGCACGAGGCCCGCCATGAGAAGGATCAGGCAATCGCGGTGCTGAGGAGATACCTCCAGCACGTCAATCCTCGCAATCGTGAAATCCGTCACCAGCTCGTGCGGATTTTCGTCGACGCCAAGGATTACCAGGGGGCGCGAAGGGAATTGGAGCAGCTGATCGCCGAGGATCCGTCGGATCTGGACGCGCAGTTACGGATGGCCCTCATTCACGGAGAGCAAAAGGAATACGCCCAGGCCATCGATCGACTGAACGCGATCCTCAAGGTTCGACCCGCGGAATTAAAAGTCAGGGATTATCTCGGTTACCTCTATGAGGAGTCAAAGGATACCGAGAAGGCGCTCGAAACCTATAAGCTCAATGTCCAGCTCGAGCCGACATTCTACGAAGGACATCTCCACCTTGGCGTGCTGTATTACCGCTTGAAGAAGTTCCCGGAAGCGAACGAGCATCTCGGGCGGGCCATCGCGCTGAATCCCAAGCAGCCGGAGTCGCACATCGTGCAAGGGCTGGCCTATCTGCAGCAGGAGCAGTACGACAAGTCCGCGGAAGTGTTTCTGGAGGGCATCCGCCACAATCCCAAGAACGCGGATCTCCATTTCAACCTCGGCACGGCGTACGACAAGCTCGATCGATTCGATGACGTGGTGAAGGCGATGGAAACTGCCATCCAGCTTGACCCTCATCATGCCGACGCGCTCAATTACCTCGGCTACAGCTATGCGGACCGGGGAATCAGAATCGATCAGGCACTGTCGCTCACCAAGCAGGCGGTCGCGCTCAAGCCCGACAACGGCTACTACGTCGACAGTCTCGGCTGGGCGTTCTTCAAGTCCGGCCAGCTGGCGGAAGCGCTCACGGAACTGAAACGCGCCGCGGCGCTCGTGGGCGACGATCCCGTGATCTACGAGCATCTCGGGGACATCTACGCAAAACAGCAACGACTCTCCGATGCCCGTGAAGCCTGGCTCCATGCGCTGGAGCTCGATCCCACCAATCACAAATTGATGGATCGCTTCCGCGAGCAAGGCATGGGCGATCCGGCCCAGGAAGAACGGATCCAGCAGGCCAAGCGAAGAGTCGCCGGCCAAAAACCCCCTCTCCCGGTCGCCCAATAATCAGCAGCGAACCGGTCATTTCCTTGCCATCACTCGGAATCCTGTTAGACTCCTGCCGTTGACGAGTCCGTGCACGAAGGGGCCATGCCCGAGCTGGATCAGACACGAGTGTGGGCACATCCCGCCATCTTCACGACGGAGCCGCACGCCGAACCGTTGCGCACGACGGCCTCATGGAGGGCGGACGCCCTGTCACTGGTGGCCGTGCTTGGTCTGGTCCTCTTGCTCTACGCCCAACTGTGGCTGCCGGGGCTCGTCCTGATCAAACGCGACGCCTTCCAATTCTTTCTTCCCCTCAAGCAGTACGTCATCGATCGTCTCTCGCACGGAGAACTGCCACAATGGTTTCCTTATGAGGGTCTCGGGCGTCCGCTCATCTCCCTTACCGTCATGGGCGTCTTCCATCCGTTCACCCTTCTGTATTGGCTGTTGCCGGTTCAGGATGCCTATCGTCTTGCGACGCTGCTCTGTTGCCTGATGGGTGCCACAGGGACATTTCTCCTGGCGCGCAGTCTGGGCATCTCTCGCACCGGTGCGGCCATCGGAGCGATCGGATTCTCCTGTTCGGGCTACGTAGCCTCGCTGACGGAAAATGTGCTGTATCTCTACTCGATCTGCAGCGTGCCGTTGTTTCTGTATGTGCTGGATACGGCCTGCAGAACCGGGCGGTTGGCCTGGTTGGGCTCGTCGGGGCTGGTCTGGGCCGGCATCATTCTCAATGGGGATATCCAGACGGCCTATTATCTCGGCTTCGT
>DATEEH010000101.1:0-3664 GCA_035281245.1 Nitrospira sp.
CCAGCAGCACCGCCAGACGGTTCAGCGAGATGGTCGAGGAAACACCTCCCTGGATGGTCATCCTCCTTCCCGACCGGTGACTCGCAGCCACGATGATCAATCATCGCGGAGCGCATGCTGGAAAACGGCGGAAAAATTGACCGTCAGGGGACCCTTTGTTAGACTTCAGCGGTGTCACACCACTCAGTTCCTAGCCACCAGAGCCAATAATCCCCGATGAACATACCGCGCCCCCTCCAAGCTATTCAGGACAATATTGCCCGTGTCATCAAGGGCAAATCCCATGTCATAGAGATGGCCGTCGTCTGTCTGCTGGCCCGAGGACACTTGTTGCTCGAGGACGTCCCCGGGGTCGGCAAAACGACGCTCGCCCATAGTCTCGCTCGTTCGCTCGACTGTTCGTTCAAGCGAATTCAGTTCACGAGCGATTTGTTGCCGTCCGATATCGTCGGCGTCTCGATATTCAATCGCCAGCAGCAGGCCTTTGAATTCGTGCCGGGTCCGATTTTCGCGAACATCGTCCTCGCGGACGAAATCAACCGGACGACGCCCAAAACGCAAAGCAGCCTGCTCGAAGCGATGAGCGAGGCGCAAATTTCGGTGGATAATCAGACGCATCCGCTGAAGCAGCCATTCATGGTCATCGCGACGCAAAATCCCGCCGAGTATCACGGGACATTTCCGTTGCCGGAATCGCAGCTCGATCGGTTTTTGATGCGTTTGCGCATTGGCTACCCGTCCGTTGAGGAAGAGCGGAAGGTGCTCGATCGTCCGTACGCGCTCCATCCGGCCGATATTCTGGCCCCCGTGCTCTCGACGCAGGACGTCCTGGAACTGCAGCGTCGGATCGAGCAAGTCCACGTGGACGACAGCGTGAGCGAATACCTGCTGGCGATCGTGCAGGCGACGAGGCAGAGCGAACTGTTGTCGCTCGGCGTCAGCACCAGGGGCGCCCTGGCACTCAGCAACACCGCGAAAGCCTTGGCGCTGGTGCGCGGCCGAGAGTTTTGCCTGCCGGACGATGTCAAGGAACTGGCTCCCATCGTCCTCTCGCACCGCGTCATGCTGAGCCGCGCCCAGGGCATGCGCATTCAGAGCTTCGAGCAAGCCGAGCGCATCATCCTCGACATCGTCGATACGATTCCCGTTCCTGTCTAACCTTTCCGGGCATTTGAGATTTGAGATTCTGAAATTTGAGATGTCGGCCGCCCCGCCGGCCTTGGTCCGCAATGAAGATCTTCAGGCACTTGCGCGCCATCCACCTTGGATCGACACTGCGGTATTTCGCGACACGCCGATCGATTCGATTGACGTCGGAAGGCACACGATTTCTACTCTTCACCATCGGCATCGGTGTGGCAGCCGTCAATACCGGCAACAATTTGTTCTATCTCCTGCTGGCGATGATGTTGAGCATCGTCGTGATTTCCGGCCTGCTCTCCGAGCAGTGCGTGCGCCGGCTCGGTTTCCACCGCCACGTGCCCGATCTCATCATGGCCGATCAGCCGACGACCGTGACGCTCTCGGTGACGAATCATAGCCGCTGGCTGCCGAGTTTTTCGCTCCACCTCTCCGACGTCGCAGGCGGCCACAATCTCGACAGGGGGCTGTTCCTCGCCCATCTGGGGGCGCAACGATCCGCGCTGCTGTCCTATCCCGTCCTGGCCACCGCTCGCGGCCGCCTACGCCTGGATGGGATCCGCGCGGAGACACTGTTCCCTTTTGGCTTGTTTCTCAAGCGCGCCCTCTATCAGATCGGAGCGGAAATCCCCGTCAGTCCTCCGATCAGGCCGCTGTCGTTTCGCTTTGTCGAGGAACTCGTGAGCGAGGGACAAGGCCTCTCGCTTCCCCGTCGAGGCCATGGAACACAGCTGTACAACCTGAGACTCTATCGGCCCGGAGACGATTCGCGTGCGATCCACTGGATGACCACGGCCCGCACATCCAATTTGATCGTGCGAGAAACCGAAGCCGAAGACCAACGGCGCATCACGATTGCGTTGTCAACGCTCGCACCGGACGATCAGGAGCCGCTGTTCGAACGGAGCGTCACACTGGTCGCCTCCCTCCTCTGGCATCTCTCTCAGAAGTCCTATCCATTGCGACTGATCCTCCACGCAGAGGATTCAGGCATGGGATCCGGCTCCGATCATCTCGTGACCATGCTGCGTCTGCTTGCCTTGTGTGAGCGCCGCGCCGATCCATCCGGCCGTGCGTTCGCTGAGTCGCTCTTCGGACGGGACGCCGAACGTGGCTACACCGTCGTCGTCATGCCCTGGTCTGATCCGAATGCGCCGGTCTCTCTGGCAGCGGACCGCGTTCTGGATGCATCTCACATTGAGGCGTTGACCGATGGGTTTTGAGCTGGCGCTCAGAGGCAGCGCGGTATTTCTGGCGGCCACGGGAGTCGTAGGGTTGCTCTTGGCACGGAGCATTCCCGCCTGGCTGGCCATCGTGACATTGCTCGTCCTGATCACCTCGACTTTGCAGCTGACCGGATGGCCAGCCCGCCACCGCTTCGCCCCGACGCTCACGCCCCGCATGTGGAATGGCCTGCTCCTCGGCGCGTTCGGCATCTTTCTCGTTGATCTCACGGCCCTTTCACGGGATATGCTGCCCGCCGGCATCCATTTCCTCGTCATTCTCCTGAACGTGAAGCTGATGACTCTTCAGGAGCGACGCGACTACCGCCACCTCTATGCCATCTCTCTGATGGCCGTGCTCGCCGCTGCGGCATTGACGACAGACCTGTGGTATGTGTCTGTGTTCGTGCTGTATCTCGTCGCCGCTGTCTGGAGCTTGCTGCTCTACCATTTGACCGGCACAACCGCGACGTCCGCTCCCCTACCCGCCAGCGCTTCCGCCGCGACTTCCCCGGCGGCGCCCCACATCACCGGGAAATTTTTCTGGTGGACGAACGGCATTGCCGTCATCACGTTTGCTTTGACCCTCATGATATTTTTTCTGCTTCCTCGCATCAGCGTCGGTATCATGCAAAAGCCGAGAGGAGAGGGGCTGCGAACGACGGGATTTTCAGAACGTGTCGACCTCGGGATGATCGGCTCGGTCAAACAAGACCCGCAAATCGTGATGCGGGTGGAGCTGCAGAACCATTCGGCGGCCGGCGGAGAGCGCGTGTATCTGCGCGGCCTCGCCTTCGATCACTACAACGGCCGGTCATGGAGTTCGGGCAGCCGTCATCGACGCAATGTTGACCTGGTCGCCGACGGAACCTTTGTGCTCCGCTCGGGAGGAAGCCGGAGTTCCTCCGCAGTGCTGGAACCGATTCGACAAGACATTCTGCTGGAGGCGTTGGATACGTCGGTGCTGTTTGCCGCTCCTTTTGCCGATGCCGTGAGCGGTGAACTTGCGGGGGTCCAAGTGGACAGCATGATGGGCCTTCATCTGCCGTATCCTTCGACATCGCGGATCCGGTACTCCGTCGTGTCACGGGAGCACCGGATGGTCCCGGAGGAGCAGACCGCCACGGTCATGGAATATGCAGGCGGCATCCTTGACCGCTATCTACAATTGCCCCAAGACTCTGATCGCGTGGCTGAATTGGCACGCGGCGTCACGTACGGGGCGACGACACCCTACGAGAAGACGGCAGCCCTGCTCCATCACCTGTTGTCCGGTTACACCTACAGCCTCGAGGCGGACA
>DATEEH010000102.1:0-18082 GCA_035281245.1 Nitrospira sp.
CTTGTGTGATCACTGAACACCTCGTGCATGAGGGATGTGGTGGCTCATGCTACTCGGCTTAGGCGCCCTATGCAATCCCTGGATGGGACAGACGCCATCTCAGATGTGAGTCCTCATGTAATGCTCCTGCCGAGCTTGCTCATTCTTTCTCCCTCCATGCCGCGTACGATGTAGTGAGCCGAGAGGTGCGATTCAGCCAGCACGAAGGCGCGATTTCAGATTCGTACTCTAGTGGTAGTTTCTCACCCTCCCATCCCGCCGCGCCGAGACGCGGCTCGTCACCAGGTGCCCCCAGCGGCCGATATTCTTGCCACCTTGCTCGTCTTCAGGGGTGGCCCGTTTAGCCTCAAACGTGCGCGCGTGAAGGAGCACCGCCTATCTAAAAATACGATTGGTCTGGTGTGCCGCGTTCCGCGAGCACAAGAGGCTAACGGGCCGCCCTGCCTCTTCCCACACCGGGTGGGGTGAGGACAGGTGGGCTGGTCGACGACAGGACCCGAAGGCGCGACAGAGTCATGTAGTATACCCATCTCTGTACAGGCCACGGTCTATCCCAAGGGATCTTTGTCGAGCTGACATTGGTCTACGAACCTTCGAGCCATGGCTAACGCGGCACATTCCGCTTCTTCGCGTGAAAAGTAGGTGTTGGCCGGAGAGCCATCCATTTCGGTCTTGCCCGATTTCATGATCACGTACTGGCAGGTCCACATGTACCCTTCCATCCGCGGAATCAACGTAATGATGCGTCCTCTGTAATGATAATTTGACCGCATGTGCCGCATAGATCCTTCCATCCTGTTGGAAGACGCATTTGGGCTGTTGATTCAAGCATGTGGAAGTTAGGTGGGCATTAGCCCAGCCTTAAAAAAGGCTTAGGGATGTTCCTCAAACCTGGTTGGAATACATCGCGCAGGCGTGCCCGCCCCCCCGACTATTAAAACTTTTCGTCCCGAGGTATCCTCCGCCGGTTGGTCCAATGTCAGTCGCCACACAGGGAGGAGACTCGATGACTATTCCAGCCATCCTATGGATCAAGGTCGCGGTGGTCTACCTCATGATGGGAGTGGGGTTGGGCATCTACATGGGCGCGTCAGGCGATCATCTCTTGGTGCCTGTTCATGCCCATTTCAATCTCCTTGGATGGGCATCCTTGGGGCTGGTCGGCTTGATCTACCTTCAATTCCCCGCCGCCGCCTCTACGCGACTGGCGACCGTCCAGTTCTGGCTTCACAACATCGGGTTGCTGACGGCCATGGTCCTGCTCGTCGCTATTTTGAACGGCAACAAAGGGTTGGATCCCATTATCGGTCTCGCGTCCATGATCATCGGCCTGTCCGTGGTGCTGTTCGCCATCAATGTGTTTCAGAAGATCAGATAGGGAGAGGATCTCAGATCTCAGATTTCAAATCTCAAATTTTGAGATATGAGATTTGAGATATGAGATTGTTTTCAGTATCGATAGACGGCCGCGAGTAGGTGCTCGCCAGGAACTTCCTTGGGCTTGACGCCATAGACCGTACCGTCGTTCCGAAGCGTCTGCGCGGCGGCGAGGTCGAGTAATTCGTCATCGCCAGGCTGCTCTTCGTCGTGCTGCTCCAGAGACAGACGGTTGAAATCGAAGCGTCCCCATCGTTGGACGCCCAACGGAACGAATAAGGTGGCGATGCGGCCTTGGAAGGCTGCCGTCAGCACCTCCTTGAGCGTATGGCTGGCGCGTCCCTTGGCAATGCCTTCATGATATTCAGCTCCCGCCTTGGCGCGGGCCTGCTGAAAATGTGCATCCGCAATCGGCCAGGCTTTCTCGTGCAACTCTTCCTCTCGTACGCCATCAGGATTTCCCGGCACGATCGAATCCAGGATGTAACGATACCGGCTTACTTCTTTGTAAATCGGCGCCAGATATTCGACGCAGGCAAGAATGAGGGGGGCGCGTTCATCCTTGAGTTGCTCTTGGAGACCGTCTTCGACGCGCTGGAAATACCGTCTGACATTGACCACATCCACATCGTCGGCACCGACGCCATGCCCATGAATCCGCGACTGCTGCCGGCCGCCGATCGGGAGGCTATGAAACTGCAATTGGGCTTCCGGTCCTTCATCAGGAAGCGCCTCGTCGATGCCCTGCGGCACCTCGGGCAATTCCACCGACTCGACGCAATCGCGGGTACATTCCAAGAGGCGCACGGCCTTTTGGCTCAATGCGAGCACATAGAACCGCGCATCATGCATCAGCAACGGCAGGAGCGGCTTGATATAGAACCGGTCGGCTACCGCGACAAATTCGCTGACCTGAAAAGGTAGGCGGTAGGTCCGGAAGACATCCGGCGATCGAAACAGCGCCAATCCGTCAGCCTGATGTCGCCAGAAGGCGGCGTCCTCAGCCAATCCGGTGATCGGATCAAGCAGCGAGCGGGCCTCAGCCGGACGCGTGCCTTCCTTGATCAACTGGTCTTCCGCCTGCTTCACGAGATTCTTGAGACGTATGGGGTCCTGCCTGATCTCCTGACCGGCGCGGTGCGTCGGCACAAAGATGGAGACCGCTGGTGTCTGGCTGGCTGCGAGCACGGATCTGAGTTCGGCTTGAGTGGACATCACCGCCATGGCAGGCCTCCTCGCGTAGGTTTCTCAATCATAGGGGATGAAACGAGGCGTTGCCATCTGGTGCCCTCCCTGGGACACCGGTATCTCCGGGGAGATTGGAAGGAGAATCCCGAGATCCGTTCGAGGCGTCGACCCGTTGCCCCTCCATTGCATTAACCGCCAAATCCGTTGCCGAACGCGCATCACCGCCGTAGGATGATGGAGCAGCTAGACCATTCTCGAGGGGGCAGTCATGCGTCATGTCATCCATAGCGTCTTCGCCTTGTGTAGTGTTCTAAGCGTATTTGCTGCGGCCATGGCCGAAGATCGCCTGACCGTCAAAACAATTCTCGACCGACCCGCCGACTATCAAGCCAAAGTGGTGACCGTCGTGGGGAATGCAAAGGCCATTACCAATATCCCAATCCATCGCGGCGCGCACCGCTGTGGCGGGAGCCCGGTGTATGACACGCAGAAGTTCATGCTGGAGGATGAGTCGGGCACAATCGAAATCGGCACGGCCGGCACATGCCAACCAGGTGCGGCGCAGCCGGTGATGGAGAATGAACAGGTCCGCATTCGCGGGGTCGTCGTAGCGGATGAGAAAGATCCCAAGGGCATTCCCACCATCTATGCGAATGCCATCGACCGCATCAGACCCTCACGCTAACGTCCCTGCGATCTCAAATCTCAGATCTCATATGCAATAGCTCCCCGCGTTTAGCGAGCACTGGCGATCAACCAGCCCTTACGCCTTCATTCGGCCCTCGGGCCTTGCGAACGAAGGCCGCATATTCGGCGACGATCGTATCCAGCGTTTTCCGCACCAGATCCCCGATCTTGTCCTTCGGACCGTAGCCGAGAGTGGCGTAGTGCCAGTTCCGTGGTTCATCCATCGACCCGGCTGAACATTCAATGTGAAAGGCGATCGGATAGTGACCGCCCACGGTCCATGCTTCACAGGCGAACAGCCCGATTTCCCACGTCTCATAGGTCTTGTCGAATGCGAAATCATCTTGGAGAAATGCAAAATCTCCCAGAAACTGCGTCTCGAGAAAGCTTGTGAGCGCGTGGTTGTCGAGTCCGAGGTCAACCGCCGTCCCTCTCAATAGGATTGTTGGCGCTGTAAATTGTTTAATTTCGCGGGCTGGTCGGTACTCAGATTCCGGTGCGGTTTTCGTGGAGGGTTCCGTGTGCGTCTCGTCTTTGCCGGCGACGGTGCGAGGCCCCGCATCTCCTGCTCGCACTACGGGCCATTGATCATGAGGGGGGAAATGAAACGATTGCCCGTCACTCGGAGCCGGAGAAAACAGCATCGCGAGCAAGGGAGCGGTATACAGTGAGTACCATGATCTCATCTGAGCACCCGAACGACCTTCATCCGTACAATACCACGTTATTTTCCTGCATCCATTACGCTTCTCCCTAGGCCGATCTGATTCATCCCATTAAGGGCTTTCCCCATCGATCATCCGACCTGGCCGAAGAATATCGGTTGATTTGATTCGATCTAAGGCGACTGAGAGAGGTGTATGACCGGAATTTTGGACAGCGGAAGTCTATTTGAGCGACGGTAGATACCCTATGTAATCCGTCACGCTCGCTTGCTGGCGATAGCCGGGTCCTATCAGTCGGGCGTTCCGCCAACGAAGTGGAGCGCCCGGTCGCCCGTCAGGTTTTGCGGCTGAACGATATAGTTGCCGGTCATGGATGGACTCCAGATAGCCTTGGCCACGTCGGTATTTCCTCCCGTCATCACCCAGGCCAGGCTGCCAATCAGACCTCCGCTGACCGCATAGACGACCTTTGCCGCTCCATATGGCACGGTCGCTAGCCAGCTCGCCGCCTGCAATCCCGCTCCACTCGCCGTGTTTCCCGTCTCGTCTGCCGCCATGGCAGTGGGTCCTCCGAGGGCGAGGACCAGGGCGGCAGCGGTGACGATCGTCACACTCCGCATGCGTGAACGGCTCTTGGCTCTCATGTGCATTCTCCTCGGGTGAGGTGCGTGGTGCGAACGGCCGCATTATAGCTGAATTTCTTCACGCGCGCACGTTTGGACTGATCCACCTTTCTATCAAGAATGAACGAGCGAGCTTGGAAGGATCATTTGAGATATGAAATTTGAAATCTGAGATCGCGCGCTTCGCGCCTCATGCACCCATCACAAGTCGCAGCTCTGTTCTCCCATCTGCCCATACGGGGAAGGGAAGACAAAACGAGCGAGCTTGGAAGAAGCACCGCTTTAGGCGCTCTAGGGGCGTTTTAACGGCGAACAGCGAAGTCTCGGCGGCACGTTTGCTCGGCCAGCATCCTTTGACCCGCCGTCGCATCCTTAGGAATGCGGGCAACACACGTGTCCAAGGTCTCCTCTTCAACTCCTGCCGCGATGCGGTTCTGACTTGAGCCGGACTTGTTGATCGAACTGGCGCTTTCGGACATTGTCGAGCTGGAATCAGCGACTCTGCTGTCGGTTCTCGATGAACTGCCGCTCGTTGTTGGGCTCGACACAGCGGCCCCGCCAGTGGACGACGAGCTGTCGCTCGAAGATTCCATTTTGCTGTCGGTTGCACAACCACCAATCATGAGTCCGAAGAACATGATCCACAGTGCATTCCTGAGCATGGCGATACCTCCACAATAGAAGTGAGGGTCTCTCCCGCCCAATCTACCCAGAGTGGAAGGGTATCAGACCTGGTAATCTCCCTTGCTCGGTGCCTACCCAGACGGCAATTGATCGTCCCTTTTCACTGAGCGTGGTGAGAGTTAATCAGGCAAGGGAAGTTCAACTATGCCGTCTGGGACCGGGCACTCTGTGCTCTTTTTCCGTCGCTACGCGGCTTTCCGGTGGACTAGCGGCTCAGGCTCCACTGCAATACCCAGCCGTTTTGTCGAGGCGCTAGAGCGTTGGGATCCCGCGTAGATGGTCAGAATAGAAAAGAGCAACACTCCGACCATCGAGATAATTCCTGCCACGATTCCCCAGTATGTCCATGACATAAGACACTCTCTCGCATGACGGGCATGCGAGTCCTTTCTTTCGCAATCCGTCGCGCGCCCATTGCTCGTCAGCGCTGAGACGTCGGTTCAGGTGTTGACGGATGACAGACGGACCGGATTGGTCGGTGGAACGTGAGATATGGAGTGGCCTGCGCTTGCGCTCTTGAGGGAACATGGCCACCACCTCGCAGTTCTGAGGCGGCCCGAAGGATCTTTACTCTACGCTTGCACATTCACGGGGTCAAGCACGGGAAGCGCTGATCAATCGCCTCATTTCGGAGATGCCGGGCGGGAGGAGAGCAGGGTCTAGGATAAACACCAGCGGTCCGTATGCACGGACCGCTGGCTGTTCTTTCGCAAGGGATGGTTATGTGTTCGTGCGATACCCTTTGCCTTGGAGACACGACACGTAGGCGGCGCGGAATCGTTCGTCGTGAGTCTTGTTTTCATTCATCCCGTAGAGACTGCCTCCCGCCGCACCGACTACGCCACCAATGGCCGCGCCTTTCCCAGCCCCTTTCCCTCCGTCTGCAATCGCTCCGGCGGCCGCTCCGACTCCCGCTGTGATGGCCGCACCAATAGCGGCGTCTTTCACGACTTCGGCGGTCTTGCTCGTCACTTGTTCTTCCGCTTGCTTGTTGCAAGCCAGCACGACGGCCTCGGGTGGCTGAGCATATTGAACAGGCGTCACCTTGCGCTGTGGTTGTGCCGGTGCTTGTGCGTGAGCTGCAGTGGCAGACTTGGGAGCAGGATCCTCAGTTACATTCTTCCCGCCCATGACATAGGCGGTGATACCGGCTGTAAGGCCTACGACGAGAAGACCGATGCTTGTCAGTTTCCATGGATTCATGTCGGCCATAAATACTCCTTGTTGAGGTAAGTTGAGGCTTCGCTGCCGAGATTCAACCATAGCAAGAGTTTGTTTCTTGTCCAGGAGCGCCGGCCACGTAGGACACGGCTAACAATTTTTTCGTCGTACACGTTCAATTGTGTTCTGTGTGGAGCCATCAGCCTGCAGCGTTTGATATGCGAGGCGTCTGTTTGCGCCATGTTAGATGCGAGCCAACGCGTCCCTGAACTGGCGTGCTCCTTGCGTTGCCGAGCAGCTTGTTCGATCGCTCGGATCATTGGCTCATCAGTAAACGTCTGACATGGTCTCGCCGATCAGTATGCATCGTCAGTCAGCGGCATCGAACTCCCCGTCTCTCTCATCCGCATCTCCGAGGGCATCGTTTTGAGGCGAAGGTAAGGAGGACGTTCTATGAAATCGCGTGGGCAGTATCTAGTGGTGGCTCTGTCGGTCTGCGTCATCGTGTCGGCGAATAGCGTCTCCGTGCATGCACAGGGGCGTAGCGAGGCCGCACTGTCGGCGTTGGACCGGACGCCGCATGTGCCAAATCAGGTGCTGGTGCAGTTTCGATTCGGGACTCGAGAAGACGCGAAAGAGTCACTGCGAGAGCGGGTCCAAGCCCACATGGAAGAGGTCGTTGTGGCGCAAGAGCGGCGTTTTGATTCCAAAGGTGATCTCGAGCTCTGGAATCTGCCTCCTGGCGTGGCGATTGCCCAGGCGGTCCGCGATATGGAGCGAGATGCATCGATAGAATTCGTGGAACCGAACTGGATCTACCAGCATCAGTTCACGTCAAATGATCCGTACTACACCAACGGCTCTCTGTGGGGCATGTATGGAGATGGGACCAGTCCGAGCAACCTCTATGGCAGTCAGACAGGCGAAGCATGGGTCAGAAAGGCGGATTGTCCCGGCGTCTATGTCGGCATTATCGACGAAGGGGTGATGTGGGGTCACGAGGACTTGGCAGGCAATGTCTGGGCGAATCCTTTTGATCCGGTCGATGGGATCGACAACGACGGCAATGGTTATGTCGATGACGTGCACGGGTGGGATTTTGCGGGCAATGACAATTCCATCTATGACGGGTCAGGTGATGACCACGGCACTCACGTCTCCGGCACCGTGGCCGGGAGGGGAGGCAACGGCTTGGGCGTGGCCGGTGTCTGCTGGCAGGTTCAACTGATTTCTGCCAAGTTTCTCGGAAGGAACGGAGGCACGACGGCCAATGCCGTCAAGGCGGTCAACTACATCACCGATCTCAAGACGAGGCATGGCCTCAAGATCGTCGCGACGAATAACTCTTGGGGCGGAGGAGGATACTCAACGGCGTTGTACAACGCCATCGCGAGCGCCGGTGCGGCCGACATCCTGTTCGTGGCCGCCGCAGGCAATTCCGGGGCGAATATTGATGCGTCGCCGATGTATCCCGCCGGCTACGACAACCCCAACCTCATTTCAGTGGCCGCAATCGACAAGGCCGGCAATCTCGCGAGTTGGTCGAATTACGGCGCGACGCGTGTGGATCTTGGTGCGCCCGGCGTCGGAATTTGGTCGAGCGTGCCTACGAAGAAAAATCAGTCCGCGTACAGTTCTTACAGCGGCACGTCGATGGCGACTCCTCATGTGACGGGCGCCGCTGCCCTGTATGCCGCCGGCCATCCCAACAGTTCGGCCAGTATCATTAAGGGGGCAATCCTGTCGACGACTGTGCCGACCGCATCGCTTGGTGGGAAGACTGTGACGGGGGGCCGGTTGAATACCGGTGCGGCATTCTGCAGCCCGTCGTGTCCTTAGCGATGTTGCGTGAGCGCTATCTCAAGGCAAGGAGGGGCCAGCGCGGAAAGCTCTTGATGGCGTTACCGAACCATGACTCGTCGGTGACGGCCCACGGTTCGCCGTTGGCGAGATACTTCACCTTCGACGACAGCTCATGGGCCCGGTGGGCCACATCTTTGAACCGCGGATTGGCTCGTGCGAGTTGACGGTAGAGCGTTGCCGCTTCTGCCATTTGGCCGGCCGATTCGAGGGTTCGCGCGAGAAAATACTGAATGTCGCTCACCTCGGTTCGAGTTGCCGCCTTATCGACCAAGGCGGCGCGAAACATCTCGATCGCGGTTCGGTAGTCCCCCGCCGTTCGATGGCAGAGCCCGATCTGGACCTGCGCTTTGACGCGGTACGACAGGTTTTTCCCGGCCAGTTCGAGCATTTCGATCGCCTCTTTCGTACGACCTTCCTTCCGCATGGCGACTCCCTTGGCATAGAAGAAGGGCTCAGGAGCGACCGACGGCGTGGCAGGGCGTTCCGGCAAGGGGCTTTTGCGCCACTGCGGAGTGCTGGGTGCGAGAGTGACGACCTCAGTCTCAGTGGCATCGTCCGGGACATTGGCGAGGACGGTGAGGTCTTCCTTGGACTGGAGCGGGAGAATTTTGCCTTTGCTCCGCTCAAACGCGGCTTGTGCGACGAGCTTGGAGGTAATCACCCGTGCTTGCGTGGCAAAGCCATGCGCCAGTGCCAGATCGCACACCTGATTGATGAGACGCGGGTTCCCTTTCGTCAACCGATGCACCGAGGTGCAGGCTTTCTTCGTAAACAAGGAGTGCTGTCCGCCCGCCACCTGTAAGCGGTGATGAATGAAATGCCCGGTCTCCGCCTCGGACAGCGGTTCCAGGTGACAGTCCACGACCACACGTTGGGCAAACTGGGTCATGTCGACCCGTTGCAGAAGTTTATGGAGGTCGGGCTGGCCGGAGAGGATGATTTGCAGCTTCAATCTTTTCCCATCGTTCAGGTTGGAGAGCAGCCGCAGTTCTTCCAGTAGATCGGTCCCGAGACTCTGCGCCTCGTCGATAATGAGAATGACCCGTCGGTGCTGTTGGGATTCGTGAGTCAGAAATTCCGAGAAGACGTAGTAGGCTTCCACAGGGTCCAGCTGCCGCTTGCTCAATCCGAAGGCCAGCAGCACCCACGGCAGGAGATGTTCAATGCTATAGCGCGCGTTGGTGACCAACCCGATCGAATGTTTGGCGCCGTGCTCGGCGATCAGTTTCCGCAGAAGGGAGGTCTTGCCCATCCCGGGTTCGCCGGTGAGCACCATAAAGGCCGCCTCGTTGATGAGGCCGTATTCCAACGTGCTGTAGGCGGCGCGATGCGTCGAGCCGGCATAGAGGAAATCGCTGTCCGGCAGGAGCGAGAAGGGTTTGGCCCGAAGATCGTAAAACGCTTCGTACATCAGCGTTGTCTCCTTCGTGTGTCCAGAATATGGGGGAAAGGGAAACTTGGCTATTCCTCTGGAGGTGGGGAAGGACCCGCCATAGAGGGGCCGGCGCGAAGCGCGATTTCAGATGCCAAATCTCAGATTTTAAAAGGGTTTTTCGGTTGTTCTGAGATCTGAGATTTGAAATCTGAGACTTGAGATGGTGTTCCGGGCCTACGGCGCGTTGCCGGGCTTCCACTTGATACTGCAGCCTATGCTGGGCTTTTGGTTGCCCTCTACCGGTTTCTTGGCGAGGACGGCGTCGATCGCCGCACGGAGATCTCGCCCGGTGACAGGCTTGTTGTTGCCGGGGCGGCTGTCGTCGAGCTGTCCGCGATAGACGAGCTTCTGCTGCGCATCGAACAGGTAGAAGTCCGGCGTGCAGGCGGCCTTGTAGGCCTTGGCGATCTGTTGCTGCTCGTCGAAGCAGAAGGGAAAGCGAAAATCGAGTCGCTTGGCCATCTCTTTGAGTTTATCCGGGGCATCATCGGGATAGGACGCGGGATCGTTGCTGCTGATGGCAATGATGCCGAGGTTCTTGTCCTGATAATCCTTTCCGAGCTTCGCGATTCCCTGTTCCACATGCTTCACGTATGGACAATGCCGGCAAATGAACATGACCAGTAATCCGTCCTTGCCGTGAAACGAATCAAGCGAATACATCGTACCGTTCGTGACATCAGGCAGAATAAACGACGGGGCTGTGGTTCCAAGCGGCAGCATCACCGATTCGATCGCCATACGTCCCTCTTGTGGCGGTGAACGACCTTCTCATTTTACTTCAGTCCGCCCGGGGAAAAGATCAACGAGGGATTTCTCCGCGACCCCGGCAAAAGGCGGCTAAGCTCATGCGCGGAGGCGCTTGATTCCGGGCCACACATCGGTCACTATGCGCGAGAGCCGATGATTGAACCGTATGTGATTTCGTGAAGGGCAGTCGTGAGGCCGCCTCCTTCAGAACCGCGGGACCCTGCCAAGCTTACCTGTGCGCATCGAGGCTGTACGTGTCCCGTCCACGACAAGTGGACGTACTGTAGTCCGGCCTGCGCCTCGAGCACGAGCAACGCCACGTGTCTTTGCGGACACGCGGCTTGCAAAGGCGCCAACATTGGAAGTTCATCACCATGAGCGGTCGAAACGCTCACTTCACGCCGGTTTGACGGCCGTCCAAGAGAGCATCCTTCCGCGCATCGCTATCAGAACTTTCAAGCGGCCTTGCGGATCGGATAGACCGTAGACGGATCGTGGACGGTGGTCGTTTCCGCCAGCTCGACATCCGTGAGGAAAATCCACCTGAGCACCGCCGTCATGAACAGCGCAAAGGCGAAGATGATCGCCAGCATGATGAAGAGAATGATGAGGCTGCCGGTCAATGTATCGAACATAGGGCACCTCAAAGTAATGGTGGATGTTTCTTGTATCCATTCTACAGGCGAACCGGGCAGGCGTGAGCAGGAGTTTCCCTAGGCAGTTCCTAGGCGCGAACCGATCAAGCACGTGACGAGGCTGAGGCGATCCGATATAGCGCCCAACCGACCACGACCACCGCTGCTAGCCCTGGCCACCCGCCGAGCGGTGGCACCTCGAACAGCATCAACGGGTCGGGGCTGAGCCCGGACCATAAGGCTCCGAGGGCAATGGGGATCGCCAGGAAAATACCCATCAAAGCTTCTCCCGTAATCAATCCGGCGGCGAAGAGAAGGCCGCGGCGGGCGGGCTCCCCCGTTGCAGCCATGCGGGTGGCCAAGGCCGCGATGACTCCACCGAGCACGATCGTGGCCGAAAGCTTGAGCGGCAGGTAGATGCCAAGCGCGACGGCCAGGACGGGAAGGCGGAATTCGCCGCCGCGCTGTTCGAACGTTCGGTCTGCCAAAATGACAAGGCCGCCGATCAACGCGCCCAGACCGACGAGCGGCCACGGCAATCCCGCGCCAAAGACGCTGCGCGTGAGGCTGGCCATCAACGTGGCCTGAGGCGCGCTCAAGGGATGGGGATGCCCGGTGGTAGGCTCGCCGATGCCGTATTTGGCTTGAAGCAGGGAAAGAACCGGCACGAGCACGAGCGCGCCGGTCAGCACGCCAACGACTTGCATGATCTGCTGCTTCCAGGGGGTGGCGCCCACCAGATGTCCGGTCTTGAGATCTTGGAGATTGTCGCCGCCCATGGCGGCGGCACAACAGACGACCGCTCCGATCACGAGCGCGGCCGCCGGCCCCGCCGGATGCCCGCTCCCCAGGAAGAGGACGAGCAGGAGCGAGGCGACCATGATGGTCGCGATCGTGACACCCGACACCGGGTTGCTGGAGCTGCCGACGAGGCCGGCCATGTAGGCGGCGACCGAAGAAAACAAGAAGGCCGCCAACGCCATGACGATCGTCATCAGCAGGCCGATCGTGACGTTGCCGACGACCGTCGTATAGATCCAGGCCATCGGAAGCAGCGACAGGAGGAACGGCAGCACAATCCAGGCCAGCGAGGCATCCTGCTCCGTTCTGGGCATGACGGTCGATGGCGAAGGGCCTGTGGCACGATAACTGTCCCGCAAGGTCCTCACACTGTTCAACACCGGCTCCCGCAATTTTGTGAGCGTCCAGAGTCCGCCGGTCAGCATTGCGCCGATGCCGACGTATCGAATCTGGCCGCTCCAGATCGTCATCGCTGCGGCCAATCCGGTTTTACCAACCGGCAGGCCGTAGATAAGCCCGTAGATCGGCATCAGGAGCAACCACGCCATCACGCCGCCGAGAAAGACCACGACCGCGGTATTCAAGCCGATGATGAACCCGACCGCGAGCAGCGCTGGAGACAAATTGACTCCTGCGTAGAGCACCGTGCGTCCGAGCTGAGCGGTGCCTTCGAGCGATTCCGCCCACAATCGAAGACCGCTTTCCCCGAACTTCACCGCTCCGCCGACGAGCGCGGCACTGACCAGGGTCCGGAAATCTCCTGTCGCTTGGGCCCCTCCGGCGTCACCTCGAGGATGAGTTCGAGCCGGCGCAGCGACCTTCAAGACCTCTGCGGTTGCCACCCCTTCGGGAAATCGCAAGCGTGCCGTGATGATGAGCGCGCGCCGCAAGGGGATCGTGAACAGCACACCGAGCAGGCCGCCGACAGTGGCAATCGAGGCGGTCTGCCAGTAGTCGAAAACCGACCAATAGCCTACGAGCAGCAATGCGGGGATCGTGAAAATCACGCCGGCGGCGAGTGCTTCGCCTGAGGACGCGGCGGTTTGAATGATGTTGTTCTCGAGAATGTTGGAGCGTTTGAACAGACGAAGGATGGCCATCGAAGCCACGGCAGCAGGAATGGACGCGGAGACGGTCATGCCGGCAAACAATCCGAGATAGGCATTGGCGGCGGCGAGGATGGCCGCGAGGAGGATGGAAAGGACGACGGCTTTAATCGTGATTTCGGGAAGCGTGACTGAAGCAGGGACGACAGGCTGGTCGGATGTCCTCGTGTTCACGCTGCTGAATGATAACTCAGGGTGCGGATGGAAGGTAGTGGGATGTCAATTGGCAGGAAAGTGAAAAAGAAGAGGGGTAAGGGACCTTTGGTCCCTTACCCCCAGGACCTTACTGCTTATTGCACACTCTTACTCATCTCTTCGTCCTTCTCGGTCGCGATTTGAGATCCCGGCTCCTGATCGAGCCTCTTGATGGTGGTCATTTCCCCCATGTCTGAGGCTTCGACCCGGACCAAATCGCCCGGCTTGAACTGGCAATCCGAGCTTCCCACCATGAACCCGGATCCACGAGCCAGATCCTTGTTCGCCGCTTCGTCGGTCGATCCCACCACGCCTTTCAGCGTTGAGGGATCCTTCGACGGCGCAGGCGTTTCATATTCCGCCTGCTGTCGGTTTGGATCGTTCAAGAGATTGAGCTGATCGTCAACATGGCTCGGATCGTGACGTTTCATCTCTTCCTCGGTCGCAGGAGAAATGGGGATTTCCGCCTGCTCCGCCATGTTCTGCCGACCAGTCGTCAACTTGGCTTCAGACCCGTTCGAGCACACGACGTTCGTGTCCTTCGTCAATCGCAGACCCACCGATTGCCCTCGATCGCCGTGAACCACGAAGGTGTCGCCCTCGATCCTGTCAATCCGGCCGAGGACGATCTCCGGACCTCCCAAGATGATGTTGGATGAGCCAGCACCTTCCAGGCCCACTCCTTGCTGACTCTTTTGTTGCGATGTCTCTCCCATACCCACGCCAGAATCCGACTGCGTGGAGGCCCAAGCGTGACCCGTGAACCCTGTGAGAGCCCCTGCAAGAAGCAGAGCACTCATACTCAGTTTCTGTTTCATGGGTTACCTCCTTTCAGATGCCGCGCCCCCGGCCTTCACCATAAAAAGGCGCAAGATACAGGCCGCCGTCATGTCCCCCAACCCCCTGAAAACCTATGTCGAATCCCTCGTAGTCCATGACTGACAGCAGGCAAGCTGTCTGGGCAGTGACAGGATGTCCAGGGCAAACAAGCGGGTGGTTTCTCTGGCAAAGAACGCCTCTTTGCGGGAATGACGGAAGCAAGTGAAGTCGGTACTCTAACGATGAAGTCGGAACGTCAAGGCGTGAGGACATAGGGAGAAGTGAGGGGATGCGGGAGCAGGCGGAGTTTCTGACAGCGGTGTACGAAGTGGGTGGGAACGAGCGCCTGGCTCGAGCGCGAGCCGAGCGCATTTGCCTGGATCAGACCATTGAGGCCGATGCGGACCTCCTTGTGCCCTCGCGACACGCCGGCATCCTCGGCCAACTTCAGAATGTCGAGCCGCTTGCCGAGGGACGTTACGCGGCCACCATTCGCTATTCCGGCGACTTGCTGGGACGCGATTGCAGTGCGCTCCTGAATCTATTGTTCGGGACGAGCAGTCTTCGCTCGGACGTGCGCCTCCTGTCTTTCACGCTGACGAAGGGTCTCTTGTCGTCGTGGCAGGGGCCTCGCTACGGAATCAGTGGTTTGAGACAGGCGGTAGGGGCGTCCAATCGGCCTTTGCTTTGTGGAGTCCTCAAGCCGTTGGGACGTTCTCCAGGGGAACTGGCGGAGCTCGCTGCGCAGTTGGTGCGCGGTGGAGTGGATCTCATCAAGGACGATCAGGGGCTGCTCGACCAACCGTTTTGTCCCTTACACGAACGAGTTGCCTATTGTGTCGATGCGATTGGCGCGGCTGTTGCACAGCGAGCACGCGCGTGCCTGTATTTTGTGCATGTCAGTGGGCCGTTGGATGTGATGCGTGAGCGTGCCGCTCAGGTAAGGGTTCTTGGCGCAACTGGTCTGTTGGTGGCACCGGGACTGACTGGATTCGACGCGCTCCGCGTGCTGGCGTCGGATGAGACGTTGGCATTGCCGCTAGCAAGCCATCCGTCCTTCTTGGGGACACAGGTCTCACGGCGCAATGACGGGCTGGCGCCGGCCGTAGCTTACGGATTACTGCCTCGTCTCGCCGGAGCCGATATGACGATTTACCCAAGCTATGACTCCGGCTACCTCATGTCTCGTGAGGACTGTGTGTCAGTGGCGCTGAGCTGCCGGCAGCCGTGGGGCCATCTCCTTCCTACCATGCCGTCGCTCGGCGGCGGAGTGGGACGCGATCGCATTCCAGAGCTGACGAGGACCATGGGCCGGGATGTCGTGTTTGTCTTGGGCAGTCGACTACAAAAGGACACTCGCGGTGTCGTGGCTGCGGTACAGGAACTTCGGCGCGCGCTGACGGAGTCGTTGTAGTTCCGCTATCTGGAAGAGACCCTCGAGTCGATGATGCCTGCTCGATTGATGCGGGACACTGTCGCGGCCCAGCAGGTGGACACAAAGACGATGTGAAACATGACATCCGTCCAGGGACCAAAAAGGTACCCGTCCTTCTCGCCGTGCGCATAGGCGACGAACAGGGTCAGGGCACCGACCGTGAGCCATCGAGCGCCGGCCAAGCCAGTGGAGCGCACCCGCTGCTCTCGAGTTTCGGGCGTCAGCGCGATGCCGCGCTTGCCGCGCGTGGGCCGGCGAAAATCGAGTTGCGGCCATTTTGCTTGCCGCAACAGCACGAGCCCTCCGGCTGAAACCAGACTGCCCAACAGCGTCAGATCGAATGTGCTGATCATCTCGACGACCTCCTTGCGGGCGCGTACGGTACAGTAAGTGGATATCGGAAACAATAAGAATCTCAGATTTCAGATTTCAGATCTCAGATCTCAGATCTCAGATTTCATTCAGTGCAGAAATTTGCGATTTGAGATCTGAAATTTGCGATCCCAAGCGAAAGGTGGGCACATGATCAGCGATGCTTCGTCCGATTCTTTTGAAGGACAATACCGGCGGGCTGGTGCCATCGCGACAGGACTGCTGTTGTGCATGGCCGCCCTGTTTGTGGTTTCGCTGCTCTGGGAGGCCACGTATCCGGCCCTGCGCTGGCTTCGCGCTTTTGCGGAGGCCGCCATGGTGGGTGCGCTTGCCGACTGGTATGCCGTGACTGCGCTGTTCAGGCGGCCGCTGGGTCTGCCGATTCCACACACGCAGATCATTCCACGGAACAAGGAACGCATCGCCAGTCGACTCGGCAGCCTCACCCAACGGCAGTTGCTGACGCCGGATGCAATTGGGAGGCTGATCGAGTCCTGGCGCATCCCTGAGGAGTTCACGACGATGCTACTTGATCCACCTCGGAGGCGGATGGTGAGCCAGGAAGCGGCAGGCCTTTTGGCCCGCATGGTGGAAGCATCCGAAGATGCCGCGATGCAGCAGTTCCTCCGTCATGTGGCGACCAACGCGGTGCGCGGTCTGCACTTCGCGCCACTGATCGGCCAGTTGCTGTCGACCTTTCTCCAAAGCTCTCAGCGAGACCAATTGTTGGACGATACGCTGACCAGGGTGGGCGGGTATGTCGAAGTCCATCGAACCGAGCTGTGCACCATCATCGCCGACCGACTGCCCTGGGCCCGACTCCTCAGCCTCGTCAGGCTCGACGAGAAAGTGGCGGGCAAGCTCGTGGACTGGTTCGGTTCTCTCTTGGAGAAGATGCGAGATGATCACGACGACGTTGTCAGGCAACGGTTGATCGAGCGTTTGGAAGCGGCGGCGCAATGGCTCATGCATTCGGAGCAGGCGTCACAGCGTGAAGCGTCCGTCAAAGACAAGCTGTTGGGGTACGAGGCGTTGCTGCAATTCTTGGACGAATCCTGGCACAGTTTGAAACAGTGGTTGTTGACGGATTTGCGACGAGAGGAATCGGACATCTGCGCCTATCTCGATGCTGCCTTCTCCGGTCTGGGCGAAGCGCTGAGGACAGATCAGGAGTTCGTGATGCTCGTGCAGCGAGGGCTGCAAGCTTTTGTCGTCGATCTGGCCGCCAGGCACCGAGACACAATTGGAGCCCTGGTGACGGCGACCGTCGGGAACTGGTCGGTCATCCATATGGTAGACACCATCGAGCGGGAAGTCGGCACGGATCTGCAGTTCATTCGCATCAACGGCGCGGTCGTGGGCGGTCTCGTGGGACTCATGCTCTATGGCGCGGCTCTGCTGATCGGCAACCGGTAGGCGGCAGAATCCCCGGGACATGGCATCAGGTATCAACATCGCAGCACATGCGGCGATCCGGGCACATTTACGCCTGTAGTGAGACCGGCGAGGGGCCCGCTTTGGTGGTGCTATATTTTTAGTTATGAGATCGCATCTCGGTTGGATGGCACTGTCGATCCTGGCGATGACCCTGTTCACCGCACTTTCCGGAGCGAGTACTATTGTGAGTCTTTCCTCGTTACTCGATGACCCCGAATCGTATCAATCCGAGCTGGTGCGTGTCAGCGGCATCATCTCAAACCACAGGATTCGACGTTGGGGTGCGAGGAAGTGTTTTCAGTCGTTCACCGTCAGGGATGGAACCGGCTCGATCCGGGTGCTGCATAGAGCCAACTGTACAGGAGCAAAGAATTCGCTCCGCAACCGCGATCTGGTCACCCTCGAAGGACGCTTTGAGTGGACTCCGGGAAAACCAGCTGTAATCAAGGCCCAAACCATCCTCGCCAAAGTCGCCCCTTCGGCACAGTAACTAATGCTCCCTCCAAGCTTGCTCGTTAACTCCCATTTTCTGGATAGTCAACTGCGTCTTCAATCTCGACGACTGCATCCACCCAAAGCTACCTGGAGTCCAACACCCCTGAAGGTGGATGGTGGCCTGCGTGCGACTTGCGAGGGGGTACATGAGGCGCTAGGGGCGTCATCTCAAATCTCAAATTACATATCTCAAATGATCCTTCCAAGCTTGCGCTCGTCTTCGTTCTTAGGGCATGGCCTGGATCGGTTCCATCGTGCGCGCGTGAAGGAGCACCGCTCGAATATTGGTCAATCCAAGCTCGCTCGCTTTGCTTCCTCGAGGCGGATAGTCGTGACCTGCGATTTGCGAGGAGT
>DATEEH010000103.1:0-32857 GCA_035281245.1 Nitrospira sp.
CTTCCCACGCCTACGGCGGACCGGTGTGACGTGTTGAGGGCGCAGGGATGGTGACTTCTCTCCGCTCTGGAATCGTGTTTCTTTTGGACACGACGGATGGCGCAGAGCGAGCCCATAACAGTCCTCATCGTCAACGAGCACGCCGAAGAGATCAAACTCGTCACCATCAGCCTACGCGGATTCTTCCCCGACATTCGGATCGAAGTGGCCTATTCCGCCGAAGAAGCGGAACGGATGATCCAGGTCCACGGCCTCTGGGCCCTCCTTCTCATCGATGAAGGCTCCCTCCCCGATCCACCTTCGGAATTCATCACTCAGCTGAAGCACCGAGCGGCCTATGCCTCCATCATCCTGCAAAGTTCCCGCACGGATTCGGCTGCGGCGCTCGAAGCGCTTCATCTGGGCGCGGATCTCTTTCTGTACAAACATTCTCCCGCGTTCCTCACCGAACTGTTGTTTTCCACCAAGGAGGCCATCGACAAACGGGACGGCAGATTGGCCATCGAGCGGGCACAGGTCCGGCAGTCCTGGCTCGTTGATTCGCTGGACGAGATCTTCTACGAACTCGACGACGAAGGACGCTTTCTCTCACTCGGCCCGAATCTCCCGTCTTCGCTCGGATACCGGCCGGAGGAACTGATCGGTCAACCCTACTCCATCTTGTTTTCCGAGACGGAGCAAGCGCTCGTGCGTTTTCGCTTTAACGAGCGTCGCGCCGGCGGACGGGCGGTCAAGGCGTTCGAACTGACACTTCAGGGAAAGGCGAAAACGGAAGGCGTGAGCTTCGTGCGCGCGTCAATTCATGCCCGCGGATTTTACGATGTCTCCCGACGATTCCTGGGCACGATCGGCCTCATTCGAGATCTCTCTCACCGTCGCACCGAACAGACCGCGCAGCAAGAACTGCTCCGCGAACGTCAACACGCAGAAGAACGAGAAATAGTCATTCGCCAAATGACCGAGCTCTCGCAGAAGCTCGAACAGCCGCTGTCGGCCCTCTTGCATGAATCCCGGCAACTCTCCGAGACGCTCCGCGAGTCACGAATCTTGGACGGCCTCCATGCATTGACCGGCCATGCGGCGGCCTCGGCGGAATTGGTGCAGCGCCTGACGAAGCTGACGCATCCGACTGCGGCGGGACATGTCATCAATCGCCTTCTCGATGAGGTGCTGCAATCGGCCACACCAGGGACCGGACCGAGCGGCTTCAGCCCCGATTTCTCATCGCCGCTTCCCGATTACACCGGTAATCGAGAGACGACTGTTCGTTTTTTTCGACAACTCCTGGCCTATGCCGGCGCCTATCTGACGATGGTCGATCGGCCTCATCTGCTCACCCTCAGAACGAGCGCCGGCGGCCTGGTCCATGCGGCCGATGCGCCCACGCTCTTCCCCTTGGCTCCTCCTCCCACCTACATTCACCTGGACATTACCGAAACAGAGACAGTGAATCCATCGGGTCGGATTGCGTCGGTTCTCACCGACGCTCTCGATATGGCAAGCCTGTATCGACTGGCGGCAGCGCTGGGAGCGACGCTCGACGTGTCAGCGCCGGCATCAGGGCCATTTCGTATCTTCGTGCGTCTTCCGACAGGGGTCACCACCGCTGGTCTCCCTGATCAGCCGCCGGCCGCAGGTCCTTTGGTTGCCGACCAGACGATCGAAGCTCCGCCCGTCCCTCTCGCTTCCGCCGCCCCAGACGTCGCCGATGCCGGCCGTACGGATCGACGCCAACACTCGAGGGCGGAAATCGCCCTTCCGGCGAAGGTCACCGCAGGATCCACCGTCTGGGAAGGAACGGTCATCAATCTCAGCGTAGGGGGAGCCGGCATACGGGTCTCCGACTTTCCGTCGATGCCGGTGCTCCAAGAAGCGAGCATCTCCGTGGTGACCGCCGTCGCGCACTTGGAGCTCAGAGGCTCGGCTCACACGCGCGCCTTCATCAGCACCCGGCCGTCGGCATCGGCGGAGTCGCACCTTATCGTGCAATTTCATGGGGCGACTCAAACCGAAACTGCCGTGCTCGCCTCGCTGATCGCGGCCGCGCACGAGCGGTCACTGGCTTTTACGCTGGAGGTCCGCCTTCGGATGGCGCCGGCGTTCCGGGAAGCCGGCCAGGCGCAGCCATTCGACCTCGCCGAGCATGACCGGCGGGAAACGGTCCGCCTTCCAACGGCATTGTCCGCTCGCCTGGAAACCACCCTTCGGCCGGAACCCCTGTCTCGCCTTCCTGCACAGGTGATGAATCTGAGCCGTTCCGGCGCCTGTCTCCTCGTGCGCGAGCGTCCCGAGTCGCTGGAGGGACGCGTTCACCTGCATTTCGCTCCGGCCCACCGTAGCGAGGCGGGGACTCATGAGCCGGGAGCACCGGATACCGTCCTGACGGCACAGATCATGTGGGTGACTATGGATCCGACGGCTCCCAGCGCCTTTCACGCGCCGGACGTTGCCGGCGCTGCCCGCGTCGGAGTTCGTTTCGAATCGCTGACTCCATATGCGGAACGCGAATTGAACCGCGTGATCCGACAACACATGCGCGCCCAGCGATCCGGCGAAGCGTTGTCGACGGCCGCGCCGGTGGTCAGCGTCCCGCGCGAATGCCGCAACGCCCGCGGACAGGCCATCGTCATCACCGACGACCATCTCAACCAGCTGGCTGATCCCAATTGTCCGGTCATCATTCTCGCCCCCGGGTACGGGCAAACGGCCTCGGATTTTACGGCGCTCGCCTACTATCTGGCACAGTATCAGTTTCGCACCCTTCGTTATGATCCGACCAATCACCTTGGGAACAGCGAGGGTGAACTTCAACACACCACCCTGCGGAGCATGCAGCACGATCTGGAAAAGGTCATCGAGTTTGTTCGACAGACCTGGCTGCAAGCACCCGTCGTCGTCGTCGCCAGCGACCTGGCGGCCCGTGCCGCGCTGAAAACAGCCGCACACATTCGCCCTCTTGACCTGCTCCTCTTGATCAATCCTGTCATCGACGTCACGCATATGCTCATGACCGTCCACGGACATGATCTCGTGGCCGACTATCAGTTCGGACTGCGACGAGGCGTCTGTAATCTGCTCGGCCTGAACGTCAACATCGATCAATTCATCGGCGATCTGATCGCAGGCCGATGTGCCGATCTCGAATCGACCTTGGAAGACCTGCGGTTGATTCGATCGCCGCTGTGCATCGCCACCAGCCCGGCGAATTCGGCTGGGCTGGCCTCGCCTGATCTCCCGCATGCGTTCGTCACGGCCTTGGGCACGCACACGCGTCTCGTCAACATTTCTTCCTCGCTCACCGACCGACGATTGGACGTCCAGGGAGCGCCGCCCCCCGCCTTCAAACAACTCCTGAAGCAAATCGGCTCCATCTTCTCCGTGCACAGCATGACGCCGCAGCAGGAAGTCGCCGTGCAGCCTTACGTCGCACGCCAGCACCGCATTGAACAGGAAGACACCTTCCTGCGCCATGACGGCTCCCAAATCAACCGCGAGGCGCTCTGCGCAGCCCATCTTGCGCAGTTGCCTCAGCTTGGCAACCTGCACGAGTACAGAAAGCTGCTGGATGACCTGTATGGGCTGATGAGTCCGCTCGATCCCGGCGCCGTGCTCGTTGATGCCGGTGTCGGACAAAGCGATCTGACCCGCGCCGCGCTGGTCAATCACACGTATCGAGCCGGCCTCACGAGTTGGACGGGGCGGCCGTCGCCCCTCATGGTGGGCCTAGGTCGGTCGAGAGAGCGCATCGGGCAGGCACGCCATGCCGTGCTCGTGCTGCAACGCGAGCTGGCCACAGGCTTTGTCGGTCGACTGTCGGCCATGCCGCCGCTTGCCATCGGATGGGTGCAGGCCGACTGGATGTTCGCCCTGCCCTTCAAGACCGGCTCGGTAAACCGGCTGGTCTGCAATCTTTCCTTGCCATACGTGCCTTCTCCACTCGCCGCGCTCAGGGAATGGCATCGGACACTCCATCCGGACGGCTGCCTCATTGTCACGACGTTTCATCCCCATACCGACTTCTCCACGCTCTACCGGCGGCATCTTCGGCAAGCCCACCAGGACGAGTTCAGCGCACAAGCCCAACCAATCCTCCATTATTTTGCTCGTTTGCGGGAGGCCATTCGTCATCGGGTTCTGCATACGTTCGATGAGTCCGCCCTCGCCGCCCTGCTGCAGCAAAGCGGCGTCGCATCCTTCCGTATTCTTCCCATTTTCGACGGCCAGGCCCTGGTCGCCATTGTTGGGAAACAGAATTCCTCTAGCTCCCCTCGATAGGCGGGTGTATACTCCCACGCTGTACAACTTTGGACATCCCGTGCGTCTCGTGAGCTAAGCAGGTCCGTTTCGGCGGAGGATTCGTGCATAGCGGGCAGTCCTTCTCTCTATGAGCGTACGACCGACCGAGATGGCTTCAGCGTCGACGGCTTCATCCACAGACCTCCTTGACCTAGTCACTCGTTTCTCCACCGAAATCGGCGCAATGACCGATCCCGTCGCCTTGGGGGAGCGCATCATTCAGGAGCTGTGCCGAGTCACCGGCACGAGTCACGGCGCCCTCTATCTGTTGGACCGCGAGCATGAACATTTTCGACGTGCAGGCATGGTCGGCCCATCCGCAGAACCCTGCTTTCCCACCATCCTTCCCCTCACTCACCCCGTCCCGCAACATTTATCATCTCTTGCGTCGGTCACAGGCTCCCCACGGCTCCACAACGGACGCGATGCCGCTTCGGACGACGCGTTGGCCGCCATGCAGGCGGAACGAGGCGTTCCGCATCTCAGCCGCGGCCGTCTGATTGCGTTTTCGCTCCTTGGCCGAAGCCGGGCTCCGCAGCACGACGCTGCCTCCATGCCGTCGCTGCTCAATGCACTTGCCCAGACCGCCACCAATGTGCTGGATACCAGAATGTTGTTGGAAGACCTGCACCGTTCGCATGCCCTCATGAAGCGTACCGACCGGCTGAAATCCCTTGAAACCATCGCCGGGGGATTTGCGCACGAGATCCGGAATCCTCTGACCTCCATCAAGACGTTTATTCAGCTCGCTCCCGAACGCAAGGATGATCCGGATTTCATCCGCGAATTCAGCCGCATCGTACTCGACGATGTGTATCGAATCGAACGGCTCATCGAGGAAATCCTGGACTATGCCCGCTACATGGAGCCTAAACTCACCGAGGAGGACGTCAACGACATCGTGTCTTCGTGCCTTTACTTCATTGAAGTCAAGGCAGACAGCCGAGGCATCAAGATCGAAAAAGAGTTGGTGTCCGACCTACCTCATGTCATGCTGGACCGTCAGCAGATCAAGCAGGTGTTTCTCAACCTGTTTCTCAATGCCTTGGATGCCATGAGCGAAAAAGGCGGAGTGCTGCGCGTTCGGACGAGGACCCTCCACAAACCGGGCGGCCGGCCGTGGGTGCAAATAGAAACCGAGGATACCGGGCACGGTATTTCCGAGGCGAATCTCGAGCACATCTTTGATCCGTTTTTTACGACCAAACACGAGAGCGGCGAACACGAAGGCACCGGCCTTGGCTTGACGATCGTGCATCAGATCATCAAAGAACATCAGGGTGAAATCCAGGTCAAGAGCGTCGCCGGCAACGGCACCACATTTTTCATCAATCTCCCGGCCATTCCATCATGACGTCAAAAAACGGCAGCGATTCGAGCGTCAAAAAGCGTGTACTCCTGGTCGATGACGAGGCCCGGGTTAGGGCCTCGCTGAAGGCCGTGCTCGAACCGACCTACGACGTGATCCAGGCTGCCGACGCGCAGGAGGGGCTCGATCTCTTTCACAAAGAAGCGCCGCACGTCGTGCTGCTCGATGTCATCCTTCCGGGCACGGACGGCCTTTCCGTGCTCCAGACCCTGCGGACGGAACACAATCCGACCCCCGTCATCATGCTGACCGGAACCAAGTCGGTGAAAACGGCCGTCGACGCCATGAAATTGGGGGCGGCTGACTATTTGTCGAAACCTTTTGATGTCGAAGAACTGCGTATCGTGGTGGATCGGGCGCTCAACTCGCATGAGCTCGAGCGCGAAGTCAAGCAGCTGCGCGCGCAGGTCACGCAGCGGTATGCCTTTCACAACCTCATCGGCAAAAGCCGACCCATGCAGGAAATTTATGGCAAGATCGAGCAGGTCGCCGACAGCCGGACCACGGTGCTCATCACCGGCGAAAGTGGTACCGGCAAGGAATTGGTCGCGAAGGCCCTTCACTACAATAGCGGGCGGCGAGACCGGCCGTTCGTCGCGTTGAACTGCGCCGCCCTACCCGAGACCTTGATTGAAAGCGAGCTCTTCGGCCACGAAAAAGGCTCCTTCACGGATGCGACGGCTCGCCGCGTGGGCCAATTCGAGCTGGCGAACAGCGGGACTCTCTTCCTGGACGAAATCGGCGACCTCAGCCCCATGACACAGGCCAAGCTGTTGCGCGTCCTGCAGGAACGCGAATTCACCCGCATCGGCGGCGTGCAGGCCATTAAGGTCGACGTTCGGATCGTCGCCGCCACGAACAAGAATCTCGAAGAATTGGTCCGGAAGGGGCTGTTCCGGGAGGATCTCTACTACCGGATCAATGTCATCGCCCTGTATCTTCCGCCGCTTCGCGATCGAGGAGAGGACATTCCCCTCCTGGCGAAACATTTTCTGTCGAAACGGATCGAGGAAGAGAACCGGCCGAATCAGGAATTTGCCAAGGAGTCCATCGACCTGCTGACGCGATATGCGTGGCCGGGCAATGTCCGGGAGATGGAAAACATCATCGAGCAGGCCTTTATCTGGTCAAAAGGCTCCGACACGGTGACGCCTGAACATCTTCCGACCATTCTCCGCAACGACACCCGGTCTTCGTCGCTCCGAGACGACATCCTGGCAGGTCGACTCTCGCTCGAAAAGGCCGTCATGGAATTTGAACGGGAGATTATTCTCGATGCGTTGAAGAAGAACAACTACGTACAAACCCACGCCGCGACCCAACTCGGCATCAGCCGTAGAATGCTCAAGTATCGCATGGATACGCTCGGCATCGGCCGTCCGGATAACGAAGCAGCTCCCGAGCCCGAACCCCTGGTGCAGGAGTAACAGCGCGATCAGTTCACTGCTCGAGTGCACAGTGATGCTCCAAATCTTATGGTTCCTGTCTAAGTAGACGCCCATACGGGGAAACAACATATTGTGCCTTGACCGAGCCTTACCACATCCACTAGAGTTTCTACGCATAACTAGTGGAAAACGAATATGTTTTGCTTGACAGAATGCCCCGTTGGGCGTACATGAGCAGCATATGGTGATCCCTCTCGTGACGGCTCCCACGTCGCAGAAGCCCACCGTCCTCGTCATCGACGATGAGGCGGGACCCCGCGATGCCTTGAAATTCGTCCTCTGCCCCTTCTTCAATATTCAATCCGCAGAATCGGCTCAGGCCGCCATCGATGTCCTGAAGAAACAGCGAATTGATCTCATTACGCTCGATCAAAAACTGCCCGATCGGCAGGGCCTAGATCTCCTGCAGGAGATCAAGCAGCACCATGCCGATATCGAGGTCATCATCATCACCGGTTACGGCAGCCTCAAGTCCGCCATGGAAGGGATCAGGCACGGGGCCGCCGGCTATCTGCTCAAGCCGTTCAATGTCACCGAGCTCGTGACGTTGATGCATCAGACCTTGGAGAAGAAACAGCGTTTGGACTACCTCCGTCGTTTTCTTCAGACCTCGACCGCTCTCTGGGGGTCCGACGCGGAGTGCGCACAAGCCTGGAGCGAGATGCGCACGGGATACGAGGCCATCAGCAAGGGCCCCGGTCAGACGGGGGATGACGCCGCAGATCTTCTGCCCATGCTGTCGGATCTCCTCGAAGCCAAAGATCGCCAACTGTTGAACCATTGCAGCCGCGTCAGTTTTTACGCCACCCTGCTCGCCAATCGGACGCATCTGACGGTCAACGAGCAAAAATCGCTGGCGCTTGGGGCGTTTCTTCACGATATCGGCAAGATTGGTAAGGAGCCCTATCGGTTTGCCGACGATGAAATCGTGGCGACCGAGCGCTCAAGCGAGCTGCGGATGCACCCTGAAATAGGCGCGAAGCTCGTAGCGCCGCTCGGTCTACCGGCGGCGGTGGGACAAATCATTTCCTACCATCATGAACGGTGGGACGGCTCAGGATATCCGTATGGGTTGAAGGGGGACGGCATACCCATGTTGGCGAGAATCGTCTGCCTCGCGCAGGCGTTCGATCATCTCACTGCCGAACTCCCGGAACGCGTTGCTCTCTCGATCGATGAAGCAAGCCGGTTCCTGCGCGAGCGTGCCGGCACGTATTTTGAACCTGCTCTCACCGTCTTATTTACTCAGGTCGTTCAGGAATGCAAGGCGTCGTTGCCTGCCATGGCCATCGCCACCAACCCATCCAGCCGGTCGGACAGCTAAGCCGTCAGCGTTTCTTTGCTCCCGCAATCAATTCCGCCGCAGTCGCCCTCACCTTGCTGGTGACCGTTTCACCGCCGATCATCCTTGCGATTTCTTCTTCACGACCAAGACCGGTCAAGACGCTGACCGTCGTTGTGGTTCGTTTGCCGTCCTGGTCCTTGGCCACGAGGAGATGATGGTCGGCTTGCGACGCCACCTGCGGAAGATGGGTGATGCAGAAGACTTGATGGAACGCCCCCAGCCTTCGGAGCCGCGTTCCCATGGCCGCGGCCACGGCCCCGCCTACGCCGGTATCGACTTCATCAAAGACAAGCACCGGCACATGATCCCGCTCTGCAAGCACCGTCTTCAGCGCCAGCATGATGCGTGAGAGTTCACCGCCTGATGCAATGCGACTCAGCGGACGAGGGGGCTCCCCCACGTTGCTCGAGAGCACGAACTCGATGCGGTCACGGCCCGTCGGCCCGAACTCCGCGGGCATGTCACCCGTCGTCACGACGATATCGAAGGTGGTGTGCTCCATTTTGAGCGCCGCCAATTCCTTGGCCACGACAGTCGTGAGCCGCTTCGCGGCTTCACGGCGCTTCTTCGTCATTGCCTCCGCCCTCTCGATCACGGTACGTTCTGCGGCTCCGAGTTGCTTCGTGACCTCGGCGATTCGACTTGCATGGTTTTCCATCGTCGCCAGTTCCTGCCGAGCGCGCTCAGCCGTGTCGATCACCGCCTCGATCGATCCTCCGTACTTCGCCTTAAGACGGTGAATAAGCTCCAACCGGTCCTCGACGATCCCCAGTCTCATGGGATCCGCCTCCAAGTCCGCAGCGTAATCGCGAAGCCGGCCGGCCAGGTCTTTGAGTTGAATCGCGGCTTCCTGGAGCTGCGCTTCGCAGTCCCTCATTGCCGGATCGGTTCGGCCCAGCTCACCCAGGAGCCGTCCGTTTCGTGCGAGTTGCACCAGGATCGCCCGCTCGTCCCCCTGCAGTTCGGCATACGAGGTTTCCGCCAATTCCCGAAGACGATGGGCATGGCCTAATCGCTGCCGCTCTGCGTGCAACCGCTCTTCCTCCTCCGTCGATAAGGCGGCCTGTTCGATCTCGTTCAGCTGAAATCGCAAGAGCTCTTCCAGCCGAATACGGTCGCTACCCAGACGGCGAAGGCTGTCCAGCTGTGCTTCCAGGTCCTTCCAGTTCCGATACGCCGCTTCGTAGAGACTCCTGATCGGCAGAGCTGATCCGAACGCGTCCACCGCCTCCAGTTGTTTGAGCGGCGCGAGCAACGATTGTTGCTCATGCTGACCATGCACATCCACGAGGGTGCCGCCCAGTTCCTCCAGTACACGCAGGGAGCTGAGACCGCCGTTGACATAGACACGGTGGCGTCCCGAGCGCGAGAGAATTCGCTTCAGCACGAGATCGCTGTCGTTGGGGCCGAGAACGTCCATGGCCCGCAATTTACCGAGCAGCGGATGAGTGGACGGAAGGTGAAATGACGCTTCGAGCAAAGCCTCTTCCTCCTCGGATCGGATCTGCTCGGCAGAACCTCTTCCGCCGACGAGGAGGGCGATGGCATCGATCAGGAGGGATTTGCCGGCACCGGTTTCGCCGGTGAGCACCGTAAATCCAGACTGAAATTGAATGTGAAGCTGCTCGATCAGGGCAAAATTAACAATGCGCAGCTCGGCAAGCATCGTGGCAGCAAGAATCCCGAATCGACGTCTTAGGAAACAGTAGGAGTCACTGCAGGTTGGTCAAAAAGGCCGGCCAGCGAGGCCGCAGCGAGCGAGAAGGCGAGACGTACGCTTTCCTGTACGTTGAGCCTTTAAGCGATGCGAGAACAAAGCTGACGGCCCTTTTTCACCAACCTGCTAGGCGGAACCGGCGTGTTGAGCGAGTAGCTGATCGATCATCTCCTTGAATTGGCGCTTCGGCCTGGCCCCAACCAGCTTTTCGACCACCTGGCCGTTCTTGAAGAATAGAATCGTTGGAATGCTCATGACCTGATAACGACCCGCGACCTCGGGATTCTCGTCGGTGTTGAGCTTTCGAACCTTGACCTTTCCGGCATATTCATTGGCCAACTCGTCCACGATCGGAGCGACCATTTGACAGGGCCCGCACCAGACGGCCCAAAAATCCACCATGACCAATTCAGGAGCCTTCATGACCTCGGAATCCCAGCTCGCATCCTCGACCTTTAGCGCATTGCCTGCCACGTCACATCCTCCTTGAATATCAATTGAATCGCATCAACGGACGGGAAAATCATCGTATACCAGCCTTCTTCGAGGAGTCAAACCTGTCCCCTCCACATCTCCTTACCAGGGCCATTCCGGCGGGACCGTCAGCCACCACCCCTCCGGTTTCGCTTTGCGCCAAGCCGTCTGCTGCGGCCACACGTCCGCCACAGCGGACCGATCAAGCCTGGTGGCCAGCTCCGATGTGACATCAGCCTGTTGTCGCGCCGCCGCCTGGATCATCTCCTTCGCCATACGGGCCAACACATTCGGAGGATCGAGCAGTTCATCCGGTCCGCCGGAGCTGAGGTTCAAGTAAAGATGTTCCATCGCCACCCATTGATCCGCCTTGGCCAAAGATTCCACATACGCATCGAGCGCTTGATACACATACGTCAGATAAAGGTAGCTTCGGGCGGAGGGATTGTCCTGCACTTGCTGGCGGCAGGCTTCGACAGCCCGTCGATAATCTCCGGCCGCAAGAAAAATTTTGGCGCGCTGCAAGTGAGAGGGAGGCCCGGCACTCTCCGTGGGGGGCACGGTTCCGCAACCGAAGGACCACAGGACGAGCGCGAGCGAGCCGCCCAACTGCCACCACTTTTTTCGGCATGTCAATCGGCTCATCGCGGTACTCCGCCGGTACGCGGCTGCGGCTGGACGGTTTCCGGACGGCCATAGGGTCCGCCGGGCTGAGCCCACGGCATTCCCTTCTCCCCCCAAGTCAGAGGACTGAGGATCGTTTTCACGACATTCGTTCCGTAATTCTCCGTCCAGCCAATTCCTGTCAGACTGAGCATGAAATTGTACTGCGCCCGGTCGGGGAATTGGAGATAAAACAATCCGAGAGACCAACATTTGCATGGATTTTGGTACAGCGCAACGACATCATACTCAGGACTGCGGCCATTCAGGATGTCGTAATATCCCTTGGCGCCAATCAACCATCCGTAGGGTGTCCGAAACGCGCCGCCGGCCGTCAAAAACTGAATTTCCCCCGTAGGCGCATACACTTCATTAAACGACACCGGATTCCAAATGTCGCCGCGCCGTACTCGATTCCCCTCCCGCGAGTAGCGCTGGCCTACTTCCACATACCATTCATTGGATCGCTGGAGCCGAAAGTCGGTATTGAATTGGCTCATTGTAGTCCGATAGGGGTCAAAAAATGCATCGACGGTCACATACCGGTTGATGGGAGGTTTGGCAAGGTTCACGGCACCGGCACCGCGGCCGAAGACCGGGCCCCCCAGCTGGGCCATTGTGAACTGCGGGTCGTTGTTGCCGATGACGGCCCGCAGCCAAAGATCGGAGAATTTCTTCCCGTCGACAGCCACCATTGCCGGCTGTAGCGGCTGGGTCACCGTGCCGAGCGGAGGCATCACGCCCGGTGTAAAGTCTCTCGCCTGGGTCTGCACCGCCCCCACGTGGTAACTCTGGGCCAGGGTGAGATCCAACCAGTTGAAGCTGCTGTCCCCGTCCTGTTCCAATAGCCGGCTCCTGACCATATAGGTCAATAGATTCTTTTTCGGCAGATCGTCGACTTGGTCGATTTGAGTGATCTGTGACTGATCGGTGGCTGGAACGTACTCGTAGACCATGCTCGGCTCGATCGTATGCAGCATGGCGTCCCCATCAGCCATCCTGAACCGGCGGCTCATTTTGGAGGTGGCATCGAGGGCCGCCCAGAATGTTTCGCGGGTCAGGCTGTTCGAATTCTGCACGCCGCGCGAATAATAGACTTCGCGAAATTTGGCTTGTGGCGTGAATCCGACCACATGGCCCACGTCGAGCACGTCGGTCGAAACGCCGGGCACGAAGTCCAGCCGATTTTCGGTGAATCCCTCCTCCCGGAAGAAATACACCGCATTGGCGTCACCCCCAAACAACAGCGGCGAATCGAGCAGCGAGAGATTTGGCAGACTGTAACCGAGTTCAGGCAGTCGCTGAAACGTATCCGGTCCGCCGGCCTGCAGAGGTTGCAGATATTGGCCGAGGAGATACGCGTTCCCATAATTCAGGCGTTGGTTGGCGAGAAAGTTGGATTCATTGCTCGGGAGCGCGCGCTGCGCGCCCGAGTTGCTGAGTTGCTGAAGGTACTGGGAATCGGTCACCAAATTGGCATTCACGTGCAGCAGAAGGTCCGAGGTCACTTGCTGGACATGAGTCCCGGTAATGAGCGCGCGCGCCCTCTTCGCGTCCGCGTTCCCCGTGTCGGTCACGCCGGACACGTTCGGCAGGGTCGTTTGCTGCAGATAACTGACAAACCATTGGCCCCTCGATCGCCTGTTGATCGCATACCGATATTCGAAATCGCTCCCGTATCCCAGATCCGTATAATACGACGGCGAGATCGTCAGATCCTGGCTCGGATTGATCGCCCAATAGTATCCCTGCTGATAATGGAATCCGAATCGATTGTCATAGGCGGGAGTGGGGATCAAAAATCCGCTTTGTCTCGGGCTCAGCGGATAGGTCATCGTGGGAAAAGGAACGACAGGCAGGTCTGCGACGCAGAGCCACCCGTCTTTGAATGCGAGGCTCGTGCCGGCATTGAGGTCCAGATCCTTGAACTGAAATCGCCAGGCCGGGATCTCCCCTTCCGGCGCATCACAGTTCGTAAACCGTCCTTCCTTAAAGCGATAATGGTCTTCCGAAAAGCGCTGGATGAGACGTCCATCGACCGTCGTGTTGGAGTCTTTGATATAGACTTCTCCATGGGTAATGACGCCGGCTTCGGTATTGACGTTCAACTCCATCCGATCGGCAACAATGTCCGCCTTGGGATCGGTCATCCGGACATGTCCGGTGGCGATCATGATGCCCGGCAGTGCCTGAACAGTCACATGGTCGGCGGTGAGATGGACGGTACCTTGGTCTACCACTACGGATCCGTCCGCCTCGTAGATGTCCTGGTCCTGAAGATAGTCGATACGGTCGGCCTTCACCTCAAGAGGGAGCGATCCCGCTCCCGTCTGAGCGCTCTGACCCGAGGCAGCGGCCGCCAGCGTCGAAATCGGAAGAAGCATGAACACGAGAAGGCTGATCAGGCGGCCGAAGACTCGCGTCATCAGTCCCGCCATGTCAACCCCGCAGAGGAGACAACCCACAGCCGCGCAACAACGCTTTGACTTCGCCAATGAGCATCAACGAGCCTGTCACACAGATCAGATCTTGCGAGCGAGCGAGTCGCCTCGCTTCGCTGAGGGCGTCGGCAACCCGTGCGTTGATTCGCACCTCCGGCCAGATCCGCCGTACGTGCAGCAAGAGTTCATCGATCGTCGCCGACCGCTTGAGCGCCGCCTGCGTGAGGACGACGTCGTCCACGAGTTCGATCAACGGTTCCAGAAATCCCTGATGATCCTTGTCGCGCATCATGGCCAACACAAGGATGACCCGGCTGAGCGGATTCGAACGCCGAAAGGCACGGAGATAGCCGGCCAACGCCTGTGCCGCCGCCGGATTATGGGCTCCGTCAAGGATGGTGAGGGGGTCCCGGCTCACGACTTCGAGGCGGCCTTCCCATTGGACCTCTCGAAGTCCTTGGCGGATGGCCGGTTCGGCAACGGCGAGACGATGGGGCCGCACGGTCTCGATCAGGGACAAGGCGCAGGCGCAATTCTCCAATTGATGTACTCCCATCAACGGACAGGAGAGAGCGTCATACCGGGCGCCGAAGCCGAGGTAACTGAAGTGCGCCGGTGTCTCCCCTTCGACCCGGAAATCCCGGCCCCAGCAGAGCAGCGGCGCGGCACGCTCTGCCGCAATCCGCTCAATGACTTCACGGGCCTTGTCGGGCACACGTCCCACGACGACCGGCACATTCGGCTTGATGATGCCCGCTTTTTCAAACGCCACTGATTCGAGCGTGTTGCCCAAATACTGTTGATGATCCAAGCCGATGGTCGTCACGCCACAGGCGATCGGCGAGACCACGTTCGTGGCATCGAATCGGCCCCCAAGCCCCACTTCCAACACCGCCACGTCGACCTCGGCCTCGGCAAAATATCGGAATGCCATCGCGGTCGTGAATTCAAAAAACGTCGGTGGCAGATCCGGATCAGCTGCGTCTTTGACCACGTCCGTCATCCTCGCGATTTCCGATTCGGGAATCATCCGGCCGTTCACTCGGATGCGTTCCCCGAATTCGACGAGATGAGGCGAGGTGTACAGCCCGACGCGATAGCCGCCGGCGTGGAGCATTGCGGCCGTCATGGCTGCCGTCGACCCTTTTCCATTCGTGCCGGCAATGTGAAGAGTTCGGTAGCGAGCCTGTGGCATGCCAAGCCGGCCGACCAAGGCCGTCATCGTGTCCAAGCCAAGTTTGATGCCGTGTTTTTGAAGACTATAGAGGTAGGAGACGGCAGCAGTGTAGGTCATGGCATGGTCACCGTGGAGCAGGCGCGTCCCGGATATCGATTGCAAAGCAATCGGCGGGTCGGGCGGGTACTAAAGACTCGCCAGGGCTGGGCGGGTGAAAAAAAGGTGTTCAACACACCTGCTAGAAATGGGCAACGAGAGTGCTGAGCGTCTCTTTGAGCTGCTTGCGCTCGACGATCATATCGATCATCCCATGCTCCAAAAGAAACTCCGCGCGCTGAAATTGATCGGGAAGCTGCTGTTTGATGGTCTGCTCGATCACTCGCGGACCGGCAAATCCGATCAACGCCTTCGGCTCGGCGAGGATCACATCGCCCAGCATCGCGATACTGGCGGTGACACCCCCGAAGGTCGGATCCGCCAGCAGGCAGATCAACGGGAGCTTCGCCTCCCCCAGCTTGGCAACCGCCGCTGAAGTCTTGGCCATTTGCATGAGCGACAGGATGCCTTCCTGCATGCGGGCGCCGCCGGACGCGGTCACCAGTACGACCGGCAGGCGACCCTCAATGGCGCGGTCAATCGCACGACAGATTTTTTCGCCCACTACCGAGCCCATGCTGCCGCCCATGAATCCGAAATCGAACACGCACAGCGCCACGCGGCGGCCGTTCATCTGCCCCTCGCCGATCATAATGGCATCTTTCCGCCCCGTCTTCTCTTGCTGCGCCTTCACGCGTTCTTTGTAGGATTTGGTGTCATGAAAGTTCAGCGGATCCAGCGGGCCAAGATTGGCGTCCCATTCCTTGAATGTCCCGAAATCCACCAACAGTGTGATGCGCTCCATCACCGAGATGGGGAAATGGTAGTCGCACTTCGGACAGACCTTGTTGTTTCGCTCGACTTCCTTGCGATAGACGATCTCACGGCAATGGTTACACTTGAGCCACATGCCCTCGGCCGCTTTCGACCGCTTGGGCACGTCCGGCTCGGCACCTTTTTGCTTCTTAAACCACGCCATCCCGGACTCCTTTCACCAACAACTCGTCCCGGCGATCCAAGAATTCAGGAGCGTGCCTTGTTCTCGCGAGGTCACCAACCGTCGCGTGGTGGAGAATAGCACAGGAGAGCGCCCTTCGCACGTGGTTTCCCGCTCAGGCGGACATTCCCATCGAGCTGACGAACGAGAGGGATTCTGCGAAGACACTTCGATAGACGATCGAACATCCGAGCACGATACTGCCGACACTCGCCGCTCCCTGCACGAAGAGGAAGAGGGGACGACCGACACGCAAGGACCATACAAGCGGTACGCTGAGCGTCAGTCCAACGAGCATCATGCCCACAATCGACCCGCATCCGAACACCGTGATGTAGATAAACCCCTCAATCACGCTGTCGGCCGTCGCCAGCACGAGCAGGAGCAAGGTCGCCGATCCGGCGAGTCCATGAGCCATGCCGATGCACAGAGGTCGCATGGATTGTCGCCACCAATGCAGGTGGCTGTGGCCCTCGGAGTGGCTATGACTGTGGAAATGCAGGTGCCTGGTCCCACCATGATCGTGACGATGGAGATGCCATCGTTCGCGGATGAGCTTCATGCCGAGAAGTGCGCCGAGCACGACGAGCATGAGTCCGACCAGACCTTCCGCGGCAGCGGCAAGCGGTTCAGGAATGGAGACTCGGAATACCAGCACAATGGCGCCCACGAGTAGCAGCACCGCCGTGTGCCCAAGACCCCAGCTCAACCCGACCAGCCCCGAGGCACGCAAGGACGGCCGTTCAGCGAGCACGGTCGACACCGCGGCAAGATGGTCCGTATCCAGGGCATGACGAAGGCCGAGGACAAACCCGAGGCCGAGAACCGTTAAGGCGGAGTCAGCCATGCGGCACCGAGAGCACTTCTTGAATGAAAGGGACGTCCGAGACGGAAAGACGCTGGATATGTTGCCCGCGAAGGAGAAACACGGCACGCACGGCTATCCGCCCCGCGCATGCATTTCGAGATGCGGATCCTCGCGCAAACGATCGATACCGATCAATCCGCCTTCCCGCAGGCCGTCGCGTTCCAGCGCCTTGCGCTCTTCTGCGCCTCGATCACGTCGCGACTCCCATCCGGCTCGAATCAGCGCCCGCATCTCGTGAGCACCAACGCCTTCTCTGAGCGGTTTGCGCAAATCGGTGCCCGTCGTGGCATACAGACAGCGGTACCACATGCCGTCGGCCGTCACGCGGCTCCTATCGCATGCGGAGCAGAACGGCGTCGTCGTGGACGGGATGATCCCGAACGTCGTGCCGTCGGGAAGCCGGAAGCGTTGGGCTGGAGCCGATCCCCGTTCGGGCAACGGTTCAACGCTTCCATAGTACCTGCCGAGCAGGCTCAGCATCGTGTCCCGCGAGAGCACTTTTTCAGCGGACCACCGGTTGGCGCCGCCGACGTCCATGTACTCGATGAAGCGCACTTCGGCCTGGAAATGCTTTCCGAATTCGATCAGGCCGACCAGTTCGTCGTCATTGAACCCGCGAATGGCCACCGTATCGAGCTTGAGCCCCGTAAAGCCCGCCCGGCCGGCCGACTCAATTCCTTCCAGGACACGCGCGAATTCGTCACGGCGCGTGAGTTGCCTGAACCGCTCCGGCCGCAGGGTATCCAGGCTGACCGTCACCCGGTTCAATCCTGCCTGGTAGAGCGCTTCGGCATGGTCGGCCAGAAGAATTCCGTTCGTCGTGAGGGCGATCTCCCTGATATTGTGATTCTGGAGGAGCAGGCGAATGAGTCTGGGCAGATCACGACGCAATAGCGGCTCTCCGCCGGTCAGCCTGACCTTTTCGACCCCCAGATCCGTGAAGTAACCGGCCAGGGTCGCCATTTCCTCGAACGTCAGGACGTCCTCGCGGGGAAGCCAGACATACTCTTCCTCCGGCATGCAATAGGAGCACCGCAAATTACAGCGGTCCGTGACGGAGAGCCGCAGGCTCTTCAGCGGCCGCCCGAACGCATCGACGACTGGTGGACTTGAAGTGCTATGAAGGTCGTTTTCTTCCATCATTCTCACAAGGATGGTCAAACTGCTGTCAGTCTCACCCTCCCACCCCAGCGCGACGCGCCTCACCCGAACCAAGGCCGCAGCGCGAGAACGCGACCCGGGTCACGCCGTGCCTTGCACGGCGGGGGTGGGCGGGCGTGAACTACTGCAGTTTCACCATCCTTACGGATGTTCTTCGACCCAGACCTCGCCTGTCGGCGTATGCTCCAGCTTCCAGATCGGCGTAATCTGCTTTAATTCATCGATGGCCCATTTACAGGCGCGAAACGCATCGGCGCGGTGCTCCGCTCCGGCAATGATCAAGACGATATTTTCTCCGATCGTGATCTCGCCGTATCGGTGCACAATCAGCAACTCCAGAATGTCGAAGTCCTTCAGCGCCCTCTCTCGAATCTCCCGCAACTTCTTCTGGGCCATGCCCTCGTAATGTTCGAACGTGATGCTGTCGACGTCACGCCCCTTCGAATGATCGCGCGCCGTGCCGAGGAAGATCGAAATCCCGCCGATCCGTGTCGAACGGCTCCGCACGCGATTGATCTCTTCATCGACCGAAAAATCTTCGCGCTGCACCCGCACGAATCGATCACTAGCATCGCCAGTGCTCATTCCTGTCACCTTTCTCGTGTTGACGAGTGTCCAACGACCGTCCCTCCGGCGAACGGAGGCAGCAGGGCGATTTCGTCACCTTCCTGTACCGCGGTATCCTCGTGAGCGATCTCCTGATTCACCGAGACCAGAATTTTCTTCTTGTAAATTAATTCGCCGATTTTGGGATATCGTTTGTTGACGAGGTCAACGACGGTTTTGACCGATTGATGTTTCCCCACGGCCAGGGTCAGACTGGACTGATTATCCGCCAGGGACTTTGTCATGCCGAACAGCTTTACCGTAATCATTCGTCTTGATTCACTCGTCTCGCGGCTGCCGCGGTGAGGATACCAGCTTTAGCCTTCCCGGTTATACGTGCCCGATTTGCCACCCGATTTCGACAGCAGCCAGACGTCGCTGAAGCTCATTCCCCTGTCGACGGCCTTGCACATGTCGTAAATCGTGAGGGCGGCCACCGAGACGGCGGTCATCGCCTCCATCTCGACGCCTGTCTGGCCCGACGTCTTGGCGGTCGCCGTCACCGTGATCGAGCAGCGGCCTTCACGATCCGGTTGGGGTTCTTCTTTGAAGGAAATGTCCACGGAAGAGAGAAAGAGAGGATGGCACATCGGAATGAGTTCTGGCGTCTTCTTGGCCCCCATGACGCCAGCCACCTGTGCAACCGCCAGGACATCGCCTTTCGCGATCTTGCCGCGCTGAATTTTCTCGAGGGTTTCCGGCTGGAGGTAGATTTTGGCTTGCGCGGTCGCCACCCGCTCGGTCTGAGCCTTACCGCCAACATCGACCATCCTGGCGCGGCCGGACTCATTGAAGTGCGTAAACTCAGCCATTTTCCTCGATGAATCAGCCGGTTACATTGCGTTGATCGGTAATTATATGAGGGGGCCAAAGAACGAGTCAATAGAGTGCGTCTCCACGGGGTGTCCTTCCGCCGCACTCGGCTCCCCTCCATACGACAGGTTGACAGTCTCGGTTTTCATCCCGGACAATGGCCCAAATGGCCGATAAGATTTTCATCGAACGCTTGGAATTTCAAGGCCGATGCGGCATTACCGTCGACGAGCGCCGGCAACCTCAACCAATGGCCGTCGATGTCGAATTGGACTGCGAAATGACCTCGGCGGCGGCCTCGGAACGCCTCAGCGATACCATTGATTACGCACAGGTGGCCGGGCGGATTGTCGACGTCGGAAGTCAAGAAATCTGTACCCTCCTCGAAGCCCTGGCCGAAAAAATGCTCACGATGCTCTTTACCGACTTTCACATCAGCCGTGCGCGTCTTTGGCTGCGGAAGCTGAGCCCTCCCATGACACAGAAGGCCGACTCCGTCGGCGTCAGGCTCGACCGGTCTCGCGCCGCCCACCATGCGCAGATCACCGAACCCCTGCCTTCCCGCTTCGTCTCCCAACAACTCCATCGCCTGCCGAAAGGACGGGCGCTTGATGTGGCATGCGGGACAGGGCGTCATGCCCTCTATCTTGCCTCGCATGGATTCGAGGTCGAGGCCATCGATCGAGACGGCGACAGTCTCGCAAAACTGTCGGGCATTGCCGCCCAGCGGCATCTCTCCCACCTTACGGTGAAACAGGTCGATCTCGAACGGACCACGGATGAACGTCCGGAATTTCCGGCCAACGCCTACGATGCCATCGTCGTAAGCTTTTATCTTCACCGTCCGCTGTTTCCCTGGCTGGTCGAGGCCTTGAAGCCTCACGGCGTGTTGCTGTATGAAACCTTTACGATCGAGAACTACGTACGCTACCGGCATCCCCGGCGATGGGAGTTCTGCTTGGCGCAAAACGAACTGCTTCGTCTCACTTCTGCGCTCCGAGTGCTCTCCTACGACGAGGGCGAACACGAAGGAGGATCGGGCATGGGCTCAGTCTTCACCGCTCAGCTGGTCGCACAGAAACCAGGCCAGCCAGTTCCAATCCACGAGTCGCCGTGAGCCGCATCGATCTCCATCTGCATACGACCCATTCCGACGGAAGCCTCCCGCCGTCCGAAGTCATGAAGCTGGCGAACAAAGCGAGCGTGACGGCGCTGGCGATCACCGACCACGACATCACAAGCGGTATTCCTGAAGCCATCACGGTCGGTCAAGAGTTGGGCATCGAGGTGATTCCCGGTGTCGAAATCAGCTCGTTCGACGGTCAGAGTGAACTGCATATTCTTGGCTACTGCATCGATTGGCAGGATCCCCTCCTGAATGACCGGCTGGCAACCCTTCGAGCCAGTCGCCACCGCCGCAATCCGCTGATCATCGAGCGCCTCCGTGCGGCCGGACTGGACATTACGTATGAGGAGGTTCGTGCGTTGGCGGGCACGGAATCGGTCGGGCGGCCGCACATCGCACAGGTGCTCATGCAGAAAAAATATGTCTCGTCCGCCAAAGAGGCCTTCGACCGGTATCTGGCGGAAGGGAGGCCTGCCTATGTCGCCCGCGAGCTTCCCACCCCCGCCGAAGCGATCAAGTGGATCAGAGAGGCCAAGGGAGTCGCGGTCTTAGCGCACCCGACCTGGGTGAAGGACAGCGGCAATGGTCTTCACGCCTGCGTCACCGCCCTGAAGGAAGCGGGCCTCGATGGGGTCGAAGTCCATTACAGCACTCATAGCAAGTCCCAGACGGCAAGCTATCTCGAATTGGCGCAGCGCCTTGGCCTGCTGGTCACGGGTGGGAGCGATTTTCATGGGATCACGAAGCCCGATATCGAGGTCGGCTACGGGCGTGGCGATTTGAAAGTGAATCCCCGACTGCTCGAGCCGCTGAAGCACGCCGCCTCCGGACGTTAATCCGATCATCCCTTGGGCACAGCGCCTTCCAATCGACGGGAACACCGCACGTTTTTTCCAATTCGTTGACTCTCCCATGCTGTCCGCTAGACTGAACTCCATTCACGTTTTTCGTTCGACTCCATGGTTAAAAGCCTGCACTGGATTTTTCCACATGCGATCGGCATTCTCGCCGCCCTTCTTTTGGGCCCTTTACTCAGCGGGATGGCCTGGGTCGAGTTCTTCAGCATCCCCCTCACTTCGGTGACGGGGCCGAGCGCCGTGCGATTGGTGAGCCACGGCCTGGCCCTCGGCCTTGTCATGGCTCTTGCCGTGTCGGCCTATCAACAGTTGCCGGACAACGGCAGAGGTTCAGGATTTCTGCGCACGATTGTCCTCCCTTTCGCCGCATTAATCGTCGTCATCCTCGGTGGGAAGGCGCTTCGCACGTCGGGATCGCCGCTCATCCTCCAGATCGGACCATCAACCTTCGCGCAAGTCTATACGATTGCGCTGGTCGCCTGCGGCCTCTGGGTGACTATCGCGTGGCTCCGACATCTGGAATGGCTGCGGAACAGCTTCGCCCCTCCGCCGGTCAAACGCACGGCCCCGAAGATGACCGTCCGAGAGGAAACGCCTGTCTCGGATGACAGCGAAGATCCGGCCGTCCCGCCGGCCGAAAAGACCATGGCGGTCGTAATGAACGGACAGCCCCCGGCAAGTTTGGGTCGCTACAAAATCCTCAAGGAGCTCGGACGAGGGGCCATGGGGCTCGTCTACCTGGGGAAGGATCCCACCATTCAGCGCTTCGTCGCGATCAAGACGATGCGCCTGGATCAACTGGACGAGCCGGATAAAGTGCAGGAGATCAAAGCGCGATTTTTCCGGGAAGCCGAGTCTGCGGGCCGACTCTCGCATCCCAACATCGTCACCATTTATGACGCCGGCGAACAAGATGAGCTGGGCTACATTGCCATGGAGCTCGTGGAGGGACAATCTCTCAAGGAATGTTCGCGCAAGCCCAACCTCATGCCTCTTCCGGACCTCGTTCAGACACTGGCGTCGGTCGCCGATGCACTCGATTACGCCCACCAACAAGGCGTGGTCCATCGCGACATCAAACCCGCGAACATCATGATTACCAAGGATCGATTGGTGAAGGTCATGGACTTCGGGATCGCGAAAGTGGTTTCCAGCAGCAAGACCCAGACAGACGTCGTGCTTGGAACCCCAACCTACATGTCTCCGGAACAGATCGCCGGTAAAAAGGTGGATGGCCGCTCGGACGTCTTCTCGCTGGGCGTCGTGCTTTTCGAGTTGCTGACCGGACAGCCGCCGTTCACGGCCGATAATCTTTCGGCGCTGCTGTTTGCGATCGCACACCACCCGCATCCCGACTTACAGAGCCTCCGTCAGGACCTTCCACCGATGTTTCAGGAAGTCGTCAACCGAGCCATGCAAAAAGAGCTGCCCCAGCGGTATCGTCGGGCAGGAGAGCTGGCGCAAGACCTCCGAGCCTGTATACACACGCTCGCGGCCTAGGAGGAACGTGGTCGTGGCGGTTGAGCGTCTGCATTTCGCGAAATCCGACATCGGCCGGAAACGGCCTCATAACGAGGACTGTTTTGTCGCGGACGCTGCCCTGGGACTCTATGTCGTCTGTGATGGCATGGGAGGAGGCAATGCCGGAGAAGTCGCGAGCCGCATGGCCATCGAAACCATCCTGGCCCATGTCCAATCGACGGCTGAACAACACCTGCCCGGGGAAACGGACGCTCATGATCCCAATCTCAGCCCGGAGACGAATCAGCTGGCACGCGCCATCCGTGCCGCCAATACCGCCCTGTTTGATGCCTCACGGGACCAACCGAAGTACGCAGGAATGGGCACTACGGTGGCCGCCGCCCGTTTTTCGGGGCATGCAGTGTCGATCGCGCACGTCGGAGACAGCCGTGTGTATCTGATGAGACACGGCGCCATCCACGCGCTCACTGCGGACCATTCGTGGGTGGCGGAACAGGTCGCGCAGGGACACATGACGGAGGAGGAAGCGGAGTGCTCGCCGCGCCGGAACATCGTCACGCGGGCGCTGGGCGTCGAGAGCACGGTCGATGTGGACGTGGCCGAGATACCGGTATTCAAAGGCGACCTGTTGCTCCTCTGCTCCGACGGTTTGACCCGTGGCGTCCGATGCACAGACATTATGAAGACACTTCGACAAGATGGTGATTTGTGTCAAAAGACCGACCGCTTGATCTCGCTGGCCAATGAAGCGGGAGGAGAAGACAACATCACGGTACTGTTGGTGACTCTCGAGGGCGGGGCAGCCGCCCGCCTCTGGCAACGCGTCACACAACGCTGGCTCTTGAAGGCCTCATGAACTGAAGTGGAGCACCATATGGGCAACATCGTGACCGACTCGGCGAAACTCCTCGTCAAACTGCAGGGCCAAGGGTCGCAGCGCGTCGATCTCACCGGCGAGAGCTTTACGATCGGCCGCAAAGCGGATAATGATTTGGCGATTGACGATCATACGATATCCGGTCGCCATGCCAAGATTGTCCGAGTCCAATCGGTCTACTTCCTTGAAGATCTCAAGAGCACCAACGGCACGGCGGTCAATGGGAAGCCGATCGAGCGAGTGCAACTGCACGATGCCGACGTCATCACCATCGGACAGCATTGCATGATCTTTGAGGACAAAGCGCCATCTCCGCTGGCCGCGGCGACGACCTCCCCTGATTTGGACCATACCATGGTCGTCTCCCGCGACCATCATTCCGCCAAGCCATTGGCCACGGCAAAGGTGCTGATCACGCAGGGGAAGACGGATCGGCTGGAGTATCACTTAATGAAACCGGTCAATTTGATCGGATCGCAAGAAGGGGCGGCGATTCATCTGACCGGATGGTTCGCGCCCAAGGCTGCAGCGCTGATTTCAATCCGCGGCACCCTATTTACCATCAGTCCATCCCAGGGAGGCAAACGCTTGCTGGTGAACGGAATCGTCGTGTCCACCTCACAGCAACTGAAGGACGGCGATGTGATTGAAGTGGCCGGAGTCTCGATGACGTTCTATATCGTCCAGCCGAGGGCCAAGTAGAGGCGTACAGTCGCAGAGAGCGAAGAAGCGAGATTCACTGTTTGAAGTACAGCGTGCCCTTGGGAAGCAATTCGTAACATCCGTCTGATAACTCTTGCGCATGCTGCTGCAGACATTGCAGCTGATGCCCGCCGCCGGGTCTCACGTCGGGACAGAATCGCCGGATATCGGCTTGGCAAGCAACCACCAACCGGTTCCGTTCTTCCTTCCATCTGATCAAACGCTCCCGGACCTGCTGCTGGCAGGACACCGGGAGCTGCTGGGCCCGCCTTTCCAAACATTGCCGACGGGCGGATCCATCGGACGATGCCGGACACAACTGCTCCACCTCCGCGTCACAGCGCAGCCGCGCGACCTGCGCCGCGCGAAGGTCCGTCGACGTCGAGGCCGGCGGCATACCGGCAGCCTGTCGGGTTGTCGGTGCCTGCGGCATGGTCGGCACGCCCGGAATGGACAGATCGAGCGTTGGCTCCACAACGGTCGGCACCGCTTGAGCCACTGCCTGGGGCGATTCTTTGGCGGAGAGTTCCTGCTGTGATGGAAGATTACTGACAATCGCAACCCAGACCAACGCGAGACACAGGAACGTGAGCGTGCCCGCCAAAATCCGGTTGGAAACAGGCTGATGACTCATGACGTCTCCTTCGACGAATCCCCAGCATAGGTCAAGAGACGCGAAAAATCGAACAAATGCGCCGATTCAGCAGAGGCGGGAAGTCCTAATTCTCGGGGGCTTCGACGATATGGTTCTCAAACCTGGTGCACCCTTCAGCCAGCAGACGATTGGTCAGCATCTCGCCCGGCCATTCGATCGGCAAGTCAGCGGTAAACACCCACACGTCGGGTGACGTCCAGACCGGTCCGTGCTCCTCGGGAAGTTCCGGATCGAACAAATCCGTCCAGACCGGCATATACACACCGTTTCCGCATTGTGTGTGAAGGTGCACGATGGTTCGGGCACGGACGAGCGGATCGAGATCGCGCCAGACGGCTGCGGTTTCGTCTGCGAGGTGGTGAAGGCGAACGGCATTTTGCGCATCAAACATCGCATAGGCTGCATAGACGGGCGCCTCGATCGTATCCGGGGCCAGTGCCAATTCAGGACACTGCTCGACCAAGCCTTCGAGCAAGGCACGGCGGTGCGGATCTTCAAGCGAATCCGGCAGGCCGGCATCGGGCACGCCGATCAATTCGAAAAATAAGAACGCGGTGTTCTCGACCGGTGGATAAAGCCGTGCCGCAATCGAACGCCCCCGCTGGGACTCCGCCACGGTGCTGAGATGGTCGTTCAAGGCTTGCAAACTCAGCGCCTCGAGCGTCGCATCCGTCAACAGCCGGGGTTCCACTCGAACCACGGTACCCGAGGACAGACGAAGATGCCGATGCAAGACCTCGGCGGTAGCCACAGGATCGATCTTGAGCTTCAAGGGATGGGAGAGATTCGCCTGAAGGGGCAGCTCAAGGGCCGCCATGACGGCATAGGAAAGTTTTTCATCGGCGGGGCCGTCGAGCATGACGGAACAAGAGGCTTCGGCTACCAGGTCGAACAGCCATTCCGCCATGTCCTCATCGAGCGCGGCCAATACCGTCAACAGATCTTCCTCGCGCCCTTGCTCGAGAAAGGCTTGCAGCGTATCGATCGCCGCGTCCGTGTCGCCATGATCGTGCCGGCGCGCATTGATCAAGTGAATCAAATCTCTGGTCAGGGGATCGGGACGAGACCAACCTTGCATGCCATGCTCCCGGCATTCGAAGACTAGAGTTCCATGTTGCCAAACTTTCCATCGAGGAGCAAGCGCTCAGCCGGTTTGAGTCCACCCCCGGCCACGCCGCCCGACACTTCAATCGCCGATCACCTTCACCAACACCCGCTTCTTCCGTCGGCCGTCGAACTCTCCGTAAAAGATCTGCTCCCACGGGCCGAAATCCAACCGGCCGTTCGTAATCGCCACGACGACTTCTCGTCCCATCACCTGCCGCTTGATATGCGCATCCCCGTTGTCCTCACCCGTGTCGTTGTGGCGATACGCGTCGCCCTGCGGGGCCAACCGTTCCAAAAAACGGTCATAATCTTGCAGCAGCCCCGGTTCGTCGTCGTTGATGTAGACGCTCGCGGTAATGTGCATGGCGTTCACCAGCACCAACCCCTCCCGAACACCGCTCTTTCTGACGATCTCTTCCACTTGCGGCGTGATGTTGAGGTAGGCACGGCGGGTCTTTGTTTCGAACCAGAGTTCTTCGCGGTAGGAGCGCATGATCCTCACCCGTCTGCATTGTGCGACCGGCAGCCCGGAAGATTCAAGTGCAGCATGTCGCTGCGATATCGTCAAACAGAGCCGTGGCGGCTATAATGCGGTATGGCTTCTGCCCGCACTGTCCGATCGTCGGCGCCGCCTCGCAGGCCTGTGCCGCACCTCTCGCCGGAGGCCAAGATCGTGTTGCGCCGGCGCTACCTCATCAGGAACGCTCAAGGCTCGATCACCGAGACCATTCCACGATTATTCTGGCGCATCGCGACCGATATCGCTCAAGCAGAACAGCTCTATCCCGCCTCGATGCGCCTGCCCAACGCCGCCGAGCGTTTCTACGATTCAATGGCACGGCTTGAGTTTTTACCCAATTCGCCGACGCTCATGAATGCGGGACGCCCTCTTCAGCAGCTTGCGGCCTGCTTCGTCCTTCCGGTTGAAGATTCGCTCAGTTCGATCCTGGATGCGGTGAAGCAACAGGCGCTGATCCACCAATCCGGAGGCGGGACAGGATTTTCCTTCAGCCGGCTTCGGCCGCAAAACGATCTCGTGGCCTCCACGCACGGGATCGCCTCCGGGCCCGTGTCCTTTATGCGGATTTTCAACATGGCGACCGACGTCATCAAACAAGGAGGCACCCGACGTGGAGCGAACATGGGCATCCTCCGGGTCGATCATCCCGATATTCTGCAATTCATCTCGCTGAAGCAAAACCCGTCGGAGATGAACAATTTCAATCTGTCGGTCGGCCTCACCGCGGAATTCATGCGCGCTCTCAAGCATCGGGAACGCTATGCGCTCATCAACCCCCGCACCGGAAAAACGACGAGGCAAGTCCCGGCCAGGATGATCTTTGACCGGCTGGCACAGGCCGCCTGGTCCACAGGGGAGCCTGGGGTGATTTACCTCGACCGGATCAATGCCGCCAACCCAACGCCGGAATCAGGCGAGATCGAGGCCACAAATCCCTGTGGGGAGCAACCGTTGCTGCCCTATGAATCCTGTACGCTCGGGTCCATTGATGTGTCGAAGTTCGTGCTGCGGACCGGTGCCGCGGCGGCAATTGATTACGGTCGATTGGGGGATACGATCGGCCTGGCCGTCCGGTTCTTGGACAATGTCATCGACCGGAACCACTATCCTCTTAAGGAGATTGAAATCGCCACACTGCGAACCAGGAAGATCGGACTGGGAGTCATGGGCTTCGCCGATTTACTGATTGCCTTGAATCTGGCCTACGACAGCGAAGCCGCCATCGCCCAGGCGACCTCGTTGATGTCGTTTATCCAGGCGCGGGCCCATGAAGTCTCTCGCCAACTCGGCTCACAACGAGGGCTGTTCCCGGCGTACCGCGGCAGCCGCCTGGAGTCCCGCCGAGAGCGAAGACGCAATGCGACGGTCACCACGATTGCGCCGACGGGGACGATCAGCCTCATTGCCGGCTGTTCGCCCGGCATTGAACCGCTGTACGGAGTCCGGATTGTCCGCCGTGCGTTGGAGGGCCTGCAGTTCTCCATGACGCACCCCGCTTTCGCACGCATGATTCGCGCGCACGGACTCACCCTGGACAGCTTGGCAGCGGATCTTCAGACAAATCCCTCCATCCAAGACATCGCACGCATTCCGAAAGAGATCCGCAGACTTTTCGTCACCGCCTATGACGTCCCGCCGACGCACCATGTCCGCATGCAGGCCGCGTTCCAGCGCTATAGCGACAGCGGCGTCTCCAAAACAATCAACCTGCCATCGTCCGCCACGAAAAGCGACGTGGCCGACGCGTTTCTTGTGGCGTATGACCTCGGCTGCAAAGGCTTGACGGTGTTCCGCAACGGCAGTCGGGAACATCAGGTCCTCTCGTGCTCGCCCTCGCAGCCCTGTTGATCCGGAGTCGAGTAAGAGCTGCTCAAAACCATATCATCCCATACCCCATATCGAGAACTCAGCCGGTGAAGACGCGTCCCGGGAAAACGATTGCAAAGCAATCGGTGGGTGAGCGGGTGAGCTTGGGTAAAGCGCACGTCCCGGCGTGGTGCGGGATGGGCGGGTGAGAATGTCCGTCAAGGTGGGCGGGTGAGAGTGTCGTCGTTTTCAGCAGCCGATCAAAGGAAAATTGACTCTCGGGGGGGATGGTGATAAGACTGGGCTCGATCGTTCAGTCCGGAGGTATTCGATGGCTCGTCAACCAGAACCCGATTTGGAATTCACGGAAGAAGAACTGGATCAGACGACCGCCACCAGACCCGTCTCGCCCATGAAACCCGGGAAAAAATCAAAGGGCGGACGACCGCTGCTCTGGATTTTCCTGCTGCTCTTGGTGGGAGGCATCGGTTACCTCGCGATGGAACCGGAACAAGTTGCCGACTGGTTGGCTCCGTTTACGGGGGACAATCTACCCGAGCCGCCTGCGGTGGCGACGAGGCCGAAGCCTGCGCCGCCGGTTGCCCCTCCACCGCCTCCGACGACCACTGCTCCGGCAATGCCGCCTGCCGCTTCCGACACTCCACCTGAACCCGTGCCACCGACCGGACCGACCGGGGCTCCGGCAACTCAGGCGCCGATGACTCCTTCCCCCGTTGCTCCGGCAACCGCTCCGACAGCCCCCGTGGTAGCCGTGGCTTCGCCGATATTTGCCGAAGGGCAGAAAGTGACGGCAATCGGCAACCCCGCTGCTCCCGCTGAAACGATTCCGTTGTCGCTCGACCCTGCGGGCACCAAGCCGGGTCCTGTCGTGCGTCCGGGCGTCACGTTGAACGTGCTCGACGGCGACTTGCAGCCGGGCGGCTGGGTCTACTCGGTGCGGACGGACGATGGCGCCAAAGGATGGATATCTGAAAAGCGGCTACGATTGAAATTCTGAGGCCCCACCGCGCGTCAGCCTGGTCGAACGCCCCCTGTGCTATAATCCGCGCCGAAACCTCCTGCATGATCTTCCCATCGTTTCTATGTCGACACTTCAAGCGCTCATTTTCGATTTCGATGGCATCATCGCCAATACGGAACCATTGCATTTTGCCGGTTTGCATCAGACTCTGAAGGAAATCGGCATCGACCTGACGGAAGCTGAGTACTACGCCGACTATCTCGGCTACGACGACCGCGGCTGTATCATGGCGGCGCTTGCGACGAACCGCCGTCCCGCCGATCCCGCCACGGTCGAGCGGCTGATGAAGCGGAAAGCCGAGGCCTATCTCGAATCGGTCAAGCATCACCAGGTGGTCTTTCCGGGTGTCCCAGAGTTCGTGCGTGAGGCCGCGCGCGCTTATCCGCTGGCCATCGCGTCCGGAGCGCTTCGACATGAAATCGAATACATTTTGAAGACCGCTGGTCTCAGGGACGCCTTTCTTCACATTACCAGCGCGGAAGACGTGACCAGAGGGAAACCCGATCCACAGCCGTTTCTGCTGGCGTTAAAGGCACTCCAACAACGCCACACCGGGCTGACTCCACCCTCATGTCTGGTCATCGAGGATTCGCTTCCGGGAGTGCGCGGTGCAAAAGCCGCCGGCATGAAGGTTCTTGCGGTGGCCAACACGCACACGGTTCAGGACCTGCACGAAGCCCATGCGATCACGCACAGTCTGTCGGAGACTCGGCTGGCGGAGCTCGCAAGACGGTTATGGCCGGCGTAAGAGGATGGTGAATGAGGATTTGCTCCCTAGTACCTGGTGCAACCGAAGTGGTGGTCAGCCTGGGGCTTGGCGAAGCACTCGTGGGCATCAGTCATGAGTGCGACTATCCGGAAACTGTTCGACACGTTCCGGTCATGGTGCAGGCGGCCATCGATTCCGATGACGTCGACAGCGCCGCCATCGACCGCCAAGTCAAATCACTGATGTCGTCGGGGCAACCCCTGTATCGCCTGGATGAATGGGCATTCCACGCAGCGCGACCTGATATCATTTTGGCGCAGGACATCTGTCATGTCTGCGCCATCACTCCACAACCGCTTGAGCGAGTTGTGCACTCGCTGTCTCCCCGCCCGCAACTCGTCACCCTCGCTCCCCATTCACTCACTGAGGTGCTCGACGATGTCGAGCGCATCGGGGCGGCATTGGGAGTCGCGTCCCGCGGAATCGCGTTAGCCCAATCTCTTCGGAGCCGAATCGCCGCCGTTCGCAAGGCCTCGGCCGGCCGCTCCCGACCCCGTGTCATCTGTCTTGAGTGGCTCGATCCCCTGTATGTGGGCGGTCATTGGGTGCCTGAAATGGTCGAAATCGCCGGCGGGCACGATGCGTTGGGCCATGCAGGCCAGCCGTCGCGCGGGGTGACCATGGAAGAGGTTCTCGCTGCGACTGGCGACATCATCATCGCCATGCCCTGTGGATTTTCCGTGAGCCGTACGGTCTCCGAGGTGACCACCGTCTGCCGGCGGAATGATCCCTGTTCACACCTGCTGCGCTCGGCACAGACCTACGCCGTCGACGCGGCTTCCTACTTCAGTCGTCCCGGGCCTCGCTTGGTGGACGGCGTCGAGCTCCTGGCGGACATCTTCACAGGGGCAGTGTCTGGCGACCGATCCTCAGATTCGGTGGTCAACCTGACGGGAACCCTGTGCCTCACAGGCCAGTCTCTATGACGATGCTGCTCTCGGACGCCCAGGAATATTGCACCAATCTCACCAAACAGAGCGGGAGCAACTTCTATTACTCATTTTTCTTTCTTCCAAAGGCAAGGCGGGAGGCGATGTATACCGTCTATGCCTTTTGCAAAGCGGTTGATAGCGCCGTCGACGAACCGCCGCCAGGAAGCGATCCCAAGGAAGAACTCCGGCGATGGCGCGCCGAGCTCGATCAAGTCTACGGCGGCGAACCCAGCTGGCCGCTCATGATTAGCCTGGCGCATCATGCCACGCAACTGTCGATTCCCAAGGCCTACTTCGAGGAACTGATCAAAGGCGTCGAGATGGATCTGGCAACGACACGCTACGCCACCTTTGAAGAACTCTCGCTGTATTGCTACCGCGTCGCCTCGATCGTGGGGCTGATCTGTTTGCACATTTTCGGTCCCACGTCGGCGCATGCGCAGGACTATGCCGTCGATCTGGGGATGGCCTTTCAACTCACGAATATTTTGCGCGACCTGGGAACAGATGCCGAACAGGGGCGAATCTACCTTCCTCAAGAGGACCTGAGTCGATACGGATACGCTGAAGCAGAACTTCTCGGGCGAGCGGAGGACAGCCGCCTGCGGGATCTGATCCGCTTTGAAGTGCAGCGGGCCAGGACTTATTATGCGAAAGCGCAGGCGGCACTGGCCAGCCTCCCGAAAAGAGACCGACGTGCGCTCACCGTCGCCGAAATCATGAGGGCCGTCTATTCCCGTCTTCTCGAACGCATAGAACGTCCAGACTATCGCGTGTTCGGCCCCCGCGTTCGCCTGTCCACCTCGCATCGGCTTGCCCTGGCCGCCGGGGTGTGGCTTCGCTCCAAATTCTTGTGACGTGGGAATCCCGCCCATCGGTCATCGTCATCGGCGATGGACCTGCCGGTCTCACCGCCGCCTACCGCCTGATACCGAGCGGGTGCCGGATCACGCTGCTGTCGCTCTCCTCGAGAGCAGGCGAGGACTTCCGGGACGTCAGCGACCCGCCGTTGCCGATACTAGGCTGCCACCATGCCACCTGGGCCCTGTTGCGTTCACTCGGCATTGAACGCGATCCGTCGATGTTTGCCGAATCCACGCTGGAATTTCTCCTCTCTGACGGCCGCCTGGCCCACTATCCGAAAACCCTGTTCCCCACCCCGCTCCAACAACTTCTGACCATCGGGCGGTTTGCCGGCCTCTCTGCGCCTGAACGATGGAAACTCCTGTCCTGGCTCGAGCAGTTGTGGGAAGGATCGCTGGAGCTGGCTTCAGACCTCGAACAACGGACCGCACTGCACTGGTTGGGATCTCTGAACTACAGTCAATCTTCACTCCAGTCCGTCTGGAACCCCCTCGCAGCCTGGCTTGCCGGCAACGACCTTGACCATCTTTCCGCCGACGCCTTCGTCATGGCCCTGAAGCCGTTTTTTCTTTCCGGCGCATCGAATAGCCGGATCTGGGTGTCGCGGGAGCCGTGGGACCGCCTCTTTGTGGAACCGATCACCAACA
>DATEEH010000104.1:0-10658 GCA_035281245.1 Nitrospira sp.
TGCTTGGCTCCGCAAACTTGGTCCGTCCTGGACTGAGTCCGAACGGACCTTCGAACACTGCGTCTCGCCATCGCCTGCGGCGACTACAACGACAGAGTCATTGCATCCGCCGCAAGTCGCAGCGAGGTCACCATCTACCTCCATAATGAAGCGCGAAAGAATCCAAGCGCGCAGTAGGAGGAGACCAATCAGCCCCGCCTCCAGAGGAAGGGCGAGATCAAAAGAACTATTTAAGTCGCAACATCATTGAGACGGAGGGCATCCATCGAAAGCGGGACTCGGAGGTGGCAGCTCACGGATAGGAAGTGAGCAGGGAGGCTCTTTAGTTCTGTTCCACCGGTTCGGGAATGAGTGCCTGCGGGTCCCACGGTTCCAGTTCCTGATCGGTCATAGCGACCGGCTGACAGACCTCGGCCGCTTCGTGTTCCATCGGGAGCAGCGCCTGCTCGGCTTCCCCCAGCTCTTTGAATTCACGCAGCGGGGGCAGCTGGCTGAGATCGCTGAGACCGAAATGTTCCAGGAAGAACTTGGTGGTGCCGTACATGATCGGCCGTCCCGGCACCTCTTTGCGTCCGACGATGCGGACCAGTTTTCGTTCAAGCAGCGTTCGTAGCACGCCGGACGTTTCGACGCCGCGAATCTCTTCGATCTCTGCCCGAACCAGCGGCTGCTTGTACGCAATGATCGCCAGCGACTCGAGTGCGGACCGCGACAGTTTTTGCGCTGACTTGGCCTTGTCCAAGCGCTTGAGCCACGGAGCATAGTCGGCCTTGGTCACCAGTCGGTAGCCACCGGCCAGCTTTGCCAGCTGAATGCCTCGGCTGTCGTGTGCGAGGTCTTCTTCCAATCGCTTCAGCGCCTGTTCGACCTCCGCCTTCGAGACCGTGCCGATCGCTGCCGCCAGACGCGCAACCGGAACCGGTTCCGAAGAGACAAAGAGAAGTGCTTCCAGCACAGCCACAAGCTCGCATCCTTCCAGACCGTCGTCCGTCGTTTGCACGGAGGTCGCGCCGTGGTCACTGGGTAAGGATGCCGTTTCCGCGCACGTGTTCTCGTCCACGCCTTCCATGCGACCATCGCGCAGCTCCGCTGAACTCATGCTCACCTCCATTCGGAATCATCCAACTCCGCCGGATCTGGCACCAGCGAGAAGGTGCGGGACACCATGATCGGTCCGAAATTTTCCGCCTGATAGACACGCACCGTGCGCAAACGAATGAGTTCCAGCAACGCCAGAAACGTGACGATGATCACCAATCGGTGGCACGACGCTTCGAACAACGCCTCGAACCCAACCGATTCCTGACCTTCAAGAGCTTCCAGAATGACATTCATCCGGTCGCGGACCGTCAGGCTGTCGGGAATGATCTCCAGCAGCTTCTTGCCCGGGTTGCGATTGAGGATTCCCTGCAGCGCATCGACGAGGTCGAATAATCCGATGTTGTCGAGCATGGTCTCATCGGACGTCGCTTCAGCATCCGACGACATGGCCGGCCTGGTGTAGATGTCCCGCCACATTCGCTCCTGAGTATCCAACTGCCGCGCTGCCTCTTTGAAGGTTTTGTACTCGAGCAGTCGACGAACGAGTTCCTCCCGAGGATCCGGCCCGTCCTCATCGTCCTCGGCACTCTCCTCGACGGGCAGGAGCATCTTCGACTTGATCTGCAACAGCGTGGCGGCCATGACGAGAAATTCGCCGGCGACGGTGAGGTTGAGATCCTTCATCGCCTCGAGATAGCCCAGATACTGCTGAGCGATCATCGCGATCGGGATGTCGTAGATGTTGATTTCGTTCTTCTTGATGAGGTGAAGGAGCAGATCGAGAGGTCCCTCGAAGTTCTCGATACGGACCTGATAGGGCAATTCTGTCTGTTCGGCCCCGCCGAGTTGGTTATCCACAAGGCGCTTTATACCAGCTTTGGGGAGGTTCGGCAAGGGCCGATCTATTAGTTGTGGTTGGGAAGGTCACCTGGATCGAACTAGATACGCGGTCAGGAGGGCACTGAACAACAGGAGGGAGAGCGTAATGACGTATTGTATTTGCGGGTTCTCAAGACCCAAGTTTTCGGGACTGCCGGAACGCTTCGCTCTCGCGAATTGCGGTCCTTTCTCGAAAAACGCCTTGGAGAAGTCTTCGCGGCCGTTGAATTGCGCGTCGTCGAAATCCGCGGTCGCACGGAAGGTCGCACGGCGGAAAAACGCATCTCCGTCAAACCGCGTAAACGTGAAGAATGCATCCCCGTCGAACAGCGCCTCAGAGAAATCCGCCACTCCGACGAACTGGCTTCCGGAGAAACCTGTGCCCAACTTGAAGTACGTTCGCGAAAGATTCGCGTCACGAGCGAAATGCACCTCGAGGAACTCCGCCAAGCCGCTGAAGCCCGATTGCTGAAACGTCACCGGCTCGTGGAAACGCGAACGATGAAAGCGCGTATGAGGTCCGAAGGCGGTTTTCTCGCCGGTCACCGCGCGAAGAAAGTTCCCCTGCACGAAATAGGCTTCCCCGAGAAACACGGCACCCGACACGACCAACGGTTGTGTAAACACGGAGCGCGAGAGATCGACCATCTGCTCGAACGTCGTTCCTGCGAAGGTGACCGGACCGCTAAAGACCAGGGTGCCCTCGGCTGATCGATGGAGGAGCCTTCCCTGGACGAGGGAATTCACGATCGACAGCCCGCCGGCTATCACTCGCACCTCTTTGTCTTGCGGACCGATGATTCCCTCGAGTGGGGCGGGATTGGTCACGACCGGCAACGCATCCATCACCAGGTCGCCGCGAACGATGACGCCATCGAGGTCGACGGTGTATCCTCGCTTTACGGCTGCCAGAACCGCCGAGGCCATGACGGCATGACCCCCCCGCTCCTCCGCCGTGCAATCCGAACCGAGATGAATTCTGAACATGCCCTGAGCGCCGGGCGCCGACTCTTCAACGAGGCAGGCTGCGGCAAGGGGGGGTGGTGAGAGACAGAGGAGCGTGATCAGACACCATCGAACGATACCAACCGGCGTGAACATGACGGCCCTTATACGGAATGGCCAGGTGCAAGGCAAGACAGGATTTTATCGCTTTGCTTTACGCGTGCCGACTGTTTGATAGACTTCTTTCTTATGCCAAAGCAGGGGTTCATGATCGGCATGCTTTTGACGACCAGCAGCCTCCTCGCGTCCGTCCCGAGCGACGCGAACGATTACGTCGAGCTCCCGCTCATTGCGACCTACGGAGGTAATGATCTGGGCGTCTTTGAAATCATGTTGATGGGATGGGACAGAAGATCCGATCCTAATCCGGTGCAATTGCAGGTTATTCTCGGCGGCGTCCGATACGGGAAAACCCATTTGGGATCCATGGCGCAGGCCTTCGACTATGCGGTCGAGCGCACACCCAGCATATCCCACACCGGCACGGTGTCCGTGCAAGGAGTCACCTACCGGCCGGCGGGAGGCGACGGTCCCAGTGCCGGCGCCGCAATGGCCGTGGGATTCATTGCCATGTTCAAGGGCGATCGCATCCAGCGCGGCACAGCCATAACCGGGACTCTCGAGCCCGGAGGGCATATCGGTTGGGTCGGCGGCATCCCGGACAAGATCAGGGCGGCAAAGCGCGAGGGATGCCACGCTGTGCTGGTGCCGAGAGGACAGACGTACACACCGCAATGGAATCTCGTTGAATTGGGTTTCCAACTGAACATCATCGTCAAAGAAGTGGACACAGTCGACGATGCCTATCTGCTCATGACCGGCAAGACCCTCTGAGAATCTCAAATCTCAAATCTCACATCTGAGATCTCCTCTAAGAATCTCAAATTTCAAATCTCATATGGGAGATCTGAGATATGACATCCGAGATCCGGGCTTCTGAAACCTCTAAGAATCTCAAATTTCAGATCTGAGATGCGCGGCTTCTGCGTTACCCCTGCGGGAGCCCTTCACGAATGCCGGCGAGGATGGCCTCATGCTCTTGCGGCGTCAACCGATGCATGCCTAACGCAAGCCGCCGAGTCAGTTCCGCCTGATCCGGAATGTTCAACACGCGCATCAGAAGCGCCTGACTGGCGTGGGCCGACCATGTCCAACGCTTGATGCCTTCGATCCGGACAAATCCATGCCGTGCTTCGGTCCGAAGTTCATCTTTCAGAAATTCGTCTAAGGCGGAAAAATCCTGGATCGGGGGCACAATGCTGAATTCCGCACAGAGGCCGACCTTGAGGACATAGACCAAGCCGCAGGACTGCGGCGTGAGATAGGTCTGGAGGTTGGATCGAATGAGGGCGGTGCAGAGTCCCCACAGCCCATGTGAAAGTTGAAGATCTGCGCTGTCCTCTGAAGACCGTTCACGCAGCGCGGGAACCACAAAAAGAAAATGACTCACGACAGTCACCTCTGATGAACCCCTCGAAGCACTCGACCCGCTCGACGGCGGCAGGGCGTTACAAAAACGGGAGGATGATGTCAGGCCGGATGTTTGGATGAGGTGAGGCGACTGAGTCTAGTGCCGATAGTCGTCGGAATCATCGAGCAGATCATCGGACTTTTCGAGATAATCGACATCTTCTTCATCGTCGTCGAGAGAGAGATCCTCTTCCATGTCTTCGTCGATCTCGTTCTCGCCGCCGAGATCGATTTCGTCGTCTCCTCCCATCTCTTCTTCGTCCATATCCGGTTCCTTCGGCAGTGCCGGAGCTCCCTTGGCCGCCGGAGCCTTCCTCGTTTCTTCCTCGGGCCCGATTTTTTTCACGGCAGTGGGCTTGGGCTGGGCGGGCGCCGACGCGCCGCTCTTTTTCTTAGGAGCAGTTTTGGACTTTGCCGCGGTCTTTTTTGCCGGCTTCTTCGCCGCCTTCATCGACGACCGCTTGGTCTTGGCAGCTTTTTTCTTCGCCGGGCGCTTCTTCATCTTCGCCATCGATCGTCTCCTCTTCCGTTCACACGCTCGTCACCAATGATGCGGCCTCCATCTAGCATGAACCTACGTAGGGTTGCAACGGGGTCTGCCACGGGGTCCGACGGACTCTGCCTTCACGGTGCGATCCAGACAGTCACGATGGCCGGAGCGCTGTCTGCGCCCTTGATGGTGTCCGGGCCCGCCATGTCCGTGACCACCAGAGAAAATTGATACTGCTTCGGCTCCGACACTTTCGGCGCCACGAACGTCGCCTTGGCTTCGTTCACGTTGGTGAGAGTGACGCGATGGCCAAGGATCTGCTTCCACTCAAAATGCAACGGATCGCCGTCGGGATCACGGCTCTTCATGCCGTCAAGCAGCACCAGATCTCCGGATCTCACATGCACCTCTTTGACCACGTCGGCAATCGGCGGGCGATTCGGTTCTCCGTTCGTTTCCACGATGACATCGACAGTTCCGGTTTTTCCACGGTTTTCCACCGTGACGGTCGCCTTCCCCGCCCCCACGACCTGCAAGACGCCGTTCGCATCCACCGACACCACCTGCTCCGCCGTCGATTGGAAACGACTCCCGGCACGCGGTCCAATGAGGGGCCGCGACACACCGTCACTGAATTGTCCGATCGCAGGAACCATGAGCCGTTTGCCGACCTGCGTCATTCGCCACGGCTTCTCCACGGCAAACTCAATGGATTGCAGATCCGCCGCTGTTCCTACGATCACCAACACCTCGTCAAATTCCTCGTGACTCTCCATGCGTCCGCTCACCACTTCGCCCACGGCCAACAATCGCATCTGGCCGAGTGCATCGGGAGGGACCGTCACTGTGCCTGACAGCGGAGACCCCTCCGGTGACGGCGTAAAAGGCGCAGGATTCGCTTGACGCGACGCCAGCGGTTCCTCGTCGATCCGGTACCAATAGTAGCGGAGCCGGCGAAGATTGACTTCTCTCCCCACGTCCACGGCCACCGGAAGTGCCTGGCCCGCGGAGACCTTCGCGTCGGCAGGGGGCATCGAGAGCGTCAATGCCCAGGCCGACCCAGTCATAAAGGCGCAGCTCCCCTGTACGGCATGCCAGGCCAAGGCTGCGCACACAACGACGGCACGTCCTTTCATAACCGCCCTCAAAATAAGGCGAAGAATCGTACAATCGCGGCCCCAGGTCAAGAGTACCTCGCAAATTAAGTGCGTCTGGGGTGACTACTTGTCGCCTTGACCAGCGTGGTAGAATGGTTACCAAGAAAACTAGCGTATGAAACACCTGCTTTACATGCGCACTTTCGTCGGGGTGGTTGCCCTGATGGCGTGGACCGCGTGGCCGACCTCGGCGACGCCGCCGTATACCGCCATCACCATCGACAACGGATCACCCTACTTCGTTCCGAAATCCGCTACCGTGTCAACCGGTGCACCGATCAGATGGGAGAATCCCACCCCAACTGAGCATACGGTTACGCACGTCGGTTGTCTTGAGGACGGTGAAAACTGCGCGTTTGATTCCGGCATGGTGCTTCCCAACGATACATACACACACCCCGGCCTGGCTCCAGGGAAGTATCCATACATCTGTCGTATACATCCCATCATGCACGGGACGATCATCGTGACGGAATCAGCCCCGGGCCCTTCTCAACTGTAACCCCCTCAACGCCCTAGCTCTGTTGCAGAAAAAGCGCAGGCTCGTGTAGGCTTCTGCTCCGACGCAAATGAAGCCTGCTGTCGCTATTCACGAGCCTCGTCGTCTCTCGGGGGAGATCCTCAATCTCCTGGCCTGGCATGTTCCCGATCTGGTCGCCTATCAACACCATACCGACGAATGGTGGTTCGCGCCGCTCGACGATCATCTTCCACTCGTCAGGCTGAACCGTACCGGTCTCGAGATGCTCAAGGCCATGAACGGCCACACGACCGTCCGCACGTTGATGGAACGTTACGGAGCCAAAGTCTGCGGACCCGACGGCCAGCCGGGGCAATGGCATTTGGAGCGCTGGGCTTTGCCCAATTATTCGCTATGTTATTACGGAGCCGAGCCTCCGGGCGGACACCGCCATAAGGCCAAGTGGGATGTGCTTCTCCAACAAATTCGGGAAGGTTGGTCGGGACGTGAGGGCTTTGAGGGTGAAGACCACCTGGAGGACTTTCATGTTCATGAATTGAAAGACAGCGGCCACGACGACGGGCATTTCGATCTCATCGAAACCACCGTCTCGCATCTCTTTCGTGAGCCCAACGAGGCCTTGAACGGCCTGACATACGGCAGACTGCTCATGCAAAAGCTGCGGCGTCTCGGTTGGTTCAACCCGAAGCCACATATTATCGTCGAAGTGGGCGGCGGCCTTGGTTATGTGGCACGGGAACTCGGCAAGGAACTTCTCCCCTTCGAAAAGCAAAGCATCAGGTATTGTTCGATCGATATCACCAAACCTTTTTTAAAATTGCAGGTCGCCCGCGCCCAAGCCGGCGGTTGGCGGTGCAGCGGCACCCAGGCCAACGCGGAATCATTGCCCTTCAAGGACAATTCCGTGGATCTGGTCATCGACAACGAGAACATGGCCGACATGACGCCGGTCAAGCTGACGAGGCAGGAATTGCTCTCGGGAACCGGAATCACCCCCCAGCATCAGGAAGCGCTGGACTGGATCAGGCGCGTGCGTCTGACGCTCGGCGATGACCCGCCCGACGACGTCATTTTTAATTTAGGTCCCTTTCGATTTGTCGCCGAGTTGTGGCGCGTGCTGAAACCGGGCGGACGCGCGTTTCTCACGGAATTTGGCATCGAGGAAGGCTGGCCTGCGCCGGTGAAGTTACCTGGGCATACCGAGTATGAAGTGCAATACGGCCATCTGCGGCAGGCCGTTCGTTGGCTCGGCTTTCAGGAGCAATACCTGTCGCTCCCCCAATTCCTTACGATGAAGCCGGATACCAAGGTGCTCTGCACCGGGGCCGCCTATACGATCCAACGATTTTGCCAGGCCATGAACAAGCCGTTTGTTGTCCGCGCCTACACGGAGAAGGAGCTCAAACAGACGCTCGGCGATCTGCTTCCGAAATTCCAGGGCACGCACTACCATGACGTGGCCGATCCGGCATGGTTCGGTCTGATCGATTTCAAAGTATTGTTATTGGAAAAACCGGGCGGGGCGCCCAAGCCGACGTTTACCGAGAATAAAGGTTATCGTTGGTATTCACAGAGATAGCTCCGTTTCCTTTTTCAACATGTACATGATGAACCTAATGATGCGGACGACGAGTAAAGCATTGGTATGTTTAGTAGCTGCTCACTTTGCATTCCCTAATGCAGTCTATTCATACGAACAAGATGTGGACACATGGATGGAGGTGTCGCGTCCGGCCGGCCCAAGAACAAGTGGTATTAGAATGGCTTGGGAATACGCTGCCAACCATTCAAAATATGAGTGGAAGGTGTTTAAAGAAGGGCCAACTGTAAAAGCGGTTTTAACCAAGGATGATACCCGTGCAAAAGATCGACCTTTTTTTACACCTCAAGCAGAAGGCTTTAAGGATGGTTTCACCTTTTTCCGAACGGATGACGGTTGGCTCGTTAGCTTCAATCGAGGAGAATTCGGTTCCGCTCTATATTGGTTTGACCAGTCTGGTGATTCCAGGCAGAAAATTTCCGACCATCAGGTCAGAGCCTTTTTCCCATGTTCTGAAGGCGTACTCGCAATCGAAGGCTTAGCACACCTAACAATGTCATTTGGATCCATTATTCGAATCACCCGAACGAAACAATGGGAAGCAAACACGGTGACTCTCTTGCCAGAGGCTCCGTATGCAGGCGCAATGTCCAAGGATGGAACACTTTTCCTTGTGTTATCCGGTTCCTTGGCAGAGTACAGCAAGATAGGAAATCGCGAAACACTTAAGCTTCATGAAAAAAACGGAGACTGGGGCACTCTGTATCCGAATTCACTTGTCCTGAAAGAGGACGAGAAGAAAGCTTACATAGGGATGAGGCAGTTTGTTGTGGAATACGACTTCAGACGCAGAATCTTACGCTTCCTGATACCCGACGAATCTTTCTTGAACAAGCTACCCAAGGAACAGGAGGACAGAATAAGAAAACAATGGGATGAAATGGGCAAATAGAATGCTTCACAAGCTCGCGCTATCCAGTTTGTTTTGCCAAGTAAAGTAGCACCCCTTCGCGTAATCCAAGATCACTCACGAGACATTCCCGTTCGCCCAACGTGTCCATCACCGTTCGGAGGATAATGGCTCCGGCCGCGATGACGTCTTCGCGGTTTTTTTCAAGCCCGGGCATACCGACTCGAGCCGCTTTTGATCGACTCAGCAATTGCCGCTCGAGCTCGGCGATCGTTTCAAATCTCAGCCGATAATTATGGATTCTGGCCGGCTCATACGCCGGAAGCCGCTGCGCCATGGCCGCGAGGGAAGTGATCGTCCCAGCGGTACCGACAAACGTGACGTTTGTCCTTCGAGGCATCGCGGCCAAGGCTTCCGTCGTTTCCTTTCGGATCCAAGCCCTCGCCTGCTCTATCTCCTCTTTTGTCGGCGGATCATGATGCAAGAGACGTTCGGAGAGCCGGACGACCCCGATATCTATGGAACGCACCACAGGCGGTTGCCCCTGCGGCGCAACGATAAATTCTGTGCTCCCTCCGCCGATGTCCAGCGCCAGGACATCGGCAATTCCCTTGGGCAGACCGAAACGGATGCCGAGCATCGTCCGCTGGGCTTCTTGTTCGCCGGTGAGAATTTCGACGTGAAAGCCTGTCTCAATGGTGACTCGATCCACGAATTCTTGCCGATTCTCCGCGTCACGCACGGCGCTCGTAGCCACAGCCGTGCACGCATGCACCTGATAGCGGTCAATGACGTTCCGCCATTCTCCCAGGCATTGCATGACACGATCCATCGCCTCCCGCTTCAGCCGTTTCGACTGATCGACGCCTTCGCCAAGTCGAAGAATTCGTCGCTCTGAATGCAGTTCCTTCAACGGACCAGAGGAGGGAAGATCGGCGATGAGCAGTCGGCAGGTAAGCGTTCCAATGTCGACACCAGCCAAACGGTATGCGCTCATTGCGCGTCGCGGATCTCTTGCATTTCGGCTTCGAGCTTGCTGCTCGTGTCCTTCAACTGCTGAATCTCCTTGACCAACCGCGCGATCTCCGTGTCGTATAGAACACGCTCCACCTGTTCGCCGGCCTCACGAAGACTCACGGCCCGCTCACCCACGTCGCGATACAGTTCTTTGAGTTGCTGGTCGATTCTCCGGATTTCCAGTCGGAGACGCAGGAATTCGGTTTCCTCGAGTGCGCGGTTCGCCGCCTGGGCCGTCCCCAAACGCAAAGTCGCCAATCCGGACTTCAGATCATGCTTCAACCGCTGCAGCAATCCCATTCTTATATTTCTCTCCTACCAGGGATCAGTGTTGTCTGTACCGGCGGACGTTGACCTCTCTGCTCGCAATCTCAAATCTCATATCTCAAATGGAGCCACAGACCAAGATGAACCTTCCAAAGCTCACTGGTTTTCTTCCCGGAATAAGGCGGATGGTGGTCTACTGCGACTTGCTATGGGTGCATCAGGCGCGAGGCGCGCCATCTCAAATCTCAAAGATCCTTCTTCTCGTCTTCGTTCTTAGGGCATGGCCTGGATCGGTTCCATCGTGCGCGCGTGAAGGAGCACCGCTCGAATATTGGTCAATCCAAGCTCGCTCGCTTTGCTTCCTCGAGGCGGATAGTCGTGACCTGCGATTTGCGAGGAGT
>DATEEH010000105.1:0-37224 GCA_035281245.1 Nitrospira sp.
GCCATCGTCTCCGTCACGACGCGCGGGCCCATGGATGTTGAAGAGAGCTCCATCCACATCGACTACGAAGACTTGCTTGAACAGGTCAATGTCGGCGACAAGATCACCGTCGATAACGGGCTGATCAATTTGGAGGTGTTGGAGAAGCAAGAACGCGTCATGCAGTGTCGGGTCTTGGACGGTGGGCTCTTGAAGAGCAAGCGCCACGTCAATCTCCCCGGTATCCGCGTCAATCTGCCGGCGATCACCCAAAAAGACACCAAGGACATCCTTTTCGGTCTGGAACGGGATGTGGACTTCATCGCACTGTCTTTCGTCCGGGAAGCGGCCGATATCCAGCAGCTCAAGGCGCTCATGGGTGAAAAGGTCGGAAGGATCAAGATTATCGCAAAGATCGAGGACCAGGAAGGCGTTCGAAACGTCGAAGAGATCATCAAGGAATCGGATGGCATTATGGTCGCGCGCGGCGATCTGGGAGTGGAGATCAACATTGAAGATCTCCCGAATGTCCAGCGCAAAATCGTGCAGCGATGTGCCGAGTACGGAAAACGGGTGATCGTGGCCACTCATCTGCTCGAATCCATGATCCACAATCCGCACCCCACTCGAGCCGAGGTCACCGACGTCGCCAACGCGATCTATGAAGAAGCCGACGCCGTCATGCTGTCCGGGGAAACGACGGTGGGAAAGTATCCGACGAAGTGTGTCGATTACCTGCGCAAGATTGCGCTGAAATCCGAGACGATTCCGGGATTACGGTTCGCGAAACAATTGCGCGACACGGGCAATAAGCAACAACTGGCCGCGGCGGCCGTTCAGCTCGCCGAAGGGATCAATGCCAAGGGCATCGTCGTGATCACCAGACGGGGAATCATGGCCGATCTTGTCGCCAACTGCCGGCCCTTCTCCACCAACATCTACGCCTTTACGAACATGAGTCAGCCGCGACGGACCATGATGCTCAACCGTGGCGTCTTTCCGTTCAAAATCGATTTCAGTTCGGACCCTGAAAAGACACTGCAGACGGCGTTCCGGATCTTGAAGGACCGAGAACAGTTTCAGGGCGGAGACAAGGTCGTGATCATCTCGGACGTCCTGGCCCACCAACGGGTCGACTCGATTCAGATTCGCGACATCCCGGCCGACGACCTTCAGCCCGACACGTCTTCAACAGGTGCAGTTTCCTGATCCATACATTCCTGCACACTCTTCCTCCGACCTTCCGCATCGACCCCTCGCGCATTGCACCAGCAACTTTCCCTTCATGCGGGTATCAATGTCGATCACACCGAAAATTTACGTGTCCCTTACGCGTTCTTTATTAGATTCTGTCCCATAAGTCAGTTTCCCCCGTAGTGCCGACAGTCCCGGATTCGAGGAATCTTTCAACGACCATCGGCATAAAATTTGCTGATCGGCTCGAAAAGTTGTTCGACTACAACTGCACCTCACCGGGGCATAGACCCCACCAACCAAGGATTGAAAAAGATGTCGGTGATGCCCACGCTACGGGTCTGCCTTCTCTGTCTTGCGCTGTCGACGGGATGCAGCGGCGGTGGAAGCCCGGGAGATGGCCCCGAGGCCGCCAAGTCAGGAAATGGGAACGGGACACAGCCGACGATCGGCCTCAGCCCCACCAACTTCACGTTTTCGGTCACTCAAGGCGACGCCAACCCGGTCCATACCGTCGAGATCGCAAACACCGGCAACGGCGCATTGGATTGGAGTGTGAGTTCGACAACCTCATGGCTGTCGCTTTCCCCCTCCGCAGGTCGGTCCTCTGGAACTACCTCGATGGCCTTCACCGCGACGGCGAATCTTTCGGGCATGGCGGCGGGGACCTATTCGGGAAGTATTACGGTCGCTGGAGATACCGCCACGAATACCCCGCAAGCCATTCCCGTAACCTTGATCATTGCTGCACTGCCGACGTCGACATCGCCTTCTCCCTCACCGACGACATCAACGACCTCCCCGCCCCCCACCGTGTCCGTGGGAATCGCGTGGGATGCGACCGGCCTCAGGGCGGGAGGATACTATGTGCATTACGGGACTCAATCTCCGAATCTGACCGGTTCTTGTGCCTATGCACAAAGTGCTTATTACTCGCTCTCGTCTCTCGCCAACGCCTCGGTCCCGGCCGCCACGATTGGGGGCCTCGCCACGGGCAGGACGTATTATTTCGCCGTGAGTGCTTACGACGGCGCGCTCGAGAGTCCGTGTTCGAATGAAATTTGGAAGCCACTGTAAACGACGTCAGGATTCCACCCATACGCCTGAAACATGGTCGCCATATCTGCGCGCATTCTCCTTTGACAGCTTCGAAAGGGGCCTTTGCCTCCCACAGGAAGTCCGGACGGATCTGAACCGGAAAAGATTCTTCCGGATCAAAATGAATTCATATACCTGAATTCCTATGGTATTCCCGCTCGCTCTAAGTTGGTTGAATATTTAGCAATTCCAGAGGAGAATCCACCGGCACTCGGCTTGCTCGTGCATGCAGGCATGCTGGACTTTGGCGATATTTTCTCGGCAGGTCAAGAGAAAGGCATGTACCGTTCTCTCGACTCCGAGAAAATCATCAAGACTTGCCACACGTTGACTAGCCGAGTCAGGGAGCGGTTCCCAAAGTCTGGCCTTAGCAAGGTGGCCGAGGCGCTTCTCGCCGAAACACAGGCAGCCGGAAGCACCGCGCTCTGGTTGGCCACACCCTTAATGATTGTGCGCGTCGTGGCGGGTGTTTTGATCGCTTTCATGGTGATCCTGTTCGTCGCCGCGCTTTTCTTCATGGAAGGCAGAGCCGAGCTCTTCTCCAGCATTGCGGATCTCGTCCAGGGATTGGATGCCGCCGTGAATGAGATCATCCTTTTCGGTGCTGCCACTTATTTCCTGCTAAATCTGGAAAATCGCTTGAAGCGGAGACGGGCGCTCAAGGCTATCCACACGTTGCGTTCTATGGCGCACATCATCGACATGCATCAACTGACAAAGGATCCGGACCGCCTCTGTGGCTCCGGATCAGACACACCTTCTTCGCCAGAGCGCAAAATGACACCCTTCGAATTGACCCGCTACCTCGACTACTGCAGCGAAATGCTGGCCATCATCAGCAAGATCTCTGCCCTGTATGTGCAAGATTTCCGTGATCCGGTGACTTTGAGCGCTGTGGACGAAGTACAGGATTTGACAACCGGGCTCGCGGACAAGATCTGGCAAAAGATCGTCATCCTCCATCGAAGTACACAGACCTTATGACCGATACTAAGGTTGCGATGTGACGGCGGAGGCGCTTTAAGCTCCCCTCAACCATCGCTCATGTATCGGTGACATATCGCGGATGGGCACCTCAAAGGCCTCATGCCAAAGCATATCGTCGTTCCATGGCCCTTTCCACCGCAGCGATGAGCTTCGGCGCTTCCACCGGCTTGACCAGGTAATCCGAAGCTCCCTTGAGCATGAACGAGACGGCCATTTCCGTCTCGGGGAATGCGGTGAGCACAATGACCGGGACATGAGGATATGCTTTCTGAAAATAGTCGATGGCCTGGATTCCATTGATCTTCGGCATGCGAATGTCGCAGATCACCGCATCCAGCACTAATCGGTTCTCTCCCCCATTGATCGCCTCGATGGCCTTTTCCCCATTTTCCGCCTCCAGGACGTCGTAGCCGGCCTTTTCCAAAATCAGACGGACCACGGTTCTGACAGCCGGTTCATCATCCACCACGAGGACTCGACCATTCCCAGTTAACGCGCCGAACCATAAATCCGATTTATAGTCTTTCATGACGTTCTCCCTTCGTGAGGTCCGTTGAAGGAGCACTGCTTGCAACCACTCCTTCAGCAACGTTTGTGCCAGACCAACCATGTCGACGGCTCGAGTTGTCGACATGAAAGAGAGCGATTATCGACGGAAATGGCATTTTTTCAGGTGAGACGCGCCCCATCGACTCTTGCAGCGCCACCCGGAAGCATCCAATCCGATGCGGTGTGGATGTAATACGATTCAGGCTGAGTGGAGGAAGCAATCGACATCAGAACTTCTAGAGCCTGTTGGGCTGGTCACGCAAGTGTCTAACACTAATCGACCCAGTACTCGAGTTTCACGTCGTCGTAAAAGACTTCGCCCCGGTAGTAGTTATTATGGGGATCGCCGAACATGAAGAAATCTGGAACGCCGCTCTCGGCACGGTACACGGCCGAAAGCGGTATTAACCCCACGTACTCCTGCACGCCGCCGTATTTGAAATCCCCGGCTACGCTCAGCACAAAATGCGTCTGATTGCGCTCGATGCAGGTCGAATACCAGGTATTGTCCTTGTAGGCGTCAACGGCGCGAATCAAACCTGAGGGCTGAAGCGTGCCGTTTGACCACGAAAGAAATGGAAGGCCGTTCCGGTCGTTGTCCACGCCGTTTTTGTCGAGGCCGAAGACCATGACCGGATGTCGGCCATCATTTTGGAAGCTTGTGCCCGTCCAGATTTGTGTAAAGGCGTTTTTGTTGTTGTCAGAATCAATCACCACCTTCCGATGATGATGAATCCAGATATTGTTGTGTGGGCGCGGCACCTCATCGAGAATGGTAAGCCAGTAAAATCCATTTTGAATTGTGGCGTCGTCGTCGAACCAGGGCTCCGAGCGCTCGCCGCCAAGATAGCCGTTGAGGTTTGAAGCGTCGGGCACCCCATCGCCGAAGTTGGCAAAGCCCACTCTGAGGCATGCGCGATACCGTGCGGCTGGCAGCTCACGGGTAGGACGGACCACCGTCGCGTCCGTGTGCACCGGCGAGGCGATCTTCAGCACATGGTTTGCGCCACCGGCAGGGTCGGCGACTATCGCAATGAGGGAGCCGAGGTCGGTGGCGTTTGAGCGGGAGTATGCAGCAGCCGTCAGCCATCCATCCCGGCCAAAGGGTCCTTCCGCGCGATAGGCGGTCGGAGGCGTCACACCCATGGCTTGAAAATATGATCCGCCATCGGCAAACCGGTCGGTGAATTGAAAGGTATCGGGAGCCCAACCGGGCGCTCCATTAACAAACAACGTCGGTTGACTTTCGAAATTTTCCTCATACAGCGTGTTCCAACCTGGTGTCGGATTGGGGGTGGGGGTTGTCCCTTGAGCTGGCGGGGAATCCGAATCGGAACCGCAGCCTGAAAGGGCCGTGGCGGCAACCACGATGCTCAGAAATGCCAACAGTCGCATTGCCCACCTCCGCCATCACGCCAAATGCCGAGCCACTTGTCGCGGATTATTGGCCCGGCCTTGGGAATCGGACAATACAGAAAAACACTGAGGGCAGGCAAAAAAAGTATTGAACAGGCCCTGCCGAAAGTACTGGTTTTGGCATGGGATGCGCGAAAGGCATTGACCTGGTGGACCTTCAGGAGCAAAGTGGCCTACACTTCTGGCCTTCATCATGAGGGAGGGATTGCATGAGCAGCTCGAGCTGGCGGTCTCACAGACGTATGCGGGTTTCTGGAGTCTGTTTCTTGATTGGCAGCCTCTTCATTCTCGGGACAGCTTCGTACAGTGCTTTGGCCGCCCCAAAGACAGATGTCCCTGACCTCCTCCTTCAAAATTGGAGCAGAAAGCTCCCGAGCGCCTCGCGCTTTACGGTGTTGAGCGACTTCGGAAATGCGGCGGTTCGAGACGATGAAACCGGACTCGTATGGGAAAAGACGTTGGACACCTCAGAGGCATCCTGGACCGATGCTCGTGCGGCCTGCGCCGACAAGGATGTGGGGGGCAGGAAGGGCTGGAGACTGCCGTCAATTTCCGAATTGGCGAGTCTGGTGGATCCTTCCATGAAAACCGGGTCCACCCTTCCCTTGGGGCATCCCTTTACCAATGCTCAGGCGGACGTGTATTGGTCAGCCACGACAATGGCAGGCAATCCAAACAGCGCGTGGCTCGTCTTTTTCGACAGCGGAAAGGTGAGCTACGGATTTAAGACCATTACCTTCCACGTCTGGTGCGTCCGGGGCGGGATCAATGCGGATCAATACTGAAGTAAAGCACGTGGTGAATTACGGATCAGGCATCGTGTTATGGCACGCCACGGTCTTGCTGACGCTTCTGCTCGCCTTGGAAGCCTGCGAACGACAAGGCCCCCCGCCCAAACCGATCGGCTCCGCCACCAATAGGCATGTGGAGGACACCCCTGCTCGCCCCTCGCGCCTTGATGCTGACGCGATGATCCGGCAGATGCAGACGCCCATGGAAGATGCCAGACACACGGAAGGTCTCCTCAAAGGGGCAGCGGGGCGCACGACCCGACAGTCCGATCAGACCGCCCCATAGCGCTCATCGCCGCTCCGGCGACGCGACCTGTTCGACAATGGCGAAATAGCGATCATCCGACATCTTCCTGCCCCGAATTTCGACTGAAATCGCGGTGCCGTCTTTGCGCTGTATCAGTCGTCTCAAGGACAGGGTCTTGCCCTCGCGAAGCTGCTCGAGACATTGCTGAGCCAGGTCCCGCTCTGCGGGAATATAGGTCTCCCTGACATGAAGCCGAAGCAATTCCTCCTTCGTGTACCCAAACAATTCACACGCCTTGGCGTTGACCAGCCTGAAGTAGCCATCCGTATCGACGGCCACGAGGGCGTCCGACGCCTCCTCCATGAGGAGACGATACTGGCGTTCACTCTCTTGTAACGCCGATTCCGCCTGCCGTCGGTCGGTAATATCCTGGGCAAAGACGAGCACGCCACTCACATTGCCCTGCGCATCGCGGTACGGCACCTTGTCGGTTTGCACCCACCGTTTCTGACCGGGCGCTATCTCATAGAGTTCGACAATTCCGAGTTTCGGCTGGCCGGAGGCAATGACGGCGAGGTCATCGCGATGATACTTCTCCGCTTCATCGGGATAGAGATCATAGGTGGATTTACCTTCCACCTCCTGCACCGTTTTGTTGATCGATTCGGCGGCGTGCTGATTGACCCGTAGGATGCGATTCTGCGAGTCCTTGTACCAGACCATGGCAGGGATGAGATCCAAGAGCACCTGTTGCTCGATCTGCTGCTGTAGCAGCTTCGCTTCGGCTTCCTTTCGCAGGGTGATGTCGCGAATAATCCCGCAACTCACGATCTGCTGGCCGGATCTCCATGTGCTGAGCGATAGTTCAATGGGAAATTCGCTCCCGTCTTTTCTCAAGCCGGACAATTCGATCGTTCTTCCGATGTGCATTGGTTTGCCGGCGGCCTTTGCAAGTTCGAGCCCGTGCATATGACCCTCTCGGTAGCGAGTCGGCATGATGGTGGTCAGCGGCTGTCCAAGTATCTCTCCCTCCGTATAGCCAAACAGCCGTTCGGCGGCGGTATTCCAGGAGACCACCCTGCCGTCGCCATCGGCCAACACAATTCCGTCGGGCGCCGTTTGAACCACCTGCCGAAACTGCTCTTCTTTGGCAGTCAGGGCCTTCTCGACGTGGTTCATTTTGTTGACCAATCTCCGGACGTCCACTGCCTGGCGAAGGATGATCCTGAGCTCATCCCTGTTGTAGGGTTTGGTGATATAGGCAAAGGCGCCACGGCGGAGGGCTTCCACCGTGTACTGTTCCTGAATGGAGGCGGTGAGGACAATGACGGGAAGAAGGGGATCCATTTCCTCCAATCCCCGAAGGACGGCGAACCCGCTGAGATCCGGTAGTCCGAGATCCAGGACCACGGCCCCGAACGCCTGCTCTTCAGCATCGTGCAGCGCCTGCCTACCCGTCGCCACGCTGTGCACCGTGTACCCTTCGTGTCGAAGATAATCTGAGAGCGCAAGGGAGAGATCCGGATCGTCCTCCACGACCAGGACGGATGAACCATGAGACGCGAGTTGCTTCGCCCTCATGGTCTCACCGGATCAGGAAATGAGGTGAGAAGGAGTTTGGGGCCTCGGTAGCCATCAGGAATGCCGAGGATGGGGCAAACCCGCGAGAAAATCAATATTCGGCCCCTGCGATGGTGAGGGATACAACTCTTTTTTGGTTATGTCGTGAACGGCAGGGTGAAATAGAATCGACTCCCTTTTCCGGGGGCGCTGTCGACACCGATCGTTCCCCCGTGCAGCTCGATGAGGCCTTTCACAATCGCCAATCCTAAACCGGATCCCGCAATCGGTCCAAGGCTTCGTTCGACCCGATAGAACTTGTCGAAGATTTTCGACAGATGCTCTTCGGCGATGCCGCACCCCGTGTCGGACACGTGCATGGCGATATGCCGATCCTCCAGGACTTGCGCGCCGATGTGCACACGCCCGCCGGGGGGCGTAAACTTGATCGCGTTCTCGAGCAAGTTGGCCAGCACTTCGTACAGTTTATCTCGGTCGACACGGACCTTCGGCATTTCCGCCATGGAACCGACGTCGATCGTGATGGATTTTCGCTGCGCAAGGGGCTGGAACACTTCGGTCAGATCCGTCAGGAGTTCCTGGAGCGACAGCACCGTCGGGCGCAGCTCCATTTTCCCGGATTCAATTTTCGATAGATTCAGCAGTTCGTTCAGCATCCGTGTGAGCCGGTCTATATTGAGTTGGATGCGAGAGGCGTAGTGCTTCTGCTTCTCGTTTAATGGGCCGGCCACTCCCTCGAACAAGTTCTCCGAAAGCGTCTTGATGGAAGTGAGCGGCGTCCGCAATTCATGCGAGACGATACCGACAAAAGCCGTTTTCAACTGATCGAACTGTTGCAGTTGCTCCACGGTCGCTTGGAGCGTACTCGTTCGGTCCTGAATCCGTCGTTCGAGGGTTTGATTCAGCTCATCCAGTTCCTCTTCCGCTCGTCTGCGCTCGTCCACACCGACGGCGAGCACCAAGGCGGTCACGGCAATCACTGCGATGAACGCCTGTAAGACGAGCAAGCTCTGCGCGTGGTTGCCGTTGGCGAAGGGGCCCGAACCCTGTAACGTGCCCAAGATGGCGATTCCCGCACACAGGAGAATGGCCGTGACCGTCTCACGAGGACCCAGCCGGACAGCGACCCATATCAGAATGGAGAGAGTCAGAAAGGCCAACGGGTAATTCGGCCCCGTCATTGCCTGACTGCTCTGAAAGACCGTCCATGTCACCAGACCCAGCAATGGAAGTGAGACTCCGATTTCCAGCAGTTGAGAGCGAGTCCACGTGAGCGCACGGTGCGATGCCCAGAGGACGATCACCGGCGTGACGATCAACGCCCCCACGGCATCACCGAGCCACCACGTCACCCAAATCTCACCATACCTCTCCCAGTCGGCATACCCGGCGAGGGCAAGGCTGGTCACGCCGAACGTCGCGCACACGGCGGTACTGAACAGCGCAGCCAGAAGGATGAACTTCAGCGTGTCGCCCTGGTGAGCGAAGCTCTTGCGGCCGTTCGCATAACAGTTCACCAGGAGTGCACCAATGAGCCCTTCCAACGTGTTACCGGTGGCGATGCCGAGCGATGACACCATCGAACCGGCTGTAGTCACATTGACCGCAAATGCTCCGAAAAAGATGCCGGGCCATACCCAATATCCCAGGAGAAGAAAAGCCGCCAGACTGATTCCCGTCGGAGGCCATACCGGTGTGGCACTTGGATGGACGATCGCCAATTGCAAGCCCAGCTTCCCTGCGAGCACATAGACGGTGGCCAGACCGCACAGCGCGACGGCGAGTTGAATGGGACTCATTCCGTGGGGAAATTTCACGCGGTCCACTACTGAACTGACATCCAACAACAATTCGGTCCTCGACAACGGTAGGAAGCCTAATTCTAGGAGTGACCTGTGGATGACGCAATAGGGCCGAATGGCAGAACGCATCTCTCTTCAACCGTGCACCTCACGGTCAACGTGGTATGCTTTCTCATCAGCCTTTCGCCATTTTTGCGCATGGGAACCACCCGCAACACGGTCAATGATGAGTGATCAATTACTGCGATTGGCGCAACGGATGCCCAAAGCCGAGCTGCACCTTCATATCGAGGGCAGCCTCGAACCCGAGATGGCCTTTCGGCTGGCTGAGCGCAACAAGGTGCGGCTACGGTATCCCAGCGTCGAAGCGCTGCGTGCCGCATATGCGTTCAACAATCTACAAGAATTTCTGAATGTCTATTACAGCGGGATGTCGGTTCTGAGAACGGAGCAAGATTTTTACGATCTCACCTGGGCGTATCTGAGGCGTGCACATCAGGACAACGTGGTGCATGCAGAGATTTTCTTCGATCCGCAGGCCCATCTCGAGCGAGGCATTCCGCTGGACATTCAGATCAGCGGCATTCGACGGGCGCTTGAGCATGGCCAGAGCCAGCTGGGCATCACCTTCAAATTGATTTTGTCGTTTCTGCGCCACCTGTCCGAGGACAGCGCCTTCAAGACCTTCGAAATGGCCACACCCTATCTCAATCATATAGATGGCTTCGGCCTAGACTCTTCCGAAGTGGGAAACCCGCCCGAAAAGTTTGCGCGCGTGTTCGCCCAATGCCGAAGGCGGGGATTTCACATTACCGTCCACGCCGGCGAGGAAGGGCCGCCGGACTATGTGTACCAGGCACTGGATGTGCTGAACGTCGACCGCATCGATCACGGGAACCAGTCTCTGGAAGATCGTGCCCTCGTTCAGCGGCTCGCTGAGGAAGGCAAGACACTCACCGTCTGCCCTCTGTCCAATCTCAAGCTCCGCGTCGTCAAGGTGATGGACCAGCACCCGATCCTGACCATGCTCCACCAGCGCATAAGGGCAACCGTCAACTCGGATGACCCGGCCTATTTCGGCGGCTATCTCAATGACAACTATCGCGCCCTCATTGAACACCTGCCAATGACCCGTCCAGACCTCTACCAGCTGGCACGCAACGCCTTTGAAGGCGCCTGGATCAGTGAGGCGCACAAAGCCGCACACATCAAGACGCTCGACCGCGTGTTTGCGCTGGAATGAACCGTCTTTCCTGTTTGAACGCCCTGCTCCTCTGCACGCGCACGAATGTTGCTTCTGCTTTGTCCATTCCCTGACCTGCGCTATATAGAGAGAAGTAGAGACCTTCCCCTCCACCCTCAAGCGCTCTGGAGGAACACACATGGCATTCACATGGTCATGGCGACGCTTAAAAAATTTCCGTCGTTGGAAGAAAGCAACGACACCGATGTTGCTCAATGCCGAGACCGGAGAACTGATCTCCTTCTCCTGCTATACCGCCCCTCCAAACGGCAAGTGGATGCTTCGTCGCCCACTGACGTTGCCCGGTAGTCCCGTCCCACTCTTTCTCGAAGCCCGTGGCATCCCTGCGCGAGCAAAGCGCAGTAATACCGATTCCTCGGGGCCATCGGTTTAGATACTGAGCGTTGATCCTTTGTAGGACTCTTGTGACGGCAATCCGCCGACAACACCAATCCCCGCTGCTCAATTAGATTTGTATGGTTTTACCTTGCCCGTGAGCAATATTTGTTCAGGCGTGGCTGCTTTCCTCCCCCTCCTCGTCCATAAACCCCGCGTCAGTCCTCCATAGAACATCGCGTGTCTCGGTATGCAGTTTGCTCGGAACAGCAGGTGATGCTCGACCTCTTTCCAAGGAGGTGGACCAATGAGACCTGTGACCGCTGACCTCTACGAGAAGCGATGGATTCCCCGACACCACATGACCGTCCCCATTCATTGTCACCTAGTCGGGAAGGACGATTCGGGCTCGGGATGGGTCAGAGACTTTTCAAGTATCGGAGCCAGCGTGATCAGCAACCTCCCCTTGACGGTTGGTGATGAACTCACTTTAACCTTGCCGAATGGCCGTCCGGAAATGCGCATTTCGGCCACGGTCCGGTGGAATCAGGGCTTGCTTCTGGGCATTGAGTTCAAGCACACGCCGAAGAGTTAGCGTCTCCCAGCCTCCGTTCGCGCTCACGCGTGATGACCGCCAGACCGGCTTGTTGTACACTGCCCATCATCGCAGAGGGATCTCTCCGACGCTCTCGCATTCGCGGAAGCCGCTTCGAGGTCGCGGCCGAGCGAGCAAGCGTAAAGCAAGAGGCCGAATGTCAGAGACGGTTACGGCTCAGCAAATCATCGAGCTGCTCAACTTGAAGCCACATCCCACATGCGGGTTTGTCGCCGAAACCTATCGGGCGCAGGAACGCATTCCTGACGAAGCCTTGCCCACCATGTATGCCGGAAGCCGGCCGTTCGCGTCCGTGCTTTATTTCATGGTCACTGCGGAAGCGCGGATCCGTCTGCATCGTATCCGGTCCGATCAGATGTATCACCACTATATGGGTGTGCCGCTGGAAGTCCTCCTGCTGTATCCGAACGGCAAGGGAGAGCTCACCATCCTCGGTCCCGAGTTGACGCTCGGCATGCGTCCGCAACTCCTGATTCCCGGCGGAACATTTCACGCGTCTCGGTTGCCCGCAGGAAGTCCGGCAACGGCATTCGCGTTGCTTGGAACCACGGAGTGGCCCGGGTTCGAATCTTCGGATCTCGAACTTGCTGAACCCGTTCAGTTGATGGCCGCCTATCCCACCCTCCGCCGAGAAATTGAAGAATTCACACGCGCTGCTTAAGTCGCCCGTCCCTCTAGTGCGGTGCCGCCGGCAGTGACGCGTTCGCACCGGTGGTTCGCCCCATAGGCAACGAAGGGCGGTCAAAGCCGTATTTTTCGAGGAGTTTGACGACCCGCGGCGTCATCAGGAAATCGGAAAACTGATCCGCCACAGCGCGGACGGACGCCCGACAGGTCGACACAACGGCTTGTCCGAACTGAATTTGCACCTCTGCACCGAATGGGTTCTCATCACTAATCCGCACGTCCCCATGATTGATCACATTGGCGCGGTACACCACGCCAACATCAGCCTGTCCTGTGCGAATCAGCCGCAAAATGTCTTCGGTATGCGGCGCATAGAGCACATGCGTACGGGTCTTGTACGAGGGAGAGATTTTTGAGAGCGCATGGACCGTGACCTCGCCCAAGTAGGATTTCTCAGGGTCGCCGAGCGCGATGCGTGTGCCGTGATTGGCCAACGCATCAGGGAAGGACACCAACGTGGCCGGGGAATCCGCCGACATCACGAGGACGAGGGAGGTTTGCGCCAACGTTCGAGCAGCGCCGTTGAGCGTCAAGCCCTTTGCGCGCAGATGTTCGACTTCTTGAATCCCGGCTGCCACGAACACATCGATCGCAGCGCCCTTTTCGATTTGTTTCAGCAGCGTTTTCGACGGCGTATACACAATACTGACCGGCGCACGATATTCCTGCTGAAACAGCGGCACGATCTCGTCGAAGGCCGCTCGCAGGCTGGGGGGTGCCCCAACGATCAACGGTTCGGCCGCAGCGCCTCACTCATGCCGAGGAAGGCTGCCAACCCAACGAGAATGGCGATGACTTTGCTCATCACTCCCCCAATAGTTGAGCGCCTGCGTATTGGCGGGTAATAATACGCCGATTAACAGCCAAGAACACTGACAAAGTTGACAGGCGATGTTCCGGAAGATTGCGCTGCACCTGAAAAAAGGAGCATACATGACTCGCTGGCTGACTCATGGTGTCACCCTGGCCATGCTCATGACATGCACGGGATGTCAATCAAGCCCCACGATACAATGGGCGAATGAGAAAATTGGTTTTACCCGGGCCTCCCAGCTTGGCGGCGCAGAGACGCTTTGGATCATGAACGGCGATGGATCCGGCCAGTCTCCGCTTGAATTGGGCGCTGATGGCAATCGCGGCCTGACCTGGTCTCCCGATGGCAATGCCATGGCGTTTGAATCCGTTCGAGATGGCAATAGCGAGATCTATACCGCACGAGTGATCGACACAGGCAACGACACGTACGCGGCTCAGGACATTCAACGAAGGACGACCTCTTCTGCTGACAATGCGTTTCCGGCATGGTCGCCGGATTGCGCCTGGCTCGCCTTTTCGTCCAATAGAACCAACCAGACTTATCACAATATTTATCAACTCGATCTGACCACAAACAGCGTGACGCCCGTGACGACCGGCCAGGTCGACGATCTGTCCCCGGCCTGGTCACCTGATGCCACCAAGATTGCGTTCTCGCGTCAGGTGGGTGACGCTTCACGAGAAATTTACGTTCGGATCCTGAGTTCTGGGCAGGAGATTCGGCTGACGAACAATACCGTTACCGATACCGATCCCTCCTGGTCTCCAGCCGGTCGTATAATTTTTGCGCGGCAAGCCGAGGATGGCAGTCGTGCCGCGCTTTTTGAGATGGACGCGGTCGATGCCAATGGCGACGGAAACGGTGACCATCTCGAACCGATCTCCGCGCCTGATGCAAATGAATATGACCGGAACCCCGAGTATTTCCGGACTGGGAAAGCGATCGTGTTCCTTCGGAGCCGGGAGGCTGGGGGGAAGGGATCGGCAGATGTGTGGAAACTTCTCATCCAGGACGGTACCGTCATGGAGCCCCTTGTGAACCTGACGCAGACCACGCCTCAACATGAGTACAGTGCCACATGGAGACGAAACGGAGTCTGTGTCAAAAGAGGCACCCCTCCTGCGAGAACCAGCACCCATTCGGGTTTCCCGCCCTATTGACTCCCCCAAGGCAACCGCCTAGGCTTTCGCGCTTACATTGGCCCCCACGAAAGGAGCGATTCATGATTCGACGGAACATCCATGGAATGGGTGTGGTAGCCACTGCCTTTGGCCTGTCCATTCTGGTCGTCACGGCTGGCCTGCAATGGACATCGCCTCCGGCCTATGCCACCGAGCGAGGTGCGGAACGCAGAGACGCGCGTGATACGCGGCAGAGCGGCCGTGACGAAGCGCGGGAACAGAAGAAGGAATGCAAGGAGGCGGACGATAAGAGCCGAGCGGAATGTCGGCATGAAAAGCGAGAGGCCAAGGAGGAGGCACGGGAAGCCGCCAGGGACATTAAACGAAGATAATCGCAGATGCCGTTGCCTGGCATGACAGTCCGGCGGTCAGGCTGTGGGAGCTTGTAGAAAATGGCGCGGCATGGCGGATTGCTCAGACGAAGTGCGACTTTTCGTTCACAGGATCCGCCACCGTCCCACATAACCGCTTCGTTCAAGTCAGGCGACCCGGATGCGGATCAGCCCGTCCCCGATAGCCGTCTTGAGAAGTTGTGCCGTGTTTGAGACTCTGAGTTTTTTCATCATATTGGCGCGGTGTGCTTCGACGGTCTTCACGCTGATTTTCAGTTTTTGTCCGACCTCTTTGTTTTTGAAACCGGCCCAGATCAGTTCAAGAATTTCCTGCTCTCGCGACGTGAGTGACTCCGGTCGTTTTGCCCGTGGCGGCGGCTCGATGTCCACCGCATACGTACGACGCGCAGGCTTCCGTTTCGTTCTCACCATTGTTCCCCCCTTCCCATTTGTCCGTAAAGAGTCGGTCGTACGAGCTAGAAGCTAGGAGTTTAGTCGCTCAAGTATTTTTAATGTACTAGGTATATCCCTAAGCACTTTTTGAGCCTGACCACGAAGCTGGCCCCCGGTCTTAATAATCTTAATAATAGGGGCAGCTCGCCCTTGCTGAGCGGGATCACTGGGAGAGAAGCGTGACTGCAGTTGTCGAGTCGTAGGTGGTGCGCCTTCGCGCGTTCACATCCACGCACGGAGGTGTCACGGGAGCGGCGGATGCGGGCCGATGACTCCTGAGATCAGAGGATCGCCGTGCGGAAATACTTTACCGCACAGCGGCCTCGACCGGTTTCGATTCTTCAGCTTTGGCCGCCAAGCTGTTTCGGCGATTATTCGAGATGGTTCGATCGATGATCGCTCCGCAATTAACGCATTTCCAGGCATAGAAGACTAGAAAGAAGTCCGAAAAGCGTTCCAACATCATCAGCCCTTTGCATTTTGGACACTCCATCTAGCCCTCCTTTTTTGGTGATGAACGACTGGTCGGGGGTGAGAGCAAGTCTTGATCCATCGAAGCGAACTCAAACTTTTCAAAGGGTTAATCAAAAAGCGCGTCCTGCGGGGAATACTTATACGTACAACGCCGTACAACCATGTACGACAGTGGCCATCTACTAGTCAGATTCTCGTCAGAATGCGCTCCAGAGCGGAACGTGGCACGAAATCGCACGGCTGCCAATGTGGTTTCAACAGTACTGTGTCGATTCCTCAGCAACCTACAGCCTTCGAACGGACGGCAAGATCACGGTGCGACACACAGGGGAAGCGTCGCGAGAGCCGACGGAATGGAAAACGTCCTACACCTTGACCAGCGAATCCCGTCGGGAATGAGACTAGAGACCTCCCTAGTAGCGGCATCCTACACTTGAAGCGGCCCAACACACAGAAATGAACATAACTCGCTGGTGCCTCCGAGGCGGGACTTACGTGGAATCGCTCGCTTCGCAATTCTCAAACAATCGAATGGTCCTGGCGTGAACTTTGCTGGATGATTCAGCATGCCAGCCCAGGACCATCATCGGTATACAGCCAGCCCTTCGCAAACTGATCCGCCGAACTGACCAGCACACATCGCCGGCAGTCTCCTGGCCTCGTCAGGAGCAAGGCGAGGTCTTTCCCAGTCATTCTAATGGCATGAGAGGTTCATCATGAATACGCTACTGCAACCGCTGACGAACCGGCAGCCCGCGGCCTTTCATCACCTGTACCGGTCCGGCCTCCCAAGTACGCCGACCCTGCATCCCAACACCTGTCTCATCGCCCGCATCGGGTGGTGTCATCGGCAGGCCGTGAACGCGCTGACATCTGCGGAAGCAGACGGCTGGTGGGCGGAAAAGCAGGGTCTGATCGACGCGCTGCTTCATCGAGATGACACGGATACGTACAAAGGAAGACCGGGGCTCCGTGCACGGTACGCGATGGGGCTAGAGGACGGAGGATCGTTGATCCGGACAGCGAAAGTAAAACCGTCTTGTCATCATCGATATCAGGTGTTGTGAACGATTGTGATCGGCCCAGCGTGGCCTGTGGCGGGGACTGCAGCCATCACCTCATCGCTCATTTGCCCAAGGAGCGCACAAACAGCAGTACCTGCCACGCCTCTTCTTCTGTGAGCACTAACGGAATAAACGGCGCCATATCCGTTCCCGGGCTTCCATTTTTCAGGATCCAGAAGAGCTCGCCGTCCGTGCGAGCCGCTTGCCACACCTGATCGGTAAAATTGCGCGGCAACTTGCCACGGAGTCCCTCAACATCACTCAAGCCTCGCCCATCGCGCCCATGGCACGTCGCGCAAAATGCCTTGCCCAGAAAGATCGCCTTCCCTTTTTCGGTGTTCTCTTCCGTGGGCTGCAAGGGATTGGTCCACCGGCGGGCCTCCTCGATCAGATGAGCAGGCACCCTCGGTCGCAACACTTCCGCATCGCTTCCGAGGGTCGAATGCGGCCACATGAACAGCAGGAGCAGAACGATCCCGACCACGCAGGGCGCGGGAGGGACGTGTCGATTCACTTGCCCTCGTGTCCGGGAAACTTATGCCCCAAGGACTGGGGAAAGCTGACGCTCCCATCGGGAAACTCCAGCCCCTTCTGCCATAGATGGTAGATCACGCCGTCCGTCTTGGAGGCCGCTTCAGCCACCGCTTTTGCCTTGTCCTCCGGCATGTCCAGGACCTGGACCCGACCGGTCTCAATTTCGACCTTGTGATCGTGGAAGTAGCGATGCCATTGTATCGGAGGAAGTTTTCTCGAAAGATCCTTGGCGACAAAATATTCGACGCCGACCAAGGCGGCCTTCGGATCCGTCGACTCAAACAGCAGACACTGCAGGATTTTATCGGAGATTCCCTTGCAATAATGATGGTAGGGGCCGCCCGGCGTTCCATCGTGCATCATGTGAGGGGCCTGCACATGGATATCGTAGCCGGTTGCCGGAGAAGAAGGCTCCGCACTGAGGGCCATCACCGGCGTCACACAGACGACCACCGCCCCCAAGAACATGATTCCCCTGATGAACGCACCGATTGTCGACATGACAGCCCTCCTTGGTGGATTGAATGATGGATACATGGGTGCCCATTGAGAGACAGGGTTCGCTAAAAGGATTCAGGAGAGTGCTTCGAAACGGAAGACAATCATAGCTTGATGCCGCGGCGAGTAAAAGAGGTGATCGAGAAATTTCCCTGTGCATGAGATACAACGAGCGAAGGCTGAAGCCCAAGAAGAGTTAGGCCGGGAAGTCCCCGATAGGGAAGGTAGGGCCTTGCTGTGACGGCGCCGTTGAGCCTACAATAGAATCCCTTAGGAGACCGCCAGGCCGTGCGCTACAGCCGCTTTGCCAAGCGCCTCGTCGTTACCGGTGAAGCCTCAGTCAGGTTATTATTGACGGAGGACTCGGATGACGGGACCTTGCTTGATCTGTCGCGCAAAGGGGCCCGGCTCCGTATCAACCGGCTGTTCTGCCCCGGACAGAGGCTCACGCTCGTGCTGAACCTTCCCTGGGAGGAGCCACCTCTGGAAGTGCGTCTCGCCGCAGTCAAGTGGATGAAGGGCGACAATCTCGGCGTTGAGTTTCTCAAAGTTGCAGACGACGATCGAGTCTCGCTCGATGTGTTTCTCGCCTCTCGATCCAAGCTGCAAGAGAGTCCTGCCTGAGGCGTTCATTCTCTCAAAATGGCGCCGCTACTCCCCTCCCGGCGCCGTAGACCTTTGTGTCCCGACAACGTACAATGCCACCTCCGTTTTACCCTCTATCGCTGATAAGAAGACGATCGCAACGCGACATGACGGACCAGGAACGGGTGCGCATCTTCGATTCGCAAGGCGAAGCCTACAAGCAGGCCTTTCAAATCTTCCTGGACCATACCGATCAAAAACGAAACGCCAAGCGATGGCTCCAGCAGGTAGTGGACGGGCTGCCTGCGCGCAAAGTCTTTATCGATGCCGGCGCCGGGAACGGCGAGGTCACCCGGACCTTCGCTCCCGCCTTCGAGCGCACGATCGCGATTGAACCGAATGTCTATTTGTTGAAGCAGTTGCAGCAAACAATTCTCTCCGCCGAAACCATCGACCAGCCGATCATGACGGCTCAACCGACTGCGCAGGGCGATCTCGTCCTGTGCTCGCATACGCTCTATTACATTCCGCCTGAGGATTGGCTCGCACACCTCGAGCGCTTGGTCTCGTGGATGTCGCCGACCGGCGTCACCATTGTGGTTCTGCAGTACCGGGAAAGCGGGTGTATGAACATGGTCCATCATTTCTTTGGGCATCGTTTCGAATTACGCCGGACGGCGGACTTGTTTCAGAGGAAGCACGGCGATCGGTATGAGGTGGTGACGACGCTCGACCCCGCACACGTGGTGATCCCGGACCTTTCCAAAACGTATGCCGTCGCCGAATTCATGCTCAATCTGCTGGACATCAAGGAAGCGCCAAGGCGACAGGACGTAGAGGCATATCTCGAAGCGAACTTCGCGTCTTCCGACGGCGGCTATCGGATTCCCGTCCACCAAGATTTCCTGCAGATCCGTGCGCGGGCAGGCCATGACAGGACCTGACACGGAGACTCCCTTGGATGGACCTGGACCACTCCTCACGCGTGAGGCTTCGTGACCGGCGGCTCAGCCGAGGAGAGTCAGCGCCAGGAACGGGGTGAGGTTGAACGCGTTTCGCCTATGTCATCCACGAGCCGTTGCGGGACCGGACCCGGCTCGGAGAAACCGTGGCTGTCAATCGAGGCATGAATGTGAAGGTCTTCGAGACGCTGGATGAAGCGACCCTGTGGCTCGACCTCCCTCGAGTCGACGCGCCTCGCCCTGTCAATGAAGGAGAAACACTATGAGCGTTCCATTCACGCGAGACGTTCTTCTCCTGAGCCTGGCGATCAATTACGGCATCCTGCTCGTATGGTTTCTGGTGTTTGTGTTCGGTCATGAGTGGCTGCGACAGTTGCATGGCAAATGGTTTCGTCTTTCCAATGAACAATTCGACGTCCTTCACTACGGCGGCATGGCGGTATACAAAATTGGCGTGCTGTTGTTCCTTGACGAGCTTCAGCGTTTCCTTGGCTGCGAATTCGCCGTAGAAAAAACGCTCTATATCCCTCGGCCTTCCCTGCAGCGTTCGACCATCGAAGAGCACCTTCTGCGCTCGATACTGGACGACGCTGGCCAACACGTCGAGGAAGGCCCGTTGAGCCTCATGAAGCGAGAACTCCCCACTGGCCTCGACCATGATGCATCCAGACTCGTAACGAATCTTCTGAACGATGGCGCTCATGATTGCGCCAGAATACTCCACTCCACCATGAGAATCGAGTTGGCGTCCCGGAGCATCAAGCGGCCGTTTTTCTGGGTTGCAAGGAATGACACGATTCAGTAGGCTCCCTCAGGCGAATGGCTGACCCGCAAAAGAGATGAGAGACCACACCAGAATCGCATAGGGAGAGGACGGTGACACAGCGATCATTAGGCATGGCTTGCGCAGCCTTCTGCATGTTCATGCTCACCGGATTTCTCGGCGCCAAGGGCGATACACCGGCTGAAAAGCGCGCCACCATCCAGGATATGACGAAGCGAACGCTCAACGATCTCTACAAGGAAAAGCCCGCCGTCAAGGCGCGCTTGGAAAAAGCCGCCGGCTATGCAGTCTTTAGCAATCTGAACGTCAAGATTTTCATGTTGGGCAGCGGTCAGGGATACGGCATGGCGGTGGATAATGCCACCAAGAAAGTGGTGTACATGAAGATGGTCGAGCTTGGCGGAGGCGTCGGGCTCGGCGTGTCCGATTTTCGCGCCGTCATGATTTTTCATGACAAGGACGCGTTCACGAAATTCGTTGAGACGGGGATTGAGTTCTCCGGAAAGGCCAGCGCCGAGGCCCAGTCGGGAGACACCGGGATGGCGACCAGACAGGAAGCGAAACTGGCGGCGGCTGGAGCGGAGGACGTGCAATTCGTGCAGGGCGTCGAAGTCTATCAACTGACGAAGAACGGCGTGATGGGGCAGGCAATGGTCTACGGAACGAAATACTATAAAGATAAGGAGTTGTATTAGCTCATCCCGTTCTCGCGATCTTTTCGGGATAAAAGTACTTTTCGTATCCGTCCCTCCCCTTCCTGTAATCGTTGTCGGTGGCGTACTTGAGGCGGTAATTGAACCGACACTTATGGTCTTTCTCGTATTCGTACACGTCTTGAACGAAGGACACGATGTGTTCGAGATCTGACGTTTCGTCTCCCTTTGCCAGATCGACGATGAGATCGGAAGGTATCTCCCCGATCACGTGGAGCGTTTCAGAGCCGTTCTGAATCCTGGCTTCAACCAACGTATTGTCATCCTTCTGGCAGAGGGCATAGCCTCGTTTGAGACTGTCGATCGCTTCTTGAAAGCCTTCCTTCGATGGTGCTTTCGCGCCGACCATCAGCTTCAACTCCTCGACGAAGAGGCCCATTTCGCCAAGCTGCTTCTCCAACTCGCCGTTTTTTTCCATTGACGCGTCAAGGCGGGCCTGGAGGCCTGCGCCCTGCGGCTCCTGCCCGCTGACCTCTACGTTCTGCGTCACGTAGAGCAGCATCGCGGCAAAGAACAATAGCAGGACCACCTGGACAAGCGACAAGCCCAGCACCCAGTCTGAACGCGGTTCATTTCCTCGCACTGGAATGCTCCTCGGTCAGCCGCTCTTTCATAAAAAACAAGACGTCCCGCATCGTGGACTCGATCGCCTTGCTGGCCTCGAGGCTCGAGCCGATCGCGGTCTGCACGCGGGTGAGACGGTCCCTGAGTTCTGCGGACATCGATGCCGAGGACACCTCGTTCAGCTCGGTTTCGAAAGCCGCCAATCGTGTAGACACCATCGACACGGCCGACCGCAGCGATTGCAAGCCATCGATCTGACCATTCAATTCCAATCGGCTTTTCTCCAGCGCCGTCGTCATTTCGGCAAATTGCGCCGTGCGTGCTCTGATGTGATCCGACAACTCGTTGATGGCGGCGCCCACCTGGATGGGCGCATCCGATCCACAGAGCGACTCGACGAACGCGGCGACCGTTTCGCCGGCGTGCGTTAAGCTCGCTTCCAGGCGCTGCGAGGCTTTTGCGAAATGGTCTCCCTGCTTTCCTAATGCGGCAACGAGTTTCGTCACCTCCTCGGTCAGCATTTCCTGCGGTATGCGTATGGCGGAGAGTCGCCCTAGAATCTCTCGCAGCGAGGATTCAAAGCCTTCGCTCATGGATTTCGCCATCCTCAGATGCTGGTCGGCCATCTTTTCACGCACCTCCGCCAGCGAGTGGACGAGGTCATACAACGCACGGCCGAGATCACCGGCTGCACGATCCCTGAAGGCACTCATTTCCGTCGTCGCCTCGTTGATCTGTTGGGCGAGAGCCGCCATCCCGCGGTCTATTGTCCCGCGCGAATGAACGTCATGGGGCTCCGTGTCCTGAAAGTGAATAATCACCATGCGAAGAAGCAGACCACAAAATGTGGCGGCCAGCGCACTGCCGAACGTCGTCAGCACGGCGTCAGCAGTCAGTTTTGGTGCCGGCCAGATGACGAGCGCCGCGATGAGGGAAAACAGTGTCCAGAGAAAGCCCATGAAATAGAGGGAATCTGCGAATTGGATGATGTGTTTCTTGGAAATGAAATATCCGGAGGCGGCATAGGCAACGAGCAGCACTGCAAGCACGATCATCGTCGGCGGTGCGGACCATTGATCGATCGAAGCATACGCGAGGATCATCAACCCTGCGACCGTCGCGCACATCCATGCGATACCAAGTTTCATGCGACTCTGCGGTGCGAAATCGTCGCTGGATAGTTCGCGGTCTTCGAAGTCGTCAGGGACAGACACTGGCCTCTCGTAAGACAGGGGTGATAGGCGAGGCATGAGGTCCCTCCTCTGTTCGCAGGACATTCGTCCTGACCTATATTGTGATCTGGGCGCACCTCCAATAACTGGGGATTCCCCCAGGCGGGAATATCCCGAATCATGCGGTGATGGTTCCTCTATGGCTGGTTTCTAGGCCGGTGGCTGCTAGGCCGATTGGCCTGCGGATCGCGCCGGTGCGCTTGTCATGGTCATGACTTGGGTCGTAGCAACCACACATTCTCTTTGGCGGGACATTTCCCCTTCAATCCACCGGCGACGTCACTGCTGGACAAGAGCGTCACCTGATAGAGGTGTGCGTACTGCCGTATCACTTCCTCATTGCGGACTGAAAACGGAGGACCTTCCATGACGCGTTGATCGTAGTCATAGCAAATGAGCAACTGCGGAGCCTTGCCTGTGATCTCTGTCAGGTGTGCGGCGTATCGGTCTCGCATGGAATGGGGCAAGGCGACCAAGGCGGCTCGGTCATAAATCGCATCCACTGGATCCAGCATCTTTTTCGTCAATACAAAGATATCGCCAACGAATATGTCGAGATCTCGCGCGCTCCACTGCGCACACTGGCCAACCGTGGATATGTCTGGCTGGACGCCAAGTTCCATGAACAATTGCTCAATGGCCGTTTGGCTCAACTCAACTCCGGTCACACGATAGCCTTTGGAGAGCAGCCAAGAAATATCGAGCGTCTTCCCGCACAAAGGCACGAACACACGCCTGCCTTTTGCGAGACCCAGCTCGCTGAAATATGTGACGAGCAGCGGGTTCGCCTTGCCTTCATGCCAGGCGGTTTCATTGTTCTCCCACCGTTGATGCCAAAAACTCGGGTCCATATTCACACCGTGTCAGCCGTTCGTTTGCACAGCGCCATCGCATCCCACGCACCGTCGCGAGATTCTTGAGGGTGCCGGATCGATTGTCAAGAGCGTGCTGGCGTGCTTGTCTTGTGACCGAACCAGAAGAAGGTCGATGAAATCAGCCCGGCAAGGGCGAAGAAGGCCATCGGCCGCCAGTTGCCATGGAGTACACTGACGGCGGCGCAAGCGACGACGATCAGCCAGCCTTTCGTGAATATCCACAGGCGCGATCCCCAGGACAACTGCTGCAGTTGGCCCGTCGTCCGTCCTACCGCAATCGACCCGACGACTCCTATGACAGCCGCGACGTACAACCACTCCTCTCGTTGTGGCATCATCGAGATGATAAGCACGAGAGCAATGGCGATGGGCGTCCAGCCAATCAATCGGGAGGAGCCCAAGCCTGTGTGCTCCCTGGTTGACATCCGATCTCTTTACTACGACTCTTTAGCGACAGTCGGCTACTGTAGACCGCGCGGCAAGTCAGTGGCAACCCGATGACAATGACACCACATCATACGGCGCTCCGGCTGTTCTATCTTCTCCTCCTCCTGGCCCTGCTGTTCACGCAGGGATGCCACTCGAAGCCTGCCCCCGGCGTGCGATTTCCGATTACCAACGGTTTCCATACGACGCTCCCTTCCCCCAGCCAGCGCATTCTCATTTGGGCGGATCCGCCCCTCGTGGATGTGGCGGCGGAATGGCTGCGGACGCATCACTATTCCGATGTCCTGATGCCTGCGAAGCATCCGTTGCAGAATTCCCGGATTGCCCACAACCTCTCGACCAGCCATGCCGCGCTGGCCGTCGCACGCGAGATGAAGGCGGAGGTCGTCCTCGTGATTGAGCGCGGCGCCACGAAGGACGGAGCGCTCATCCAATCGGACTGCGGCGCTCTGTATCATGCGAATGTCGAGGTGCGGGGGCTGTCAGTGCAGAATGGAGACACGGCACTTCGCGGCAGTGCCTATTTCCCGCACTGTGTCGATTTCAGTGAGAAGACTCTTCGCAGCCTCACTTGTCAGGCCTTCGCCACTGCCTGGGGATATCGTCCGTCGGGTCAGCTGGACATCCCATCGAATCTGATGTGCACGACCGGCGAGAGCGCCCCCGTACCGACCCGCTAGCGGGCACAGGGCTTTGACGGCGTTGGTGCCGCCATTTTCTTTTCAGGCTAACGGCATAATCCATCGGCTATCATAGTCTTGCAGTCTGTCAATAAAGTGTTACTTGAAATTGTCCCGTGCCGATCATAGGGTGGAACACTGCCGCTTGGAGGGTCATGACTGCACTAGGCCGGAGGCACCATCGGCCCGGCCCATTCACCCGAACAATCCTCAAGCCGAACGGTGATATCGGCTCGCCCGTCTTCTTCGATCGGCCATACATAGAAGAGGCGGCCGACATTATAAACTTTCACGGGATGTGACATGGCGGCCGGAGTGGCCCGGTGCCAATACACGCCAATCATTGTCGGTCGTTCGCTCGTCCACTTCATGCCGGCCTCTCGAAGGTCGTCGTTGGGATGGTGCCGACTGGATGGGGGCGCAGTCTGTCAGACGGACGATGAGCGGTCAATACGCTGTTTTACGGTGCCCATGGCCAATCGAAGCCCACCCTCAATACAAACCCTTACAGACTCTATCTTCACTCCCCCGTAAGCCGTAGAATGCCTCCCCTCTACTTCCGATCCCGAGGGACGGACCGGCTCGTGAAACATCGGCGTATCGTCGTCAGTCACTATGGAGGTCCTGAGGTTCTTGAGGTGCGCGAGGAAGTGAGGCCGGAACCGAAGGCCGGCGAAGTGCTGGTGCGCGTGCTAGCCGCTGGTGTGTCCTTACCCGACATCATGATGCGCGAAGGCATGCATCCGGAGACGCCGAGGCTGCCCTTCACGCCGGGATGGGATCTGATCGGTGCGGTGGAAGCACTCGGCGACGGCGTCTCCGGATGCACACGCGGCGCGATCGTCGCCGCCCTGCCGATCAGCGGTGCCTATGCGGAATTCATCTGCCTGTCCGCGCGTGAACTGGTTCCCGTGCCAGCGGGGTTGGATCCCGCGGAAGCCGTCGCCGTCATTTTGAACTACGTCACCGCCTATCAAATGCTCCATCGGGTCGGGAAAGTAAAAGCAGGCCAGCGCGCCTTGATCCACGGCGCCGCAGGCGGAGTCGGTTCGGCACTGTTGCAACTTGGACGCCTCGCTGGGTTGGAGATGTACGGGACGTGTTCATCAAGAGGGGCGTCACCGGTGTTGGAATTGGGAGGGATCCCGATCGATTACGAGCATGAGGACTTCGTCGGAGAAATCCACCGCCTCACGGGGGAGGGTGTCGATGTCGTCTTTGACGGGATCGGTGGCACGCACATCTGGCGTTCCCGCCGCGCGCTGCGCCGAGGCGGGACGGTCGTGGCCTACGGCCTGACGTCCTCGCTTCGCGGAGGGCGATTGGCGTCGGGGCGCTCCGGCCGTCGTCATCGCTTTCGCGCGATCGCCGTCTTCGGTTTGTACATTATCGGCGGCTGGCTGCTGCCCGGGAGGAAGCGGGTGTTGCCTTACAGCATCCAATGGCTCAAGCGGCTGAAGCCGGAACGGTTTCGAGAAGACCTGAGCGCCCTGCTCACTCTTCTTCAACAGCACAAAATCCAGCCGCTCATCGCGCGGCGATTTCCTCTTGCCGAGGCGAAACAGGCTCAGGAGTTGCTTGGAAAGGGAGGTGTGATCGGTAAGCTCGTGCTTGTCCCCGTTCACTCATCGATCCCGTAGGGCAACGCTCAGGGAGGGGATTCGAGTGTGGCGGGCGGCCGGATGGGCTTTCGCTGCTTCTCGTGCTCTTGATCAATGAGCTTCAAGGCCTCGAGCTGAGATTCCAATTCCTCGATGCGCTTGTCTCGTTCCCGGAGTTGCCTCTCGAGGGACTGCACCTTGTCGGACAGATCGACCGTGGGTTCCTTCTTGCGCTCGACCGGTGCGGGTGGAGGTGTCTTGCACGCACTCAGGGCAATGGTACAAATCACTGCACCTATCACGCTACGCAGGCTATAGCCGCGCAAGAGGCTCATGATCGTAAGTGTATCATCAAACGCTCCTCACAGAGATCTTGTGACATTTCTCATTCCATACGTTCATCCTTGAGATCGCTCCTTTCATCAACTGGGAGCAGGCCCTCGATATTTGCTACATTTGCCTGCTTGTTTCGGATTTGAGCGACGCCATATCGATGGAGAAGCGGTATTTCACATCCGACTTCAGCATTCGGTCATAGGCTTCATTCACCTTTTGAATGGGAATCACTTCGACATCGGCCGTGATGTGATGGGTGCCGCAAAAGTCGAGCATCTCCTGAGTCTCCGGAATACCGCCGATAGGTGAACCAGAGAGCCTGCGGCGTCCGAAAATCAGGCTGAAAGCGGCTACCGCCAGCGGCTTCTCCGGTGCCCCGACGAGCGTGAGGGTGCCATCACGTCGAAGGAGGTCGACATACGCATTGATGTCGTGATCGGCCGAGACCGCATCGAGGATAAAATCGAAGCTGCCGCTTTGCTTCTTCATCTCGTTGCTGTGCCGGGAGATGACGACTTCATCCGCCCCAAGCCGAAGCGCATCATCTTTCTTGCCGGGCGACGTGGTGAATACAACCACATGGGCTCCGAGCGCATGCGCAATCTTGACGGCCATGTGCCCCAGTCCGCCGAGTCCTACCACCCCCACCTTTTTGCCCTTGGTGACTCCCCAATGGCGCAGGGGCGAATACGTCGTGATGCCAGCACACAAAAGCGGTGCGGCCCCGGCAAGGTCGAGGTTGGAAGGCACACGCAGGACAAATTGTTCGTCGACGACGACGCCTTCGGAATAACCGCCGTAGGTGACGCCGCCAATATGCTTGTCCGGTGAATTGTACGTGAGCGTGAGATGTGGACAAAACTGTTCAAGGCCGGCCTTACACTCATCGCAAGTGCGATCGGAGTCGACCAGACACCCAACGGCGGCGAGGTCTCCGGGCTTGAACTTCTTCACCGCCGCGCCCACCCTGGTCACACGACCGACAATCTCATGGCCCGGCACGCAGGGGTAGACGGTGGGCATGACGCTTTTCCACTCATCGCGCACCGTATGGAGATCAGAGTGGCAGATCCCGCAGAACAGGATGTCGATCTGAACGTCGTGATCCGTGGGATCGCGCCGTCGAATTAAGGCAGAGGCCAATGAGGATGTCGGACTAGCAGCGGCGTACGCCTTGGCGTTCCATGTCGTGACCATGATGATCCCCCTCATTTTTTTCCTAACGGAAAACTGATGACCAGGCCTCCCATCACGTCACCGACCTTAAAGTCCTTTTTGGAGCTGCTGGGATGCGAGTTGTGACACTCAACGCAGGCGGCTGTGACGGCAATGTCGGCATACACCGCCTCAAACAACTGTTCGGCGCTGCCCGCCGCGGAACTGGAACTGGAATATGGTCTGTTCGGCCGTGCCTGCACTTCTTTGAGACCACGCCGCTCGAATTCCGTGCCTGGTGCATTGTCCTTATTGATCGGCCACTGACTGATCAAACGATAGCGGACGTTCGGGCCGGTCAACTCCGCAATCTCGCTCGTTTCTCGTATCAACTGGACAGGTAACGGCAGTGAGTGCGTTGTGCGCCAGTTTTCCGAGACATCCACGATGCGCTCCTGGCGAAGCCGGTTGGCGATGTGGATGGTGTAAAAATGCCTGTGCGCCATGATGACCGCCCGCAGATAGTCGGCAACCGTTTCGGGAGGCACACCCGCGGGGGTATTGGATTGCTTCTCGACGGCGAAGATGTTGGGAGCAGCCAGCGCGGCGAGGGTGGCGGTGACGGCAATCCAGGTCGCAGCTTTGCTGGTCATGATCTCCTCTCTTTCCTTTCCGTAGGCAGCTGTCCCACCGGCAAGGGGACGGCATCGAATCCATATTTGACGAGCAGCTTTTGGATGCGAGGCGTCAGCAAAAACGAGGAAAACTGTTCGGCAACGGCTCGTAACGACGCCCGGCAGGTCGAGGCCACGGCTTGTCCAAACTGAATCGGCACGAGGGTGCCGAACGGATCTTCATCGCTGATGCGCACGTGCCCGCTATTGATTGAATCGACCCGGTAGACCAGCCCCAGGTCGGCTTTCCCCGTGCGGATGAAATCCATGATGTCCTCGCTGTGGGGCGCATAGACAAGGTTGGGGCGGCTCTTGTACGTCGGGTAGAGTTTGCCCAACGCCCGAGCCGTGACGTCCCCCAACGACGACGTTTGCGGATCTCCAATGGCGATCCGCAGGCTTCGATTCTGAAACGCATCGCGAAGCGACATCAGGGCCGACGGCGAATCCGACGACATGACGAGAACAAGCGACGTTTGCGCATAGATTCGGGGCCGGCCGTTGAGCGTCAGTCCTTTCTTGTGGAGGTACTCGACTTCCTCCTTGCCTGCCGACAGATACACGTCGATCGGAGCGCCCTTTTCGATTTGGCGGAGCAGTGTTTTCGATGGCGTGTACACGATATGAATCGGCGCACCATATTCCCGCTCGAACATCGGAAGGATTTCGCTGAACGCGGGACGCAAACTGGGCGGTGCTCCGACGTTCAGTGCTTCGGCCTGAACCGGCAGCCGGCTCGCGACGATCGCAAGCACGCCGACGACGGTGGCGATCGCCATTCTGAACGTCCGGATGTGCACGAGGAACCTCGCAAGGCTGGCGTGATCTGCAGCTGGGGCGATACTGTCATGCCCCTACAGAAAAAGATTACCGCACCAGCTGGCGACCTTCAATGCTCAAAAGGCGCCTGAGGATGGGCAATCAGCGAGCATGGCATTGCTGACAGTTGGCCATGCCGCCCCGGCGATGAGCGCCGCGGCCCTTTGCCATCAACTGATTCACAGTCTCGTTCGCCGCGAGTCTGGGAGGCATGCCGAACGTCGGCTCAAACACATGGCATGCGATGCAGGACTTCGTGGTTGTTGCCACAAAGACAAATTCCCCATGAGGGTTCTTCAGGGCGCTGGAAGTGATCCGGCCGAGAATACCGCGATGCTCGGTATGACATGACAGACAGGTTTGCCGTTGTCGAATCACCTCCGCATGGAACGCCGAGACGGAAGGGAGGGAGCGGTCGGCAAATCGCGCTTCCAAGTGGCATCCGATGCACCTGGCATCAACCGCCCCCCGAAAGGGCGCGTGGCAACTCATGCAGTTCCCGATATCCGCATGGTATCGACTCAAATCGCCGGGAGCCCAATAACTTTCTGGATCTTGCCATGAGCCCCATGCGAGCCAGATGACCACGAACACCGTCACGGCCGTGACGGCCGGAAGCACCGTGCGAGGGAGCGGCAGGTAGCGCATGCCTCAGAACCCGCCAAAGTACACCGCTCCGATGACATGGAGCGCCGTGAGCACCAGGAACAGCAACGTCATCGGCGAATGAATGGATTGCCAGAGGCGAAACGCTTCCTCCTGTGCCACCATTCGGTGCAAACGTAGGTCGACTTCGCCGGCGCTCAGTCCTTGATCATGGAACTGCCGGCGGCGGTCGTTCAACGTCCTCAATGCGAGGTAATGGACGCCTTGACCAACTATTCCACTGACGACGACCACCGCCATCGCAGCCAGCGCGAGCGACGGGACGATGGCGTGCAGATGTGCACCTGAATGGAGCAGGATCAGCAGCGGCCCCATCACACCTGCGACCAGGTGGACCCGAAACCACTCACGCGGCCATCGACGGTTGCGGTCGGTCCGTTTCTTGACGGGATAGACTAAGACCGATAAGGTGATTGCCAAGCCGATCCATCCCACCAGATGCCCCTGCTTGGTATGCGCGAAAGGAGACGGCTTGCCGATACTCAAGAAGGCTTCGACCAACCACACTCCGACAACGGCGACCGCGATGAGGAATCCGATGATCGCCAGGCGATGGGAGAGCACAGGCATCTCAATACTTCTCCACGCCTTTGCGCCCGCCCGCATGACAGCGAAGACAATCGGAAAATCGGCCGGGCCCATGGATGCCTTTTGCCTTGTCTCGAAGCTGCCTGACACGATCATTCTCGAGGGGTCGTGCGATCAGGACACCGGTCTTGTCCCTCGCGTGGCAATCGAGACACGAATGTGCACCTGTGGCTCGAAAGATGAGATCACTGTGGGGATTCGGAGTCTGATCACTCACGCGGATCTGCGCGATGATCTTCGTATTGAGGGCGAACAGGCTTGTCAGAAAAAGAAGACAAGCCAACAGCCGATTGCTGTTGCGGACCATAATAAATAAGCGACCGCTGCCGAATGAGGTGCTTCTTCGAATGAGATCAAGTGCCGCGCTGAGTGTGAGGGAAGCATACGCGAATGGCCACTTCAAATCGAGGGATACGGCGACGGGTGATTTAAGCCACATGCGCGTGGGATTTAATGAGAATTCATTCAGGAGTCATCGTCCAGTTTGGAAGCGCACTGTATGTGAAAGAAGTCGCTAGAGGAATGACGTTGCTAAATAAACGTACGTTTCTACCCCTAGATAATAATCCCAATTCACAAGACACTTCGAATCAATTAGTGTTCTTGTGTGTCGGTTTTTCACTGATGTGTTCGATATCATCCGCCTTTGTATGCTTTTCGCTTCTATTCCTTTTTACATGATGAATACAGCCGGAATGCGCGGAATGTCTCTCGTCGATGCACTCCCCTTCCTACAACGTTCCTTCAACGCATGCCCAAGACAGCGCTTCCGCTCGGCTTTTTCGGTGTTCTATGCGAATTTATGTGGCATTAACCTTGCTCACCTTCTCGCCTCATTATGAAAGTCATCTGCGCCTGGTGTGAAAATGAAGGGAAAGAGACGCTGATCGGTGAGATCAGTCTCTATGATATCGAGCTTACCTCTCACGGCATTTGTGTCGATCATGAAAAGGTTCTGTTAGGGCAGATCCAGGACCTGAAGATGAAACACAGTCCGCGACTGCGACGGACACGCCGACTCGCCTCGCGGGCATCGCGTTCCGCCATGGTGCCAAACTGCACCACCCCCTGGCGGCGCCGACGGACGCATCGACTGCCGGCTGCACAGTTGAGCCTCCCATTCGGGGACGCCGTTGTTCCTGAGGCATTGGATGAGCGCGAGTTGCTCATGGCAACGCCGGCAGCGAACCTATACGAAACGATTACGTAAGTTTGTATGACCAGGGAGGTCACCAGCTTCATGAACAGGGCAAGCGGCGTAATATTTTCCCGTACCACCGTGAGGTGCGCCGATGACTGTTGCTACACCGCCGAATCAAGCCGGATTTTATTGGTTTCGCTACGATAACCTGTCCCGCCATGTGCACTTCAACGTGATGCTCGAAGTGATCCAGATGCAACCCCAGCCCTCGGAAATCGGCGGCAAATTCGTCGTCCGGTGGTTCAACCAGCTTGTTCCGTTGGAACAGGTACCGGAGGGGCTCTGGCGTGGCCCAATCAAGGATTTGAGATAGTTTCCCCAGCCTCGACCGCGCCGGTTCAAACACGACCTCAGTGGTCGGAGACCCTTTAGACGAGGGCGTCTGTCCACGCTGCGACCGTGGCGGCAACCTCTCTCAATACCTCGGCGTCCGTCTTCCCGATCGCTTCAGGACATGAAAGGAGTGGTCCGCGCCTTCAATGACGTGCAAGCTGGCACGAGGGCCCAGCTCGGCGCAGACGGGACGCAACAGCGACAGATCAGCCAGCGCATCGCGCGTCCCCTGCAGAAACAGCATCGGCATGTCGACCTTGGCCAAATGCTCCGCACGTTGGATGCTCGGGCGGCCAGCGGAATGAAGAGGGAAGCCAAAGAACACGAGACCGCGGACGTCAGCGGTGCCTGGTGGTGCGGCCGACGGCATCCCGGCAAACGCCAGCGAGGTCATGCGCCCTCCGAACGATTTTCCTCCCGCGAGGAGCGACAGGTCGGGCGCCTCTGCCGACGCTGCGGCGACTGCCGCACGCACCGTGGCCGTGAGCACGCCTGAGAGGTCTGGTCTGCCCCGCCGATGTTGCATATAGGGAAACTGATATCGGAGCGTCGCCACTCCGCGGCCGGCGAGTTCATGAGCCAGACGGTCCATGAACGGATGCTGCATCCCCGCGCCGGCGCCGCGTGCAAGCACCAAGAGCCATTTGGCTTCCTGCGGCCGCAGCAGCAAGCCGTCGACGTTGCCCACGGACGCTGAGACAACTATCGTGAGCGGCTTCACGCTCTACACATGCATGTGATGGTGGGATTGTGGCTCAGCGGAGCCCTTGAATCGACGCGTCGAGATGCGTCATAGGCTGCCCCTTGCGGCCGATGGCAATCGCCTCCAACGCGCTGCCAAAGGGGGTGGCGGTGCCATAGCCCCTTACCTCCACGTCCATGTTCGCTTGTAACGACGCGCGGAACCGTTCGCCGACATCCGGAGGCAAGCGCACCTGGGTGCCGTCGGATAAGAGCGCGCCGTTGACCACGCCTTTTGAGGGATCGTAGAGCAAGACCTCAATGGTCCCAGCCGCCTTCATTTCATTGACCGTTGGTCGCTCTTCCCGAGGGGGCATGGGAAGGTCAAGCCGATAGGGCACCGTAAACGATTTCCCGTCCGACACATTGATGATGACGTCCGCCCTCACCAGCGGTGAGTCGGCAACACGACGTCCATGGACGCGCACATGATCACCCGGCTGAATGCTCTTGGTGAGATCTTCGCCAGCGCGAAGCGTGACGTGCATTTGAGAGCCGTCGCGCAACAGCAACCCGTTGACATCTCCTCGCGGGTTTAACAAGTACCGGTCCACAATTCCGTCGGCAACTGGTGGTTTCTCCATGCTCGGAGGATCGACCATTTTGACGGTGATAGGCAGCCCGTCGTGATCGAGCGAAGTGGAGGAGTGAGCGGGATCTTGCCCCCCGCTGAGGAAAAGGAGCCCGCCAAAGAGCAAACATGGAAATCGTTCACATCGCATGGATCACAGATCGCGTTGTATCCGCGGAGATGGCTCATTGCATTGTGAAAGAAAACCCCGGCGGACATCAAGGCCCAGCGCTCCGGATCGTGTGGGACTAACACGGACGCCATTGGCCTTAGTGCCATCACTGAGGCAACTTGAGACGTGTCAATCGGAGCCGGCCTCGCCTACGTGCTTCCCAGGACCGCCTGACCTGCCTGTGCATCCCTCCCGGTCATGTAGTGAACTGCCCCGGCCACGAGATGCTGGACGATGTTATAGAAGATGATGGGGATCATGACGCGGGGAAATGCGGCGAGGGTGAGAGAGGCTATCACCAGTCCGGTGCCGTTGTTATTCATCCCCAAGCCATACATCAGCGAGACCCGCTCGGCCTCATCCATGTCGAACAGACTGCTCAACCAATAGGCTGCCCCAAACGCCGCCACGCACAGGCCGGTCGTGATGGTTAACGTGATCGCAAGAAAATCGAGGTCGCGATCGGCGACGGCCTTGGGAAGAGAGACCGAGGCATTCGAGTAATTCAAGGTCAACAAGATAAGAGAGTTAGTGAGTTTGACATACGGCATGGCAACCGCGACGCGCCGCTCAGGGAGAATGAATCGAACGCCCAGGCCCAGCAGCGACGGCAGGACCACCCACAGGCCCAGGAAGGCAGCAGAACCATACTCGGCCAGATCGTGAAGCACGCGTTCATATTCTTCGGAAGCCAACTCGCCGAGCACATAGAACACCATTGGCGTAATCAGCGGGCTCAGGAAGGTGGAACAGAGGACCAGTCCCAAGCTCAGCGCCAGATTACCATTGGAATTTTGCGCCCAAGCGGTCGAGGCGCCGGCGATCGGCATGGCCGCCACCAGCGCCAGACCGACGAGGATGTGCTGCGCTTCCTGCGGGTTGTGCCAGAACGCCAGCACTACTGTGGTGATGGCGGAAATATAGACCACCGGGATCAAAACGTTCGCGCCAAGTCCTGCCACCAGCACCCAGATTTTTCGCGTGAGCACTTGCAGGTGCGCAGTTTTCACCCCCAGGCCGGCATTGAACATGAGGGTGGCGAGCAGAACCAAAATCAACGAGAGATGAATGTCGGTCTTGAAGATCGACAGTTCACCCAGCGTCACATCTCTGATCCATAATCCGAGCTCCGGCCGCATGGCAGCGACGGTATAGGCGCCCACCAGAAACCACAGGAAATGGCCGTGAATGACCCCCATCATGCGACCAAGACCGCTTGCCCGCCCCAAGACTGCGGTCCCCTATCTATGCTCTAATGAGAAAGTCATGTCTGCGCTCGAACTCAAAGTGCCTCCTCTGGCACTCGTTCTGATTTTCGCCTTTTTCATGTGGCTGATCTCGGAGTATGAGCACTCGCCTGCGCTGCCCTTGCCCTGGCACATCGGCATCGCCTTCGTATGTTGGATTGCAGGCATAGCCGTCATCCTTGCCGGCATGCTCGCATTTCGCCGGGCCAAGACCACGGTGAATCCCTTCACTCCTGAGGCCGCGACGACGATGGTCGACTCGGGCGTGTACCGCTTCAGCCGGAATCCCATGTATCTTGGTTTTCTCCTGGCGCTCATCGGATGGGCGGCATATCTGGCTCATCTATTCGCCTTCGTCCTCCTGCCCCTGTTCGTACTGTACATGAATCGATTTCAGATCGAGCCCGAGGAGCGGGCGTTGTCCTCGAAGTTCGGCAGCCAGTTTGCCGCCTATGCGGCGTCAGTCCGCAGATGGGTGTGAAAGCCGCCGAGTCTGCAGGCACCTTCAGTACTCGAAGGCCACGTCGTAGAGCGCCGGTACCATTTCGACACCCAATTGTTCCAGTTTTGCCTTCATCGGCGTGACGCTCTTCGCGTAGGCCTTCCAGTACAATTCCTCGGTTTCCCACAGAGCTACATTGATGAAATTGTACCGGCTCTCCGCTTTGATGCTGCGATGGAAGCTTCCACTGATGAAACCCCGCTGAGCGGTAATGTCCGCTTTCACCTCTTGCCACCACTTCACAAAGTCAGGTTCTTTCCCTCTTGGCACCGAAAAGACGTTGATCAATGTCACTGCCATAGATGAACCTCCTATGCACTCCCGCGCGATGTCCCTGGCGGGATCACGGGTCACATGGCCACGCCGCCGCCGGCCTGGATCGTATCGCCAGTGATCCACCCGGCCTCTTCGCTCACGAGAAATGACACGACGTTGGCGATATCGGTCGGTGTACCGATGCGCCCGAGTGGAGATGCCTGGATGCCGATCGTTCGCAACTGCGGATCGCTCAGCATGTCCGTCTCAGTATAGCCGGGTGAAACCGTGTTGACCCTAATGTGCTTCGCTCCCAGCTCCTTCGCAGCCACTTTCGTGAAGAATTCCAGCGCCGACTTCGTGGCCCCATAGACGCTGATGCCTGGAAATGCCAACCTCGTCCCGCCGGTTGAAACATTGACGATGCGGCCGCCGTCCATCATGTGTTTTGCCGCTTCTTGGAGAGCAAAGAACTGACCCTTGGCATTGATGGCAAACATGTGATCGTACTCTGCTTCGGTAATCTCCGCGATCGGCTTGGCCCAAAAGATCCCGGCGTTATTGATCAGGATGTCGAGGCGGCCGAAGGCCTTGATCGTCTCCTGAAAGAGCCGACGGATGTCATCGACTTTGCCGACGTCCGCTTGAATATCAATGGCGGTCCCACCACGGGCCTTGATACCGGCGACCACTTTCTCCGCTTCTCCGGCGCTCTTGGTGTAGTTGACCACGATCGTCGCTCCGTCTTGCGCTAATCGCTCAGCCACACTTCGTCCAATTCCACGAGATGCGCCGGTCACGACTGCCACCTTTCCCTTGAGTGAAGCCATGTTCCCCTCCTCTTCTTCTATAAGGACCCTCTCGACCTTTTTCATCCTGTAAGGCATAGACTGTTCCCAGTCATTGCTCATTGCGCTGTCCTATGAAGCCTCTGACTAATTTGGGGATTCTCTATCGGGGATTGAGGGGAACAATCGAGCGATGCTGTCGTGACGGGGGAGGGAATGCCGTCATCTCGGCAGATGCCGAATTTTCGGCTCAATCTACAAATACCGCCGCATGGTCGGCGGCATATTGCTCGAAGGACCGTGGGGGCATTCCGGTCAGCGTTTGCACGTCGCTGGTCACCCCAGCCGTCCATCCCTGCCGTACGGGGAAAAAGATCGGTGCCAGATACACGGCATAGTCGCGCGACAGCCCCGCCGCCGTCGCCTGCTCAATGAACGTCTCGTCATCCACCGGTGTATAGATGATCTTACGGCCGGCGACCCCCGACAGCACGGCGGCTGCCTCGTAATAGCTCAACGCTTCGGGGCCGGTGAGATTAAAGGACTTGCCATCGAAACGGTCGGTCGTCAGAGCAGCCATGGCGCTTGATGCCACATCTCTCACGTCAATGAAGCTCGATCGGCCGTCACCGGCCGGAACGGCGACAGTGCCGCGCTTGATGCCGTCGAGCCAAAAGGTATGGAAGTTGTCCGCAAACCAGTTGGGACGCAGGATGACGAAAGGTACCCCGCTTCGCATGAGAGAGAGTTCGACCTGTCGGTAAGGAATCTTGTCATCGGCCTCGACGCCGATCGCCGTCTGCAGCACCACTTTGACCTTCCGCTCTGCTGCCGCCTGGACGACCGGTTGAAGC
>DATEEH010000106.1:0-9232 GCA_035281245.1 Nitrospira sp.
ATGTGTGCTGCTCAGCTTCCACGACCGGCCAGGGAGAAGCTCTTCATCCCGAGGGCCGTCTTGATTTCCGATACGATGATCTCCGGCGGCATGGTCATGCCTCCACACACGTGGGGGCCTGCATGCACGCGATGGGGATTCGGAATTGTCGCGCGGATTTCCTTCGCCAGCCATCCGGTCACGTTAAACTCCGGCACGAAGATGTGCTTGGCGTTCTTCGTCGCTTCGCGGATTTCCTCTTCGGGCCAGGGGCGCAACGTCTTGATCTTGACCAAGCCGCATCGCACACCCTCGTCCTCCAATAGACGGATGGCTTCACGCCCTTGCGATACAGCCGTACCCGAGGCGACGATCATAATGTCTTGATCGATGTTCTCCGTGTCGATCAGGCCGTTGAGCCAGTGGATCGAATGTTTGCGCGAGCGTTCGATTGCGGCCCAGATTTCCTGTTGCCAGGAGGCATGCGTCGCGTAGCTGATGTAGTTGCTCTTCATCACGAACGGATCCCGCATCATGCGAACCGGCGGACATTCCATATCCATGCAGGGAACCGGCGAACGGTAGGGATCATACGGCGGCAGGCACATATCGGTCGGAGTGAGGTTCACCACGTCCTTGGTGTGCGTCACGAAGAAGCCGTCGCAGCAGAGCGCGAGGGGGAGATGCACATCGGGTTCTTCGGACACCATGTAGCCCTTAAGAATCCAGTCGAAGAAGTCCTGCGCGGTTTCGGCGTGCCAGACCAGCATGCCGGTATTCAGAAGATATGCAATTTCCAGCGTGTCCGGTTGAATCGAGAGAGGCGAGTTGATGCCGCGACAGGTGACGATCATTTGAATCGGGAGCCGAGCGCCTGCCCACATTGGAAAGTTTTCCATCGCCCGCATTGTGCCCGGTCCGGCGGTCGTCGTGAACACACGCGCACCTCCGAACGCAGCGCCCGCGCATTGCGACATGACGGCAAATTCGCTTTCGCCGCGGAAGTAATCGCCGATGTAGCCTTCGGCGAACAGTTCGCCGATCAAAGCGGCTGCTTCGCTCTGCGGCGTGATGGGATACGCGATCATGACGTCGCAGCTGGCGCGGCGGACGGCTTCCTTGATGACTTCGCTGCCGGTGAAGAACGACGGAGTGCGAGGCGCCTCGTGAAGCATCTTCCACGGATCGGTAAACGTTTGGCCCTTTTTATTCTGCGTTCCGATGACTGAGGGGGTAGTAGCCATGGACCCGGCCTCCTTTCACTCGCCTCGATCCTCCAACGTTCAGCTGGAGGCTCCGTTCTTGGTTAGTCGTGGTTGAACTGTTCCTTTTAATCGTTTGACCGTGTCGGCCAGTTTCATGATTTTTTCGACTGAAGCGTCACGGAATGAGAGCATGGCATCTTCATGACCCGCCTGCGCGCACATCGCGATCGTATAGCAGGAGGTGCCGCCGCGAATGATCTTGAGCGACAGATTGGCTTGGTGGCAATGCACTCCCACGAACATGCAGCAATCGATTTTGTTGTGCCAGATGGTGAGATTGGGATGGTTCGGATTGATTTCGACTTCAGGATTGATTTTCGGATATTTCGGTCGATAGTCCGGCATTGGAATCAGCATCGCCTTTTGTCCTGGCTGCACGCATTCCTTCAGCGTGTTGTAGAGATGCCGAATGGCCGTCGCTTTCTTCGCGGCTTTTTCGTTCCAGGCCCAGAGCACCAACGGACCGGGGAAGATCGTCGGCACTTTGGCCATCAGGAATTGGCGCGCAGCCTCTTCATACGCCTTTTCTTCGGACACAATGACGCCGTTGATGTGCGCTTCCCCCGGATTCGGCAGGTATACGCCCATCGAGGCTGCTGCTGGCGGAAGAAAATGCTCGGGTCCGGGGAGCACGCGATATTGAGTCATTGCGGCCTATACTCCGCGTAAGGGGTTAACAGGTGAGATGTCAGTTATTTGGGTGAATCGACCTGCCGACAATCTAAGCTTTTTCATGGAAGCTCTGCAACCTCGCAGAAGGCCCAACATGCGGAAATAATGGGCTACTGGACAGCAGACCGCTTAGGCCTTTTGCCCACCCGTGCCGGCAGAATGGCGTGTGCCGGCTACACGCCCGATATCACGCAAGATTTTCTAATTATAGGAGCGGCCGTTCAATGAAGTCAAACAGACTTCCGTGGGGGATCGATAGGACGCGGCGGGGCGAGAGAACGAAACTTACGGTTTAACGGCAGCTTACAGACTCCAGTCGTTACGGTAGCTGTTCGCAGGCCTCAATGGAGCCCAGCACGCAGGCCTGCTCGAAATCATCCTTGGCCAAACGCCCTTGGAGCCTGGTGCGGTATAGATTCGCCCGGGTGAGAAGGGCGCCGGTGTTCGTCGGATCCAACTTGATGACCGTGGACAAATCTTCCAGGGCTTGCTCGGGACGGTTCAGTTTCAGTAGCACTTCGCTGCGAAGCAGATACGCGTCCTTTTGCTCGGACCGCCAGCTCTCCGGAGTCTGCGCGTCTAGGAGTTTCCTCAGGGTGGCCAGGGATTGCAGCCATTGTTTGGCTTTCGCTTGGCGGCGAGCTTGGGTGGTATAGAGACCGATCAGCCGCTGCCGTGCGATATCAAAAAACGGATCGAGAACGAGGGCCCGTTCATACAATGAGGCCGCTTCATCAGTACGTTTCAGCCAGGTCTGGGCGTCTCCTTTTCCTATCCAGGCCCACGGATTTTTGCCGTCCAATTGCACCGCTTGGTCAAAATCCGAGCGGGCTTTTTCAATGTAATCCGAAAAATCGCTCAGTGGGTTGTGTTCCGAATAGGCCATGGATACCAAGCGCAGATAGGCTTGTCCCCTCACGATCAGTGGTTCGGCGGAATGTGGATCCAATTGAGAAGCCTCTGAGGCCAGCTGGATCTTCTTCCAGAGGTCCGGAGTCTGAAATGCCGTTTCGAGCTGTTGCTTCGCTCGTACCACCGACTCAGGCTTTCCGCTGGGCTCGATCGCGAGCATGCGGACGCCTACCGACTCCTGTTTCAGGTCTTTGAGTTGGGCGCGGAGATGCTGGTTTTCCTGCTGGAGCTCACGAAAATGTCGGGCGAGCTGAGCTTCGGACTGAAGCCGGTGAATGGCATCCGTCAGGTGTTGCAGGTCGACGGTCGCACGGATTCGAATGAAAAAGACCGGGCGATCATTGTCGAACGAACGTCGAGAGTCGAGGATCTCCGTTTCCGTCACGGCGGCCGTAATCGTCCGGATTTCCCACGAGGTGTTGCGAGTGGTGCGCCCCTGCCATTCCTTTTCCATATCGTAGAACGTTGATTCCAAATACACGCCGGCTTCTTCCACGGCTCGCCGTTGTGCCCGCTGTAGTACCTTTTCTTCGGCGGTGGCCAGTGTATCGCTGTCAGCCATGACGTACTCGGCTTCCGCGATCACGGTTTTTGTGGCGACGGCAAAGGCAGGGTGCACCAAGATTAGGATAGCCGCCGCAGCGAACCATGGTCGGGAATGACCGCTCATGTCATCAACTATACCGCCTCGTACAGAGGTGGGCACCACGGGAGGAAAGACGCAGAGTCCTCGATTGGGGAACGGAAGTGTAAGTCCTTGATTTATCGACTACCGTGTCTTGGGGAACACTTGGGTGAACGGATGGACTTCCACGCGTTCGAAGACTCCATGGACGGTATAAGGATCTTCCTGGGCAAACTTCTGAGCCTCTTCCAGCGAGTCTGCCTCCATCACGATAAGGCTGCCAGTCTTGTCGGTGAGCGGTCCGGCCAGGATGATGCGACCTGCCTGGTCCAGTGGCTCCATGTTGGCCAAATGTGCAGGGCGGTAAATTTTTCGTTTGGCTTCGCCTTCGGGACCATCGAAGCCGATGATGGCGAATTTCATGACCTGAAGTGCGAACGAGGTTATGCCGAGCCTTCGAGCGGGCAACGGTCTTTATATCCCGTGGTGGTTTCGTGCCACCATTTGATTTCCGGCTCACCGTACTTCCAGCACAAGAAGACGACTCGTCCGTCTCGAAGATGAGGAAAGTCGCAGAGCCCAAGATCGACATCCTTCACGAGGACGCCCATCTCCTGGATTGCCTGAAGATTGGAGCTGATTTGATGCAGACTGGAGATATAAAGAGGACCTGCCGCGCTGCCGCCGCCATACTCGGCTCGAGCGCTCGCGCGGCGGATGTCGTCCCTTGTCCGGGCCAACACGGCCTTTGCCTGACGCACGGACGCCATTCGCGTATTTAATTGAGGTATGAGATGATTGGCTTCTGAGAGGGTAAACAGCCGGTCATGCTCTTGATCGTCTTCACGGCCCATCGAGATGTCCTCCCGACAGGGTGTAACATACCCGTCAGAGCGGCTGCAACAGCGGCTCTCCTCATGGACAGTGCTTGGCAACCGCAGAAGGGGAAAGGAAACAAACGCCGCCGGAGTTGACAACCGTCGACCCGCGGGGTATGCTCCACAAGTAGCGTTCCATATCGAGTCCGCGTTCTCTCCACACGCAAAGACTTCCGAGGCAATTTTCGAAGCACATGACAATAGACAGGGATGAGTTCCGCTTTTTAATTACACTTGACGGGCGCATCCAGGAAATGGATAACGGACACATCCTACACGGCACATCCCCTCTAGCAAACACACAATAGCCAACTCACTACCGAACGGTTACGCATCGTTTCAATGGTTGATCATATTCCGCGTCGATACTTGTCTCTGACCAACAGCCCCCAGCCTGAGGATACGTATGGCACAAACTAAGGGAGAAGTTATGCATCTGGCCGAATTGAAGCAGAAAACGATCGCCGACCTGAATGACGTCGCGCGTGATCTCAAGATCGAAGGGGCGGCGAATCTCCGCAAACAGGAGCTGATTTTCGCCATCTTACAGGCCCAGACTGAAAAGAACGGCGTCGTCTTCGGGGAAGGCGTGCTTGAAACCCTTCCCGATGGGTTCGGTTTTTTGCGGGCGCCCGACTCCAATTATCTGCCGGGTCCTGACGATATCTACATTTCCCCGTCGCAAATACGTCGCTTCAATCTCCGCACAGGCGACATCGTCTCCGGGCAAATCCGTCCGCCCAAGGAGAGTGAACGATACTTCGCGCTCCTCAAGGTCGAAAAGGTCAATTTTGAGGACCCGGAGGTGGCCCGCGACAAGATCCTATTTGACAACCTTACGCCTCTCTATCCGGAAGAACGCATCCAGTTGGAGTTCGATCGGGAAGAATACTGTACCCGGGTCATGGATCTCACGACGCCCATCGGGAAAGGCCAGCGCGGGCTGATCGTGGCGGCTCCCCGAACCGGAAAGACGATGCTGTTGCAGGCGATCGCCCGGGCAATCCTCAAGAACCATAAAGAAGTGACCTTGATCGTATTGCTGATCGATGAACGGCCGGAAGAAGTCACCGACTGGCAACGGCAGGTGAAGGCCGAAGTGATCAGTTCGACATTCGACGAACCCGCTCAACGGCACGCTCAGGTGGCGGAAATGGTGCTCGAGAAGGCGAAGCGATTGGTTGAGCACAAGAAGGATGTGGTGATTCTTCTGGACAGCATCACGCGGTTAGCGCGGGCCTACAACACCATTGCCCCGCCCAGCGGTAAAGTGTTGTCGGGCGGCCTGGATTCCAACGCGCTCCAACGTCCCAAGCGATTCTTCGGCGCAGCGCGGAATATCGAAAATGGCGGCAGCCTGACGATCATGGCGACCGCGTTGGTGGATACGGGCAGCCGCATGGACGACGTGATCTTCGAAGAGTTCAAGGGTACGGGCAACATGGAAGTCCATCTCGACCGTCGCTTGGCCGACAAGCGCATCTTCCCGGCGATCGATATCAGCCAATCCGGGACGAGAAAAGAAGAGCTGCTGGTGGACAAGGATCGCCTCAACAAGATGTGGATTCTGCGGAAAGTCTTGAGCCCCTTGGGGACCATGGAAGCCATGGAATTCTTGATGGACAAGGTGCATGGCACGAAGACGAATCAGGAATTCTTGCAATCCATGAACCGGTAAGCGCTTGTATCTGTCGATCGAGACAGGGTAAAGTGACGCGCCTTCGAATAGGCGAAGGCTGAACGCAGTAATGCAGGAGTGCGTATCATGAAGAAGGGCATTCATCCGCTGTATCGAGAGGCGACCGTGCATTGCGCCTGCGGCAACAGCTATAAAACCCGATCGACCGTCGGAGACATCAACGTCGACATTTGCTCGAGCTGCCATCCCTTTTTTACGGGCACGCAAAAGATCGTCGACACTGAAGGACGGGTCGAACGGTTCAAGAAAAAGTACGCGAAGAAGGGCAAGTAGCCGGGCGAATCGAACATAGGAGAGACCCTGCTTCGCAGAGGCAGGGTCTCTTTTTTTGTGCCCGCTGCACGTGACGAGTGAGGACTGTCGATGGATCCGGGCTTGATGAAAAAATGGGAGGCGTCGGCCGGCCGCTTCGACGAGCTGACCAGTCAGCTCATGGACGCGTCCGTCATCAGCCAGCCATCGCTGCTCGTCAAGCTTACGAAAGAGCGGACGGAACTCGAACCGGTCGCCCAACTTTTTCAGCGTTACCGGGACATTCTCAAGCAATTGGAAGAGGCGTCGCACATGCTGGCCGATCCCTCTGCTGGAGCGGAGCTGCACTCATTGGCGACGGAAGAAACCGCTCAACTGGAGGGAGAACGGGAAGATCTGGAACGACGGGTGCTCGAACATCTCACACCGAAGGATCCGCGAGACGAGAAAAATCTGTTCCTGGAGATCAGAGCTGGGACCGGCGGCGATGAAGCGGCCTTGTTTGCGGGCGATCTCTTTCGCATGTATGCCAAATTCGCGGAACGGCACAAGCTGAAAGTCGACATTGTGGAAGCCTCGGAAACCGGCAAGGGGGGGTATAAGACCGTTATCGCCGTCATTGAGGGCAAAGGCGGCTACGGACTGTTCAAGTACGAGAGCGGCGTGCATCGGGTACAGCGTGTGCCGGTGACGGAAGCGGCCGGCCGGATCCATACCTCGACGGTCACCGTGGCCGTCATGCCGGAAGTGGATGAGGTTGACGTACAGATTGATCCGAAAGATTTGCGGATCGATACGTTTTGTTCATCCGGTGCCGGCGGTCAAAGCGTCAATACGACCTATTCGGCCGTCCGGATCACACATCTTCCCACCGGGGTGGTCGTCTCCTGCCAGGACGAACGGTCCCAACTGAAAAATCGCACGAAGGCCATGCGGACGCTCCGCGCCAGAATCGTCGAGGCGGAACGTGAGAAGCAGGAGGCTGAGATTGCGCAGAGCCGAAAGTCTCAGGTTGGGACCGGCGATAGAAGTGAGAAAATCCGCACGTACAACTTCCCGCAAAATCGTGTGACAGATCATCGCGTAGGACTCACTCTCCATAAGCTGGAGCAGGTGCTCGAAGGCGACATGGATGAATTTGTCGAGGCATTGCGTGCCCAGCGGGATCACGCGGCGGCGGAGGCATCATGACTGCGGGCGCAGCCATGAACGACCGTGCCGAGCCTTGTACGCTGGGGTTCTTGATCGCGGAGGCCGAGCGTCGACTCAGAGCCGCAGGCATCGTAGGCGCTGAACGGGAAGCGCGGTGGCTCATCGAGTCTGCGCTCGGTTTGACGGGTTCGAGCCAACTTCTGGACCGCACACGCGCTGTTCCAAAGGACGCGATGGCGAAGATCGATGAATTTGTCAGGCGCAGGGCGGCACGAGAGCCGCTCCAATATATCTTAGGAACACAGGAATTTTGCGGTCTCGAGTTCGAGGTCAATCCGACCGTCCTCATTCCGCGCCCCGAGACCGAGTGGTTGGCGCAAGAAGTCATCCGTCGCCTTCCGCAAGGGGAGGGTGCCACTGTGGTCGATGTCGGCACGGGTTCGGGCTGTCTCGCGGTGACGCTCGCTCGTGCACTGCCAACGGTCGCAATCGTGGCCACCGATTTTTCCGTTCAGGCCCTCGAGACGGCGAAACGCAATGCTCGACGGTATGGTGTTGACACGGGAATCCGCTGGCTGCGGGGCGACTTGCTGGCGCCGTTGGCTGGGGTGTGTGCTATGGGTACGGTGACCGCCATCGTCGCCAACCCGCCTTATATTGCCGAATCGGAGTGGAGCGGGCTGCAACCGGAGGTCCGCTACGAACCTCGCATGGCACTGATCGCGGGAACGAAAGGCACAGAAGTGCATGAACGCCTTCTTGAGGAGGCTATTCCCTACCTCGTGACCGGCGGACTCTTGCTGGTGGAATTAGGACAAGGCCAGAGTGCCGCCGTTCGTGCGAAGGTCGAGGCCATGCGTGCGTATCGGCGGATGGAGATCGTGCCGGATGAGGCGGGCATTGATCGATTCCTGATCGTCGAGCGAGGTACCTGAGGGGGCAGGAGCATGGACAAAATCGTCATCTCGGGCGGCATTCCGCTGCGCGGCGAGGTGCAGGTGAGCGGAGCCAAAAACTCTGCGCTACCGATCCTTGCATCGACAATTCTCGGCGGAGGCCAATGCGTCATCAGTAACGTGCCGCGGGTCGTCGATGTGGTCACCATGGGACGACTCCTCGGCATGTTGGGCGCCGACGTGCACCATGAGGGCAACCGTGCGGTCATTAAGGCGGATGTCATTCGGTCGACGCAGGCACCCTACGAGTTGGTGAAGACCATGCGCGCGTCCGTGCTGGTGCTGGGACCGCTGGTCGCCCGTTGGGGGGAAGCGGTGGTCTCCTTGCCCGGAGGCTGTGCCATTGGCTCGCGACCCGTGAATCTGCACCTTGCCGGGCTGGCCAAGCTTGGCGCCGAGGTGTCCATCGAGCATGGATACATCCGGGCGAAAGCCAAACGGCTGAAAGGCGCGCCCATCTATTGCGATGTGCCGACGGTGACCGGAACAGAAAATTTGATGATGGCCGCCTCACTGGCTCAGGGAACGACGGTCATCGAAAACGCCGCAAAGGAACCAGAGATCGTCGACCTAGCGGATTTTTTGACCAAGCGCGGCGCACGCATCTCCGGTGCCGGCACTGACGTCATTACGATTGAGGGCGTCCGGGAATTACGGGGAAGCGATCACGAGGTGATTCCCGACCGCATTGAAGCCGGCACCTATGCGGTGGCCGGAGCCATCACGAAGGGAGCCGTCTCCGTGGCTCGATGCCGTCCCGAGCATCTTGAACCATTGCTCAACAAGCTTCGGGAGGCCGGAGTCGCGGTGAGCGTCGAGAAAGAACGGATCCACATCGATGC
>DATEEH010000107.1:0-5522 GCA_035281245.1 Nitrospira sp.
GAGACCATCGCTTAGCTCCGGCTGATATCAGTGAAACGCCTCATCACTCTTTGCGTCCTCTCTCGCCTTCCACTGGAGGTCGTAATAATCGCCGCGGTCGCGGGCCCACGGATCAAATGCGTTGACCACATGCGCGAGTTCGGGCTCCAGCTCCGGGATCGTGCGCCGCAGGACGCATTTGAGCGGGGAGGGATCCACCTTGTGGAATAAGAGCCACGTGCGTTGCACGCAGTGATCCTCCGGCCCGTTGTTCATCACCCATTCGACGCCCACCTTGCTGTAGAACTCTTTCGTGAAGCTGGAGGTGAAGAACCGGTCGCTGAAGAGGCGCCTGGAGGCATTGAGAATGAACACTTGGAACTGCGTCTCTGAGATCGCAAATCCATGCGGCCGAACGGGCTCGGCCAGCCAGCCGACAATCGTGTCGAGGTCCTCGATGTTGTCGACTTCGATCTTGTCGTCTTTGTCGCCGTCCTTGCGCCCGAGACAGTCGGTGATCGGCTCCCACCGGACGCCTTCGGAAGTTTCGATCCTGGTCTTTTGGGCGGTCGTAATGACTTTCGATTTATCGCAGGTGTGATGACCGTAGACGTCTTTGAGTCGCTTGACGATCTCTTGCCGCCGATTGAGCTCTCTCTGTTTCGCGGGATCGTGCTTCGCGGCGTCCACCAACTTTTCGTCCATGAAATCATCGAAGCTCGTCAGCGTCCTGAGTCCATATTGGCGGCGGAATTCGTTGAAACGGGGGACGCCGCGCTCCCTGTCCCGAATGAGATCCAGCGCCGCGACGTCGATCTGATGGCCGGCCCCGTCGATCTGCAAGTTTTGCAAAAATTGCGGATGGTTCATGAGCGTGAGCTGTCCCAGCCGCTGCCGTCCCATCGATAGCGCCAGGTTGGCCAGCCCTCTGGCGTGCATCGTTGCCGTGGCGTTTTTCCTGAACGTGTCGACGACGGGGACCATTTCCTGAATGTGATCCGGCTGTTGAACCTGCCGGTACTCGATCAAGTCCGGCACCAACGGATGCAACCGATAGACGGTGATGAACTCTTCCGGGAAGTTGAACGGCGAGCCGAAGTGATGAGTGCCGCCGTTGATGTGATCGGGATTCGGGAACGTGTAGGTGTTCGGGCAAAAGAAAAGATGCCAGCAGTCGCGGATTTCGTTCCGCATGCCGAAGATGCCGGGCCCTCCCGCAAAGGCCGAGTATTTGAGATTGGCATCGGCCACGTCGCCCGAGCGCTTCATGCGGTTCATGACCGTTTCCACGGCGGAGCCGACCACCGAATAATTCTCGAACAGCCCAGACCAGTTGGCGTTCATGCCCTTGTGGAGGGCTTCGTCGTAGAGCAGTTGGGTCGTCCATTCGATCGTGTGGATCTTCGCGATTTCGGCGGAGACGACGAGCCGGGCGATCTCGAACAGCTCCCGGGCGGTGACCTCGCCGAAGGGGATGGGCTCTTTCGGCTTGTCGGGGCGGCGCAGGCCGCTGTCTTCCTTGGGATCCTGGCTGCGGAAGTACTCGACGAAGCTGTTGTGCTCGCGCGCGAACACGTTATGAAAGAAGCTCAGGCCGATGGACCAGTTGTCGGGAAATGCGGTGGCCTCCTGGCCTTCCCACAGCGGGTTCATGTGATCCCTGTCTGAGGCATCGAGCACCGGGAGATAGCCCTGCTTCCAACCGTCACGCGCCTTGTCGTTCTCCGGCGGTGGGCCAACCGGCCGCATCAAGAGCTTGGCCGGATCGTCGGGGTCCTTCTTCACGCGCTCGAGCGACGTCTCGTCGTATCCGTAGATCTGCGAAGCATCCCACCAGGCCGTGACGCGGTTCAACGTTCGGCGCTGCGCCTTTCTGAGCGATTTCCCGTTGTCGAACGTGCCAGGGTCTGTCCGATCGATCAGCGCTTCGCCGATCCGATCCTCGGGGCGGCACTTGATCGTCTGCTTGAGCGGCTCGGTGCAGCCCATGTGCATCACGGTGTCGGCGTTCCGGCCTTCCTTGGCATGGGAAAACCAGTCGTGCGTCATGAATTGAATCCAGAAGGCGGCCAGCACGTTGAACGAGTTGGCTTTTTCGTAGGGACAGATGGACGGGGAGTTCGTCGAGCCATGCCCCTCGTTGCAGTTCACGGCCTGTGTCTGGTCGCGCGAGAAGAGCGTGCGGCTGATGAGCTGGGGGTTGGGTTCGAGCAACGAGAGTCTATGGGCATGGCGGTTTCTGGTTTCGGGGCTGATCTTCTGCTCATCGAGGTCGGGGAAGGTGACCGCTTCGAACTCGACGTTTCGGGCGAGCGGCTGGTTGGTCGAGCCCATCAGGGGGTTGTAGATGTCGTTGCAGTAGCCGTTCAGATCGCGGAAGCGGATCGACTCGCCTGTGCACTGCTGGGAGCCGTCCACCGGATCGGTCGTGAGGCCATCCTGTTTGAGGCGGGCCACGAGCCTCGCATATTCCTGATCGTCCATGTCGTTGCCGGCCGGTCTCTGGTCGGGCACTCGCATCTCCACCCACGGAGCATGGAACACGCCGGCAGGATCTCTCAGGATCTGCGAATATTTTTCGTAGGTTCCACTATTATCGAAGAGGTTGAACTTGATCATCTCCATCCGCTGGAACTCGAGATCGAGCAGCGCGCCCCTGATGCCTCGTCCGTTCCCGCCCCAATCGCCGAAGAGCGCGCCGAAGCCCGGCACCTTGGAGCTGGCGTCGCCGGTCGCCCAGTAATTTCGCCAGTCGATCCAGGGACGGGGCCGTTCTTCGACGGTTCGCTCGCCGCCGCGGCAACGGGCCGTGTCTTCCCGGACCTTGCCGAGGAACCGTTCACTCCGGTCTGGCGCCACATCGCGTGGTCCCTTCGACAGGTAGGTGAAACAAGAACTTAGCTCTTGAGGATCAAGCGAGGCGCAATTGGAGAGCGTGAGCAGAAGCGAAGTGAGCAAAACAGGAACCGTCAGTGTGTGCATTGGGTGCACCACTTCCAGTGAAGGATGAACTGTCGGTGACCTTTGCTATGCTCTTATGCTGGAATTCTCAATACCGCTTTGGAATAGGGCCACCCGGGTTCGGCACAGTCTGATGCGCGTCACGTCGTCTGTATGGGGCGTATTGCGCCATTGTTCCAAGGGGGAGGCATGGTGCACCTGTTCGACGATGCCGTCAACAGGTCCATACGGATCTAACGCGATCGTTATGGACACTGAGCAATCGATGTGCCTCCATTGTTTTCGTTATCGGAATTGTATGTAAGTGCTTCTTTATTCAACGGATTGCAGGTCAGGGGGTACAGGCTTCCTAGGCGAAGTCCCAGCCTGCGTATTGGGCGTGTGAATCGAATTGGATTCTATGGTGGGGAGGAATGGATTCAGGGGCGCGAAGCCTGAGCCGATCATGCTCGAACTGTCGACGACTGCGACCTTCGACAAGCTATTCAGGAAACTCTGATATCGTTGTCTGGCTAGTTGCACATCATGTGTTGACGTTTTCCTAGTCCGCTTTTCGAATGCGTGCAGGACATAAATCGCTTGTTCAAATTTTGCAAGATAACACACGCGGTGCTCCACTTGTGTGTGAACTCTGATCTCACGGACCCCTGGACCATGCTCGGCATTGGCTTCCAATCGAACGGTTCGAGTCCCCGTTGAACTAGCCTAAGCCTCACATAACCTCACATTGACAGGAAAGTGATGCTCGTATATCCTGACGTATATACAAATAGCATGAGGAGTGAGAACATGGCCTCAAAAACGACGCGATTGTTTTTTAGCGGGAACAGCCAAGCCGTGAGAATTCCCCGTGAGTTTCAGATGGAAGGGGACGAAGTTGAAATTCGGCGGCGGGGCAAGGCGCTGGTATTGACACCCAAAAGGAGGTCATGGACTCAGCTGGCGGACAGTCTCAAAAAATTTACCGCTGACTTCATGGAGAAGGGCCGCAAACAGCCGTCCAGACAAAAACGGAAGCGACTATTCTGATGAGGATAATGCTGGATACCAATATTTGCATTTACCTGATCAAGAAACAACCACCCGCCGTCCTCGAGCGCTTTACGGCCTTCTCAGTGGGGGACATTGGTATTTCGATCATCACCTGGGCAGAATTAGTTTACGGAGCTTACAAAAGCCGACACTCGACACGTAACCGAACCGCTCTGGACGAGTTTGTCGCTCCGTTGGAAATTGCTGAGTTCGATCGAGCGGCTGTAGCCGCGTATGGGCCGCTTCGTGCCAACCTTGAACGAAAGGGAATGGTTGTGGGAGCGATGGATCTCTTAATCGCAGCCCATGCCATCAGCCTTGGTGCACGGATTGTCACCAATGATCTTCGTGAATTTCAACGGATTCCCGGTCTCAGAGTCCAGAATTGGGTTTAGATGCGGTGCGCCATGTCGAATCTGAAATCTCAGTCTCAACTAGCACAAGGATTCGCCAGCTTACCTCCGGAGACTTGCTGCGACTCCGTGAGATCGCTTCGGCGGTTAAGCTCCCGTTCTATTTGAAATCTGAGATCTGCGATTTGCAATTTGAGATTTGAGATCTGAGATAGCGCGAGAGCGTGTCTTAGCGCTTATCGTCCAACGGCTCCAATTCCCATATCCGTACGTGCCGACCTCGGCTCCGTAACAACGGAGCTGCCATCTTCTGCATTTGCACGACCGCGCGCACTTTCTCATGGAAGGGCATCGCGGCCAGCCGCGCCCGACGCTCTTCCTTTGCGCGAAAGAGCTTTTCAATCTCAGGATTCAATCGCTCCATTCTTTCCATTTTCCTTCGAGTTGATGCCGGCGGAGAATCCCAGCGAGATAAACATCATCGAGACCGGCCTGTTCGCGGAGTATGCGCACCCGTTCTCGATCCTTGGCTCGACCAGTTTGGAGGCGGATTGCCACCAAATGCTCGACCCGAAGGACCCGGGTCCGAGTGGCCTGATACGACATGTCACGGGCTTCTCTCAATGCCTCTTCCAAGAGCGGGTTATATGCCGGCAGAAATTGCACCGGTACGCCCTCCATGACGACGCATTCTCTCTCTTCCACGTAGCCCTTGGCACGCAGCACCTCGTAGAGCGGCGCGAGCGCCAATAGCCCAGCTTTGGTTTTCGGCAGCACCACGATGATGTCCAAATCAAACGTCAGAAGAGGTTCGATGTAAAAGGTCGCGCCCATCGCGCCGCCGATGCCGTAGCGGCTCAGCACACCCTCTCGCTCAAGTTCGTTCAGGACTTGGAGTGTCCGCTCCATAATCTGAGCGATCTTACCGTGTTTCCATGCTGAAAGAAATGGCGACAGTCCCAAGTCAGGGCTATCTGAGATCTGATATTTGAGATTTGAGATTCACGCTATGCGTGGTGAGATCTGAGATTCGCCCTTCGCGGTCTGAGATTTGAGATGTGCCATTTGAAATTTGGCGCCAGACGCGCTACGCGCGTTGCGCTTATGAGATCTGAAATTTGAAATTCTGAGATCGCGCCTCGGAGCGCGCGATCTCAGGAAGAGCAGCCGGAGGACTCCACCGCGAAGCCCTGAGTG
>DATEEH010000108.1:0-27363 GCA_035281245.1 Nitrospira sp.
TGATCGCTGCCGATATACCGAAACGTCAGTCCCGAGATGCGTCCGCTTGGCACCCGCTGAAGATAGAGAGGACCGCCTCGCCGAGAGAAAATCTGTACCACGTCACGGCCTGCCCCGATGAGAAGCAGCGGGCGGTCGGCCATGAACACTTTATCTTCATAAACGCCGGGCCGGACAAAGACTTGGTCGAGTTCGCCGGCGTCTTTCAAGGCGGCGCTCGGTCGCGGATAACACATGGCGTCCTGCTGATCCACAATCAAGGTCTTGCCGCCAAGCGGATTCGACGGCGGATCGGGTCGTGCGATTTCTGCTTCAGGGCTCATCGGTGCCTGCCATCTGGAACGAGCCATTGTGAGTTGTCAAGCGAAACGCTCCGGCTTGGACGTACATTTCTGATCCTCAGAGCAGGTGACATTTTCTGATCCTGCCGACAAACGCTGGATTTTCTGACGGTTTGAGCATGCCTCTTGAGACGCTCAGTGGCATGTGGCTTGCGAACTCCAGCTCTCAGGAACGCGAGCAGGCAATGGAGGCTGAGTGATGAACAGGATGAGACTGATTCACATTGCACTCTTCTCGCTGGTTATGGCTACGACGGGCCAAACGTCGGTCGTCTGGGCCGCTCCGGCACAGGTTCAGGACACCTCCCGGCATCTGTACGATCGTGTCATGGAAGAATTCAAGCACCGCGACTATGAAGCGGCACTTGCCGGATTCCGTCTCTTTTTGGAACTGCACGGCCAAACGTCCCTGGCAGCCAACGCGCAATATTGGGTCGGGGAGTGCCAATATCGCATGGGGCGCTACAGAGACGCGTTGAAAGCGTTCTCCACCGTCGTGTCCTATTATCCGCTCAGTCCAAAGCTGGCGGCCTCAACTCTGAAAATGGGCCAAACCTATACAAGGCTCAAGGATCAGGAAAAGGCGCGGATGATGTTCGAACGGGTCGTCGATCAGTACCCGGATAGTCCCGAGGCTGAAGTGGCGCGAAAAGCGTTGGAAGCCGAGGCTGAAAAGATCGAAGCTGAAAAAATCGAGGCCGAAAAGATCGAAGCCGATAAGGCGCCCGAGGTTCCTCTCACACCTCCCACGGAATGAGCACAGCCTTGCAGCGTCGGTCAGGGAGTGGTCATCTTATTCCAGATCACTCACCCCCAACAGCCGTTCGAGCTCCTGCACGGTGTAGGCCGGCTGGATGTTGAGCGTGGTCACTCGAATGCCCGCCGCATGAAGGATCCGCTGAACTTCCCGGCTTGATGGTGCAGCGGGCGGCTCCAACCCGGCTCCTCCATCTTGGAACTGCACCGCCTGCTTAACGACCCGCGAACCCGGATGCACCAGGACGACATCCGCGCGCTTGAGGGCAAGATGTCGGAGAACTTCAAGCCGCGGCTCCCCTTCGGCCTCGACCGCCAAAAAACTCAGGAGTGGGACCCGCGCGAACACCAAGTAATGGTCTTCGACGGCAAGGCGAATCAGGTTGTACAGCAACAATTCTCTTTCGCCGAGCAGCGGCTGCGGCCTGAGAACGACTCCCAGTGGAAGCACGAACGGTTTCGATCGTGACCCACTTCGGGAGCGGCCGGAAAAGATCCTCCACACGAGGAGCGCCGGTACCGCCACCATGAGTCCGATGAACCACCAATCGAACGAGCCTTCATTCATGAGCGGAAGTGTTTGCTCCATCCCGGGCCAGCCGGCACGATGGCACCGAGCATGACTGGATGCGTGGCCCCGGTCACGGCGGGAATGTTGCCCCATTGCCCGGTCATCGTCTGATACGCGAGAAGCGCGAAGGCAATCGCTTCGAACGTCTTGCTCTCCCAACCGAGGGTGTCGAAGGTCGTGACGGGAATCGGCGCAAATACCGCGGCGAGATTATCCATCACCACCTTATTGCGCACACCGCCGCCGCCGACCACCACTTCGTCGATCGTGCCCTTGATCCATCGCGGTGCGGTTCCGACCGCCTTGGCCGTCCACATACTGCACGTGGCCAAGAGGTCTTCGTTCGACAATCCGACTTGTTTTTGAATGTTCAGAAGCTCCTCGACGAGCGGCGGGCCGAACTCTTCCCTCCCCGTGGATTTCGGCGGGCGCCGAGAGAGGAACGGATGGGCCAGGAGCTTTCCCAATAAGCGATCATCCACGCGACCCTTGAGGGCCCATCTGCCGTCGCGATCCATCGTCAGCCGCCCGTTGGTCGAGCGGCTGACCAGGCTGTCGAGGACCATATTGGCCGGCCCCGTATCGAACGCCAGCACCCCATCCCACATTCCGCCGCGTGGGACATACGTCACGTTGCTGATCCCGCCCAGATTCACGATCAACCGGGCGCGACGGGGATGCTTCAAGAGCAACGCATGCGCGGCAGGGGTGAGGGGAGCCCCTTGTCCTCCGGCGGCGATATCTCGTGGACGAAAGTTGGCGATCGTGGTGATTCCGGTTCGTTCTGCGATCACGGCGGGTTCGGCAATCTGAAGCGTCGAACGGACGGCACCCACTCCAGGCGCCTGTATGCCTTGCGGCAGATGATGCACGGTCTGGCCATGTGAGCCGATCGCGGCAATATCGGCCGGGCGCAGCTTCGCCAGACGAATGACTTGTAACGCCGCGTTGGCAAACCATTCCCCCAACAATGCATTGAGATGACAGATGTCGGCCACCGTTCCCGAAATCGAAGCGGTGAGGATCCGCTGCTGAAGAGAGCGCGGATAGGCCAAAGTCTGAGCCGCGAGCGCTCGAGCCTTGAGCGTTTGCCCACGGCCGGACACCTCGACAAGCGCAGCGTCCACACCGTCTCCGGAAGTTCCGGACATCAGCCCGACAATTTTCATCCTACGTCCTTCCGTGAAAGGGTCGCCCCGTGGGTCCGCTACGCTAATGCAACTACGCTGTCCGGTCAAGCGCCGTGAACAGGCTCCGACGCTCGACGTCAATGCTCGGCGCGTTGACATCGAAGAAACCCCGATGGTACGGTCCCCCGCCCATGCCATTTTCCCCATTCATTATCCTGTGTCTTCTCCTGGCGAGTGGATGGATCAGCGATACCGCCGAGTCCGCGGTCCAGCCAGAACCGCTCAACGTCGTCGTGACGATTCCGGTCTTGAAAGACCTGGCGGAGCAGGTAGGAGGCCCTTATGTTCGCGTGACCTCACTCTTGAAGGGCTACGAAAACGAACACACCTATTCTCCGAAACCGAGCGACCTCGTGGCCGTCAGAAACGCCCACCTGTTATTCGAGGTCGGTTTGGGACTTGAAGTCTGGGTGGCTACTCTCGTGAAAAGCGCCGGACGGTCGTCCCTCACCGTCGTCACCACGTCAAAAGGCATCGGCCTGATCCCCGACGACCACGAAGCGGAGGCCGATCCTCAGGGCACCGCGAAACATACAGGCGGCAATCCTCATGTCTGGATGGACCCTGAGAACGCCGAGACGATGATGCGTCATATCACCGAGGCCTTCGTGAAGGCCGACCCCGACCACGCACAAGCCTTTCGCGATAATCAGGCCGCCTATCTCAAGCGCTTGGACCACCTTCGCGCCGAATTGACCGAGCGGCTACGAAGGCTGTCCGACAAACGCTTCATCGCCCACCATCCGGCCTGGCCATACTTCGCAAGACGATTCGGCTTTGAAATCGTCGGAACCATTCAATCACAATCCGTCAGCGAACCATCGGCTATCCAAATTCAACATCTGATCAAGACGATCAAGAACCAGCGCATCAAAGCCGTCGTCTCGGAAATTCAGCTCAGCCAAAGATTGCCGGAGCTGCTTGCGAGGGAAACGGGGGCTCGTGTCGTCGTCTTGACGACGCTCCCCGGAGGACTGCCCAGAACGGACACCTATCTCGACATGCTCCGTTATAATGTGCTCCAATTGGCCAACGCGCTGGAGGCTGCCTAGTCGGGGCACTCATTACGTGTGGCTGTCCGAAAGGATGCTCTCTCTCGTGTCCACATCCTCCCATCCGATCATTCGTTTCGATCACGCCTCGTTCGGATTTCCAGGGATCATTGCACTCAAAGACCTCAGCCTCACGATCGATGCAGGCGAATTCGTCGGGGTCATTGGTCCCAACGGCTCGGGCAAGACGACGCTCTGCAAGGCGGTCCTTGGGCTCATGGCCCCGCTCGAAGGACATCTCCACATTTTTGATTGCGCCTGCGATGAGCTGCGCTGCCACCATCGGGCAAAGATCGGCTATCTTCCACAAAAAGGCGTCGTCGATCGCAATTTCCCTGTGACCGTGCTCGAGACGGTCATGATGGGCCGTTATGGCGCGATGGGCCTGTTCAAGCGCCCGGGAAGCGTGGATCGGAGGATTGCCCTGGAGGCCCTCGCACATGTCGGGATGGACGGACACAAAGATACGGCGCTCGGCCATTTGTCGGGCGGACAACAGCAGCGGGTCTTCATTGCCCGCGCCCTTGCCCAGCAACCGCAAGTCTTGCTGCTCGACGAGCCGACCACCGGACTGGACATCACCACGCAGCATAACGTCATCGAATTGATCGAGCATCTTCACCAGGAATTGGGTCTGACGGTCCTGCTGGTCACACACGACATCAATATGATTCGGGCACGGGTGGATCGTCTGATTCTCTTGAAGACCAGGCTCTATGCCGCCGGCCCTCCGGCCGAGGTGCTGAAGGCGGACATCCTCAGAGAGGTCTACGGCAAGGACCTCGTGATCACAGACAAAGATCTCATCATCGTCGAAGACTACCACCACCACACCTAAATGCCTGTGTTGGAGCTCCTGACCTACGACTTCATGCAGCGCTCGCTGCTCGCGGCGGCGATGGTGGGTGGCCTCTGTTCGCTGATCGGCGTGTTCGTCGTATTACGAGGGCTGGCCTTCGTAGGAGCCGGAACCGCACACGCGGCGTTTGCAGGAGTGGCACTGGCCTATTTGATGGGCTGGCCACCGTTGCTGCTCGCCATCCTGTTTGGACTGGTGACCGTTTGGATTACGGGGTGGGTCGAAGAAAAGGGCACCATGAAGCTGGATGTGTCGATCGGCATTCTCTATACCACGACGATGGCACTCGCGATTCTCTTCATCGGCCTGATGAAGGCCTATAACGCAGAGGTCTACGGCTATCTCTTTGGCAACGTTCTGTCGGTGACGCCGGAGGAGCTTAAGACCATTGGTGGCTTGAGCATCGTGGTGATCGGCACGATGGTGTTGTTTTCGAAAGAGCTGTACTTCATCGCGTTCGACCAGGAAATGGCCGAGGCGTCCGGAGTGCCGGCCAGGCGGATGTTTTTTCTTCTGCTGACCCTGGTGGCATTGACGGTCGTCGTATCGCTCAAGACGGTAGGGGCAATTCTCGTCTTTGCCATGGTCCTCATCCCGGCTTCGACGGCCTACCAGCTCACCCACAGTCTTTCGATGTTGACGTGGTACTCCGTGATCATCGGCATCCTCTGTTCGGTCGGCGGCGTCCTGCTCTCCGCCCTCTGGGACATTCCGTCCGGTCCCGCAATCGTGCTTCTCTCGACGTTGTTGTTCTTCATTTCCATTATTCTCTCCCCAAAGCGGTTGCGGCAGCCGATTGCCGCTCAATAGGCTCTGCACGGACCCACAGGACGCTGCACCTGTATGCACCGGCACTCTGTGCACGGACAAAATGTCTCGTGCCTGTCGTCAGCGAGAAAAGAATATTGATTTTGTTGCCCAGTCGAGAGATAAGAGAGGACCTAGTTTTCATTCCATCCATAGGAGGGCTGTTTATGAGCGTTGTCACGCATCGTGGTTGGGCTGCGAAGGTTTTATTGATCGCCACGCTGCTGGTTGGACTGGGCGCCGGCCAGGCATGGGCCCAAGACACGGCGATGAAAGACGGTGGGATTGAGCCGGGCAAGTTCTATCTCGGCATGAGGGCCGGCTTTGCGCCTCTGACTCAGCAACTCACACCTAACACGTCCACCGCCGTCGGATCGCTCGTGAATTTTCAGGCGATGTACAGTCTCAACACATGGCTCTTACTCGGAATGATGCTGGAGTGGGAGCGGCATAGTATCAATATCGAGCGGCCGGACGTCGATCTTGGACACCAGGATACCGTGTCCGTATTGCCGACCGTTGAACTACGTCCGGTTCGCTTTGGTCCGATCACGCCCTATGTCAACATGAGCTTTGGCGTGAACGTGAACAGCTTCGGCGAAGCCAGCGGTATCAACAGAATCTCGCCGAGCAATACGTTCGCGTGGCGTCTTGGATGGGGCGCCGACTGGATGATTACAAAGCAATTTGCGCTGAACGGTGAAATGGCTTATAAGCGCAACGACGGACATGCGACGGTAGGTGGGGTGCGAATCAACGACTGGGATGCGTCTTCGTTTGGATTCTTGGTCGGCGTGAAGATGTTCTTTTGATATACTCAGCGGCGCTGTGCGCGGGGTTGGCTCACGCCGGGCTCTGCGCGCAGCCGTTCGAGGGAAGCGGAATTATTCCTGCCGTGCCTGCTTGGATCGGACCCACACCATACCGGTCTGTTCCTTGGCACTGAAGCCCAGTTTCGCGTAGAAGCCCGGTCGTCTCGTACAAAGCCAGAAGAGTTCAACGCGTTTGAGACGGGGATGGTTCAAAATGCGCTGCACGATCTCCGTGCCGATCCCTTGTTTCTGATAGTGCTTGTCTACGATGACATCCCAAATAGACGCCCGATACGTGAAATCGGTCAACACACGGCCGAAGCCGATCAGTTGATCCCCATCCCAGGCACATAACGCCAAGTCGGTGTGGCGCAGCATCTCCTTCGCGTCCTCGAGCGTGCGATCTTTCGCCCAAGGGGCTTGATGAAACAACCGCAAGAGCTGAGAAGCTTCCAATTCCTTCTTGTCGGAATACGTAACGGCAGTCTTGAGGGCGGCGGGCATCTTGTACTAGAGTAGGCTCCAAGTGAAGTTCAGCGACCAGCAGATGTTCAAAAAGCCACTCCAGCAAGGCCGCAGCAAGCGAAATGGCGAGGCGTACTTTCGCTGGTACGTCGAGCCATCGAGCGATGCGAGAACGAAGCTGGATGGCTTTTTCAACATTCTGCTTGCCTAGTGTACGAGGAAATGCATGTCAACGCAAGTCCGTAGCTGTCCAAAATGCTTTCAGCTGATGTGGCTCAAGTCCAACGAGTATGAACCGGTCGACCAGGCGACGGTGCGAGCCAAATGCCCCCACTGCGGTTCCATCGTACGGTTCAACCTGGTGTCGGAGGGTGCAAACGCCACCGGTCCGAAAATGGGACATTGAAAAAAAGTTATAATCCTCGTCCCGCCCCGTCCAATTCCGGTTTGTTCCCGGGCAAAATCTTGTGCAACCCGGCTCGGTACTCGGCAATCCGTCGAGAGTCCGCTTGATCGGCCTTGATTTCCTTGTCGCGCTGCATCCGTTCCAGATGATCGAGGATCGCGAGCAATGGCTGCACCGAGCCCAACAGCTTGCCCACTTCGAATGCCTCGAGCGATTCGACCAAGGCGTCGTTCAATCCCTTATAAGCGGTCCCCGTGCTTTGATTGCGGAATCTCGAGACGATCGACTCATATTCATCGACCGCTTCCGGTTTGGGTTTGATCCCCGTCGGCACCGCGGTCAAATGCACGATGGCCGGCAACTTGGCCGCATAGGACTTCAACTGGGACGAGAGCCCGCCTATGGCATCCAGCACGTCTCCGGTTTGCATAGGATCGTCCTAATCGAGACGGAGGATGGCTGTCAAGCGCTGCCCCCTCGCTTCTGATCCAGGCGTGCTTCCAGCTCTCGCATCAACCCGTCCATGTCGGGCGGGGAAGGCCGCTCATAGTGACTGACCTCGCCCGTCACGGGATGACGAAAGCCCAGCGTCCGGGCATGCAGCATGACCCGAGGGACATTCAAACCGTCCACGCTGCAGACTTTTCGTCCTCCATACGTCGGATCGCCCAGGATCGGATGGCCGAGCGAGGCCAGATGAACGCGGAGTTGATGGGTACGCCCGGTTCTGGGATAGAGCAGCAGATGCGCGGCGGCCTTGCCGAAGCGCCGGTGGACGACATATTCGGTGACCGCTTCCTTCGGCCGGGCGGTGCGTGAGGAGAACTTCTTACGCTCTCTGGCGTCACGACCGATCGCGAGCTCGATCACACCGCGACCCTTCTTGGGAACCTGCCAGACCAATGCTTCGTACACGCGGACAATGGTGTGTTGTTTGAATTGTCCGCAGAGGTGCCGGTGCGCCAGATCGGTCTTGGCAATGACCATCACGCCCGAGGTGTCTTTATCCAACCGATGCACGAGCCCGGGCCGTTCTTTCCCTCCGATGCTCGAGACCGTTCCACCCGACGCCTGGAAATAATGGAGCAGGGCATTGACCAAGGTTCCGGTCCAGTTGCCGGGCGCGGGATGGACGACGATGCCGGGAGGCTTGTTCAGCACCAACAGGTGGTCGTCCTCGAACAGTACTTCCAGCGGGATCGCCTCCCCCTGAAGCTCCAATGGCTCGGGCTTCGGCACGTCCATGCTGATTTTGTCGCCCGGTTTGATTTTCTGGCTGGGCCTGACCACTTGGTCGTTGATACGAATACGCCCGAGTTCGATGAGCCTTTGCAATCGCGAGCGGGACATGTCGCGCTCGCGGTTCACGAGAAAGACATCGAGCCGCTTGGGCTGTTCTCCGGCTGTCACGACAAATTCCGTAATCATGCGCGGGGCACACGCTACTAAAGAGCCTGGGGAAAATGCAATCCGGTCGAGGCGTCATTGCCTCCGGCGATCGAGAAGGACTATGCTGGGGAACCAAGGCCGACACACCGAAAGGAGATCACGATGACCAGAATGCTCTCCGTAGGAACCATGGTCTTGGCTGCCGGCTATCTCCTGATCGCTCCACCCTTGCGGGCGGTCGATCAGATGGGAATACCGCCGGAGACCGTTGCCGACTATCTGCACTCCGTGATCGAAGCCGACCGGACGTTTTATACGATCCAAGTCGTGGAACGTTTGCAAAAGGGCGGTGGACCCAACGCCGCAGAGGATTGGCGCGCCAAGAAAGACGTGCTCCCGTTGCCCGCTCAATTCCTCATCGAATCGAGCGACCTGGCCGCGACGACCGGTTCGAAAATTCGCTATCGGCTGATCAGTCTGTGGCCAATCAATCCGAAGAACGGCCCATACAGCGCCGCGGAGAAGCGGGGGTTGGAAATGGTGCGAGAACATCCGGAACGATCGGTGACTGGAACGGTCAAGCACGGTGACCAGTCATACTTTCAAGCCATCTACGCCGATCGTGCTGTCAGCAGGACTTGTATCGAATGTCATAACAGTCATCCCCGGAGTTCGAAAAAAGATTTCGCGATGCAGGACGTGATGGGAGGAGTGGTTATCGAAATTCCTTTGGAGAAGTAGTTGTTGGCGGCATTGCCGCTCGTATGGCATGCACGTTCAGTTGTTGCCGATGGTAGATCTCGAGCGCACGCCGCAACGCCTGCTCGGCATCTTCGCCGTGTCCAAGCGTGTGATGCAATGACGCGAGCAAACTCCATGTCGCTGCCTCTCCAGAAACATCCCTGAGCGATTGATACAGAGTGACCGCACGTTTGGCGAAGTTCACGCCTTCTTCTTCTCTGCCCATTGCGGCGTTGAGCGCAGCGAGACGGAAGCGCAGCCCTGCCTCGGTGGTCGCCTGCGGCCTTCGTTCAAGCAAGGCAAGCGCTTCCTCATAATGGGCGCCGGCGGCCTGAAACCGGTCCAGAATCCAGTTGCCGTCGCCGAGCGCGACCAGCGACGTGAGCGTCTGCTCCTCGTCCCGTCTCTGTCGTGCGGCTTCGAGTGTTCGCTCGATCTCGCGAAGCCCTTCGTCGGACGGGCCGTCACTGACTTTCAATAACCCTGCTTGCAGCGTCACCAATCCAAGCGCCTGGACATTATGGGCTCGCCCGTAGCGCTCCTTCGCCCGTTCGAACAGGGCAGCGGCGTCATCGCGATCGCCCAGCCACAGGGAGACTCGACCCGACAAAAACAAGGCATCCGCGTAGACCGGAGAGTCAGCGGTTTTCGCGAACAGCTTGACGGCCTGCCGGAGTTGGACGGCGGCCTCTTGCCTACGGCCTTGGCGTTCAAACACGGAACCGATCTTGGTCTGGACGATGGCTTCGCCTTTACGCTGTTTGTGCGCCCGGTAGGATGCCAGAGCCTGTTCGTAATAGGTGAGCGCTTCAGGAAAGTGGTTTTGGACGTCATGGATTTCGCCGATGCGAACCAACTCGTCGCCGCTCAGCGTACGCGTTGAGACGGGTTGCCCTAGAACAGGCGGGACGGTGGCCCAACCGGAGAAGGACATGACGGCCATGAACACAGCGCATCCCCACACGGCATCCGCCCCGCACGCAGGTGGAGCGAAAAGAATACCGGCCGGTTGGCTGATCGTCAAAGGGGGAGGGGTCCCCTAGACGTGGCGGGCACGCTCCGCGATTTTCTTGCGGAGTCGGGCTTTTTCGAGGCTGATCTCGGCTTCTTTGACTTCGGATGGCAAGCCGCCGGCCTTCAGTCGCTGCTCGGCCTTCTCGACGGCGGCTTGTGCACGGCTGATATCGATGTCTTCGGCCTTTTCGGCAATTTCAGCCATGACGGTGACTTTGGTGGGCGTGACTTCAGCATAGCCCCAGAGGATGGCCATATGATTGGTGCGGTCACCGACCCGGTAGCGAAGCTCGCCGATGCGCAACGTGGACAGGAAGTGGCAATGACCCGGCAATACGCCGAACTCTCCTTCTGATCCCGGCGCAATCACTTCATCCACCTCCTGACTGAGGAGCTGTTTCTCCGGCGTCACGACTTCTAAAAGTATCTTCCCAGCCATCTTCTCCTATTTCCTTCCTAGACCTTCACCCCCATCTTCTCCGCCTTCGCCGTCACTTCCTCGATCGGTCCGACCATGTAGAACGCCTGTTCCGGCAAATGATCGTACTTGCCTTCGAGAATTTCCTTGAAGCTGCGCACCGTGTCCTTCAGCTTCACATATTTTCCAGGCGCGCCGGTAAAAGCCTCGGCGACGTGGAACGGTTGAGACAGAAAGCGCTGGATCTTCCGTGCACGAGCGACGACCATCTTGTCGTCCTCCGACAATTCGTCCATGCCGAGAATGGCGATGATGTCTTGCAGATCCTTGTACCGCTGCAAGACGGATTGCACGCCGCGGGCGACCTTGTAATGGTCTTCGCCGATGATCTGCGGATCAAGGATGCGGGAGGTCGAATCGAGCGGGTCGACCGCTGGGTAAATGCCCAATTCCGCCAATTGCCGCGACAAGACGGTGGTCGCATCCAGATGGGCAAAGGCGGTTGCAGGTGCGGGGTCGGTCAAATCGTCGGCCGGCACATAGATGGCCTGAACCGACGTAATCGACCCACGCTTTGTCGAAGTAATCCGTTCTTGAAGCGCGCCCATCTCGGTCGAGAGGTTCGGCTGGTATCCGACGGCCGACGGCATGCGGCCCAGCAAGGCGGAGACTTCGGAACCCGCCTGGGTGAACCGGAAAATGTTGTCGATAAAGAGCAACACGTCCTGATTTTCTTCATCACGGAAATACTCGGCCACGGTGAGCCCGGTGAGACCGACCCGCAGACGGGCGCCGGGCGGTTCATTCATCTGTCCATAGACCAGCGCAGCCTTGGACTTCGTAAAATCGTCGGGATCGATGACTTTCGATTCCTGCATCTCATGCCACAGGTCGTTGCCTTCGCGCGTCCGTTCGCCCACGCCCGCGAACACGGAAAACCCGCCGTGGTGCAACGCGATGTTGTTGATGAGCTCCATGATGATGACGGTCTTGCCGACGCCGGCTCCGCCGAACAATCCGACTTTTCCGCCTTTGCTATAGGGCTCCAGCAAATCCACGACCTTAATACCGGTCTCGAGGACTTCGGTCTTGGTGTCCTGGTCTTCGAGTTTTGGTGCAGGTCGATGAATGGGATAGGTCTTCTTGGCTTTGACCGGTCCCTTTTCGTCGACCGGCTCGCCGAGGACGTTGATGAGGCGACCGAGCGTTTCACGACCGACCGGAACGGAAATGGCGGCTCCGGTGTCCTGCACGTCCATGCCGCGCGTCAGCCCGTCCGTCGAGGACATGGCCACGCCGCGAACACGGTTCTCTCCAAGATGTTGCGCGACTTCCAGCGTCAGGCGCACCGCGGGCTTGCCGGCAGCTTTGTTCTCTTCCTGGTTGACCTTCAGGGCGTTGTAGATATTCGGCAGTTGACCGGGAGGAAACTCCACGTCCACTACCGGGCCGATGACTTGGATCACTTTACCTGTGCTCACCTCTTTTCTCCTTCCTTCTTCATCCACCAAGCTCTCTTCAAGCGGGTGGCGCCGATCCGCCGCCAATCTTCACCCGCCCAACCCCGCCGCGCCGAGACGCGGCTTTTCCCGAATGCGCCCGCAGCGGGTGGAATTTATTTCAATGCTTCGGCGCCACCGACGATGTCCATCAGTTCCTTGGTGATCGCCGCCTGCCTCGTCTTGTTGTAGTACAGCGTGACCTTCCTAATGAGCTGACCCGCATTCCTGGTCGCGCCGTCCATCGCCGCCATGCGCGCACCATGTTCAGCCGCCGCGGATTCCAGGAGAATGCGGTATGCCTGCACCTGAAAGTGCTTGGGCACGAGGGTATTCAGCAGCTCCGCCTCGTCGGGCTCATAGAGATAGCTTCCGCCGGCGGTGCCCTCGGCGTGCACCACCGCAAACTCCGCCTGAACGTCCACTGGGAACAGCTTCTCGACAATGACGCGCTGTTGAATGGCGGACTTGAATTCGTTGTAGACGACGTAGACCTCATCGAAGGTGCCCTTCACGAATTGATCGGTCAGATCACCGCCGATATCGATCGCGTGCTCAAAACTCAATTTGTCGAACACGCCGGTCCATTCGTGCCGAATGCTCCACGGCCGGCGCCGGAAATAGTCGCGCCCCTTTCGACCGACGATACTGAGCGTGACCTGCAGCCCGCGCGCCTCGCATTGCCGGATGAATTCCGAGGTTCGACGGACGATGTTGCCGTTAAAGCCGCCGCAGAGTCCCCGGTCGCTCGTGACCACCAACGCCTCGATGCGTTTCCCTTCGCGCTTCTGCAACAAGGGATGGGCAAAACGGTTGACGCGCAGACTCAGATTGCCGAGGACGCCGCGCATTTTGTGCGCATAGGGGCGGGCAGCGAGAATGCGGTCTTGAGAGCGCTTGAGTTTGGCCGCCGCCACCATTTTCATCGCCTTGGTGATCTTCTGCGTATTCTTGAACGCGGCGATCTTGCGTCTGAGGGATTGTAGGCTTGGCATGCGGTCCGCAGAGATAAAGTGAATGCGTTACTTCGCCCCGTATCCCATTTTGTGCTTGAAGGTGGTGATGATCTCCTTCAGCCGCTCGCCTGTCTTCTCGTCGATCTTGGAGATACTGACGATCTCCTTTTTGAGGTCCGGGTGATGCTGCTGCACGTAATGGAGATAGTCCGCCTCGAATTGCTGCACTTTGTCGACCGGGACGTCGTCCAAATACCCGTTCACCCCGGCATGAATGGACAGCACCTGATCGGCCACGGGCATCGGCTTGTACTGGCCCTGCTTCAGAAGTTCGACCATGCGCACGCCGCGTGCGAGCTGCCGTTGCGTGGCCTTATCCAATTCACTGCCGAACTGAGCAAAGGCCGCCATCTCGCGGTATTGCGCGAGGTCCAACCGCAGTGTGCCGGCCACCTGCTTCATCGTCTTGATTTGAGCGGATCCACCGACACGAGACACCGAGAGACCGACGTTAATGGCCGGCCGAATGCCGGAATAGAAGAGATCGCTGCCGAGATAGATCTGACCGTCGGTGATCGAAATCACGTTCGTGGGGATGTACGCCGACACGTCCCCGGCCTGCGTTTCGATGATGGGAAGCGCCGTCAGACTGCCGCCGCCGAGCTTGTCACTCAACTTCGCGGCACGCTCGAGCAGACGGGAATGCAAATAGAACACATCCCCGGGATAGGCTTCGCGCCCCGGCGGACGCCGCAAAAGCAGCGAGAGCTGTCGATAGGCCACAGCGTGCTTCGAGAGATCGTCGTATACGATCAACGCGTGCTTGCCGTTGTCGCGGAAGTACTCGCCGATGGCTGCGCCCGCGAACGGCGCCAGGAACTGCATCGGAGCGGCGTCGCTGGCCGTCGCCGACACGACCATGCTGTATTCCATGGCGTGGTGTTCTTCGAGGGTCTTGACGACCCGCGCGACCGTGGATCGCTTCTGACCGACTGCGACGTAAATGCAAAAGACGCCGAGCCCTTTTTGATTGATGATCGTATCGACGGCGATGGCGGTCTTGCCGGTCTGTCTGTCGCCGATGATCAATTCGCGCTGCCCGCGGCCGATGGGAATCATGCCGTCGATCGCCTTGATGCCGGTCTGCAGCGGCTCACGGACCGATTGCCGCGTAATCACGCCTGGGGCGACGACCTCAATGCGAGAGGATTGCTGCGACTTGATGGGTCCCTTCCCGTCGATCGGCTGTCCAATCGCATTCACCACGCGGCCGATCAAGGCTTCGCCGACGGGGATTTCGGCAATGCGGCCGGTGCGTTTGACGGGATCGCCTTCCTTGATGCCGACGTCGTCGCCCATTAACACGGCGCCCACGTTATCTTCCTCAAGATTCAGCGTGATCCCATAGAGACCGCCTGGAAATTCGAGCATTTCGCCGGCCATGGCGCCATCGAGGCCGTAGACCTTGGCGATGCCGTCTCCGACTTGAATGACCGAACCCGTTTCCTTGACATCGACCTGCTTGTCGAAGCCCTTGATCTTCTCTTTGATGATTGCGCTGATTTCTTCAGCCTTAATCTGCATGGCGACTCCTTAGCTTCAGCTTCTCGAAATAGTCTCACTACCCGCCGCGATGACTTCAGTCACGCGTCAGCAACGCCTGCATGGCGTTCAACCGCCCGCGAACCGTGCTGTCCACGACCATGCTGTCGATATGGATTTGCAAGCCGGCGAGGTGGGCCGCGTCGGTGTGGAAGGTGACGTCGACCTCTCGCTTCAGCGTCTCGCGCAGGCGGGTTTTGATGCGGTCTTGTTCGGCCGACGACAGCGCCGCCGCCGAAGACACGGTCACTTGCTGAGTGCCTTTCGACCGGTCGACCAGTTTGGCGAACGCGTCGGCAATCTCCGGCAGAAACCCAACGCGATTTTTCTTGATCAGTTGTCCCAGAAACGCCTTCCCGGACGGCGGGCAGCCAAAACGGCCGGCGAGGTCGGTCAGCACGGCAATCTTATCTTCGACGCCGAACGCCGGGGAAGCGACGACATGTCGAAGGGACGACGAGTCCTCCATGGCCTGGGCCAAGCCGTTGAGGGTACCCCGCGTCGCTTCGATATTGGATTGATCGACAAGCTCGAAGAGCGCCTGAGCGTAACGTCGCGCGACTGCCGTCTTTATCACTGTCCTGATCCACTCATTGGTAATTTAGGACAAAGGGGATGCTTCCGTGCGGGAGGCACGAAAATCGGCGCGCAAACGTAGCATTGGAACATGGGAAGTGTCAATACAGACGGGCGGATGCGAGCGCTTCAGTCTGGCTGGATGATGCCGCCGCCCAACACCCGATCGCCGCTGTAAAACACCGCCGATTGCCCGGGGCTGAGCGCGCGCTGCGGGATGCGGAAATGGATGCGCAGGGTGTCGTCGTCGAGCGGCTCGACGTGTGCGGCGGTGGGCGGCGTGGCATATCGCACCTTCACCGAAACGTTCCTCTGTGTTGCAAGAAGCGAGCGGTCGAAGACATTGAGCTCCTTCACCACGCACGAGGATCTGAGCAAGCCCTCTTCGGAACCCACCACGACCGTATTGGTAGAGGCCTGCACCTCCAGGACGTAAAGTCGCTGCCCGGCGGCAATGCCCAATCCGCGGCGCTGCCCCGGGGTGTAAAAGGCGATGCCGTCATGCCGGCCCAGGTGATGTCCGTGCTCGTCAACGAACGAGCCGGGATGCTTGGCCGAAGGCATTTCCGACTCAATAAAGGTCCGGTAATCGCCGTGGCTCACGAAGCAGATTTCCTGACTTTCTTTCAGTTCGTCGACCGGCAATCCAAGCGCCTCGGCTTCTGCCCATACCTCCGACTTCTGCATCGCTCCGACGGGAAAGCGCAGCCGCGGCAACCACGCGGGATGGATGCGATACAGGAAATAGCTCTGATCCTTCTTCTCGTCGAGGGAGCGACGGAGGGTACAGGTGCCATCCGATTCCTGAATCCTTACATAGTGGCCGGTCGCGACGACTTCGATGCCTCGTTGCTCGGCGAGTGCGACCAATCCTCGGAGTTTTACCCGTTCATTGCAGCGAACACAGGGATTCGGCGTGGTTCCGCCGGCGTAGCCCCGGAGGAAATCATCGATCACGGCCTCCCGAAACAGCCGGCGCTGATCGATCACCTCGTAGGAAATGTTCAAACGCTGCGCCACATACTTGGCGATGCCGATCTTACAGCACCCGCGTTCCTGCCACTTTTTTGAGGCCGCGACGTTCTCGTCTTCATGCTCCCAGACTTGAAGCGTCACCCCATGGACGTCGTAGCCCTGACGAACCAAGAGGGCCGCTGCCACGGAGCTATCCACACCGCCGCTCATTCCTAGAAGAACCGCTGGCTTGCGCATAGACCGGTATTGTACCGGCGGGCATTGGAAAGGGCCAGAGGGGACGGACGGAAGAAATGAGCCGGGGTACCGCTAGGACGCGATCGACACCGGTGCCGACTCCGACCAGGCGCGTACGCCCATGTCGCACATGCCATGAAAATGCGATCCCTCCTCGATGGCGATGGAGGGGGTGCGAATGTCGCCGACGAGAACGCCTGGTTTCAGAATCTGAATTTTTTCGACGGCGGTGATGGTGCCGTTGATTTTTCCGCTGTTCATGAGGACACCGGCGGAGACGATCCCTTTAATGATGGCATTTTCTCCTACGATCAGGGTGCCCGTAGTGTGAATTTCGCCTTCAACCCGTCCGTCGATGCGCACGGTTCCGTCAAAGTTGACCACGCCCTTGAAATCAACATCCTTCGCAAGAAGCGTAAAATTCTCATAATCGGGTTCCGACGATTGCTGGTTCTGTTCCCTGCGTGCCCACATGGTGACCCCCTGTAAGTAAAATTACCTCAGTACTCTACCCAGCAAGTTTGACACCTGACGATGGCGCGACAGAGTGAAGCGTGGCCCCTTCGCGCACGCCCTGGGTCATCTCGAGACCGCCGTTAAACAGCACCCCGTCTTCGATCGAGAGCATCGGCGTTTTCATGGTGCCGTTGAATACGGCGGGCGCCCGCAGCTTCACCCGGTCCTTCGCGGCAATATCACCCGTGATCTTGCCCTTGCAGACGATGGTTCCCGCGGTCACCTTGGCCTGAATCACGGCTTCGTCTCCGATCAGCAACACCCCGTCCGTGTGAATTTCGCCGTCGAGATAACCATCGATCCTCACGGTTCCGCTGTAGGAAATCACGCCCTTGAACTCGACACCTTTGCCGACAAAGGCGATGATGTCTTCCGTGGCGTCCGGTGCCGCCTGCGTCGATGCCGCTTCCTCTTCCGATGTTCCCTCACCGACGCGTTTCGCGTCTTGCTTCTCCTGGCCCCACATGAGCAATCCTCCAAGCCTCTGGTGACAGTGATGACTGTTGCGCGAATCGAGCAGTACGAACAAACACTGCCATCGGTTGCCGGATTTAGCAACAAATATGCCGTTTATTTCATGAGGCTCTGAGGGGGTACGTAGAGGGGAACTACTGAAGCAGCTGCTCGAGAATACCATCGAGCTCAGCGGGTGAAAAATAATGGATGATCACTTTGCCTCCACGCTTGCCGTTGAGCACGGAAACTTTCGTCCCAAGCCGTTTTTGCAAACGCTCTTCCACGTCCGACAGCGGAGGCCGTCGCAGCTCTTTTGTGTTGCGTTTCCTGACGATTACGCTTGAGGCCAAAATTTTTTCCGTCTCCCGCACTGAGAGACTTCGAGCCGCGACGAGTCGCGCCACGCGCAGCTGTTCGGCGGCACTCGCAAGCCCCAGAATGACCTTCGCGTGACCTGCGGACAGTTGATCGCTTTCAATCAGCTCTTGAACCTCGATGGGTAGATTCATGAGACGGACGATATTCGCAATCGAGGACCGTTCGCATCCCACTCGCTGCGCAATTATGTCCTGCGTCAGTCCAAATTCGTTCATCATGCGTTGATACGCGCGGGCCATTTCCATCGGATTGAGATCTTCGCGTTGAAGGTTTTCAACCAGCGCGAGCAGAATGGATTCTTCATCGCTGCAGTTGCGGACGACGGCTTGAATGGTCTCCATTCCGGCTTCTCTGGCAGCGCGCCAGCGGCGTTCGCCGGAAATCAATTCATACATGCCGTCGCCTTTTCGCCGCACCAGCACGGGCTGAAGAAGCCCGCTTTGCTTCAAGGAGGCGGCAAGCTCCGTTAATTCCTGCGGCGAGAATTTTTGTCGAGGCTGATACCGATTGGGCACCACCGCATCGACACGTAGATGCTGCACTTCGGGCAACTCGGGCATCGGCGGCGCTGGCTTTGTGGTGGGCAGTAACGCGTCGAGACCCTTACCGAGCGCTCTTTTCTCCATGAGTAAGAAACTCCTTTGCGAGAGAGAGATAGGCCTGGGCTCCGGCCGAGGCCATGTTGTACAGCAGGACCGGCCGCCCATAACTCGGTGCTTCGGCGAGTGTCACATTTCGCGGGATCGTGGTGTGGTACACGAGTTCCTTGAAGTGACCGCGCACTTGATCGGCAACTTGGCGCGCCAACGTATTCCTCGCGTCGTACATTGTCAAGACGATCCCTTCGATCGTGAGGCCGGGATTGAACGATTGTTGTACGCGCTCGATGCTTCCAATGAGGCGGCTCAAGCCTTCCATGGCATAATATTCACATTGCACAGGAATAAGCACCGACCGCGCAGCCACCAGGGCATTCACGGTGAGAATGCCAAGAGCCGGGGGACAGTCCAGGAATATGATGTCGAATTCGGCCTCCAAGCCTTTGAGAAAATTGCGTAGCAATTTCTCTCGCTCCTCGATGTTCACCATCTCAATCTCGGCTCCAGCCAAATCAGAATTTGCAGGCAGCAGCGAGAGCCCGCTGACTTCGGTATTTTTCACCGCCTCATCTAATTTTACGTAATTTATCAAGCAGTTATAAACTGTCTTGTCCAGCGATCTAGGGTCGACGCCCAACCCACTGGTCGCATTTCCCTGAGGATCCATATCCACGAGCAGCACCCGTTTGCCTTGCAAGGCGAGCCCTGCGGCAAGATTCACGGATGTCGTGGTCTTCCCCACTCCACCCTTCTGGTTTGTGACCGCAATGATGATAGCCATGATCCAGCAATCTCCCCAAGGAGATGTTCCACGTGGAACATCTATCAACTGTCAGGCAGTGCCCTCGCTGATAAGACCGTGATAACTCGGCCTCCATGACCCAGGGGCAGAGTGAAATGATGGGTAGATTCCACACGCAATGCGTTCGATCGGGATTTGGTCCCTTTTTTTGTTCCGTAGAGCAACAGATGTCCGTTCGGCATCAGGGTTCTTGCCACCGTTCCCTCAATCTCGTCAAACCGTAAAGCGCGAATCACCATGACATCTGCGACCGGAGTTGCTTCGTGGTTCGCATACTGCTGTAGGTCCCCCGTGAAGACAGTCACTTGGCTGAGCTTGAGGGCACCAACGATGGACCGGAGAAACGAGCATTTTTTCGTCGATGGCTCCACCAATATTAGTCGAAGATCTTCTCGGACGATCTTTATGGGCAGCCCGGGGAACCCACCGCCACTTCCTACATCCAGTACGGTCCCTTGGACTGGAAAGTTGAACGCGCTCAGCCCTGTCAACGAATCCACGAAGTGCTTACTGATGACCTCGCAGGGATCAGTAATGTTCGTTAGGTTGATTGTTCGATTCCACGTCAGTAACTGAGACAGATAAAGCAGGAACTGCTGGGCCTGGTGATCGGTGAGACTAAAACCGAGCTCCTTGGTGGACGTGACAAGGAATTCGCGCAAGTCACGCTCATGTTCCACGTGGAACAATTACGTGAAACGCACAAGTACGTCAAGGCCTGTTGTGTGGAAACGGGTGCGTTTTTTTATGCTTTTCAAGAGCGACGAGCAAGACCGAAATGGCCGCAGGAGTGACACCCGAGATGCGTGAGGCCTGACCGATCGAGGCGGGCTTTACCCTCTTCAGCTTTTCACGGACCTCATTCGAGAAGCCCAGGACACGATCATAAGAAAAATCTTCCGGTATCGATCTGGTTTCCAACTGCTTGAACCGTCCAATCTGTTGAAGCTGTCGCTTGATGTAGCCCGAATACTTGATCTGTATTTCAATTTCTTCAATAATTTCAGCGTCTTGACATCTATCAAGTTCAAGGGACTCCATCAGCGCCTGATACGAGACCTCTTGCCGCCTGAGAAGATGCGCAACGGAACAAGGGCCAGCGACGTCAATGACCTTTGCCCTGACAAGTCGATTTCGCACTTCCCCTGTGAGGCGAGGTCTCGTACCTTCCAGTCTCTCGATCTCCTCGTCGATTTGACGCCGCTTCAGACAGAACTTTTCATAGAGATCGTCGGCAATCAATCCAAGCTGACGCGCCTTCTCGGTCAAGCGAAGATCCGCATTGCCATGTCGTAGCAGGAGCCGATACTCCGCCCGAGACGTAAACATCCGATAGGGCTCCCGTGCATCTTTGGTGATGAGATCGTCGATGAGAACGCCGATATAGGCTTCGGAGCGGTCAAGGATCAGAGGCGGCTCGTTCCGTAGCTTGAGCACCGCATTGATACCAGCCATGAGACCTTGGGCTGCCGCCTCCTCATATCCCGATGTCCCGTTGATTTGCCCCGCATGGTAGAGCCCTTCCACGAGTTTCGTTTCCAGCGTCGGATGCAATTGTCGCGGCGGGAAATAGTCGTATTCAATCGCATATCCCGGCTTCAGCATCCGCGCATGCTCCAAGCCCGGTATCGTCTTGAGAATCGCCGCCTGCACATCGACAGGCAGACTCGTCGAAATGCCATTGGGATAAAATTCGGGGACTTCCAAGCCTTCAGGCTCGACAAAAATTTGATGCCGGGACTTCTCCGAAAACCGAACGACCTTATCCTCGATCGAAGGACAATACCGTGGTCCCACTGATTCGATCACTCCACTGTAGAGCGGTGACCGGTCGAGATTATCGCGGATGATCTCGTGCGTCCTCTCATTGGTGTAGGTCAGATGGCAGTCGCGCTGCGGAGTACGGATGCGGTCCGTCCGGTAGGAAAACGGTGGTGGTGGCTCGTCCCCAGGCTGTGGCGTCATCACGGAAAAATCGATCGTCTCCCTGTCCAAACGGGGCGGCGTGCCGGTTTTCAAGCGTCCAATTTCAAAACCCAAATCCCTCATGCAATCCGAGAGGTGCTCTGCCGGAACTTCACCGGCGCGTCCGGCAGGAAAATGATTCAGACCGATATGGATTAATCCCTTAAGGAAAGTACCTGATGTCAAAATCACCGCGCCCGCGGACAGGCATTCGCCGCCGTCGGTCACAACCCCCGTCACCCTGGTTCCGGTCACGAGAAGCCGGTCGACCGTTCCCGCGATCATCGTCAATCCCACCTGACGATCCACCGTCTCTCGCATGACCTGCCGATACAGCGCCTTATCGCACTGTGCCCGAAGCGCGCGTACGGCCGGTCCTTTGCTGGTGTTGATGAAGCGAAATTGAATTCCCGCTCGATCGGTGTTGACCGCCATTTCGCCGCCCAGGGCATCAATCTCCTTCACGAGATGGCCCTTGGCAATGCCGCCGATTGCGGGATTACACGACATCTGGGCCAGCCGCGCAGGATCCATGGTCAAGAGAAGCGTCTTTGCGCCCATTCGAGCGCCAGCCAAGGCGGCTTCACAGCCCGCATGCCCCCCGCCGACGACGATGACATCAAACGCCTGCGACACGTTCTGTCCTTACTTTCCTATGCAAAAGGTGGAAAAGATCTGCTCAAGAATTTCGTCCGTGGTGATGACGCCTGTAATCTCCCCGAGGGCGTCGGCGGCGGCGCGCAGGTCCACCGCGACCAATTCATCCGCCACCGCGGCCGTGACCGACACCCTGGCCTGGACCAACGCCTCATAGGCCCTCTCCAAAGCCGCCTGATGCCGCACGTTCGTGATCATCACGCCGTCTGTCGTTTCAGCGCCAGCGCCGATCAGTTGGACACGAATCATCGACCGCAAGCGGTCGATGCCCTCGCCGGTCTTGGCGGAGACGGCCACCCAGGCGGTTCCCCCGCTGATTGGGGACACATCACATTTGAGCGGAAGATCGGCCTTGTTCAGGGCAATCACGCGTTTTCCGCCGGCCGCCTGTTCGATGAGCCGGAGATCGTCCTCGGTCATCGAATCACTGCCATCGATCACGATCAGTTGTACGTCCGCCTCTTTCTGCGCTGATTGTGATCGCTTGATGCCCTCACGCTCGATGACATCGTCCGTATTCCGAATGCCCGCCGTGTCCACCAGATGGATCATGACACCGTCCAGATCGATGGCCTCTTCGATGATGTCTCGTGTCGTTCCCGGAACGGCGGTCACGATCGCCCGCTCCTCCTTGAGCAGGCGATTGAGCAAACTTGATTTCCCGACATTCGGGCGCCCGGCAATCACGACGCGCGCCCCTTCTCGCAGGAGCCGCCCTTGGCGAGCCGTCGCTCCCAAGCGCTTGACGAGCGCCACGACGCTGTCGACGGTCTTTAACAACTCCTCTCGTGCAAGCAGTTCGATCTCTTCGCCCACGAAATCAATACCGGCTTCGAGTTGCGCAAGGAGGCGCAACAAGGCTTCCCGTGCCCCACTGACTTCCCGAGCCAACTCGCCGCGCAACTGACGCTGGGCCGCCGTCAGGCTCCCGGCGGACTTCGCGCGAATCGTGTCGAGCACCGCCTCGGCCTGCGACAAATCGAGCCGGCCGTTGAGGAATGCCCGCTTGGTGAACTCGCCGGGTGACGCCAAACGAGCCCCCGCCGCGAGGCATGCCCGACACACGAGCGACAACACCAGTCCACCGCCGTGAGATTGTATTTCGACGGTGTCTTCGCCGGTAAACGACCGCGGGGCCTTCATGTACACGACGAGCGCCTCGTCAAAGACGTCCCGCTGCCCCGAGCCAGTCACTCCTTCGGATGTTTTCAGGGATGACGGAAGCCGTACATCGGCGAGATGGAAGGTATGAGACCGAAGCGAAGCCAGCGGGCGCCCGGAACGCAATCGCACGACCTCTTCCGCAACGGCCAGGGCCTGTGCACCGCTGAGCCGTACGATGCCGATCCCGCCTTCACCGGCTGGAGTGGCAATCGCGCAAATCGTGTCCTCGAGGCTTCCACTCAGCATGAGGAGCTACTTTCATTTCGCCGGCTCGACGATAAACGGCCTGTTGGCATAGACCCGATCGGTCAGCAGTTGCTGCCCTATCGTCAGCACGTTATTGGTAAGCCAATACAGCACCAAGCCGGCGGGAAAGTTAATGAACAGAAATGTCATGAACACCGGTAGGACCAACATGATTTTCGCCTGAGTCGGATCCATGGTGGTCGGTGTGATCTTTTGCTGAATGACCATCGTCGCCCCCATGATGATGGGCAACACATAATACGGGTCTTGAACCGACAAATCGGTGATCCACCCGACAAAGGGGGCCTGCCGAAGATCGATGGTCATGTACAAAATGTTGAACAGCGCCACGAACACCGGCATTTGCAGGACCATCGGCAGACAGCCGCCCACCGGATTTACTCTGTGGTCCCGATACAGCTTGATGAGTTCCTTGTTCAATTTGTCGCGGTCGTCTTTATGCTTTTCTTGAAGCGCCAAGACTTTGGGCTGAATCATCTGCATCTGTTTCATCGATTTATAGCTTTTGAACTGGAGCGGGACAAAGAGCAGCTTGATGCCCATCGTCAAGAGAATGATTGTGACGCCATAGTTATGCGTGTACTCATTGATGAAGCGCAGCACGTAGAAGATCGGCTTTGCCACCGCCTTGACGACGCTCCAACTGCCGAAGATAAACCACCCGAAGTCAATCGTTTCTTCCAAGCCCACGTTGAACGATCGTAGCGTGTCGTATTCCTTGGGGCCCGCATAGAGTTGCAAGGTGGTCGTGTCGGCGCCCCGTGGCATCCGTACACCCGCAGAGACCAATTTCTCGCCTTCCTTCTTGGCCAAGGCGGCACTGGCGCCCTGTGGCATGAGGACGGAGAGAAAATACTTGTCCTGAAGGGCAACCCATTGGACGGCGCCTTTGCGCTCCATTTCAGTATCCGGCGTTTCCTTGGCCACTGCTCCGTCCACCTGGGACGCGGACCCGATCAAGCCGATAAAGCCGTCTCCCCACTCTACGATGCCGAAATTGGTGCCGAGCACGACATCGTATCCGGCCGTGAGACCCTCGACCGTTAGCGCCACGTCGACCAGATAGCTGCCCTGGTGAAAGGTCAAACGTTTCAGCACTTTGAGTCCTGAACCAGGCTCCTGAAATCGCAGCGTCGCATGCCCGACTGGATGGGTGCTGTCGAGGCTCGCGAAATCGGTTTCAATCTCATAGAGGCCGTCGCGAAGAACCTTGTCGGCCGCCGCGTCGGAAGTCGCGATGGAAAGCGGCCCCTTGAATTTTGCCCCCTGATGGACCAATTGAACGGGCTTCTCCTCCGGCGGCGAGGTATGATGGCGCTTGAGCTCCCAACCCGAAATCATGCCCCCCCGTGCATCCAGGCTCACTCGTACGAGATCCGTTTCTATGACCACGGTCCGCTCCCGAGATTGGACCTGGTTCGACGAAGCGGTCTGTGGCGGTGGCACGTCAGGTCGCGCCGGTGCGGTGCTGCCGGAAGGGCCACCTCCCGTCCCCGATGTGGAAGCGTCGGGATCGCCTCGGCGCACTTCACTCGACTCGCTCGGTGGCTCCTGGACGGTGTCTGCCGGCGGCAGCAAGCCCAATTGCTTGAGCAGCAAGTCATAGCCGAGAATCACGGCGAGGGACAGCACGAGAAAGATGACAACGCGCTTTTCCATGCTACGCCCCAGTCCTTCGTGCGCTCGTGTCACCTTTGAGTGGATCGACCCCGCCCGGGTGAAACGGATGACACTTCAGAAGTCGCCAGAGGGCAAGCCCAGCACCCTTGACGACGCCGAAACGGTCGATGGCCTGGCAGGCATATTCTGAACAGGTGGGTTCAAAGCGGCACGCCGGTCCCAGCAAGGGACTAATGAGATATCGATAGGCCGTGATGACCGCCACGCACATCGTCTTCATCGCGATTTCTCCGGAGTGTTGAGTAATCCCTGGCGCCGCAGCACTCCGCGCCATAGGTGCTTCAGTTCTTCAAACGGCAGGATGAGAGCATCTCGTTTCGGAAACACCAGCAACGCGTAATCGGCGGCCAGCTCGCTGCGAACCTCCCTTGACAATTCGCGGAAAAGACGTTTGACGCGGTTGCGACGAACGGCGATGCCGAACCGCTTGCCGACGACGATTCCGACGCGCCCCATCCGGCGTTCCGTGGGCCGGCAAACGAGCAAATTAAAGCAGGCCGTGGATAGCCGTCGGCCATGCTGTTTCACATATTCGATGTCGCGACTTGCTCGAAGAAAGAAGGATCGATCTCCTGCACCTTCCGACATGATCCGGCTCATTGAGGCCCGCGCAAGATCCGTCCGCGCGACTCCTGTGTCCGATTTCGGCCGGACCGCTCCATGATGCTCTGGAGAAACGTCCCTGCTTGAGGAAGACAACGGGGGCGGAAGTCCTTGCGGGCCGAATAGCTAAACCGTCAAACGTGCCCGGCCCTTGGCTCGACGACGGGCCAAGACTCTTCGGCCGTTTTTTGTGCTCATGCGTTTGCGGAAGCCGTGTTCTCGCTTCTTTTTGAGGTTCGATGGCTGTTGAAACGTAAACGACATGCCGTCACCCTTTCGCGCAGATTTTCAAATGAACGTTGCATTATAGGGGTGGCCCCATACCCTGTCAAACCAACCGGTCGCCTCGTGACTCACTCCGTGTATGGCATTTCAGGTTGAGGCGCTTTTGTGGACCTTTTCCCAGAAATGGACTAGACTGCCCCAGAGTTTGCATTTGTAGATGGCCAAGCATCGCCATAACCTCTTCTATAACCAGCGTTTTGGAAGCATCGGCTTGCCCATCGGTCTGGCACTGCCCTTGCGAAATCATCAGAGATTCCGCCTCCCGGGAGCGTCGGACCCACACGCGATGCGGATTGCACCGTTCGCTAACTGAGAAGGAGCCTGATATGAAGATCCGCCATCTTGTGGTCTCGATCGTGGGGACATGTGTCTTGATGACCGGCTGTGCGCAACCGCCGGCCGACCAGCTCAACGCCGCCGACCAGGCGGTGAAGGAGGCACAGCAAAGCGGCGCCGCGACCTATGTGGCCAATGACTATGCGAAGGTGGAAGGCCTTTTGGCCGCCATGAAGGCGGAAGTCGCGGAGCAAGACGGAAAATTCGCATTACTACGGGATTACGGAAAGGCCGAACAATTGGCAGCCACGACAAAGGCCGAGGCGGAACGCGTCAAAGCGGATGCGACCAAGAAGATGGAAGAAGCGAAGTTCGCCGCGGCTCAGGCCCAACAGGCCGCGCAAGCCAGCGTGGCATCGACACTCGCACTCGTCGCCAAAGCTCCGGCGGGAAAGGATCGCGCTGCTCTTGAGTCGATCAAGACGGATGCAGAAGCGCTCAAGGCATCGATGAATGACGTGCAAATGATGATCGACAAGTCGGATTACCTGGCCGCGCAGACCAAAGCCAAGGCCATCCAGGAGAAAGCCGACGCCGTGTCCCACGAAATCGAAACGGCCCTGGCCAAAATCGGGAAGGGTAAAGCATTCGCCAAGAAGAAATAACACGGGCCTGCCTTTTATGAGTCATCGCACTCCGTATTTCGCTGCGTCTCTCCGATATGCCGGAGCGTTGGCCCTTTGCGGTTCACTCGCTGCCTGCGTCGAGACGGTGCCCTCAGACGTGGTCGAAGCCATTGAATCCCTCGATCGCGATTTACTGCAGCTGAGAGCGGCCGAAGTCGCACCGAGCGAGTATGCAGCCTTCGCACACCGGTGGATCACGCTTCGGACTCGGGTCGAAGCGGAAGAAGATACGATCCGGTGGCCTTGGGAATCCAATGAGTTGGAGCACGCCCTTCGCCAACTCCGGGCCGAAGGCGCCTTGACCGTCGCACGATTGACCGCACAGCTCGAAGAGGAGCGGCAGGCCGCGGAACGCCAATTGGC
>DATEEH010000109.1:0-10765 GCA_035281245.1 Nitrospira sp.
GGCGTCGGTGGCGGAGGGGCTGAGTTGATCGTGATCGAGAGCGCTTGCGTGTCCGATTGTCCGCGTGTGTCTTGAACGCGCACGGTAAATGACGAGGTGCCTACCGCAGTCGGTGTCCCCGAAATGGCGCCGGTCGACGAATTGATATTGAGCCCAGCCGGGAGCGCCCCTGCGCTGATGCTCCAGGTCAGCGGCGCCGTTCCGCCGGTCGCCTGCACGGGGCGGTTATAGGCTTGATTGACAGTCCCGTCAGGAAGCGACGTCGTCGTAATCGTCAGCGTGGCTGGAGGCGGAAGGACGGTCAAGTTGAGCCCTTGTTGGACGGTTTGAGCAGGGACCGAGTTGTCGCGCAGCGTGAACGTGTGCGTTGTGGTTGCCTGCGTCGTCGGCGTGCCGGTGATCGCGCCGGTGGCCGGATCCAACGACAGATTGGCAGGAAGGGCCGGCGAGACGGACCACGTGTACGGGGGCGCACCTCCAGAACTCGTGAGAGAGGCCGAATAGGGCTGGTTGACTCGCCCGTCCGGAAGCGAGGTGGTGGTGATCGACAAACTGCCAGGGGTAGGGCCGCTGTCGCCGCCGCAGCCGGTCAATCCTAAAACAGAAAGACAACAAAGGATAAGCGCACAAGCAATCGCACTGATTCCGCGTCCGCGCCTCATCGACATCATAGTCCTGTTACACCGGTACGCGCATCTGGATCAGCAAACGGTATTCTAAAGAGAACGCTGGTGGAAGGTCTCTACCACTAAGGGAGGGGGGGGAGGGAAATGTAGGTTTTTGACTCCATCCAAAAATGGACTCGCTAAAAATGGACTCGCAGCCCGAAGAGAAACATCAGTGGCGAGGCGTTAAAATTGTTCTCCACTCCGCTGACGTCGAAGGTCCCGCTATCTGTCTTCCACGCGACTTCCCCATTCACGGCCAGATACGAAGTGATGGGAAAATCAAGGCCGCCGGCCACCCGGAACGCGAACGTACTCGGGAACGACACGGATTCGTTGCCCAGTCGCGTCGCATTGCTGAACGAATGCAGATTGACTCCCGCTCCCAGTGACGCGTAGGGAATCACCCATTCGAACCCGACATTTCGCATCATGTGTCGTGTAGGACGGAATTCGACAATTGGCAACAAGGAGTAAGTGTTCAAGGCTCCCAGTCGGGCATCACCACCTGCACTGACGTCGTATCGGTGCCATTCAAACATCATTCCCAGTCGCATCCATTCTCTTAAGACGTAGTAGCCCTCGAGATTGACGAGAGGCCCCACAGAGGTGCCGCTGCTCACGTTTTCCAGAATCTGTTGGGTCGGTACGATCAATCCTGCGCGCACGCCGAATACAAAATCACCCGCAACCGATTGGCCCTTCGCCTGTTCCGAAGGTGGGGCAACCGCGACAGCGGGAGCCTCCTGGGGCGCCTTCGGCGTTGTAGGCGCTGCAGCAGCCTCTTCGGCGCCTTTCGCCGCTGCGGCCGCTGCGGCGGCAGCCGCAGCTGCGGCCGCGGCTTCTTTGAATGGGGCTGTCTCGCCTTTTCCCTTCGGCTTGAGCGCGACCTCCGTAGGACACTGAATTTCCAAAACCTTTCGCCTTCCGGTGACGGCGAGTTCACAGATGGCATTTTTATACAGGATGACTTCACAGGAGGCGCGGTCACCATTGGAGTGTTCGCATTGCAGATTGCCGATCGTGATTTGACAGATTCCGTCCGGTGGACATTCGTAAGTGGCCACCGGTCCACCCTCTCCGGACATGAGCGTCCACGGACCGTACTGCAGCCCGCGCTTCTCATCCAACACATTTCCCAATCGTGTAATCACCATGTCCACTCGTGTAGGAAAGTCATCTTTTGTGCGCCGTTGCCATTCAAGGGACTCGGTGGCGCACCCGGAGATCAGCAACACACACGCAACAACATAAATGTGTGGGCGCACAAAACCTCTTTACGTTCGATGTTAAACGAGGGAGCACATTCTATGCTGTCGATTGGGTGTTCGCAATACGAGCTCGGAATCTTTACTCACGTATTTCCTGCAATGGTCGGTGAAGCAGACCCGGGACGGATCGGATCAGTTGGTCGATTCGATTGAGGACCAAAATCATGCCGCACAGCAGGCTCAAGGCGTGATCGTCAACTGAAGCGCCTGGCTCGCTGTTTGCGGCGTTGGGGTCGACGAATCCTCTACCGTGAAGGTAAGCGCATGGTCTCCCTCCGTCCCCGCCGCCGGGATGCCGGTGATTTGGCCGGTCGCCGGATCCAGGCTGAGACCGTCCGGCAGAGTGGGCGAGACCGACCAGGTAAACGGTGCGACGCCTCCCGACCGTTGCAACGTTGCATCGTAGGCCTGACCGACTTGGCCAGCTGGTAAGGAGGTGGTGGTGATCGCCATGGGTGCGTTTGCTGCGCTGACAACGATCGAAAGCGACTGCGTGTCGGTTTGATTCAAGGTGTCTGTGACCGTCACGGTGAAATTCGCGGTTCCTGCAGTGGTCGGAGTGCCGGAAATGACGCCACCCGGACTTAGGGAAAGCATCGCCGGTAGCGAACCGCCCGAGAGAGTCCAGGTCAATGTTCCTGTGCCTCCTGTCACCTGCAGCGTCTGATTATAAGGTTGCCCGACGGTTCCTCCCGGCAACGTCGTCGTCGTGATCGTCGGCGGGTTGGAGAGGTTGATGACGATCGACAGCGCTTGCTGGTCCGATTGTCCGGCCGCGTCTTGAACCCGGACAGTAAAGGACGACGTGCCTGGCACCGTCGGCGTTCCTGAAATGACCCCCGTCGCCTGACTCAAATTCAGACCCTCCGGCAGGTTCCCTGCACTGATGCTCCAGGTCCGCGCTCCCGTGCCGCCGATCGCCTGCAATGTCTGGTCGTAGTGTTGGCCCAGCGTTCCTGCCGGCAGCGTCGTGGTCGTGATGTTCGGCGGGGCCGGTGGGTTGATCGTGATCGACAGCGCTTGGGTGTCCGATAGTCCGCCGGCGTCTTGAACGCGGACGGTAAACGATGAGGTGCCTGCCGCAGTCGGCGTTCCCGAAATGCTGCCGTTCCGTTGATTCAAATCTAAGTTCGCAGGCAGAGTCCCTGCAATAATGCTCCAGGTCAGCGCTCCCGTACCTCCGGTCGCTTGGACCGGCTGGTTATAGGGTTCATCGACTGTTCCTGCCGGCAACGTCGTCGTCGTAATGTTCGGCGGGTTGGGCGGCGGCGGGGTGGTGCCAATGGTAATCGATAGTGCTTGCGTATCGGATTGTCCGCCTGAGTCCGCCACCCGGACGGTAAATGACGAGGTACCTGCCGCAGTTGGCGTTCCTGAGATCACACCCGTAGATGGATTCAAATTCAGGTTCTGTGGAAGTGACCCTGCGCTGATGGTCCAAGTGAACGCTCCGGTCCCTCCCGTCGCCTGCACTGGTCGGCTATAGGCTTCACCGACGGTCCCGTTAGGAAGCGAAGTCGTGGTAATCGTCAGTGCGGCCGCGGGCGGAGTGATCGTCAAGTTGAGCGTTTGTTGGACGGTTTGAGCAGGGACCGAGGTGTCGCGCAGCGAAAAGGTATGCGTCGTCGTGCCTTGCGCCGTCGGTGTGCCCGTGATTGTCCCGTTTGCGGCATCCAACGACAGATTGGCAGGAAGTGCCGGCGCCACGGACCATGTGTAAGGGGGCGTCCCTCCGGATCCGGTGAGTGAGGCCGAATAGGGCTGATTCACTGCCCCCTCGGGAAGTGACGAGGTGGTGATCGTCAAACTTCCAGGGGTAGGGCCGCTGTCCCCGCCGCAACTGGTCAAGCCGGGAAGCGAAATGCCACAAAGGACGACTGCACAGAAAAAAGTACGTGTGCGCTCCTTGGTCAGCATGCAGGTGTTTCCCGGACAACGGCGTTATGCAACTCATGTCAACATAGCCTCGGGAAACCCCCTACTAGGAGAACTCCTAGTCGAGGCGCGTGAGAATGGCGACCGAGGTGGCGCGCCTCACGCGCATCGAGCGAATCTGGAAGGAGCATTTGAGATCTGAAATTTGAAATTGAGATTGCGACGCGGGAACTAGAAGACCGGTTCGCAAGTCTGGACAAAGGCCTTGAGCGGCACCGGATCCCCCAACCGTTCTTCGACGAGCCTGGCGAGCAACTGTCTCACGCCTTTGACCAGGAGGTCCATCCGCTCATCGTCGAGCGCCACGAGGATCAGCTTGTTGTGCTCGTACGACGTGCGCGTCACCGAGACCGCGCCGGTTTCTCCGCTCCCGCCCACTCCGTGCACCACGGTGTACCCCGAAATCTTCAAACTGCTGAACACGGCGAGCACCTCATCTTCGAACTGCTCGCGACACATAATCGTAAGCATCTTCATGACCACTCCTCCTCGTCGTGCCGGCAGTATTCTGCCTGCCTCATGCGAAGAAGTCACTCGCCAAGGGTGTGTCTGCTTGCTTTCGTCTGCTGCTTGACGTGACATGGTTCCATGGGTAGGTTCGCGCCATGCAAAGAGAGAGGCTGAGGCGGTCATGACTGGGCGGCGTCGAGGATGTACTGCAGCTCTTCCGACAATCCCAGACGAGTGGCCCAGTTCTTCAAGTAGTCGAAATCAAGCCTCAGATCGGGATTCTTCACAATCCCGAGCGCATCCTCGAAGTCATGAGGGCGACCGGCTTTTATTTTTAAAATGACTAAATCTTCAGGGCTGCATACAAAGAGGGAGATGCCCAGGACGTGCAAGGTTCGTCGACGGGCGAGTGTCGATTGGCTGTGCGCGTCGCCGGCGAACAGGAGATCGAGGGGAAGGTCCGCATGCGATCGATGAAATAAGCGCAACACCACATCTTTCGCCAAAGGATTCCGTTCCATCCACTCGCTATCCCGTCTGAAGCCCTTGGCGACCAGGCCTTCGACGAGTTCACTCCGTGCCGGCTCATCAGAGAGGACGAGCAGATCGATGTCGCGGGTCGACCGCACATGGCCCCAGGCGGACACTGCGAGTGCACCGATCAAGCAGTAGGGTGGCGCCGGTTCTGGCAGCGCTTCAAGGACTGTCTTGAGAAAAGCAGCGAACGGACCCTGTTCAGCGGACGGCATTGCGAATGCCCCGACGTTCCGGATCGAAGGGGTGATCGAGGGGGACAGGCGCCGACATCGGGGAGAGTGCTAGCGCATGCGCACAAGCTGCGGACCAGACATGGAGGTCGTCGGAGAGACGACAGCACAAGAGGATGCCTGCTTCCGGCCTTGGTGCGTAGTGACTCGGACCGTCCTCGGCCGCACTCACACCAAGTTTGCGGAGCCAAACGGGAGGGTTCTCTAAATCAAACGACATGGCGGCGATTGTACCGCAACCATTGCATACAAGCGACCGAAAATCCTGTCCCCTTTGCGCGTATGCTGCCTCATTCCACCTTGTGCCACCGCGTGAGTTGCATCGGTTCGGCCAGCATCTCTTCCGCCTTTTTGATCCATTGGGCGATGTGGGGCGTCTTGAAATGCCGCTGCAGATCCTCCTCGCACGTCCAGTTCTCGTGGAACAGAAACAGCCCCGGGTCGTTCGGATCTTGGTGCATGTCGAAGTTGAGGCATCCCTGCTCCGCGCGTGTCGGCCGCAGGAGCTTGTGCAGTTCCTCCCACACTTTGGCTTCCAGGCCTGGCTTGGCCTTGAGCCGCACGACGACAGTCACCTGTTTGTTTGCCATGTTTGGCTCCTTCTCCGTCTTGCCGAACCACATTCCTTTCCACGGTCCATCCTCAAAACCTTTTCTTACACAGTTTCTAGCTGCCCTACCCGTTTCTAGCATGAGGGTTACCGCCTTTAAGATTGCTCTCGACCTTCTCACACACAGCCCAACCTATTTCGGGCTGGACTTGTCCGGTTTCTCGATTTTCCGCCACACCGATAAACCCTGCGATAAGGTCATAATGTAATTCGGCCTTCGAGTTCCGAAATCTCACCACAAACGGGGCTTGCGACAGGCCGTTCGGCACGCGCTTCGGTGGGAGCCCATCGGGGAGCCGCGCAAGATCGTAAGAACTAGCCTCAGGGACATTCAGATACGGATTTCTCATCGTTGGTGCATCGGTCTGATAGTCCTTTACATAGGGGAAAAGATATCCGAGCCAGCCGGTGATGACGTCTCCACCATAGACCTCTCTAGGTTTGTAGATATGCTGCCAAAACGGCCGCGACGGAGCTCCTTTCGCCGTTTCAACAAACGCATCGCAGATAGACTCGAGGTGATCCGTCCACCATTCGAGATGGTACTGCGCCATAACACCGACGCGTCGTCGAATCTCCGCCCAATCCGCAACCGTCCCTTTCAGCGTTATGGAAGGAATACCGCAGATACAAAACAGCTCGTATTCGAAATAGCGCTGAAAGGCGTCCATCATGGCCACTTGACTCGCTGTCCTTGTGATCGGCGTTGTGGTACTGAAATTACAGATCAGCCGCTGACAAAGATCGCCCTCGACATGCTTTGAGATTCCAGCGCTCCATTCTTCAACCACGCCGGGCCACTCTTCGTTGCTAGGGAACTTAGTAACCTCCACAGTCAGGGTCACTCTCCCTTTGTGACCCACAAAACGCGATCGCAGCGCTTCGGCATGATTGTTGACGTGCTGGACAAACCCTTGCTCGAGCGTAAGCCAAATGGCATCTGGCGTGATAACGAGCGGTCTGTGTTCACTGAATGCGAGATGAACCGCATTCACGAATCCATGCTCGCCTATTTCTTGGGTGTGAACCACATTTGACGACGATTCATGGCTGAATGCCACAAGCGGCCGGCCCACAGCTTCTTGCAGCTTTGATTCTGCGGCACGTAAACAGGATGGTGTGGCCGCCGGCGTGACGTCATCGACCTGAAAACACACTTCATTCTCCGATCGATAAAGAATAGGAGCGTGATCAGGTCGGTGAAGGGCAAGATCGCTCATGTGGCACCTCCAGCAGGCAGGGCAAACCGGTCACTAGGCCCAGGAGCGTTCTTCATATCCGCATTGAGGGCATTTGAGCACGAGAATTGGAGGCACGACATAACGAATAGAGATTCCCAGACATCCCGCACTGCCACCGACCGACTCGAGGTCAGTTCCGCAGCGCGGACACCGTAGAGACTTCTCGAGTTCGTCGAGTATATCGGCCGACAACGGCTGCTCCCCGAGCTTGGAGAGACGCTGCGTGCTGAGCAAGGAAGCGATCACCCTCAGGTTCATCATGGCGTTAATCCTCCTCCTTGTCGGAGACGAAAGCAACCGGCGTGCCATTACGAAGAACGATGAATGCGAAGGGAATCAAAAAGGGGATCAGGCAACTCAGCCTATCCCCTTTTTAAGGCGCCATTCGCAACCAGGCATTCCAATGCGCCCGCAAACTGCTATTGCTGGGCAACGGACGTCGTTCCGGCACCTCTCTCAGCAACACCCGGTGAGGTGGGTTTAAATTTGACTGCCACTCCTTGGACCGACGTGCAGGTGAAACTATAGACATTATAGATCGGCACGAACCCGTAGAGACTGCTTGAGACAGTCACATTCAGCAATGCGTCTCCGCCTTTCTGTTCAAGCGCGTCCTCAACGGCTTTGGAAAACGTCGAATCGCCGAAGGGAATCACGGCGACAAGGAAATGCCGGCACGCGCTGCCTTCAACCGGACCGAGCTCTTCAAACCCCACACCGGCCTTCAGCCGTTCTGCATTGCTGCTTGACGGCCTCGTGACGATGCCAAGATGGCCGACCGACGTGCAGCCGACGGTCAGAGCAGAGAGCACCAGCAGTGAAGCAAAACGGCAATAAGTATTCATGTTGACCTCCTCTCCTCACCAGCTCGCAGCCAGAACCCGCCTCATGAATCTGCGCCACTCCACGTATCTACGACTCTCATGAGAAGAGGACAGCAAGTCCCATTCCGCGGGAAGGCGGGCGACGAATGAGCCAATAAACGTAGGCAATTATGCCGAGGGAGGAGTCCTTGCTACTTCGTTGGAGGGGAATCTGAATGGATTCTTGTGAAGCATCCCAAGTGATTCACCAAGCAAAATACACGCAATTCATGTTTAATCCACCGCGACGGGGTCTTGTCTGCTCACTCTACCTTCTGCCACCGCGTGAGTGGCATGGGCGGGCAAGCGTTTCTCATGGAAACTCGACACGGGACGAATTTCCACAGTACCCCAACTCGCCATGGGAATTTCGAAAGCGACGGCAATCGCTTCCTCGCGATTCTTTGCCTCAATGAGGAAATAGCCGCCCAGTTGTTCATGCGTTTCCGCAAATGGGCCGTCGGTCACGAGCCGTTTGCCGTCACGGACCCGCACGCTTGTCGCCATGGTCGTCGGATGAAGCGGATTGGCAGCCACGTATTGGCCCTGGGAACGAAGTTGTTCTGCGAGCTTCACGGCTTCGTGCTTACAGTCCTCCCGCTCCTTCTCGCTCCGTTCAGCCTTTTCTTCCCTGTAAATGAGCAGCATGTATTTCATGGTCACCTCCATCAATACGCACCAGGCCGTTCAGCGGATTGTCACAGGATAGTCGTTGGGAGCAGCCAAAATCGACATGCCAGAGAAAATGCAAACATTCAATCACTTAAAGCCTCATACTTCATGCTTGATCGGAAGTAAACCGGAACGTAGGATGATGGGCCATCGGGAGTGAGGGATGCTGAGGCTCGGGAACATAGGCCTGCTGACAACCGCACTTCTGCTCGCCTTGACCGCACTCGGTTCCTCGCCTCCTCCATCGACAGAACCACCGCAGGAGGACGCTGAACGGGAATCGCTCAGAGGACTGAACGGCGTCGAAGTCCGCGTCGAACCATTAGATAGCGACATCGAACAGCGCGGCTTGTCGGAAGGCAAGCTCGAGCAGGACATTCGGCAGCGCCTGCAGAAAGCCGGTCTGAAAGTGTTGACGGAACGTGAGCGTCTTGCGACGCCGACGGCTGCCATCCTCATCGTCCGCCTGGATACAACCCACGATCGGATTGGCCGCTTCTTCTATTCGACGGATCTCTTGCTCACACAGCGGGTCAAACTGGAAACGCCTGGGGCGCCGGAAGTCTCCGCCGTGACGTGGAAGAAGTTGGGGGTCGTCAGCACCGTCGCGGATGACAATGTGAAGCACCTTGAAGATCAGGTGCTCCGCAAAGTTGATCAATTCATCAAAGACTATCTGGCGGCGAACGCGGACAAGCGAAAACCGTAAAAGGATCGCATGCTCTCGCTCCTCTGCGACAGCGAGAGGCGAAACCTCAGGCTAGACAGGCGGCAACATCAGAAAGAGGCCGACCAGGATGATCGGTGTCATCACGTACATGGCCGTTTTGCCGAATGCATCATACACGCCGTAGATCAGAATGGCCGCAATGAAGCTGAAGTAGATGTACCCGATTCCGCGGTAGCCGGCGTTATGTTCAACCGCCAAGGCGACGGTTGGGGAGCCGAGTAGTCCCATGGCCAAGAGCATGAGAAAGCGTGTCATTGGAGACTCCTTGGTTGAGGTGAGGGTATGGGGCGTGATCCGTTCCCGAGGGAGCGGACAATAACGCCCTGCCGGCGAGACGCACCGACAGGACGAACTGGAGAATGGATGGCGGAAAAATGGGAAGGCGCCGCGCCGATCAGCACAACAGCACAGAACACCTCTTTCAAAGCGAGTGGCATTCATGCTGCGCTTTCCGGTAGAGGAAGTCAAACGATGGGGTGGGCTTTTAGCGGTTCGCGACCATAACCGAGGTGCCAAGCGCGATCTCAGATTTCCACCCTCCAAACCACCGATTGCCTTGCAATCGTTTACCCGGGACGCGCCCTTTTCCCAGGTCGACGGCGAGACGCCGTGTTCGATGGTCCGTTCGGACGCAGTCCGGGACGGAGGGGTTGCTCGTCCCGACGCTGATCGCGTTGTTCCGCTGAACACATGAGATCACGGATACGAAAGGAGACCCACGATGAAGTCAGCAAATACCGAAGCCGGTCTCTCCCGGCGGGATTTTCTGGTCAAGGGAGGTTCCACGCTCGCATTGCTGGCGATGATGGATCCGGCACTGTTTGCGAGTCTGGCTGGTGCGGCCGAAGAAGGGCAAGTCATCCCGTTCTTGGATCGGCCGCCTGCCGCGCCGGAAGCCGCGGTGAAGGCGTATGGGGAGCTCAATCGGTTGGACTGGCAGAACTTGAGCGAGTGGATCACCCCGAATGATCAGTTCTTCTCCGTGAGTCATTACAACCGTCCGGTCATCCGGCCGCAAGACTACCGGCTGGAGATCACCGGGCTGATCCGGCAGCCGAAGGCCTACACCTTGGAAGAGCTGAAACGGCGGAAGCGGCAAGAGGTGGTGTTCACATTAGAATGTGCCGGCAATCACGGATTCGACTGGTTTACCGGCGGCATCGGCACGGCACGATGGGCTGGAACGCCTCTCGCCCCGCTCTTGCAGGAGGCAGGCCTGAGGCCCGAAGGCATCGACGTGGTCTTTTTCGGCGCTGATGCGGGGGAAGAGGAAGTGCGAAATGTGAAGATGGTTCAGCAATTCAGCCGCAGCCTCTCCGTGTCGGAAGCCATGCGTCCCGACATATTGCTGTGCTACGAGATGAATGGCGAGCCGCTGCCACAGGAGCATGGGTTTCCGGTTCGTCTCATCGTGCCCGGCTGGTACGGCGTGGCAAACGTGAAATGGCTGTCACGGATTGACGTCATCGAGACGCGTTGGGCCGGCCGGTTCATGTCGAGGGATTATGTGACGATTCGCGAAGAGCCTCGAGACGGCGGTGGAACCGTGTGGACGCAGAAG
>DATEEH010000110.1:0-47724 GCA_035281245.1 Nitrospira sp.
GCACTCGTGGGACATCAGATCGCCGACCTTGATGGTCCCCAAGCCGGTCAAGACTTCTGCCTGCACATAGCTTGCCGTCGCCGCGTCCAACAGAAACCATCCGAGCAACCCCAACCAGATGCTGCTCAAACTTTCCGCCGACAAGAACTCCCACAGGCCCAGCCCGAACATGGCCAAGGCCACCCCTTGGCCTGACCGGGCCGAAATTCTGGTCGCGCGGTTCTCATCCCCTCCGATCCACCATAAGAAGGCTCGCAGAATTCGTCCCCCGTCCAGTGGAAAGCCAGGGATAAGATTGAACACGGCCAACATGAGGTTCAATGAACTCAAGGAGAGGAGGATCACCGGAAGGGGCTGGACGCTCATCGCGTCCGAGCCTCGCCCCCACCACGCGCCCAACCATCCGCACGTCATCCCAATCGCTGCGCTGACCAATGGACCCGTCAGACCCATCCAGAATTCAGCGGCAGGCGTCGCCGCCTGCTTTTCAATCCGCGTCACACCGCCCAAGGCAAACAGCGTGATCGTCCGCACGTGGATGCCATAGGCCCTGGCGACAAGCGCATGGGCCAACTCATGCAGCATCACCGATAGGAAAAACATTCCGCTGATGACAATCGCGGCCGACCAAATCGTTCTCGACGGCCACACGCTATGCGTATCCGACAGATAGCCGATGAACGATGCCGTGATGAGCACGCCGATCAACAGCCAGGTGTAATGGATGCCGATCTCGATCCCGAGCACACGGCCGACCCTGAGCGATGGTTGCATGGGAGCGTCTCTTTCCGGCCGACCCTACTGATGGACGACCTTTCTCAAGGGGCGAGGCGCCTCGATCACGTCAGCCCGCTCCAGTCCCGCATCCATGCTGTAGCGGCCGGCGCCGTACCGGGCGACATACAACAGACCGCCCATCATCGACAGGTTCTTGAGAAAATGAATGGACTGGTTCGGATCGCCGAAGTTCGTATGGAAAATCAGTGTCGTCGGGACCATGAACAGGAACAACAACCAACTGCCCGCCTTGGCGTGGTATCCGAGCAGGAGCGAGAGAGACCCTCCTAGCTCAACGGCCACCGCCCCGATGTAGAACAAGGTGGTCATCCAGGTCATTCCCATGAGCGTCATGTAGTGTTGGGTGCCTTGAGGATCCGCAATTTTATGGATCCCGGACACGAGAAAGATGAGACCGAGAAGCACTCGGCCGATGAGAGGGAGATAGGTGGAGTCACGCATATCGGCAGGCCTCCTTACCGGTGGCACTCACTGTTCGTGTCCGTCTCGCTCTTCTTGCTGAAGCACATTCGTCATCTGTTGCGTATCTTGCGACGTCAATTTTCCACGAGGCGCGTGCCGCGCATCCTGGTAAGCCCCATGCTCAAGATCCCCGAGGTATTGTGACCAGGAGAGCAATGTCCCTTGGCAGACCTCGCGGTCAGCCGGCAGGCACTGCATGTCGAGCTTCACCCGTCGCATCATCTCATGCATGAACCACTCGGGAATGCGGAGCCGCTGCTCGGGATAGATGAATCCAAACAGAATGACGTGACTGAAAAGGACCCGCCAGTACGGACCAAAGCGAAACAGCAGTCTCGCCCAATCCAAATTTTGAGCCCTCGCCCGGAGCAGATGGGCAATGTCGCCTCCGTCGTACCGGTTGCGCTCCATGACGAACGCCTTGGACCACAGCATCTCCTCGGCGGGGACCACTCGCACGGGCACGCCCAAAATTTCGGACGGCAACGCGTAACGGAACCACGTTTCATCGACGGGACAGGCGCCGTTGCCCGAACTATGAATGATGTCGATGCTGCATTCGTCCTTGTAGGCTTTGCCAAGCCAGTGCGGAAACCGCCATTCGGTACGAAAGCCTGCATCCGACAGTCGCTGCATGAGCCGCAGCCGATCGGCCGGTTGGACGAACAGATCCAGATCCTTGGTTCGCCGAGCCACGCCGGTATAGCTTTCCAGGGCGAACGCTCCCCCGACCAGGAATGGAATTTTGGCCTTCAACAGACAGGACAATGCCTCCCGATACACCTCATGAGCCGGATCGCGCGGCAAGCCCGTCGATTGCAAGGTTCCGTTGTATTGTTGAGGAACTTCTTGAGCATTCTGGGCCATCGACAGTCCCTTCTCCGGTCCTTAGGAAGCGACCGGCGCAGCGAGCGACGGAATCTCAACGAACCGCATTGCCCGACGACCGGGGAATTGCTTGTACAAGAGAGGCAGCGCGACGTTATAAACGGGCGTGCCTGCCAGCGTTCGGCCTTCGGCACTGCCGTTGTGGGCATGTCCGTGGAAAAGAGCCGTCACCTCATAGCGGTTGATCGGTTCCTCCAACCGGCTGGAGCCGAGAAACGCGAAAATCTCCGCCGGTTCGCCGCGTACCGTCTCGATGATCGGCGCATAATGCATGAGCACCACCTTTGAGGGGGTCCGGAGCTTGGCCAACGCCGATTCGAGTTTCACGGTTTCTTCGACGGACTCGCGGGCAAACTGCTTGAGCGCCACCTCGCCCCAGGGCTGCAATGCGCGCGCGCCGAACCCCCCACAAAATCCTTTGACCCCGGCAAATCCGATCCCCAGAACTTCCACTGCCGTGCCGTCGAGAACCGTCACGCCGCCGTCGGATAAAATGCGGATGATCTCGTCCTGCTTGCCGCATTCGAACTCGTGATTGCCGAGGACTGCCAGCACGGGGAGTGGCTTCACCAGCCCCAACTGATCCACCAGCAATTTGGCTTCGTCCGGTTTCCCATAATCCGTCAGGTCCCCGCACAGAAGCAGAATGTCCGCCTCGCTTCCGAGATCATGAAACAACTCCCGGAGCGCGTCGGACGACGTTCGGGGACAATGCAGGTCTCCGATGGCGGCCACCCGTAGACTCGTCGATTCCTTCACCGTCACCGCTTCCATTTCAGTTCAAGGCTCCTTGCGCCTGCACACCCTTGCCCAGGCAAGGCAAATCATGCCGCTGCAAACTCTGGTCGAAGAGGTCCCGATCGATGGCTTGCGCCGCCGTGGCGCCTTGCCCCGCGGCAATAATCATCTGACAGTTGGCCGGCGTGACGCAGCCCGCCGCGTACAGTCCGGGCACCGTCGTCCGCATCTCCCCATCCACGATGAGCTGTCCTTCCTCATCCTCCGCCGCCCCCAGTTCCTCCGCCAGCGCGGTATGGTAGACATCGCCCCTCGTCGTAAACAGCGCCTCCGCCTCGCTCTGATTTCCGTCCTGGAACCTGATGGCTTCGAGTTTCCCCTCTCGGTGCACGAATTCTTTCACGGGCTCCCGGCGGACGGGCAACCCGTATTCGTCCAGCGCTTCTTGCCACGTCCTGCCCCATAGGGGCGGCCGTCCGTCCGTCACGATCGTCACCGCCGGCGAGAACGCCAGCATGGCAAGCCCGTAACGAGCGGCCTCATGACGCCGTCCATAAATCGCAATCCGTTTGCCGCGCACACGGAAGGCGTCGCAGTCCTTACAAAAGAGCACGGTACGGCCTAGACAGGCGTGCGCTCCCGGGATGTCCGGAAGCAAATGAGTGAGGCCGGTCGCCAACAAGACACGTCTGCCGCAGTAGGTGCCTGCGCCTTCGAGATAAAACGTGTCACCTTCGCGCCGGAGATGCTCCACCCGGTCGCAGGCTGTACGCACCCCAAATTTCTGAACTTGTACGCGACCCCGGTCCAGGAGCGCCTCGCCGCTGAGACCCTGGGGGAAGCCGAGATAGTTCTCGACGATGGGCTCCCAACGAGCCATGCTCTCCCCCGCGTCGATGAGCAGCGCTCGCCGTCGGCTTCGTCCAAGATAGATGGCCGCCGATAACCCCGCCAGTCCACCTCCGACGATGACCACGTCCCACACCTCGGAGGTGGATTGGCGCCGGTTCCTCGGCGAATCTTCAACCTCGATGCGAGGATTCTCTGGACTCACGCAAGGTATCCTTGCCGCTTTGCACGTACTCTCTTGCGGATCGGCCCGCTTCCTGAACGGCCTCCTGACCTCTCTCGTAATATTCCTTGCCGCGTTCGACGGCGCTGTCCCATGCGGATCGCCCGCGCTCCCACGCTTCGTCCTTGGCACGCGCGGCGTAGTTTCTCAGCATGCCTCTCAATTCGGTCCCGGTCTGTGGCGCGAACAACAGGGCCAAGCCGGCTCCGATGAAGGCACCCGCGATAAACGCGGACCAACCGGTGGCATCGTCATCGTAATACTCGTAATCTCCGTTCCGCATAGTTCGCCTCCTTAGAAAGTGATGGGTTCTTATCAATGAGGTGGACTGCTGATTTCGAGCATTCCTCTCCCGTCGTAGTTGCGTGCAATCCACGGACCGTCTGGGCCGGGCCTCGTCGGACGTAATTTCAAGGCGTTCCGTGAATTCCAGCGGGTGGAATCGAGGCCCCATAGGCCCGCCGACGACAGCATGTCCGGGGACGCGGACACAATGTCCAACCGCTTTGGGAATCGTTTCCAAACTTTTAGATTGCAGATACGACACGCCGGGGAGAACGAGGCTCCCGCCTTTCGGGCGGACAGCGACAGCGGATCGCTCTGGCTCGCGCATTCCTGCGGGACGCGCCGATCGTCATCCTTGATGAGCCCACCAGCGCGTTGGACGCCGGGACGGAATCGGATTTGATGGAAGTCATGGAGCAGCTGACCGCAGGACGGACGACCATCATGATCGCCCATCGCCTGCACACACTCAGGCATTGCGACCTTCAGCTCGTGCTCTGCCAAGGTCGCATCGTCGTCCCATCCCACGGCTGGGTGGGAGACCTTTCCAACGAGTTGGTTCCGGGGTGAGCGCCCGTGAGCCGCTCACCCGTTTATCCCCCGGCGGTCAGTCCGATCGGTCGGACAAGCCGGTGATTTGTCGCTCAGCCTCCAGCCAATGCTCGAGCGCGCGTCCTTCCTGAAATCCCTCCGCTTCGTAGAGGCGATAGGCGCGCTCTTGGATTTTCGCGGTCAGCTGCGGGTCCCGCGGCTCCGCACCTTGATTCCCTGCGTCCCGTGGCCGTTGCTCGGCGGAGCTGCGACTCTCGGCGGTGTCTTCCAGCCGCCCTGGAGACGCTTCCTTGCTTCTCTTGATGATCGCCTTTCCTTTGCCACCCTTCCCTCGTGTCGATTCCTGCGTTGCCCGCCCCTGACCCATGCTCTCTCGTTCAGCCATCTTGCCCCCAAATTCCGATGACGTTGTTCCCAGATCGCACGATGACGATCTGGGAACAACGATTGACTTGTCTTACTGGTCCTGGCCCTTTCCGGCGATCGCTGATCCGGATGAGGAATGGTCCAGACCTTTAATTGTCGTAATGGTCCCCATGTCGGATGCTTCCACTCTCACCCTATCCCCCGGTTTGAACTGACATCCCCCCGAACCGCCCACGGCAAAGCCTGATCCGCGCGCCACATCTTGATTTGCCGCCTGATCCGTCGAACCCACGACATCCTTTAATTGAGAAGGATCCTTGGACGGCGGCGGCATCTCATGCTCTTTTTGCTGTAGGTTGGGATCATTCAACGCCTGCATCTGGCGGTCAGCCTGGGAGGGATCGTGACTTTTCATCTGCCCTTCTGTCGCCGGCGAAATCGGAATCTCCTGTCCCTCTTTCATGCCCTGTCGGCTCGTGCTCATGTTCGCCCCTTCGCCGCCGGCACAGACCATGTTCGTGTCCTTCGTCACATGGAGCTTCAACGATTGACCACGGTCGCCCTTGATCGCGTACATCTCACCCTGTATTTGCTCGATCTGACCGACGATGATTTCAGGTCCGCCCAGGATGACGGACGAATTCCCCCCCTCGACGCCAAGGCCCTGCTGACTTTTCTGCTGGGACGTCTCTCCTTTTCCCACGCCTTGGTTCTTCGCCTCCTCAGCGGAGGCGAACCCCGCGCCGGCACCGATGAGGACCACTGCCAGTACGCTACGACCGAGTTTCTGTGTCCAAGTCATGTGTGTGTCTCCTAGGTTCAGAATGGTGTTGTGGGCCATCGCCAGCCCTTAGCCGGAAGGCTCGCAAAAGACGGACCGTTCCGAGGTCATAACAACCTGCGACAAATCCACCAGAAAAGAGCGCTCGGAACGTCGCAAAGAACACCAGACCGGACCAGGTGTCTTGGACCTGACAACGCGTCCCTCATCGAGGGCTCAATATAGCCATGCGATCGAAGTACGACGACTCGGGATACCCCGAGTATGGATTGCCGCAGCCACCATGGGATGGTTACAATATTCTTCGGTCTGTCAGCGACTTCCGCCATGTGGCGTTCAACGACGGGATAGATTTGCGAACTGGGTGCTCATCATGGTACCGTGGGGCCACTTCTTCGGGGGCAAGGCGTCGTGGTCCGTAACTTCGGGCACAGTTTTTTTCTCTTCTTTCTCGCCGTATGCACGGTGCAACTCTTGGGGACGGCATATACTCAGGATGGCCTGGCCCAAGGGTCCACCCCGCTTCATGCGCAGGATCAACTGCCGGGCGCGGGTGACGGCCAGACTGAACCCGATCAGGGCAAGGGAGAACTGGAGGAACTGGCACTCGCCCAGGGAGAACCCTTTCGCATCGTGCGTCTCACACGATCCTGCATTCCTGACGGCGCGTCTTGTCCGCGGACGGCCTTCCTCTCCGATTGGTTCCGCCCTCCGGCTGTCAGCTAACACTCCTTCGCGATCATCCACAGAGTCCCAGAGATCACTGTTCCTCAGAGAACATGAGCGAGGTTTCCGATGAAACATTGGTGTACCGCCTTCCTGTTCGCGATGTTCGCCGTCTCGTTTTGCGGCTTTGCCCAGGCGGAAACGGCGCAGCCGATGTTTGCCCTTTCTCAGATTATCGGGCTGGCCATGGAGCGCAATCCGATGATCGCCGGCGCAAACGCGCTGATCGATCAAAGTACCGGACAGCGGACAGCCGCGGGGGCCTATCCGAATCCGACCTTGCGCGGAGACGCCGGCAAAGGCTTTTTGAAGGACGCCGGTCCGCTGACGACCGAAATACCGAGGTCGGCGACCGAATACATGGCCGGCTTCAGCCAGCCGCTCGAATGGCCGGCCAAACGGGCCGCCCGTCAAAGCGCGGCGGAAGCCGGTTTGGCCGGTGCTTCCGTTGGATTGGTGGAAACCCGGCTCAACCTGACGTCGGACGTCAAAGTCGCCTTCTACGATCTGCTCCTGGCGCAGCGCGATCTGGAACTCGCGAAAAACAATCTCACGATCGTGGAGGATGTGCGGCGCGTCGTCGGCGCTCGGGTCAGACTGGGTGAAGCGCCGCAATTCGACTTGATCAAAGCGGAAGTCGAGGTCCTGAAAGCCAATCAGGTCGTCACGCGCAGCGAAAACACGGTCCGCGTGAACCGGGTCATCCTCGACACATTGACTGCGGGCGCGCTCGGTCCAAGCTATGCGGTCAGCGGAGACTTCTTGGCCTTTCCCGCCGGCTTGGATCTCGAACGGCTCACGGCGCGATCGATGCAGCAACATCCATCGATTCAGCGTCTGGCGCGCTCCATCGACCAAGCCGACCGTACCATTGAATTCGAACGAGAGAATCGCGTGCCGAACGTCAGCCTGAACACGAGTTATACCCGTGAATATGGCCGTGAAGGTTTTGACGTCGGACTGAGCGTCCCGACGCCGCTGTGGTACCAACGGCAGGGAGAGATCGCCGGCTCGCTGGGCGCCAAACGCAAGGAAGAAGCCGAACTCCTCCGGATCCGCAATGAACTGCTGAGACAAATCAACCAGTATTATCAGGATGCGCAGACGACCGCAAAATTGATCGAAGTGCTGGAAAAAGGGCTCCTGCGCCAGGCAGAGGAAGCCTTGCGGATCGCCAAGTTCAGTTTTCAGCAGGGCGCTGCGAGCCTCCTCGAGGTGCTCGACGCCCAGCGCGTGCAGCGCCAAATCCTATTCGATTACGCTCAGGCGCGCTTTGAACTTTCGGTCGCGCTCTCCCGCCTGGAGCGTGCAGTCGGCGGCGTGCTCTGAACGGTGAAGGACGTACTGAATGATGCAGAGTGAACTCACGCACCCGGCACGCGCATGGCAAGGACGCCTCGTGCGGACGACACATGTCCTCTCGCTTGCGTGCGTGCTGCTGATCGCCGGATGCAATAGCGCGGCGCAGGAATCGGCGCAGCAAAAACCGGTCCGAAAGCCCCATGAGACGGGCCTCGTGACGTTGACCCCCGAAGAGGTGCGGAGCGGCGCCATCGTCGTCCATCCGGTCACACGGGGGGAGTTCAAGCAGCATCGCGATTTCCCGGCAACCGTGGTTCCGGACCACCATGCGACCGCCGACATCACCGCCCTCGTCAGAGGTCGTGTCGTCGACGTCTACGCCGATCTGGGACAACAAGTCAAAGGGGGTGATTTGCTCGCCATACTCTACAGCAGCGATCTGGGCATGGCGCAGTCGCTGTATCTCAAAGCCGTCGCCAAGCTCTACGTGGCCGAAAAGGCGTCCGAGCGGGCCACGATGCTGCTCAGGGAAAAAGTCATCGGGCTTGCCGAAGCGCAGCGGCGCCAGGGCGAAATGCTGAGTCTGCGGGCGGAAAAACGTGAAGCCGAGGACCGTTTGCGCCTGCTGGGCATGAGCGAGGAGCAGATCGCCAAGCTGAACCGCGAGCAGAAGATTCTCTCGTACGTCCCCATTACCGCTCCTTTTGACGGCCGTGTGATCGCGCGGAACCTCACCAAAGGGGAAGTCGTGGAGGTGACGGAAAAACTCTTCACGGTCGCCGATCTTTCCGAGGTCTGGGTGCTGGCCAACATCCCGGAAAAAGACATCACCTTCATCCGAGCCGACGCTGCCAGCGATAAATCAGGCGTGGAGCAATTAGTGGAGGTGCTGTTGACCGCCTACCCCGGCGAAGTCTTCTATGGCAAGGTCACCTATGTCGGCGACGTGCTCGACGTGGCCACGCGTACGATGAATCTGCGCTTGGAACTGCCAAACCCGCATAGAAAACTCAAGCCCGAGATGTATGCGACCATCCGTGTTCACTCGCTGCCGGAGCACGGCGTGCTGATGGTTCCAGAGGGCGCGGTGCAGCGGGAACGGGACCGGCGGTTCGTCTTCGTGCAGCGGGATGCCCATACGTTCGAGGCACGGGATGTGACGCTTGGCGAAAGCAACGGGGACATGGTGAAGATCCTCGACGGCATTCAGGAGGGAGAACCGATCGTCGTCAAGGGCGCATACGTGCTGAAGTCCGAGCTGCTCTCCGATCAAATCTGACATTCATGTCTGGCCTTCTTGAATTAGCGCTACGCCAACGTGTGTTGGTCATCGCCGTGGCCTGCATCATCGCCGCGGGGGGCATCTATTCGTTCCGCACCATCGCCATCGACGCCTTTCCGGACGTCACCACGGTGCTCGTGCAGGTCGTGACGGAAGTCCCGGGGCTCTCGCCTGCCGAAATCGAGCGCTTCGTCACTTTTCCTCTGGAGCTGCAGATGACCGGCGCACCGGGTCTGACGGATATCAGATCCCTGTCCAAGGTCGGCCTGTCGATGATCACCCTCGTGTTTCGCGATGACGTCGATATTTACCTGGCCCGTCAGCTCGTATTGGAACGCGTCTTGGAGGTGCAGGACAGTTTGCCGCCGGATGCCCGGTCGGAACTCGTGCCAAATTCGCCCGGCCTCGGAGAAGTCTTCCAATTCTACCTTGAAGGCCCGCATGACAACGAGGCGGACTACCGGCTGAGTGAGACTGAGCTCATGGAGCGCCGAACGCTCGAAGATTGGGTCATCCGCCCGCTGCTCAAGGGCACGCCCGATGTGGTCGACGTCAACTCCATCGGCGGCTTCGTCAAACAATATCAGGTCATGGTGGATCCGGGTCTCCTCCGGAAATACGACCTCGCGCTCCACGACGTCTTCACCGCCGTGGCCAACAACAATGCCAATGCCGGCGGTAACATCCTCGAAAAGGGACCGGAAAAATACATCGTCCGGGGCATCGGCCTCATCAAGACCCTCCACGACATCGAAAACATCGTCGTCAAGGAGATGCGCGGCACTCCCATCTATGTGCGGGACGTGGCCGAGGTGCAGATCGGCCATGCGGTGCGGCATGGAGCGGCGGTCGTGAATGGGCAGCGGGAAGTCGTCGCCGGCATCGTCCTGATGCTTCGCGGCGGCAATGCCCGCGAAGTCGTGCAAGCCGTCAAGGAGAAGATCGAGGACATTCATGAGCAAAAGCTGCTCCCCGGCGGATTGCGGATCGTGCCGTTCTATGACCGTCTTGAATTGATCGTCGCCGCCCTACGCACGGTCTACAAAGCGTTGCTCGAGGGCATCGTGCTCGTCATCCTCGTGTTGTTCTTGTTTCTGGGCAACGTGCGGAGCGCATTGATCGTCACCGCCACTCTCGTCGTGGCGCCCCTGGCGACCTTCATCGTGATGGATCAGGTGGGACTGACCGCAAATCTCATGTCGCTGGGCGGCCTTGTGATTGCGATCGGCATGATGGTGGACGGCTCCGTCGTCGTGGTGGAGAACGTCTACCGGCATTTGAGCGAACATCCGCCGACTCCCTCCATGAGTCGGAACGCCATTGTGCTCAAGGCCACGAAGGAAGTCGCCGAACCGGTGGTCTTTGGAATTCTGATCATTATCCTGGTGTTCTTTCCCATCCTGTCCCTCCAAGGCATGGAAGGCAAGATGTTCAAGCCGCTCGCCTATACGATCATGATCGCTCTGCTGGTCTCGTTGTTGCTGTCGCTCACGCTCTCCCCGGCGCTCTGTTCGATGGCCCTGAGGCGAGGGACGGAAGAAGACACCTGGCTCTTGCGGAAGGCCAAGCGGTGGTACGCTCCCTCGCTGGCCTGGGCGCTGGCACACCGCCGGCTGGTCCTGACCGTGGCGATCACGATGTTGGGCGTCAGCCTCGCGCTGTTTCCGTTTCTGGGTGGAGAGTTCATTCCCATTCTGAACGAGGCCGCCATCACACCGCAGACCATCCGGCTACCCAGTATCTCGCTCGAAAAATCCATCGAGATCGAGATGGAGATGCAGCGCGCGGTCATGGAATTTCCCGAAGTCCGGATGGTCGTCTCGAAGATCGGACGTTCGGAACTGGGCAATGATCCGCAGGAGCCCAACGCAAGCGACCCGGTCGTGTCGCTCAAGCCGATGGACGAATGGACCACGGCCAAGACGAAGCCCGAATTGGACGATGCGGTTCGGCGGCGCATCGAACGCGTGCCGGGCGCAAATTATCTGCTGAGCCAGCCGATTCAACAGCGCGTCGATGAGTTGCTGTCGGGTGTGCGTTCGGAAGCCACGGTCAAGATCATCGGGGAGGACCTGGATCAACTGCGTAAAACGGCGGAACAGATACAGACGATCATGACGGGCATTGCCGGCGTCAAGGACGTGCGCGTCGAACAACTGTTCGGACAGGCCTATCTGACCATCGATATCGACCGGGGCAAGATCGCCCGGTACGGCATCAATGTGGCGCACATCCGGGAAATCATCTCAACGGCAATCGGCGCGGAGGCGGCCACGCGCGTCTATGAGGGACAGAAACGGTTTGATCTGATCCTCCGGTATCCGAAAAACTACCGGGACAGCGTGGAGACGATCGGCAACATTTTGCTGAGGGCTTCCACCGGGGCATTGATCCCGCTCGGCGAGCTGGCCAAGATCGAGCTCCGCGAAGGACCCGCATTGATCAGTCGCGAAGGGCTTCAGCGCAGAATTTATGTCGGCTTCAATACATTGGGACGAGACATCGAAAGCATCGTGGTCGAAGCGCAGGCCAAGATCGCCAGGCAGGTGACGCTGCCGACGGGCTACCATCTCGTCTGGGGCGGATCGTTCGAAAACATGCAGCGGGCGATGTCGCGGCTGAAAATCATCGTGCCGATCACGATCGGGCTCATCTTTCTGCTGCTGTTTGCCTCCTTCAACTCGGTCCGCCATGCGGCCCTGATCATTTTGAACCTACCCTTTGCCCTGATCGGCGGCATCGTCGCCCTGTGGGTGACCGGAGAATATCTGAGCGTACCGGCCTCCGTCGGCTTCATCAACTTGTTCGGCGTCGCGGTGCTCAACGGCATCGTCCTCGTCTCCTACATCAACCAGCTTCGAAGCGAAGGGTTGAACGATGACGACGCGATTGTGCGTGGCTGCCTGCTGCGCCTGCGTCCGGTGCTGATGACCGCGCTCGTCGCGATGTTGGGTCTGATTCCCTTGGCGTTTTCACACGGCATCGGCTCCGAAGTGCAACGTCCTTTGGCTGTCGTCGTCATTGGCGGGCTCGTCAGCTCCACCTTGTTGACCTTGATCGTGCTTCCCACCCTGTATGGTGTCTTCGCAGGAGCGAGACACCCCGCCGCCGCCGGTGACCCGACAGTCTCCCCCCAGCGACTCGCAATCCGGAAGGAGCAGCGCACGACCGACCACCCGGCTCCCAGTCGCTGACAAGTTGTCCCGAAATTTTCCTCTTGCGGACACCTTGTCCGGAAATCCGTTCCCTTTCCCTAGCTCGATGCAACTAGGGAAGGCCATGGCGTGAGTTGCGATTTGGTGCAGTTCTTGCTGACGCCTGTTGTCGCCTGCAACGACATCCCTACATGGTCGGGCGAATGAGCGAACCGCAGGCCGTCATTGGCCGGTCTGATCGAGGAAAGGTCTCTTCATGCGCACTTCTCTCCCCGTCGTCCCTTCGTTCACCTGGACACGTCTCTGCCTTTCATTTCTTGCGGGAATCGGTCTCGTCACGCAGCTGCATTGCGGCGGTGGCGGCGACGGAGACGGAACGAATCAACCCCCTGCCGGCGTGACCGGGGATGTCAGGGCCATCGCACGAGAAAATGCTTTGCCCGGGACTACCGCCTGGAGGAGCGTCAACTTGGCGGCAAGTACTGTATTCGGGGCATATACCAATCGAGAGAGTTATGCCGCCGGCTCGGACGTCAGTGTCTCGGTCTCGTCCAATCCGGCAGGCCAATTTACCTGGCGCGTGTTCCGAATGGGCGGATACGGCGGCATGGGCGGCCGCCTCTACGCGGAAGGCGGACCTGTGTCTGCCCCGACACAAGCCAGTCCGACGTTCGATTCGACGACCGGCCTCGTGCGCGCAGGGTGGCCGCCGACCTTCTCATTTTCCACGAAAAACAGCGATGGCACCAACTGGCTCACGGGCGTGTATTTGATCCTCCTCACGAGATCCGACACCGCGCAAACGCATGCGATCTTCATCCTTCGCGATGACACGAGAAATGCGGAGGTGGCGCTGCATCTGCCCACGGCCACTTGGCACGCGTACAACGATTTCGGGGGCGAGAGCCTGTATGTGTCGTCGCACGGATTGTCTGGAGGTCATGCCCGGAAAGTTTCGCTCGACCGGCCCATTACCATCGGCTTTGGATCAGGCAAGTTCCTCTTCGAGGAGCATGAAGGCGTCAGGTGGCTCGAAGATATGGGCTATGACGTCGAATATTTCGCCAGTTCCGACGTCGGCGGCTCCGTCAATCGTCTGGGCGGTCACCGGATTTACATTACGCTTGCCCACGATGAATACGGCACGATGGCGACGATGGACCGGCTGCACGCCGCGCTGGCCAACGGAACCAGCCTGGCCTTTCTCACCGGTAATACGCTCGCCTGGCAGATCCGCTACGAAGACAACGATCGCACGATCGTCGGCTATAAAGATTTGGCGGCGGAGGATCCCGTTCAGGGGCCGACGACGACCACGCATTTCCGTGATCCCATCGTGAATCGTCCTGAAAACGGCCTCGTGGGGGTCATGTCCGACGGAAGCCACAACGATCCCCCCGGCGCCCCCTGGATCGTCACCAATGCGGACCATTGGGTCTATGCCGGCACCGGACTGGGTAATGGTACCGCCATCCCCGACCTCATCTTTTATGAATGGGACGGGCTCGTGGACAACGGTGCGACACCGAGCGGAATTACCGTGTTGGCTTCCTCCGTGGTGCCGAACAATATCATCCCCGGAAGCCGGCACGAAGCCACCGTCTATGAGCGAGGTCCGGCGGTGGTGTTTGCCGCAGGGACGATCTACTACAACCAATACCTACGCACCAAATCAGTCGTGGCTCAGATGATGAAGAACGTGCTCGCTCGGGCCGGCGCCACCGCCTATGTGCCGTGAGGCCAGCAATGCGCCTGATTCACACGATGAGGGATTGTCGGGGCGAGATTTGCGCTGTCGAACTATGCCGCACGAGGCGTCGTCCGGTCGGGACTGCCCGGCACCGGGATCGACCAGGCTTCGGCTTGCTGGGCGTAGCAGACCGGACAATAGGTGTGGCTCAACCGGACGTCGACCGGACGAAGATGATGTCGTTCGAGAAAGGTCGACAATGGCATCCATTGAGAAGGCACCGGGCCGCTTTGCGTGACATGTTTGCACACGCAACAAACGGTCAGCGTCGGAAGGGTTTTCATCGAAGCCTCCTCGGACGACACGCACTGTAAAAGGCTTTGCGCTCGTCTCCAACTAGGCCCTTCCCTAGGTGCCAATGATGCAGATCATGTGACAGAGTGACGCGTAGGTTGAAGAATGAGTCGTTGGAAGACGAAGCGGGAGAGTAAAACGCCGAGATGTCGAGGGGTTATTGAGTGGGCGGGAGATTGCAACGAAAGGAGCTCTGCGTGATTGCTCGCAGTCCAGCACCGGTGATGCCGCCTTCGAGGACGAGCCGCCTCGAGGCCCGGAACAATGAGCCGGCTCCATCGCTCGCATCCTGCCGATTGTTGTTAGCAGACGACCACACCTTGCTGCGACAAGGCGTCAAGGCATTGATTGAGACGTACGGGGTGACCGTCGTGGGCGAAGCGGGCGACGGTCGGGAAGCCGTCCGCATGGCGGAAGATATGCAGCCGGACGTGGCGGTCATCGACGTGATGATGCCGTTATTAAATGGATTGGACGTCGTGAGGGAGATTCGACGCGTCTCACCGGGGACCAAATCATTGCTCCTGACGATGCATACCGACGATGCCTTCGTGCTGGAGGCGCTCAAAGTGGGCGTCAAAGGGTACCTGCTCAAATCCCAACCGGTCTCCGAGGTCGTGCACGCCATCCGCGACGTCTCTAAAGGGTCGTTTTATCTCAGCCCGGGCATCTCCCAGACGGTGATCCAAGCCTTTTTGGCGAAGAGCGACATTCCATCGGATCCGCTGACGACCAGGGAACGGGAGGTGCTGCAGCTCGTCGCCCAGGGCATGTCGACGAAAAAAGTCGCCGGCCTGCTCGGCGTGAGCGTGAAAACGGCGGAATCGCACCGGCATCGCATCATGGATAAATTGGACCTTCACGACACCGCAAGCCTCGTACGATACTCCATCCGCCGCCGCTTGATCGAACCCTAACATCTTCCAGGCCACGCATGCCCAAGATCTTAGTCGTCGAAGACATGGAGAGCGTCGTCGACCTCCTCCGTACGCTGCTGCAACGCGAAGGATTCGACGTGGCCGTGGCTCACGACGGACTCGAGGCGCTGGAGGCGGTCCGGCGCGAGAAGCCCGACCTCATGCTCCTCGATCTCATCCTTCCGGGTCTTGACGGGCTGGAGGTGCTGCGCCGGGTGAGACAGGACCCGATCACGTCCCACCTCCCCATCATCGTGCTGAGCGGGAAGGATGAAGAACGGGACAAGGTGATCGGCCTGGAGATCGGCGCCGATGATTATATGACGAAGCCGTTCCAAGCGAACGAACTGATCGCGCGAGTCAAGAACCGCCTCCGGCGATCCGCGCCGACCGATCCGGCCCGCGTGCTCAGGGTTGGCTCACTGGAGATGGAACTGGACCGCTACCAGGTGACGCTACGCGGAAGACCGATTCATTTGACATCGAAGGAGTTCAGCTTGCTCCGTGCGCTGCTGATGACGAACGGGCGAGTGCTGAGCCGGGATGCGCTGTTCGAGTCAGTCTGGGGAGCGAGCAAAGACGCGGATCTTCAGTCACGCACGATCGACGTGCACATCCGCAGCCTGCGCAACAAGTTGGGCCCGGAGGCGCGCCGGATTTTCACCGTGCGCAATGTGGGCTACCGACTGGATCCAACGCTTCCGGACTGACGTGACGACTCTCCGGCGTGTCGACTTGATTAGATGAGCTTTCCCGCTTAAAGACGAATTCGTTGCATCCGAGTCCCCCGCCGCATTTCAGTCGGCGCAGCGTGAAGCCTCGAGACCGGTAAAATTCAAAAATCTCATCCGGCTTCGCCGCTTCATAGGGGTACCCTCCGATCCAGTCCACGATGTCCCGCCACGGACTCATCCCTCGATAGTGAACGGTCTGCCAGCGCTTGAGGTACTTGCTCGGATGTCCGCTCGCGAGTGAAGCTAGCAGGGCCCTGGTTTCCAATAGGCCGGTGCAGACCACCGCAAACGGTGTACGCAAACCACGAGGCAACTGGTTGTAGAATCGCTTGATGTGCCGCCATCGAGTGCTTTGCGTTCCCATATCATTGTAGATCGCGATGAAGAGCAATCCTCCCTTCGCGACGGGGAGTTGAATATGTTCCAGCGCCTTCCACATCTGACCGGTATGATGGAGCACGCCCCACGAGTACACCACATCGAACCCGCCGAGCGACACCATGTGGCCCTTATCCAGCACGGACGCCTGTTCGACGCGCCATTGGGGATCATTGTCAAAGTACCGACGGCGAAGTTCTCGCGTGCACGCGACCGATTGCGGATCGCAATCCACCGAGTGCACCCTCGCGCCGAGCCGGCGGGCGGCCAAACTGAACAATCCGCTTCCTGATCCCACGTCGAGAAAACGCAAGCCCACCAGGTTCGGGACCTCCAGCATCGAGAGAAGCGACGTCTCGGCGGCGCGTATCCGCTCTTCATTCAATTGCTGAAGAAATTTCTGCCAATTGTCTCCAAACTCGAATCGCTGGCCTTGCGAGATCTCCTGACATTCCTGAGTAACGGTTTGACGGCTCGTCTCGGTAATCTCCATGACGTCCTCTCCTCCTTTATGCGGACCTCGACGCACGACCCTGTTCCGCTGAAATGCTCGCCACCTTCTCTTCGACCGTGGTGAGGGTCGAGCCACTGCGTGCTTCCGCTCTGTTGTACTCTGTCTGAGTCACGTATCCGGCCGAGCCGTCGTACGAGATGACTTTTCCGGGCACACCGGCGACGACGGCATGATCAGGGACATCGTCGACCACCACGCAGTTGGCGCCGATCGCCACATGATTGCCGACGCGTACGGCACCCACAATCTTCGCACCCGGCCCGATGTACACGTTGTGGCCGATGACCGGCGTGCCTTTCCGTCGTCCACGATTGGCCTGACCGATCGTGACGCCCTGGCTGATGTTGCAGTTCTCTCCGATCACGCTGCATTCATTGACCACAATGTCGCGGATGTGACCGATATACAGGCCGCGGCCAATCGACGTCGTGTGTGGAATCGAGCAGCCGAACTTGTATTTGTACCTGGTGAAGATCCGCATGGCGATCCGATAGAACAACCAGAACACCACTCGCGGCCGCTGCGTTTTCAAGAAACGGCACAGACGCAAATAGAACATGTACTTGACGCCGTCGCTGAAGCGCTCGCCGCCGTCTGAAAACAGCACATGGGCGAGCAGATGATGCCACGAGGTCTGACCAGTGTGCCGATACAGGTCGGCCCTCCAGTAGTCACGCAATTCTGCCAGGGTCATGGTCGGCAGCGACGGCATCACTTTTTACGTGCTCCTTACGTAATGTTTGCGGTTTTCACACAATCGATTTACTCACCTTTACGCTCCGCTTGTCCAGCAGTGCTAGGGTTATCCCTAGTCGAGGATCGGGCGCCCGCAAGGCGCTTCATGGTCACCGGACGTTCGGAGGATGGTCATGTTGAAACGCTCGCTCTGGCTTGTGTTGGGAACTCTGGTGGTCGCGGCCGCCTCGGGAGCCGTCGCCCAAACGACGAGCTCGTTTCCGGGCGGATGGATCGAAAAAGACGGCACCGGCATCCGCGCCCGATACACGACGGCTCAGATTCTCTCCTTCGTTCCCTCCCTGCGTGGCGTCTTCACGTTCCCGGCACCGTACAACACTCGCGGCGTGCGCATCACCGAAGCCTCCGACTGCGGCGGTGCCGATTGCGTGAATTATGTGGGCTACTCGTACTGGCGGAATACCAACGCCCATCAAAACAGCAATGACATGTTCATCTTCATCGGGCTGGCGACCAACCGGGGCGGTCCCGGCCCGACGCTCTACAAGCTGAACAAGACCACCGACGTCATCACCAAGGTCGGTCCGTTGTTCCCGGCCGGCAACAAATTCCTCAATTATACGGGCGAAGGCTGGTATTTCAGCGCGAACCCCGCCAGACCGAATACGCTCTATCTCTACGACGGGCCCAAGATGCTGCGCTACGACGTCATGACCAAGGTTTTCGAGACCGTCTTTGACGCCTCGGCGCAGTTCGGCTCAGATCGGCGGATCTGGCAAATGCACAGCAGTAACGACGACCTCGTGCACAGCGCCACCCTCCGGGTCGCGAGTACCGGTGAAATGCTGGGATGTCTCGTGTATCTGGAGAGCACGCGACAATTCCGCTGGTATCCGAAGATCGGCGTGTTCGACGAATGCAACCTGGAAAAAAGCGGCCGCTGGGCCATCAGCCTCGAGGACATCGGCGTGCCCAACGATATCGCGATGCGAATCTTCGACAACCAGAGCGGGGCGGAGACCAGAATCAACGGCCCGGCCGGCACGCTGGGACATCTGGATACCGGATACGGCTACGCCGTCGGCATGGACAATCACAATCCCCTCCCCAATGCCTCCATCATGTGGGCCTTCAATCCGTCGATCGTGCAGGGACCGGTCGTCCAATACAACGTGAACTGGAATGTCTCCGCGGTGAATCACATTTCGCACCCCAACTCGAAGCCCAACCTTCCGTCGGCTCAACAGTACGCCTGTGGGAGCGACGGATCGACCAACTACTCCGTCCAGAACGAGATCACCTGCTTTCGCATCGACAACTCTGGTGACCAACTCATCGTGGCGCCGATCATGACCGATCTGAACGCGGTGGGTGGCTGCTGCGATGCCTATGCCAGGATGCCGAAAGGCAACCTGGACATCACGGGCCGCTATTTCATCTGGACGACCAATCTCGGCGGCAACCGCTTGGATGCGTTCTTGGTCAAAGTACCTTCCCAGCTCCTGGTCAGCGGAAGCGACAACACGCCGCCCGCCGCGCCGGTCAACCTGAGATTTCAATGACCCCTAGGCGGCCGGCGAGTCCCCCGGGGACCGGGCGGCCGCTTGTCTTTCCCCTCGATGGGCCCGGAGCCGTTGTGAGCGCTCGGCCGTGCGCGGCGTTCGCTGCCACACGGGTGCTGAGCGCCCGCTCAGGTACTTCAAGGTTCCGAGCAGCAGCGCGGCATTCAACACCATGAAGTACCAGATGCCGGTGGCCACGCGGCCGACGATTGGTACCCTCCTGAGCCAGGACGACGCGAATCCCAGTGCATAGGCAGCGACTTGCCCGATGAGTAGGGCACGCCCCCAGGCTCGGTCCGCCAGAAACAGATTCGCAATAAAGGCGGTGGCCAGGAGCACCGGGCCGGTCCAGCGCATGATCTTGTGTGACCAGTAGCTGAAGGCCAGCATGCCCTGCCGGGGCAGCAACAGGCGCCATGTGTGTCGGAGGGCATGCGCATCGCCGGCACCAATCCGCACTCGGCGGCGAAATTCGTCCCGGACCGTCTCCGGCACCATTTCCCACGCCTTCGCGGCCGGCCGGAAGATGACCGTGCCTCCACGCTCCAGCCGCATGAGCATGGGAATGAGAAAGTCATCGACGATCGTGCCGGCCGGTAGCGCACGAAACCACGACCGCTTGATGGCATAAATGGCACCGTTCGCCCCGAGGACGGTGCCAAACCGGGATTCCAACATTTTGAGGGCGGTTTCGTATCGCCAATAGAAGCTGTCCGGGTTGACGGTGCCTTCCGCCGTGTGGAACTCCAGTTTGCCGACGACCGCGCAGGCTGAAGGCGTCATCCGAAACCCGCGAATCAATTCTTTGACGGCGCCCGGCTCGAAAAAGGTGTTGGCATCCGTGAAGACGACGTATTTGCCCCGTGCGAGGACGACGAGGTCGTTCAGGACGTGCGCCTTCCCTCGCTGCAAGGCGAAGTCATGGAACGCCATCCTCGGCCGTCGATACAGGCGGACGATCTCGCTGGTGCGGTCCGTCGATCCGTCGGAGCCGATGAGAATCTGCAATCGATCCGCCGGATAATCCAACTCGAGCAGATTTTCGATTCTTCGGCCGATGACCTGCTCTTCGTTATGCGCGGCGATGACCACGCTGACCTCAGGCCAGACGGCAGGATCCGACGGGACAGTCGTCTCCTCGAAACGAACCAGGCTGAGAAGCCACAAGATCGCGGGATACCCCACATAGCTGTACCCCAGCAGGGCCAAGGACGCGAACAGGGCGGCGTGAGCGTGCGTAATCGGTTCCACTCCACTAGACCTCTCAGCATGGTGAGGAATGCGCAGGTCACTGCGCTGCCCACGTCACTGCGATGCCAATGAGCGGCTGTGACCCGTCTCGGCGGTGCGCACGGTGCAGATCGGCTGCTCGCGTGCATCCGAAGGACTCAACGCGGCGCACAGCGCGGCGGCGTCGATCCCAGGGGCTTTCAGGTTCTTGATGCCGCGAGCCAGGCGGTAATTCCCGGTCTTTCGATCAGCGAACGGCACGGCATCGAGGGAGTCGGGAAATACATTGCCGTCCGGATACCGGCTCGCCTCTCCGCCGACCAGCACGTTCTCAGTCACCAAGGCATCGGGGAAATAGGCGTCCAAGGCCGCGACGCCGATGCCGACGTCGTTGCCGAAGATCCCGTACTCGTTGTGCGGAGCAATGTTGCTCTTGAATGTAAACCGCCGGTGCGGCGGACCCATGGAAAACAACGTGTAGCCTCGGTGCAAGCCGGTGTTGTGTTGAATGTTCACATCCGATGAACCTTCGATCATTTGAAAGAGGATGCCCTTGCCGCCCCAGCGCTCGCCGCCGATGTCCTCCCAGAGGTTGTTCCTGACGAGGATGCGTTTGGTTTCCTGGCTTTGGTCCCGTGGACGATTGTTGTCTTTTCCCAGCAGGCTCAGCCCGCTGCCGCTGTGGCGAACGATGTTGTTGACGAACTGCACATCCTCCACGACGGACCACGGGGCCCTTCCGTCCTGATTGCGCACCGTGAAGAGCACCGCAAATCCGCTTTGCGCCTCTTCCCAGCTGTGTTCCATCACATTGCCTTCGACCACCACCCGGCGGGCGTTCTTCAGCTCGAAGATATTTTTCACGGTCCAAGGCGTTCCCTCGAACCCCGGCTCGTTTTTCTTCCATCGCAACGGTTTCACCATGACATTGCCACGGACTTCGATGTCCGCCGGCACCAACTCCTTGATCGAAGGATCCCCGCCGCCAAACATGACATTTTCACCGGCGCCTTCAAGATAGTTGTTGCTGATCTTGAACGGCCCGGCGCCGCCCCAACCCAGGATGGCCTGGGAATCCGCTCCGACCTCTTTGAAATCGGAGAGATAGGAGTCGATGACGGCCACATGCCTCCCGTTCAACGCCACGCCGCGCCGCGATCCCTTTTTCGGATCGCCGTGGATGTAACACCGATCGACGACGATGTGATGGGGCAGTTCTTCGACCGACCGTTCCTGGTTCGAGCCGAACAACATCAGCGTCCGGAGTGAGACACCGTCCTCGGGCGCCACTTCGACGCCGATGAAGCGGTAGTGATGAGCGCCGCGATCCGCGAGAATCACGCCTTCCCCTTTCCAGGAAATGAGCTTTGGCATGAGCGACGCATGCGCGGGGGATACCCTGGTGCCGGGCGGCGGAAACTGCTTCTCGGGAGTGCTGGTCCTGATCGTCACCCAGCCGGTCCCTGATTTTCTCGGCAGCGTGAACGGTCCCTTGAAGGTCGCTCGTGCGTCCAAGACGATCGTGTCGCCGGGTTGAGCGACATCGATGGCATCTTGGAGATCGTCCCCTTCATGCACGGGAATCGTCTGACCCGTCGACGGCACCAGCGCCGTATCGACGTATTCCCTCGGAGGCTCCGGCGCGGCGGTTTCTTGTCGTTGGGCGGACGGCGCGCCGGCGCACCCGAACGCAGGCACGAGCAACAACACGAGCACTCCAGCTGCTGCGGCAAACGCGTACATGACCGCCTCCTCCCTGTTCACCATCCGATTCCCTGATAGCCGGCGTCCGATGGCTTGGCCTCGATGACACGAGCCAGATCGATGATCAGAGGCGCATGGTTCCCTTGTTCGAGTGCGGCCCGATACTCATCGGAGCGTTTGGTGAGCACGATCACCTCGGACTGTTCCAGAACCTCGTCCAGCCGCCGCCGCATCAATGAGGAGATATGGGGGATCTCCTGTTCAATGTAGTCCTTGTTGGCGCCGAACAACCGAGCCAGCTCCACTTCGCGATCGAAAATCATCACGTGCATGCCCTTCCCGATCAACGTCTCGATCAAGGCCACCATCGGACTTTCACGGAGATCGTCCGTACCGGCCTTGAAGCTCAGGCCCAACACGCCGATCCGTTTTTTCCCCGTGCGCAAGACCATCTCGACCGCTCGCTCGATGTGACGCCGATTGCTCGAGAGAACGGCATCCAGCAAGGCGACGTCGACGTCGGCGGTCTTCGCCTTGTAGGTCAAGGCGCGCAAATCTTTGGGAAGGCAGGATCCTCCGAAGGCGAATCCCGGCTTCAAATAATACGGCGACAAGTTCAGTTTTGTATCCTTGCAGAAGACGTCCATCACTCGATGGCTGTCGATGCCGAAGGCCTTGCAGAGCACTCCCACTTCGTTGGCAAAGGCCACTTTCAAGCCATGGAAGCAGTTGCACACATACTTCACCATCTCCGCTTCCTTGACCCTGACGGTGAGCACGGGGGCCTCCAGATGCGCGTAGAGTCGCTGCAGCATCCCGGCGCTTTCGTCGTCATCGGCTCCGATGAGGGTAAAGGGTGGATGGTGGAAGTCCGCAATCGCACTGCCTTCACGGAGGAACTCCGGGTTGATGGCGACGCCGAAATCGCGGCCGTTCTTTTTCCCGGAATACACTTCCAGAGTCGGCACGACCGTCTCTTCAATGGTCCCGGGCAGCATGGTGCTGCGGATGGCGATGACGTGAAACCGCCGCTTGCCTTCCAGCGCCGTGGCGATCTGCTTGCACGCCCCCTTCACATACGAGAGATTCAGACAGCCGTTGGGCTGCCCTGGCGTGCCGACGCAGACCAGCGACACGTCGGTATTCTGCACGGCATCCGCGGCATCGGTCGTCGCCCGCAGCCGCTTCTCTTTGACCGCCCGGCTGATCAAGTCTTCGACACCGGGCTCCACCACGGGCGAACGGCCGTCGTTGATGATTTGGACTTTGAGCCCATTCGTATCGACGCCGATCACCTCATGACCCTCGTCCGAGAAACAGGCCGAGGACACGCACCCCACATACCCAAGCCCAAATACACTGATTCGCATTCGCACCTCCTGTCAGGACATGCTGAATTGTCGTGGTTTGACATGGGATGCGTCGCCGGCCCCGGTCTCCGCCCAGGGCACCTCCGACGACGGGTCGTGTCTCTGCTTCCATCGCTTGCGGGCCATCTCGCAGACGTCGATGAACGAGGCGGCCACGGGCGCCCAGCCGAACTGCGCCCTGGCTTTCGCCGCCGCTCGTTCTCCGAGCTGTCTGGCGAGGCTGCGCTGACGGAGCAGCCGTACCACGGCGTCTGCGAAGGCGTCCGGTTCGTCGGCGATGAGCGCGTCCGTTCCGTTCACGATGGGCAGTCCTTCGACCCCGATGGAAGTCGACACGATCGCCCTTTCCATGGCCATCGCTTCGAAGACCTTGAGCCTCGTGCCGCCGCCGATCCTGAGCGGGATGACGTAGACGGCGGCGCGCTCCAGGTACGGGCGCACGTCATCGACCCGGCCGGTCACCCGGATGTGCGGATGTTGACGGCTCAACGCCCTGAGACCGGGAAAGGGGTTGCGCCCGACGATGGTCAACGTCGCTTCGGGGCAAGAGGCGCGAATCCTCGGAAAAATCGTTCTCGTAAAGTATTTCATGGCATCGTCGTTGGGCAGCCAATCCATGGATCCGCCGAACACGAGATGATAGGGCTCCGGCTCTGTTGCCCGGGACGGACGCCAATAGTCGGTGTCGACCCCGGTCGGAACGTCGCGGACCACCGGTGCCCCATACTCTCGCTCGATGATCGAGCGGTCCTGCGGTGACACGGTGGCGATGGCGTCATACCGCTGGCAGGCCCCGCGCTCAAATGCCTGCATGCGACGCCACTGCGCGAGACACAGCAGCCGTGCCAGTCGTGACCGCTGGGTGTCCGTATGGCGCCGCCAGATGACCGCCTCGACGTTGTGTTGAAACAGGACGGAGGGCCGGGCCAGCGCCTCCGGCACATTGACATGAGGAAACACAAAATCACAGACGACCACGTCGGCCTTCCCCTGCTCTTGGTCTATGCGCCGTCCAAACTCAACCGAGCGGTATTTCTCCACCGCATAGGGGAGCGCCGATCCCAGGTTCCTCGCCAGCTCGACAAAGAAACGAATGGAAAACTTCGACGACGTCTTGTGAGGCACGCGGATCAGCTCGTGGCAATATTCCGTCGCGCGCGCGACTGCGTCCGGTGCGGCGGTGCCGTCGTCGAGGGCGAGATAGGTGACATGATGATGCTGTTTCAACTCGCGCAACATGAAGTAGGTGCGGATCTTTCCGCCCGTATCGACAGGATGCAGCAGATTGGTCTTGAGCCACAGCAGACGCATAAAATCTTGATCTCAGATCTCAAATCTCAGATTTCAGATAGCGGGGAGGAGGCCTTACTTCGAGATTTGAAATTTGAGATCTGAGATTTGAACTTTGAGATTGGGTTCAGGCCGCGTACTGCACATCCTCTTTCACGGTAAGGCGTGCCAGGCCTTCGAGATCCACGGCCGTTTCCCCGTCAAGCGCCGCCAGAACGGTCACGAACGTCTGATTGCCGGTCCCTGGAACCTGGGCGACAAGCACCGGCGCGGCCACCCGCCGCGCATATTCAGGAGACACCCACCCCTCTTCCACGTGGACGGGAAGCGCCGTGACGTGCGTCCCATCATCGAGCCAGATGCCCACGGCGAGTTGTGGACCGTTGGGATGGCTGATCACGAGGCGTCCATGGGACTGGGCGGGCTTGCAATCGGGCGCCAGATGGAACTTGAGCTGATACCGGTACGATCCCGTGGTAGTCACGCGGTCCTCGATCAGGAGATAGGAACCGGACGGACGGTCCGGTCTTTTCACGAGGTGAATCGACCGCTCGTGTCGCACGGGAGGATCCAACCGCTCATAGCCGTTGTGTTCTCCCTTGCACTTCACGGACTCCGCGGTCACCGTCACTTCGTGCAACGTGGTGTCCGCCACGTGGGTCCAGGAGAACGGTCCGTTGGGCTCGGACTGAGACCGCCCCTCGACGACCAGCGTGTTGTGTCCCAAAGAAGACCTGAACTGGTCGCGAAGGGCCGGATCCTTCGTGTACGTGTAGGTGCCGGGATCGACGATCCAGGTGACACCGCCCGACGCGTATTCGAACGACAAGGCGTCCGCATGCGCATGCACGTAGTTCATCGCCCCGTGCGCGCCCGTATCGACGAACACGTAGCTCGATTGCTCCTTCCATCCGTCTCGCAGCACGACGAAGCCGCTCGCCGGAAACTGCTTCACCACACCATCCGGTTCGACGGGGACGAGACGGTCGTAGGCTTCCAATCCCTCCGGCCCGAGAAGCCACAGCACTTCAGGGCCGGGCGGTCCCGCCGCGCGTTTCCAGGCCCCTTCCCCGCACAAGGCCGCGCCGACTTGCAAGGTATCGCGAAAATCGGCCGCCTCGCGCTGATGCAGCGTCAGCAGCCGACCTCCGTCGTCATCTCCATACAGGGTGCTCTTCCCGTCCGGCCTGGTGATCCACAACAAGTGCTCGAGCAACCGAGTGAGCGTCTCGTACACGTCCGACGGCAGCGCAATCCCGGACGCCCGAGCCAACAACACCGCGTGAATATAAAAATCGGTCGTGTACCGGTGATAGTAGGAGGCGTGCTCAAAGTAGACTCCATCGGGCTGGACCTGCCGCGGCAGCTGATCCAGCAAGATGCGCAGACCCAATTCACGCCAGCGCGCGGCATCGACGACCCAAGGCAGCGCGGTGCCGAGGTAGAGGAGTCCCAGGGCTTCACCCGTCAAATGCGTATTCGGCGCGAAGTGATGGGACAAGTAGGATTCGATATAGGACCCCTGTTGAACGAGGCTCTTCAGGACCCGCCATATAATGGAGGGGGTTAGCCGTCCGGACCAGGCAAAACAGGGCAACGCCCAGAGCCACGCGATGGACCGTATCGCCACCTCGAGGGAGCTGGCCCAATTGATGCCGCGTCGGGGAGGATTCGCATCCAGCCAGGCGGTCAATTGAGCGATGAACGCCTCCGCATAGCAGTCATCCTTGGTGACGAGATAGGCTTGGCCCAGCGTGACGAAATGTCCGTGACGATTGAGTTCCCAGGTGATTTTCTTGTCCCCGGCGACCGCCGGGTTCAGGTAATTGATCGCGCTCCAATGGGCCCGCCCCGTCCGCTTGCGCGACAACGGCTCCAAATGCCAATCGATCGGATGCCCGAACGACAGATCGACGAGGCCCAAGAGATCGAAGCGTCCCGCCATCGCCCGATCGGCACGTTGGAGCAACCGCTCACAGTCGACGGGAAACCTGCGGCGAAACACGGACGCCGTCAATTCCCGGGCACCAAACAGGGGCATGATAGGGCGCCGGCTGAAATCCAGGCCCCGCAGTATTTTGAGCACCTCTTCGACGACGGTCTCCACTGATGCCTGATCGAATGGAGCCAGGAGCCGTCGGCGGAACGTCCGATCGCTGAATTCCCCCTGCTGCATTCCCAAGAACCGCTCGCCCGACCTTAGGAGAAATTGCCGCCCTCGTTCACGCCATTCGCCCGGAGGCATGGCGGCGATTTTTTTCAACCTCGCAGCAATCGATGTCATGGCCTGGATGGTTGCCGTCAGGCAGGGATTGCTTCTCGGTCTACCCGTGCTTCAAGCGGCTCCGGTTCCTCGCCGTCAACCGCCATGCGCAGCCACAACTCGAGGTTGACGAGAAGCCACAGACGATCGGCATGGGAGCGGACGCCCGTCAGGTGCTCATCGACGATTCGCCGTACGGTCTCAGGCCTGAACAGCCCGCGGTCCAGCGCTCGGGAGCTCGACACATACTCGTCGAGCGTCGAGCGAAACCTTCCACGGAGCCAGGAGCCGAATGGCACCGGAAACCCCATCTTGGATCGGGTGAGGACCGCTTCCGGCACCAGATGACGCAACGCCTCACGCAACACGAGCTTCGTCTGCCATCGCTTCATCCGCTGGCTGCCGGGAATCAGCATCGCCTGCTCAACGACCTGGTGATCCAGATACGGCACACGGCTTTCGAGCGATGCCGCCATGCTCATTTGATCCTGCTTCATCAACAGCTCCACGAGGTGTGTCGCCACATCCGCATAGCTCATGCGCTCGAGCAGCGTGCCGTGATGCTCCTCCCAGTAGCGTAACCCTTCGGCGTAAGGATCCAGCACCTCCAGCGGCTGTCGGTCCATAAGAAGCGACCGCTGCAGCGATTCGGGGAAGACCGAAAAATTGTCGAAGAACAGGCCGCGGGGTCCCGGCTCGTATGCCAAGACCGTCCTGCAGGCATAGCGTTGGACCGGGACCGGCAAGTACGAAAGGGAGCCCGTAATGCGTCGCCGCAGAAAGCGGGGCACGCCTTTCCAATACACGCGCCCGATGCGCTCGTTCAGCGCGGTGACCCGGTACCGGTAATCGTAGCCCAGGAACAGTTCGTCAGCCCCTTCGCCGGTGAGCACCACTTTGACGTGGCGGCGGGCGAGCCGGGACACGAAGAATAAGGGCACGCTCGACGGGAAGGCGATCGGCTCATCCTCGTGCCAGATCAATCGTGGTAACGCTTGCATGAACTGATCGGGCGACACCAGGACTTCGTGGTGGTCAGCGCCGATGGCACGCGCGACCAACCGCGCATACCGCAATTCGTTGGCTTCACGTTCCGCAAAGCCGACCGCAAACGTTTTCACCGGCTGCGCCATCATTGGTGCCATCAACGCCGCCAGCCCGCTGGAATCCAAGCCGCCCGAAAGAAACAAGCCCAGCGGCACATCGCTCATGAGATGGCTGTGCACCGCCCGTTCTAGGCCGGCCCGGAGCTGCCCGGCGCGGTCGAACAACGGAATGTCCTCTTCCACGCTCTGTTGTGGCGGATGCCAGTACCGACGCACGCGACACCCCTGCTCCGCTGACCACTCCAGCAGGTGCCCAGGCAGCAGCTTCATCACGCCGCGATAAAACGTTTCCTCGCCCGCGACGTAACGATTCGCCAAATACTCTGGAAGAATCGCCTCGTTGAAGTCGGGCTTGAGCCCGCCGGAGGCGAGGATGCCCTTGATTTCGGACGCGAAGAGGAGCTCGTGTCCGGTACTGGCATAATAGAGCGGCTTGATGCCCAGCCGGTCGCGGACGAGCAACAACCGGCGTTGCCTGCGATCCCAAATGGCAAAGGCAAACATGCCCTGCAACCGATTCACGCAGTCGGCGCCGTAGGCTTCATACATGTGAAGGATCGTCTCGGTGTCGCTCTTTGTCCTGTATCGATGGCCCGCCCGCTGCATTTCATGTCGCAGGACCGCATGGTTGTAAATCTCGCCATTGAAGACGATCCACACGCTGTCGTCCTCGTTGGCCATCGGTTGATGGCCGCCCGCGACGTCGATGATCGCGAGCCGCCGGTGCGCCAGCCCCACGCCGCCGTCGAGCCACCACCCGGCCCCGTCCGGTCCCCGGTGCTGTTGCACATCGGCCATGCGCACGAGACGCGAACGCTCCGCCCGTTCCCGGAGATCGAATTTCACGATGCCGGCAATGGCACACATGGTCAGGCCGCCTCCCTGCTGGACGACTCGCACGCAAGCCGGCGATAGGTGTCATCCCAGGCGGGTCCGACCTTGGACCAGTCGTAGTGCATGAGCATCTCCTTGGCGCGATGCGCCATCAACGCGGCACGTTCCGGCTGTTCCAGCAACAGCGTCGCGGCCTTCGCCATTGCGGACGGATCACCGACCGGAACCAGCGTCCCGGATTCACCGTCTTCCACCATGTTGGGAATATCCCCGACCGGAGTGCTGACGACGGGCAGCCCGGAGGCCATGGCTTCCAGCACGGATAGCGGCTGATTGTCCACGAAGGAAGAATTCAAAAAGATGGAATGACTGTCGTACAAATCGGGCATCGAAGCCGGGTCCACCGGCCCGACGAAGCGGACATTCCGCAGCGACAATGCCTGCGCCAAATGCTTGAGTTCGGCCTCCTGCGGTCCCTGACCGGCGATCGTCAGCGATGCGGCGGGAAAGACTGTCTGGATCATGGCAAAGGCCACGAGCGTCTGTTCGACTCCATAGTGAGGCTCGAAGTTCCTTACGGAGAGAAATTCGGGAAGGAGCGGGAGACGTTCGCGATAATGGTATTGACGGGTGTCGATGATATTATGGATGACTTCGGCCTGGTACCCGTGCCGAGCGAACACCTCCTTGAGAAACACCGAAGGCACCACGATCTTGTCGACCATCTTCAGCCAGGGATGCACGAGGGAACCCCAATTGGCCAGGTGATCGTCGGCCTCGCCGCTGTGATAGTTCAACAAAATCGGCTTCCCCCATCGGCGGGCCGCTACAATGGCCGGAAGCGGCGCCAACAGAAACGACCAGTAGGAGGCTGAAGCGACATGCACGACGTCAGCGGACCGCAGCTTCCGAAGCGTGGGAAGGTACAACCCCTCATTGGCCACGGTCCGGATGTATCGCAAACGCTTGAGCCACCCGGCTCCCCGGGGAAACGGCGGATTGATTGGTACCAGCCGAACGTCGTAACCGTCCGCACGCAGATGGTCGGCAAGCACCTTGGCTTGCACGGCCTGACCGCCCAGGATACCCAGAGTGGGCGCCACCATGGCGATTTTTGGACGGACCGATCGCTCCTGCATCGACGTATCCTCGGCGAGTTCCCGCGAACGTTCCTCGGTCATGACGGACGTGATGCGATGGTACGGCCTTGAACCGCCCAGCGATTGGCGGCCTGGGATACCGTTCTGGCCGGCTGTGTCACCGGCGTCGTTCGCCGATCCATGAAGGTCCGGCACCACAACTCAAACGACATCAGGGTCCATAGATGCAGGTCCAGTGGTCGGCCCTGCTCCTGCCGCTCGATCAGCCGTTTCACGTACGCCCCGTTGAAAATCCCGCGTCGCCTGAACGTGTCCGACAGCAGCAACTCTCTCACCAGCGGACGCAACGGTCCTCGGAACCACCGATTCAACGGCACCCCGAACCCTTTCTTGGGGCGGTCAAGAATTTCGTCCGGCAGCCAGCCACGCAGCGCTTTGACAAAAATGTGTTTGGTCTTGCCGCGATGCAGTTTCCAATCGGCCGGTATGGTCGCGGCGAATTCGACGAAAGGATGGTCCAACAACGGGACGCGGGCTTCGAGGGAATGCGCCATGCTCATTCGGTCGACCTTCGTGAGGATATCCAGCGGCAAATAATGGCCGAAATCCAAATCCTGGAGGATCGTCAACCAGTGGCCGTCATGCCGGCGCAGTCGTTCCAACTTGGAGCGTTCCGGTTGCGCCGAACCGATCTGTTCACGCGCCCACTCGGTCAGAAGGCGTTGCTGGTGATCCGACCGAAACAGCGTCGTGGCATAGAGATACCGTTCGCCGTCCGGCTTCGACAAGTATTCGAGAAACTGCTTTCCCTTGGCGTCCTCCGGCAGGGCATCGGAGGTCCGGGCGAGCAGCGCCCGGAGGGACCCGGGAAGGAAACGCACCACCCGATCCCGGCCTTCGACGACGTACTTGTCATAGCCCCCGAAGAGCTCGTCACCGCCGTCGCCTGACAACACGACCTTAACGTGCTGCCCCGCCAGGCGTGAGACCATGTAGGTGGGAATGGCAGAGGAATCGCCGAAGGGCTCGTCGAGATCCCACGCCAGATGATCCAGCAGCCCCGCCACGTCCGGCTCCAAGACGAGCTCGTGATGATCGGTGCCAAACCGTTGAGCCACCAATCGCGCGTAGGGCAACTCGTCAAACTCCTGCTCGCGAAATCCGATGGAGAATGTCTTGATGCGTGATGCGGAGATGGCGGCCATGGAGGCCACGACCGAGCTGGAATCGATCCCGCCGCTCAAAAATGCGCCCACCGGAACGTCGCTGACCAGATGATACCGAATCGATTCTTGCAGCCTGGTTCGCAGTTCTTCGACCGTCTCGGTTTCCGATCGCCGTTCGTCCGGTCGAAACCGCAGCTCCCAATACCGTTCGATGACCGGCTCGTGTCGTGGATCGAGCCGCAACAGGTGACCGGGCTCCAGCTTATGGATGCCGTCCACGATGCTCTGGCCGGGAGGCGTCGTCCCGTACGCCAGCAAGTGGGGCAGCGCGCCCCAGTTGAGCCTCCGATCGACCTCGGGCAACTGCAAGATCGCCTTCAGTTCCGAGGCAAAGATGAATCGCCCCGCCGCCGTGCCGTAGTACAGCGGCTTGATGCCGATCCGATCGCGTGCCAGCACGAGCCGGCGGCGCGGCCCGTCCCAGATGGCGAACGCGAACATCCCCCTGAGCGCCTGCACACAGTCGGTCCCGTGCTCTTCGTATAGATGGACGATGACTTCGGTATCCGTGGCCGTCGCGAATCGGTGGCCGCGCCGCTCCAGGTCGCTGCGCAACTCACGGTAATTGTAAATTTCCCCGTTTAACACGACCCATACCGAGCCATCTTCGTTCGAAACCGGCTGGTGTCCCGTCGCCAGATCGATGATGCTCAGACGGCGCATCGCGAGCCCGGCCCCATCCCGGACGAACGTTCCTTCATCGTCCGGTCCACGGGAGACGAGCGCCGCACACATCGCCCGCAGCTCCTCAACGTCGATGGCCTGATGCTTGTGAGAGACGATGCCGGCAATTCCACACACGTCACACCTCAGGAAGGCTTGTGTTGATACCGAACGGCGCGCACGACCTGCAGCCGCCCCATCCATTGCATCAGCACCGCACGTTCATGGGCGGAGACGAGACCGAGACCCCACGCGGTCGCCACATAGGTCGACGCATACGCGAGGCCGATGGCAAGGAGCCTGATGAACGGCGGCGCCTGCAGCGTATACGATACCGCCAGCGCCGGGAGCGCGGCGGCGAAGGCGACCAAAGCGATGCGCGAAAGCGCGCGCCAGGGCAAGAGCCGCGCGGCGCCGACGCCCCAGACCCAGGCCGCAGCGCCTAATCCGATCGCTTTCCCTATTGCCAGGACGGCCACCGTCACCAGCATGCCGCCCGGCAATCCGAACGACTGGATCGCCCAGTAGATGCAGAGTGCAACCATCACGAGCCGAACGAGATTGATGATCAACAGCACGTTCGTCCTCGCATAGACCCGGAGCAATCCATCGACCGGCATCGCGGCCAGGAAGACGGCCGTGGCACCGACCATGAAAATAGGGACACTTTCGGCGTATGTCTCCGTAAAGAGCATCACGATCAGGTCGCGTGCGCCAACCAACAAGAGCACGCCGAACGGGAAGAAGATCAAGGCCAGCTTCCGCACCGCGTCATGCCACAAGTCGATCACCTGCGACTCACGGCCGTCATGGATGGCCGTCGTCATGCCGACCATCATCACATTCGCGAGGGTTGTCGCAACGAGATCGACGAACGGCACCTGCAGGCATCCGACCGAATACAGCGCAAACGTCGCCGCATCGAAGAGTTTCGACACGGCGTACTGATGAAGGTTTTCCTGCGTGATGCTCGCGACCATCGCCAGCGCGAACGGCAAGGCATAGGTCAATTGCCGGACGAAGCAACGAGCATCAGGCCGGAAGCCGGCCCCGAACGTTCGCCAGAAGTAGTGGACCGTATACAGCAAGCGAAGGGCCGCAAAGGCCACCGCGCCCTGCAACAACGCGCGCAGCGACGGCGTGATCAGCACCGGCACGAGGAGAAAGAGCGCCCGCGCGACGTCCGTGACGGCATAGGCCACAGCGGCCGATCGGTAGTTGCTGCGCGCCGTCATCACCGTTTCCAAGCCGATGGAGGCCTGCATGAACAGGAGGTAGACGGCGAGGAGCGGGATGAGCGGTTCGAGCGAGGGATTGCTCATCCATCGTGCGATCCTCTCCGCGTTGAACAACAACATCGCAGCCGCCAGCGCTCCAACGGCAGTCAAGAACAAGAGCGAATTCATCACGTACCGTCCGGCCGTTCCATCGGCTTTGGGCAAGAAGAACAGCAGGCTTTCCGACATGCCGATTTGCGTGATGGTCAGCAGCGTAATGTAGAGAAGAAACCATTGCTTGTACGTCCCGAAGGTCTCGAGATCGAAGATACGAACAAGAATGAGCGGTGTGACAAATGCGGCCACGAAGCCGGCAATCCGTCCCGCGATGATCAGCAAAGCCGGCTTCAACATGTGAGGTTCAGATAAAGGAGGACGTCACCGTGGAGACCCGCTCGCGTTTCTTCTGCAGCGGCGTCGATTGGCCGTTCTCCCGGCGATCACTGTGGTCCTGGTTGCAACGATGGAAGAGATCGAAGATCCAATGGGCGTGACAGTGCATGAGAATGTTGGAGAACCCTTCAAACGGATCGAGCGAGGTGTTCTCCCAAAAGATTTTCCGAGGGATCGTCAGGGAGGGATACCGCAGGTCTCGATGCAGACAGGTCGTGTAGCCGAAACGGTAGCCGGCCTCGGCCACACAGGACACGACGGAGGGATTGAAGCGTCCGTCAGGATAGGCAAAGTGCGCCACCGGCTTGCCGAGCTTTTCTTGCAGAGTGAGCAAGGACCCCACGACTTGGTTCGCCATGCGCTTTTGATTCTCGAGCGTCAGCAGCGCGTGGGTTTGTGTGTGCGAACCGATCGTCATGCCGGCACGGTCCAAGGCACGCACCATGTCCCACGTCAGGGATTGGAGGGCCGGGAAGTCCTCGTCGCGTATCTGCACCACCGTCTCCAACGCTTCAATGGCCCTCCGAAGCTGCTTTTGCGTCAGGGTGGTGAAGAACAACCGCATGGTGGCATACGGATCCCTGATCACGCTCTTCAAGTCGTGTCGCCGGGCGAGCGGCACATCATGGCGTTCGCAGAGGGTCGTCAACCGCTCAACGTCGTACTGCATCATGGGCAACCCACGCACGAGAAGAAGGAACAGCTTGTCATAGACCTGCAGCTGTCGGCGCCCCACCGTTTCCGTGACCAGGAACATGCCGGCGGGAATACCCTTCCGTTGCAGGAGCGGAAGGGCATGATGGTAGACGCCCGCATACCCGTCGTCGAACGTAATCGCGGCCAACGGCTCGTTGAAGGGATCCCCATTGTCCAATCGTTCGCCCAGTTCGTCCAGCGTCAGGAAGCGGAAATGCTGCCCGATCCAATCCAACTGCCGCTCCAGCATTTTCAGGCTTACGAGGTTCGGCAGAATGGCACGGCCTTGGTGCATTCGAATGTCTTCGACGACGGAGTGATAGCCGATCACGAGCGGAATATGCTTGGTGGCATTGAGCGTTTCGATGACGCTGTTCGCCCCCGTCCATCGCAACCCAGCGGCCAACGCCGTTTTGACCATCGTGCGCAGCGCCATCTCACACCCCGATGCGGCTCTTGGCCAGGCGTTCGAGTATCGTATCCGGCAGCCAGCGGCGGGCGATCTGCTTGCCCTGGGCTTCGGCCTCCAGCGAGGCCCGACAGAGCCAGCCCCGCCAGGACGGCGGAAACAGGTGAATTCGTGCGAGGTCCCTCGTTTCCCTGGCCCAGCGGAATTTGTACGCTTCCGTGCCGTGCAACAAGTCGTATTCCTCCGCCCCTTCAGCGAGCGCCTGTTTGATCGCAAGTCCCATCGTCACTAAGCCGACGCTGTGCTTTCGCCAGGCCGGATCAAACCCCGATTGGTAAAAGTAAAACCGAGGGCCGCGCCGAAACCCGTAGAGCCCTCCGATCGGCCGGCCGTCGACGCGCAACAGGAAGAGGCGCAGCCACCCTCGTTCGAGTGCGATCCGGCTGAACGCCTGATGAAACGCCACTTCTCGAGCCGTCTGCATGGCCTGGGACCCGCCCCGTGCGTGCCAGGCGACGGCGTGCAACGCCATGAAGGCCTGCAGCGCCTCGCGGCGCTGGTCTTCCTTCTCGACGACGTCGAATTCCAGCACACCGGTCTTGTGAAGGTTTTTCAGCCGACGCGCAAAGTTGTAACGGTGATTGGCGCCGAGAGAATCCACATACGATTCCCACGTGTGACCGCGCAACGTGATGTAGGGGCAGCTCTCGATCGTGCTCCGCTTCACTTGCCATCCGCTCATCTCCAGCTCCCGGGTTGCACCGTCGGCCTCCGAAGCAAGGGCGGGAAGGTGGCTCAAGGTCAGGAGCGGCTTCGAGTGGTTCAGATATTCCGTGAAGCCGATTCGGACCATCTGCTCCTCTCCACGCCTCACGATGAGATCCAGATAGTCGGAGCCCACCAGGCCCGTCCCGAGAAACTCAGTGCATTGATGCTTCAGCATTCCGCCGAACGTGCGCGGTCGTGAGAAGAACGGGGCGAGGCCGAGCAATCGGCTTTGGCGACGGACAGTGATGAGTCGAAGCGTCCATTCGTCCCGCTCGAAGTACCGCCACCACGTCGTGAGCCATTCCGGAGTGAGGAAGAGACAGTCCTGCGCGCTGTTCTCCAGCAGCTCGGTCCATTCGTCGACCAGGTGCGGGAGTCTTCCCGCATCTTCGATGATGTTGATCAACAGGTTGTTCGACGTCCGGAAGGACAAGCGATCGCCTTCTTCGGGCGGTTGCAGGCAGCTGTAGTCATGAATATCGATCCCCTGCCGAACCACCCGGGCCGGCATACCGGCCATCACGCTGTTGGGCGGAACGTCGTCCAGCACGACCGCGTTGGCGCCGATGACCGATGCCTCGCCGACGGAGATCGGTCCCAGCAGCTTCGCCCCGGCCCCGATGACGCAACGATCGCCGATGACCGGCACGCCCCATCTCCTGGAGCGTCCGCCAATGGTGACATCATGTCCTATCGACACATACCGCCCGATCTTCGTGCGCTCGTGGAGGACAATGCCCAGGCCGCCGTACGCCAGTTCTGTCCCTTCGCCGAACTCCACGGACATCGGTATCACCGCCCGGCATAACAGGTAGTTGGCCCCGTATGCCAGTTGGGGAATGAGCGGAATCCGCCGCTCGTAGCACCAATGACCGACACGATAGATTGCCAAGGCGTTCACGGCACCGATCCTGTGTTAGTCGTGCAGGTGTAGGCCGATCCGCTGTCCGATCGATCTCATGACCCCATATAAGGGGTGCATATGAATGCGGGGCAGCAGCATGAATTTAAAGCGATGTATCATCCTGTTCCGCATGCGATTGGGGAAGATGAACACCCATGAGTGTGCCCTCGTCCGATCCGTCCATTCGAGCTTCCATCGTTCTGCGTCGCCGAGAAAGTCGACCTCGGTCAGCTTGCGCTTCCATGCATCCTTCAGCATCAGCTCACACAGCATCAGGGACGGCGCAAAGGGCGCGTAGCGGGGATCGTAACCCGACTTCAGCACGTAGAGCTTGTTGTGCACGAGGAGCGCGATCTGGACCGCGATCCGTTTCCCTTCGATCGTGAGGAAATGCAGCTGCAGCCATCCGCCCTCGGCGGCTCTCGTCAAGAGACTGCGATAAAACGCCAGCCGATCGGGACGGTTCATGATCGCCGTCCCGGCCTTGCCCTTCCACGCCGCGGCCTCCAAGAGAAAGGCCTCGTCGAGCGTGCGCTGTACGTGCTCTCCTCCTGTGATGATCTCATGACGCACCTCGCCGATCCGATGCAGTCCTTTGGCCCGTCCGCGTAGATGCGAAAGATGTTTCTTGGACAGCGTTTTCGTGTAGCTTTCCCAGGATTGGTCGATCGGAACATAGGGACCGTCGGATGAATGCCAGTCCCCGATGAGAAAATTGTCCTCGAACGCCCAGAACCGAAGGTATTCGGCGGCACCCGCATGCTCGGGAACCTGCCGCAGTTCCAGCATGTCCCAGTTCGACGCTTCGGCCGCAAGCGACTTCCAAATCGCCCTGCACGCTTCTTTCGGTCGCCGGGCCAAAATGAGATCGAACCGCTCGGTGTACACGTTGGCAATTCCGCGCAACCGGCGAACCGGACACCCGTACACCCGCCCATGATCGAACATGAGCGGGGCGATGGCAATTGGTTCGCTCCCGTCCTTGACGATCAGGATGTGGAGCTTGCCTGCGGGCTTGAAACATTCCCACCAGGTACGGACCCATTCGTGCCGCAAAAACGGATGATCGATTCGCGCTTCGTCTACCAGCCGGTTCCAGACGGGTCCCATCCGCAAGAACGTGTCGTCGTCCTCAATGAGCTCGACGGACAGAGAAGTCGCCTGGACCCCCGCATTCGCAACCGGCTCCGTCAGGGGATGGTCCCGAGACGCCTTTGTTACAGCCCGAACGACCATTGCCGTATCCATGACTGGTTCCTCCTTTTTCCCGGAACCTGCCGGGCGCCCATGCATGAAACCGCTACAAATACGTTCGCTCCCCTATGATGATGCGATCGGCGCTTGAGCGCTCTTCGCGCGACGAGGACTCGTCGGGCGCCGCGGCGCCCTGACCCGCGTCTGTTCCAGAGCGATGCGAGCCTCAGCGACTTGCCGAGCCACGTACCGAATCTGCCGCTCGTCGACATCCTGGTGAATCGGAAGCTCCAGCAGATGCCGCCGGAGAAATCGGGCTCCCGGCCCTTCGAGCGCGGACGACAGGGGATCGCCTTCGTTCCACAGTTCGGTGGCAATGACGCCGGCCGCTTTCAGCCGGCGAGTTGCCTGCGCCTTCTCTTTCACGAGCAACGGAAAGAACAATGGACAGACTCCGGGTTCGAGATCACGCCACGGCGCGATGCCTGCTTCGGCGAGCAGATCAGCCAAGAGTGAGAAGTTTTGGCGGCGTCTCTGTAAGATCCACGCATAATCAAGGCGGTCGAGCAGTCGTTCAGACCAGCCCGACATGGCAATGTCCGTGTCCCTCACGTTGAATCCGATGTCCCCGACAGGCACCCGTTCTACGCGAAGCGCGGTCAGGGCCGCCCCGATCAGACGTTTGCTCGCTGCGAGCGCCGCTCCCACCCGGGGCGCACGGCTCCGCAGACGCTCCACCCACAACTCAAACCCTTGCCCCAGTTCGAACGCCCGACTGATGCGCCGCAACGGAAGATGTTCCAGTTCTGAACACACATGGTGGTTCTGTACGAGCAGTCCCCCGTCAAGGACCGGCAGGGTCTTGTACAAACAGAACACCGCATAGTCGCCGAAGGATCCCAATGGTCGGCCGTCGGCCTCGCTCAACAGGGCCAGCGCACAGTCCTCAACCAGGCGAAGGCCGTGCTGATCGCACAAGGCGCGGAGGTCGGGAACAGGCTGCGGCCACCCCGCATAATGGATGGTGAAGAGTACGTCGGCTCCGCGCGCCGCCTGCCGCGACAACGCCTGCAGGTCAGGCCGTCCATGACGGTCGATGGCGTAGAGTTCCACCTCTGCTCCGGCCGCCCGGATGGCGCGCAGCTCGTTGCCCATGTGATAGTCCGGAGCCAACACACGCGGGCGACCGGATGCCACGAGCGCTTTGAACAACTGATAGATCGCGCTTCTGGCGGTGTGAAAGGCGGCACTCCGAGCATGACAGAGCGGAAACGGAGCCGGCGCCTCCGGCGGCCGAGTCGTGAAGTGCCGGAACGTGAGTCCTTGCCATGCGGGCACATACATCATGCCGGCGCCACTCCCGTTAATCGCCATGGATGATCACCCCAAGCTTCATCATGGTCCGGCGCACGGTCGGAAAGAGATTCGAATGGCGGATACCGGGAATCACGCGGAACTTCATGCTATGCAGCAACCGGGACTTGACTCGGTTCGGGAAGACGAACAGCCACGAGTGCTGCCGGCGATCTGTCGCCCAACTGAGCTTCCATCGTTCATCGTCACCCAGGAAATCGACCTCCTCCCATTTTTTGTCCCACGCTTCGCGGAGGAGCCGCTCGGTCAACACCTGTCCCGGGGAATAGCGATGATAGGCTTCGTCGTAGCCGGACTTGAGCATGAAGAGTTTGTTCCGGAACAAGAGAGAAATACGGACGGCGATACGCACGGAGCCGACCTTGAGAAAGCACAGGTGCAACCAACCGAGTTGCGCCGCCCGTTGCAACATCCGCCGGTAAAAGGCCGCGGATTCCTGCCGGCTGCGGAGCGATGTCCCTTCGTCAACCTTCCAGGTCACGGCCTCGAGCTTGAGGGCATCCTCCATGTCGGCTTCCCACCGGTCGTCGATCGCGACGACGTCGAGCGTGACGGAGCCCTGACGCTCGAGCTGCCTCGTGTGGTTGCGCACATTCGAACGATGGGCTTTTTTCAATGACTTGTAGTACGTCTCCCACGGCTGCTGAATCGCCACATAGGGCGCCTCATTGGCGGTCCATCGGCCCACCCGATATCCATCGCGCTCGATGAGCGGCGGGAGGTGGGCGAGCGTCTGTGAACCGGCGGGCAATTGCCGCAATTCCAGGACGTCCCATTCGGCGGCGTGGTCCCTGAGGTAGGCCCAGATGAGGGCACACGTTTCCTGCGGGCGTTCGCCCAGCAAGAGATCGAATCGCTCGGTGTACACGTTCACGATGGCCTGCAGCCGTCGAATGGGGCATCCGTACAATCGCGCGCGGCTCAACATCAACGGCGCGACGGCGATGACGTCGGCGCCGGACATCACCGTGAGGATGTAGGGAGTCGCAGCCTGAGCAAAACAGTCCCACCACACGCCGATCCATTCATGCGTCAGGAAGGGATGATCAATACCCGACCGCTCGAGGAGTTTGTTCCACACGGCTTCCAGCGCGACAAACTTTGAATAGTCCGTGATGACTTCGATATGCACGCGACACCCGTCTTACAGTCGAGATGCAGCGGCCGCCGGTTTTCGGTGGCTCGCTTCCAGGAGATCTCCGTACATCCGTTCGACCGTTCGAATCATGCGCTCATTGGAAAAATGTTCGAGCACGCGCCGCCGGCCCGCCTGGCCGAACGACTGACGAAGCCCCGGCGTCAAGATCACCTTGCAAATGGCCTCGGCAAGCGCAGCGGGCTTTTTCGGGGGCACCAACAAACCCGTCTCGCCATGCACGATGACTTCGGGATTGCCCCCGACGTTGGTGGCGATGACGGGGACTGCCGCCGCCATCGACTCCAGCAACGAGTTCGAGAGTCCCTCCCCGATCACCGACGGCAGGATCGAGACGGCGAGCGACGAGAGGATCTTCGGCACGTCGAGGCGGAATCCCGTGAAAATCACCTTGTCTTGAAGCCCGAGCCTGACGACTTGTTGCTTGAGTTCTTCCCGATATTGTGGATTGAACGAGTTGTCACCGATGATCAAAAACTTCGCGCGAGGAACCCGAGCCAGGACGTCATGGGCCGCATCCAAGAAGTATTCAAGACCCTTCAACCGATCGATGCGCGACACGAGACCGATCAGCACGTCGTCGGGAGACAACCCGAACTCCTGGTGCAGCTCGCTGTCCCTGGAATTTCTCAGCGGCGGGCAAATGATGCCGTTGGGGATGACGATGATCCGTTCGGGACGGTAGCCGTCGGCGATCAACCCGCGTTTGATGGCCTCGGCATTGACGACGACGCGATCCGCCAGCCGGCAGACCATCTTATTGACCGCGCGCTGTCGGGCCGTCCAAATTTCGCCGGTGTCGCGAATGGAGGCCAGCACCACCGGGACCTTTGCCAGACGCGCGGCCGGAAGCGCGAAGACGTTGGCATAAAAATTATAGGCGTGCACAATGTCGATCCGGTTATTCCGCAGATAGGAGGCCAGGCGCAGGCACTCTTTCATCGCGCGCACGCCGTACAATTTCCGGATCCTGTACACCTCCAAGGGTGTGCCGCTGAGATCCACGCCGATCTGCTCGTCGAAACGCCCGAAACACCCGAGATGGACATCGAATCGCGACTTATCGATTCCCTGCCTGATATTCAGCACCTGCCGTTCGGAGCCGCCGATGGCCAGATAGGCCAGGAACTTGAGGAGGCGGATTTGTTGTTGTTCCGGCGCCGGGGCCACGCGTGCCCCCACGACGGGACTCACCGCGAGGCGGTTGTCCACCTCGAAGCGCGAAGGAACGCTCATGCTTCGACCTCCGACGCACCGCGTAATGTGCCGGCGATGGTCCTGGCGCCGATGGCCAGCCCCGCGAGGTAATAGAAATAGTATTGATAGCTCATCGGATGGAACATGGCCGCCGTGGCATAGGCAATCAGACTGATCTGTATGCCCTGGGCGAAGAACACCAGGTCGGGCGACGTCGACTCCTGTTGGATGGCCGACACGGCTCGTATGCAGGACCAGAGGAGCGCGAGAAAGATGCCGACTCCGATCACCCCAAGATCGAGGGCAAGTTCAAGATACACGTTATGCACTCCGAGCCAGCCGCCTCGAGCTTCGCGCATGACGAGCATGTTCATGCCCATGCCCGATCCCACAATCGGATTCGCAAGAATGGTCTTTCCGGCGATGATCATGTCGGACATTCGCTCCTGTGCGGAGTGGGTGCGATCGGCTTCCAAGTTGGCGATGGTGCTGATCCGCTCGAAATACGATGAGGGGAGCAAGGGAAGAGCAAGCACCGCCGCCAACAGACCCGCATAAATAATGGACCGTTCCCGACGTCCCCGTAATTTCCAGAGGTATGCCAAGACAATGACGCCGAGCGTGAGCGACCCCGCCCGCGAGTGGGTGAGGACGACGGTCATGGCTTCCACGCCGACGGCGGCCGACAAGACGGCACGCTGCCACAACTCTCTCGAGGTCAGTAACAGACCGACGGTCAACGGCAGCAGCAAATTGACCATGAGGGCCATGTCGTTCGGATTCTTGGTCAGCCCTCCCTCGTTGCCGATGAGTCGGTCTTGATTGACACCCTGATCGATCATCATTCCGGTGAGGAAATTGTAGAGCGCAAAGAGTCCCAACCCGATCGCCATACAGGTCAGCAGCCAGGCGGCCAAGCGGAGACGTGCCATGGTCGTCACGACGTGACTTAACAAAAGAAAAATGGCCACCGTCTTTCCAAAATCGAACAGGGCGGCCAGACTTCCGCCCGGCCACAGCGCAAATGGGACCGTCACCGCGGCCAGGAATCCCAACCCCGTGATGAGACCGAGTTCACGACTCCAGGTGAAGAGAGGAAGGTTCCTCGCCCACCGATCCGACACGTACGACAGCAGGCCGATCAGAATGATCAAGAGCGCCGGTCGCAGGGGCGCCAGGGCGGGGAAATAGGCCTGAGGCGAAAACAGCAGCACGACCGTGAAGGCCATCACGGACCAAAACGGCAACGCGGGTTGCCGAGGGTCGGCGGGCGATTCCGTCGGCGCTTCTGCGTCAGCCGCTTGCGGCCGCCACCATTCTAGTTCAAGTTCTTGAGCCATCTTCTCTGCGTCTAAGCGGCCGATTGCCGATCGAACCGGGACTCCTCCTCCGGTGCCTCCCTGGACATCAAACCCCTGCGCGGTGACTCCGTGCCCAGGAGGACGACCGCAATCGTTCGAGCGATGATTTCGCAATCCAGCCGGAATGAATGGTATTTGATGTAGTACATGTCGAATTGCATCTTTTCGATTTCTTCCTGCAGGTCGTTGGCGTATCCATAGCGCACCTGAGCCCACCCGGTGATGCCCGGACGCATCGTGGCCCGGAAGGCATAGAACGGAATGTTCCGCATGAAAAGATGATAGTTCGAGGCCGGGTGAGGACGCGGCCCGATCAAATTCATGTGGCCCATCAATACATTGAACAGTTGCGGGAGTTCATCCAGACGGTATTTTCGCAACCACCGTCCCACCTCCGTGATCCGATGGCCGTTGTCCCTGACCCATTCGGAACGGGAGGGCACCACGTGATCCATGGTCCGGAACTTCACCAACGAGAATTTGCGCCCGCCCTTGCCGATTCGCTCATGCACGAAAAAGACGGGACCGGGCGAATCCCATTTGATGAGCAGCGCGATCGCGGCGAACAGCGGGGCACAGACGATCAAGCCGACCGCGGCCAGCAGCACACTCAAGAGCCGGAGTAGGAGTGTGTGAAGAGATCGTCGGCCAAACTCCGGCGCGAAGATCAGATGACTCGGCTGGAGTTGATCGAGTGCCAGCTTGCCCGTCAAACGTTCATACAGATGCACTGCGTCTTCGATGGCGACGCCCTGTCGCTTCGCGTCCAACAGCGCCTCAACGGGCAAGCGACCGCGGCGTTCGCTCAGCGCGACCACGATGCGGTGGGTCCGGGGAATGGTCCGGAGGCCCCGGTCCAAAGACCCCACAAACGGCACGCCGCCTTTGAAGACCCGTCCCGGCTCTCCCGGTTCCATCAGATCCAGAATCCGGTACCGTCGACGCTTTCGCATCTCTTCGGTGACGGCATTGGCGAGGTGGCTCTGACCGAGCACAAGAATATTTTCGACGAAAGGCCTAATACGCATGGTGTTCCTACTTCCCGTTATTGTGAAATCTGAGATCTGTAATTTGAGATTCTGCTTAATCCTGCCGCGCCAGTTCCTCCTGCTGCGCCTGCGCCACCGAGAGATAGGTGCGGTACCCATACGATTCGAGAAGACCGTCGTCGTTGTTGAAGATCAGGCCGAGCAGCTTTGACGGACCGATGATGTTCAGCGCTTCCGCGACTTCCTTTCGTGACGTCTTGTGCGCGGACACGATCATGACGAAACCGTCCACGCTCCGGCCCATCATGAGGCAGTCGGGGGCCAGCACGAGCGGCGCCGTATCGAGAATGATCCACTCGTAATCCCGGCGGGCTTCATCGATGAGTTCGGCAAACCGCGTGGACTTGAAGATCTCGTGCGGCATGATCTGCGCCCGTCCGACCGTCGCCACCGAGAGGTTGTACGCCGGCAACCGTCGCACGATGTCCTTGAGCGCAAGGTTGGGATTCAAGATCGCATCACGAAGGCCGAGGACGACGCCGTCACGCAGACCCATTTGCGTGGGAACCGACGGTTTCCTGAAATCGGCATCGATCAGCAATACGCGGGCTTGCGGCGATTGGGCGAAGGCGCCGGCCAGATTGATGGAGGTGAGCGTCTTCCCGTCACCCATCGTCGGGCTCGACACGGCAACGACCTGGAGGAGGCCGGAATGGCGTCGCTGCTCCAACATCATGCCGAGGGTCCGGTATTGCTCGGCCTCGATCGTCGCCGGAGAGACGAGGCTGACGAGCCGGTCATCGGGCTTCGAGCGGATGGCGCTTTTCTCCATCAGCGCATCCACTCGCCGTTCGAGATGGCCGAAGTTCGAGGCGGCCTGCGGCTCAAGAGGAGACGATCGTAAGACGGGCTTCATATGTTCTTTCATAACGTCATTCCTTCGGAGGAGGACAGACCGTCCTCAACGGGTTTGGGTTTGCTGGGGCGTCCGGCCTTCACTCAGCATCCACACCAGCTGTTCGTTGTCCCAGGCGAGATAGGAGCATGCGCCGATGATCAATACGAGACTAATGATGGAAGCCAGTGCCCTCATCGTCGAACGCCGATAATTGCGCAGGCGGTCGGCTTTCGTGACGATCGCAGGCACGCGGACGAGAATGGGTACCTTCGTGAAGTTCCTCAGGCTCTCCACGTCATGGAAGGACTGATCCCGATGCTCCACCAGCATCATCCCGAAGACGGCAAACCCGAGCGACAGCACGACGGCGCCAAGCATCAGCTTCAGACGGCTTGGAGCCACGGGCGCCTTGGACGGCATCGCCGGATCGACGATACGCATCTGCCCCACATGCTTGGCTTCTTCCATGGTTTCCGCCAATTGGGCGTCCTCATAGCGCTGGAGGATTGAGAAGTAGAGGTCTTTCGTCATCTTGTAATCACGTTCGAGCTGCTGGAACTCCTGCGCATGTTGCGGGGAACGTTCGACCCGCCGCTGGAGTGAGGCCGCTTCCGCCCGCAACCGCTGCTCTTCGGATTTGAGATTTCTCAGCTCGTGGTCGAGTTCCCGCAGTGCATGCTTGATGTCATCGGGACTCGACAGGAGCGCAGCCGACTGGGCCGGATCCAGCTTCGCGTCTTTTGCCGTCTCTTCGAGGGCTTTTTCGATCGCCGCAATCTCGCCCTGCACCCGAATGACGTCCGGATGCTTCGCACTGGCGCGGGTGCGCAACTCCGTCAGCTCCGTGCGAAGCTTTTCCAAATGATGCGTCATGGAATCGGGGTTGTAGACCGTGGCGGCCGGCGCACCGGAATTGAGCTCGAACAGCTGCTTGCCCAGGCGTTCCCTGCGTTCCAGCACCCGCATCTGATGCTCGCTGTTCGACGTGAGTTCCTGGTTGAGACGTCCAAGAGTCGAAAGATTGACTTCGATTTGCTCGGGCAGTTCGCCCATGTGGCGCTGTTTGAACGCCGCGATCTTCCGTTCATCCTCCTCGTGCCGCCGCCGGATGTCCTCAAGCTGCTTCTTGAGCAGCATCGTGGTCTCGCTGGCTTGGTGAGTCCGCATTTTGAGATTTTCTTCGACATATTGCGTGGCCAGCGTGTTGGCGACGTTCGCCACGGTCTCGGAATCCCGCCCCCGATAGCTCACCTTGAACCCGAACGTGCCGTCCCGCCCGTAGACCTGCCGCTGCAGCTCCTTGAGTTCCAGGACGATGTCCTTCCGCATGCGGTCGACCACGGCTTCTTCCGTCGCCTTTTTGCGCAGGTCCGGGTAGAGATTGAAGCGCGACACCAGCTCCAGCAAGCCGGCCCGGTTCAGCAGCTTCTCTCTGATAAGATTCAGGCGCGTGTCGGCTTCCCCCGTCACCGAGGATTTGACGAACCCTTCGGGGATTTGTTGCTGCTCGACGAGGACGGTGGCGGTCGAGCTGTACAAATTCGGGAGGTTCACCGCAAGACTCAGCAGGGCGGCGAGGGGCATCGTGAACAGCACGATGCCGAGCCATTTTCTACGCCGCCAGACTTCGGCCACTAACGTCGCAATCGATCGTCTGTCGTGGTCTTGCATACTCGCTCCGAGCGGTTATGGGACGACAATGATGTCGCCCGGTTGCAGAAAGAAATTTTCCAGCGCGCCATTGCTCGACATGACCTTGTTGTAGTTGAACGGAATCTGCCGCATGGTCTTGCCTTCCGGACGGAGTACGACGATGCGGCTGCGGCCGGCGAATTCACCGAAGCCCTCCGCCATCGCCAGAATATCGAGCACGGTCGCCCGACCCTTCAGCTCGTGACGGCCGGTCTTCTTCACCTCGCCGATGACCGACACCTTGAAACTGTGAACTTCACGTACGATCACCGACACTTCAGGCGACGGCACGTACTCGGCCAGCTTCTTCAACAGTACGTTGCGAAGCTGGTTCGGCGTCAGACCGGCCGCCTGGACGTCATTGACGAGGGGCAGTGAAATCTTCCCGTCCGGCCGGACGGGAACGGTGCGGCTGATCGCGCTGTTGTTCCACACCGAGATATCGAGCATGTCTTCAGGTCCGATGCGGTATTCCCCCACTTCCTGGCTTGCTGCCAGCGCATGGTCCTGATCGGACAACGTTGCGGCTTGCTGCTCCTTCGACACTGAGGCCGTCTCCGTGGCAAACCCGTTTCCCACCCACAACATCGCGCACGCCACCCCTATGAACAGTCGTAGTATCATGTGCAACCTCCGGTTCAATAGTCCCACCGCGTCGGATAAGTAAATTCCAGACGCAACCAATACACATTGCGCGGAATCACGAGATTCTCCGTGGTCCCCGCCGTCGAAATGAAATCCCCCTCCTGATAACTGAAATAAGCCGACCCTTTCGCCGTCACATACTTATTGAACTGGTACGCCGCTTCGACATACCCCGTATAAATGGTAGAGGTGAACGCGGAGTTCTTGATCCAGGCGGCGGTGGGTTGGACCGTAAACGTCAGGTGCCGCATGGGCTCATACACAAACCTGAGGATCACATTGTCGGTCTGTGTCGCGCCGACCGTCCCGATCACCGTTGTCAGCGCGCTGGTATATGCCAGCGAGATTTCTCCATTCTGAATCCGGCGCCGGATGCCGACAAAGGCTTCGGGCCGGTCGTCGAGCTTGCCGTCGGTCATGCGGGGCCCGGCCCGCACGTCCAATCGCGTATCGGCCGTAAATTCATGCGCCCACGACAGCATGATCGCGTGAGAGTCCACAGGGTCCGGATTCCCGCCGAGAAACCCCGCCCCTGGCTGGGTGAAATCGCCCCCGAAGCGGAAATGCCGTCCCACGTAGGCCGGGCCCAACCAATCGTGTGTGCCCACTCGTCGTTCCATCCCCAGGTTGAAAATGTGCGAATCAATCGTGATGTTGTCGTCGAAAGTGTCTTTGGAAAATCCGTACTCGGCCCGTAACTTGGTGAGCGAATCGAGCCGGTATTCGGCATTCG
>DATEEH010000111.1:0-4435 GCA_035281245.1 Nitrospira sp.
TCTCCTCACCTGGGTAGGGGTGCTTCGGCACCGAGGGATCGAGCCCCTCGCAGGTTCTGTCTCAAGGAGCCAGCGGAAACGCAGCATGTCGACAGCCATGCGGGTTAAAACCCCCGCTGCAGATATGCGGCTCCTTGAGACGGGCCTATAAATAAGGACAAATTATGGAACTGATCCCAATACTGCTAGCCGTGTTCGTCATAGGGTTCGCCTCCCGGTATGTCATCAAACGTGTCACTGTTTACGAATACGAAAGAGGCTTGAAATATACAAATGGCCGGTTCAGAGGACTACTACAACCCGGTTTGTATTGGCATTTTCCATATTTCACAACCATTACAAAGGTAGACGTACGCCCTCGATCCGTCACGATTCCAGGACAAGAAGTCCTCAGCTCGGATAGCGTCGGGCTGAAAGTTAGTCTTGCCATGACGTTCCAAGTTGTCGATCCTGCGAAAGCCATCAATACGATCCAGGATTTTCTGTCTGCCCTTCATCTCGAATTGCAGGTTGCTCTGCGGATTGTCATCGGCTCGGCGACCATCGATGAGCTGCTGGAAAGAAGAAATGAGTTGGGAGCACGGTTACTCGAAATGACGACGGCAAAATGCTCGGGATTGGGCGTTCAGCTGCAATCCGTCAGTATCAAAGACATCATGTTCCCGGGGGCTTTGAAATCGATTTTTACGCAGGTTGTCAAGGCGAAGAAGGAAGGGTTAGCAGCGGTCGAGAAAGCTCGCGGCGAAACAGCGGCATTGAGAAACCTGGCCAACGCAGCAGAGCTCGTTGAACGAGTTCCTGCCTTGCTGCAGCTTCGAGCACTTCACTCGTCCGAGGGAAACACAATCCTTTTCGGCATGCCCGCGAATGGCGGACCAATTCCACTAAAAGCAAGAAGTTCCAAATCCTCTCCTGAGGGCACCGCTCCGTCCACTGGCGAGTAAGCTGGCGCCTCTGGGGCCACACCGCGGTGCAAAGCTGACTGGCCTGGTCAGCGGCAGGACCCGCCTCTTCCCAAATCACAGCTTTCCGAAAGTTCGCTCAAAAAACTCTCTTGTCTTTCTCATATGCTCCTCTATATCCGTTTTCAAATGCCTCGCCCCCGCCTGCCAATCGTCGGTCGTGTAGCCGACTCGCCGTGCCAAGAAGATGAACTCATCTGAGTCGGCGGGCGGAAGAACCAGGTCCTTAGCATTGCCTCGCACCATGCGCAGTCCGTCGATCAGCATGCGGATGAAGAAGTAAGCTTTTCTCAAGTTCTCGCCATCCTGCCTGCTGACGATGCCGGTTTCCACGAGGCCGGCGAGCGCCTGCATGGCGTTCGGCGTGCGCAACACCGCATGACGATGTCCATGCGTGAGCTGGAGGTACTGAATCGCATATTCGATGTCGACCACGCCCCCTGGACTGAGCTTCGCGTTGAGTGTGCCGCGTTCGACGAGCTGTTTGAGTTGCTGCCGGCGCAGGTCGAGGGCGGCCGTAAGATCCCATGGCGCACCACTGTACACGTAGCGGTCTCGATGGACTTCCACCTGCTTTCCAAGCTTTGCATCGCCTGCGACATGTCGAAGTTTGATCATCGCCTGCCGCTCGAACGGCGCGGCCAGTCCCTGTTCGCTGTAATAGGTCATGATTTCGTCGAGGGGGTTGGCGAGAAATCCTTTGCCCCCGTGAGGACGGAGTCGGACATCGAGATGGAAGATGCCCTCCTGTTTGGCCTCGATCCATTGCAGCAACTCCTGGGAGAGGCGTTCGAAGTATTCACTGTTCTCGATGCCTGCTTTGCCATGTGTCTGGCCGGCACCGCCGTACACAAACAGGACCTCGATATCGGACGCATACCCCAACTCCCGGCCGCCGAATTTCCCTGCGCCCATGATCGCAAAGGGGCACGGCTTACCATTGGCCAGTCGAGGTGCCCCATACGCTCGCTGCAGTTTGGTCTGACAATCTTTCAGGCTGCGCTCGACGATCACTTCAGCCAATTGAGTCAGCGCCAGCGAAAAGTCGGCGAGACTCGTGTCCGGCTCGACGATGTGTTTCATGTCGATGCGGAAGAGTTCCTGATCTTTGAAACGGTTTAACGCGTCCTTTCGTGCGGCGTCGTCTTTGCTCCGATCAACGACCCGGTCCAGCGCTTTTAGAAGCGTCGCGCGCTGTGTGATCAGCGGGGCGTCACGATAATCGTGAAGCAAAGGCAAGAGGTGGTCGTGCTGGCGGCGGAGAAAGTCCTCCCACAGAAAATCACTCGCCCCCAGCAACCGCGCAAGCAGCGGAAACGTTTTCTTGTCGCTCAGGAACGCGAGGGCTTCCTCCCGTGCCTTGCCTTTCGTGTCCTGCACCGTGAGATCGAGAAATTGATCGAAGGCTTCCAAGGCCTTGGTCGGATCGGGCGCCCAGGTGAGGGCGTGGGTAAACTGCTTGATGAGGACGGCGGTCAGACGCAACTGCTGCTGCTCGGCCGGATTCGTGAGTTTTTGGCCGTAGCGGTTGCGCACGGCAAAACGATCATGTAGCTTGTTGCCTTCCAGATCAATGCTCGCCTTTGAGATGTACACGTTCCTCATCGCGAGTGCATTGGCGAAGGCATAGAGAAATGCCGGCGTATCGTCGGACCGAATATCCATGATGGTATCGGTCGGCGATTGGCTGTTATCGAACGTAATCTGGACGGGATGCAGCAGTCCGCTGAACGAGCCGCGCCGCTTGCCAAGGTGTTCGACGAGGTGACGGTTCACTGCATGACGGGCCTCTTCAACTTTGCTTTCATCCAACAGAGTGATCAACGAGCTCAACTCGCGCGTAAACCGTGCCTGGTCCTCTGTCGTAAACGAGGCATCGTCTACTGGCCTCAGCCGAAAGACATCCACGATCTTTTTACGGCTCAACCCGGGGCGCAGCTTTGGTCGCTGCCGCCGAAGTTCTCCAGAATAGCCGGATTTCGGTGACTGACTGGACCGGGCCGACTCCGTGAACGTGTAGATTTGTCCTTCCTCAATGTTTAGTCCGAACGCCGACAGGAGGCCGCAGATGGTCGCGAATTCGGCAAAGTAATCATAGGCCACAACGGTGAGCTCGAAGCGTTCGTCAGGGAGTTCTGAGAGGGAACATTCGCAGAGATGATCCGGCGTCAACGTCGCCGCCAGTCGGACATGCTGCGCAATTGTCGGCAGAGAAAGGCGCCGCAGATATTCCCCGTCCATCCTGGTGACAAAATCACGGAGAACATCTGGAGGGACATCCGGACAGAGAGGGGTCAGGTCGTGAACCAGATCTTCGCGGTCGAAGGAGGCCATGGGGGCGTCAGTATAGCGCAGGAACCTTCATTGTGCGCAATCTAGGCTGACAGTATAATGCCGCCGCCTCGTCAACAAACGTCTCCTGAGGAGAAGTTGGGTACCAAAAAACCACCGCAGCGTCCGCTGGGACAGCGACAATCATCGAAGTCGGCTCAGATTCTATTGAAACAGCCGACGGAAAAGCCCGATCCTACTCGGCTCGTTCTGGCCACGGAACGCGATCCGCAAGATGTGCGCGCCATCCTCACCGCCTATGGACTGACCGATGTCGAGCAGGCTGACCGCAATCTCCAATCGATGGCGGGCGAGCCTCACGAGCGCCATCAGTTAGCGGCCATTCTTCCGATTCTGATGGAATCGATTGCGCGCACCGCCGACCCCGATCAGGCGTTGAACCATTGGGAGCGGCTGCTGGACAGTGTGACACGCTCAACCTTCCTCGACTATCTGCGCAGCTCTCCGCGTATGCTCGACTTGCTCTCCACCATCTTTGGCAATAGCGATTCACTTGCCTTCACGATCATTCGCGATCCCATGCTGGTCTATTGGCTGGCGGAGGAGGATGTCCTCTCGAAGGCTTCCACGAGAGCAGGCTTGGAACAGGCATTGTACAAGCAACTGGCTCATTTCACCGTCAAAGAGCTCAAGCTAGTGGTGCTTCGCAGGTTTCGCCGGCGGGAAATGCTTCGAATCGGGGTCCGGGATCTGCTGCGATTGGCGGATGTGTCGGAGACGACGGCCTCCCTGTCCGATCTCGCCGCGCTGCTCATCCATGCCGCCTACGAAATCGTCGATGCTGATCTTCGCCGTCAATACGGCCGGCCGATGCACAAGAACCGGCAGGGCGCCTGGATCAAAACCGGCTTCGCCGTGATCGGCATGGGCAAGCTGGGTGGACACGAACTGAACTACAGCTCGGACGTGGATTTGATCTATGTCTACTGCTCCCATGAAGGGGAAACCAGAGCGACGAGTGCGGGCGCCGGCGCCAAATCGGTGGCCGCTGGTATTTCGAATGAAGAGTATTTCGAGATGCTCGCGCGCGAGCTCACCAAAGCGTTGAGCGAGCCAACGAGGGAAGGCCATGTGTTCCGTGTCGACCTCCGCCTTCGGGCCGAGGGCTCAGTCGGACAACT
>DATEEH010000112.1:0-133166 GCA_035281245.1 Nitrospira sp.
CTTGATTGCGACCTCCTTGTTGATTGCTCCAGCGGTAGGCGGGTCCGAGTTGTCTCCTTCCGACATTGAAGCTCTGCCCCCTTATGTTCCGGACCAGCCTCCTCCGGTTGGACTCCCTGGCAAAGCCCACCACACATACCGCTACGATCAGATCAATGATCGTGTCGTCTTCGGCGGCAGTGAATATGTTTTACACGAAAAGGCTGGCACTCTGAATGATCCGGACATCCATGTGTTGTACGAACGCGACATCAGTGGAGGGCCGACGCGCACCGTGTTTACTCTTCCCGGAAGGGTGGTAGGAGCCTATTCCGTCTCACCGGACGGTCGCTATATCGCGCTACGGTCTTGGGTTGATGAGGATTTGGGCAGCACGGCCTTGCATGTCATCGATCGAGAAGGAAAAGAAATCGCGCGCATCGGAAAAGTCTGGGACTATTCTTGGAGCCCTGACGGGAATCAGTTGGCATATGTGACTGGTGACTATCACGTTGCAGGGGATGGAGATGAGGTTCGTCCCACTGGAGTGTGGCGATATGACTTGCGTCAGCGGGCGAGTACGAAGCTTCAAGACGCCGGTCGACACGTCGCATGGGCGGCTTTTGATCGTGCCGTCTATGTTCTCGATTACAGCGGTCCCAATGGATACCCTCGAGTGTGGCGACTCAATTCGGCAGACTGGAAACCTCAATTGACATCCTTTCAAGGCATCTATTTGTCACCCACAGGGAAATATTATTACCCTCCAGGTGGCGAAGGACGCTTTGATGTCTATGACGTGGCAACAAATACACCGAGGTTTGCCACATCGTCTCTTAGAGAACGATTTGCTTGGGGAACAGAGCCAATTGGGTGGATGGATTCCGGCGGCAACCACTTGTTGCTCCTGACCTGGAGTAATCCTGTGACCGGCCAACTCGACACGCATCCTCATACGATGATGTACGACCTCGATGCAGGCACAATGGTCGATTTAGAACTTGAGAATGTGATCGGGTGGAAACACGGCACGTTCGTGATAGTTCGCGAGGGGAAATTTCAAAATAGAAAAGAGGGTGCGGGGAAATAGCTCACATCAATCTGTTCAAGTAAGCTTTTCTTTATATGGATGTGCATGGTCGCCTCAAATTTCAAATCTCAAATGCTCCTTCCGAGCTTGCTTGTATCTCCTTCCGCAGGGCTGGGCTAGACAGCTTCCACTTCCTACAAGCTTGCTTTATTTACCCCTGTATGGAGGCGGATGGTCGACTATCGCGACTTGCGATGGGTGCATGACCCTGTCGCTGCGGTCATCCTAAGCGCGAAGCGCGATCTCATATCTCAAATTTCAAATCTCAAATGCTCCTTCCGAGCTTGCTTGTACTCTCCTCAAAAGGGATGCCTTTGCGTTTCGCGACGATGACCGGAGGGGCGAGGATCCGCTACGCTGAACCGGGAAGGAAAGCTGGAACTGTGTATGTTCCTTCCAAGCTCGCTCGTTTGTACTTTTGCAGGTAGGTGGATGGTCATCTCTCGCGACTTGCGATGGGTGCATGGCTCTGTCTCAGCGGTCGCTCTGGCGATGGCGAGACGCCGTGTTCGAAGGTCCGTTCGGACGGAGTCCAGGACGGAGCAAGTTGGCGGAGTCAAGCGATGACAGAGCCATGCGGTTTCACCCGTCGCCGGAGCAGAGACGACCATCCAGCTGCCATCCCTTCCTATGCGCAAGTTCCACCCGGCGAAACGTTCGCGGATCGCCCCGGGAGGTTTCAGGAGCGAAACGGAAGGCATCCCCCATTACTTTTTCTTTCGACTCTGCTCCAACTCCACTTCCAGTTGCATCGCTCTCGCGGCTGCTTCCTTGTGCCCCTTCTCCGCGGCCAGCCTGTAGTAGGTGAGCGCCTTATCCAGATCCTTTACACCCGCCAGGCGGCCCGATTCAAACGCTTCACCCATGCGAAACGCCGCCTCGGGATCTCCTTGCTCCGCCTTCTCTGAGTCGGACGCGTACTGCTGGGCGGCTTGGGGAGTCAACGGTTGTGGCCCCTGCGTCTTCACGCCGCGACCGCCAACCATTGTCATGCAGAGCGCCACAAGCACGATGGTCTTAACGTGGGTCATGGCAGCCTCCACAGCTGCGCTTGGAGTTCTGCTGCGCGCTACTTCGGAAGAATCGGGTCCAGATTGAAGGCGACGCTGATGCGGGGTGTCTTGCCCAAGTAGGGAGCCACGGCATGGAATTGCCAGCCGGGAAACATCGCGCATTGGCCCGTGGTGGGCGTGAACGAGATCGTGTTGCCTGCATCGTGCAGTTCGGGAATTGCATAGCGCAGATAGGGCGCCAGCATGCGCGGCAGGACCCCGCGTGGATCGAGGAGCTGCAGTTCTCCGCCGTTATTTTCCTTCTCCGAGACGTCGCCCGCATCGACATAGTACACACCCGACCAGAATGAGCCCGGATGCGCATGCGAGCCGTTGCTTCCGCCGGTCCGTTGCACGTTCGCCCAGATCTCGACGACCTGCCAGGCCGGCCGTTGGGCCGCCTTGCCCGTGCGCTCGGAATATTCCGTGACCTGGGTCGCGACCTGGAGGACGTACTCGAACAGGGTCTTGAGCGGTCCACCGGCCCACTCCATCATCGACATGTCATGGGGAGACGACCAGCCGATGACTTCGCGGTCGTGGTAGGCGGGCTCGGAGGCTTCCCGCGCCAGGACCGCCCGCTTGAGCTCGGCGTTGATGCGTTCGGCCTCGGGAATGGTGAACACGAGGAGCGGCGTTGAAAAGATGGGACGGACGTTCAATTCCAGTTCGCGGGCCATGGCTCTCCTCGCGGAGCTGCGTAGCGTCTGAGAATAGGCGGCGCGCGGCGGGCAAGTCAAGAAGCGGAGGCTAGGGACGATAAGCCCTGACTGCTCCGCACTTCGGCTCGACCGCGCTAAGCCTCAGCCTGCTCGGCGTCGCAAACTCGTTCAGGTCCCGCTCCGCCCGACCTGAACATCAGACATGCGCCACCGTCCTCATGCTGAGGACCGCAAGCTTTCGGCAAGCGCGGGGCCCTCGCCTCCGTGCATGTCGCATTGCAGGGCCTATCGTCCCTCAGCTGAAAAAGGAGATAGTAAGATCTGCAGTTTGTGGACAAGGAGCGTAAGGGTCAAGCCCACGTCCCGGGTAAACGATTGCAAGGCAACTGCGGCTCGACCGCGGTAAGCGGGCGGTGCTAAGATTGCGGTCGTATGGACTTGAGGGAGGCCGTTAAAAACTTTGTCTCGGAAACCAAGAACGTCATGGAATGGCTTCGTGTTGAAGGAGAAACGCTAAGCCGAGTCGATCTTCACATCTTGGAAGTTCAACTGTATTTGCTTCAAAAAGAGGTCGCGAGGTGGAAGGATCGTACACGTCAGAGTACAGAACCCCTGCTACCCCCTGCCTTTCCTCCGTTCACATCCGGCGACCATCAGCACACGAAGTAACCGGTTACAGGACGCTCAAAAAGGCGACGAGATCGGCTTTCTCCGTCTCTGTCAGGCCCATGGCAAATCGAACGTTATAAAATTCGATGACTTCTTTGAGGCTGGCCGCCGAGCCATTGTGGAAATAGGGCGCCCGCGCCGCCAATGCTCGGAGGATCGGTCCTTTCACCTTGCCAATATCGGCCCATTTTCCCGTGATCAATGCCCGACCTGGATCAGTAGTGGTGATGACCTCGTTCCCGTGTCCTTTGCGACGAAGTGTGATCACGGGCAAGTACGTGACGTCGAGCGGACCGTTGACGTCGCTGACGCCGATATTCAACGGCGCCGAGACCGAATGGTTGCCCACGTTCGGTGAGTCATGGCAGGTGCCACACGTCCCTTTGATGACGGAGAGTCCAGTTGCGTCATTGAGCCCGCCGACGTTCTTGATATCGATGGGCCGCGAGTTGAAGAGCGTTTGACCTCTGAGAATGCTGGCTCGCCGTGTGCGAGCCTCCCCTGAAGCTGCATTGACCCACGTGTCGTTGTACAACGTAAAAATCACCGGAGTGAATGGCGTGCCAAAAGGATTGAGCCCCAGAGGGTCGTTGATTCCGATGAAAAACGGTTGGTTGACCAGTGCGGTCGGTCCTCCAGTTGCCGTGTTGGCTTCGAGCGAGCCGGCGACCGTGTCGACATCCTGCGCCGTGGACAAGGCCATTTCAAACGCCACGATTTGCTGTTTCTGTTCCTCCGAAAGCGCCTTCGCTGCTTGCGCATGACCATTGGTGGCACTCAATGATTGATGTTTGAGATTTGACAAGAGGTCCGTGGGGTTGGTCGGGAAGGTAATCGGCGTGGTGCCAGTCTGCGTTGAAGATTCACGTCCATCCCACATCAAGGTGCTGAGGAAGCGGAGGTTCGCCGAAGGCAGCGGACGCCGGTACATCGAGAGAGTCGAAGTTTCGTTGCATCCATACGGATTGCTCACGCTGACGACCTCGAATTCTGCTTTATCCGGTATGGGGAGAGGGATACGAATCAGGCCTCGGCTCGTCAAGAGGCTGTACGCGTGCCGACGGCCCTCGAGGGTGGATACGTCATTACCGTGATTACAATTGGAACCATCAATTAGAGCAAAAATGGGATCCAAACCCTGGGTCTCTTCGAATCGCTGGGCGACATGCGCCGCCGAGATAGACCAGGCATCGCTCGCTTGGTGGCAGCTGGCGCAGCTCCGGCCGTTCGTCCCGAGACTTTGAAAAAACGGCCCGGTGAGATCGACTTTTCCGGTGGTGCTGAAGGTTTCCACGTTTCCAGTAGGGTCTTGAAAGGGGAAGAGATTGGGGAGAAATCCGCTCTCGGCCAGGGCGAGGCTTACGGCGCCGAACAACAACCCACCTTGGAGCCAAATGCGAAGATTCAGCATGGGAACCCTCCTGTGTATGAAGCGGAGCGCATCCTAGAGGGATCCCTAGCGACTGTAAATTCGGCCAAGTCTGTAAGAGTTAATGGAAGGATCCGAACCGCGGAGATGAAGCGTTTCCGACGGAATCACTCGGACATTCCAGTTATTGGGCGGCTTCCGCATCTCTGCCGACAGAATGATTTGGGATATTCCTCTCGTTTGACACGAGCTTGTTGCTTGACCTAGAGTGCCCGCTATGCTGCCGGGGCGCCGCACGCTGAAATTCTATCAAGCTGATGTGTTCACCTCCCAACCATTCGGTGGCAACCCGGTCGCCGTTTTTCCCGAAGCCCAAGGTCTCACCGACGACCAGCTCCAGCAAATCGCTCGGGAGATGAACCTTTCCGAGACCGTCTTCGTGCTTCCACCGACGGATCCGGCTGCCGTCGTCCGCCTTCGCATCTTTACCCCGACTCAGGAGATTCCCTTTGCAGGGCATCCGGTGGTCGGCACGATGCATGTGCTGGCGCAGCTCGGCATGATCAGCACCATCGAACCAGTGACCCGAGTGGTGCAGGAGTGCAACATTGGGTTGTTCCCCGTCGATCTGCTCGTGCGGGACGGTCAGGTCATGCGCGTGGTCATGACCCAGCCGGAGCCGCAATTTCTCGAGCGCATTGAGGATACCGAAGATCTGTACAAGGTCGCGGCAGCGTTGGGGATTCCGAAACACACGATTACCGACACAAAATGGCCGCTCGAGGTCGTGTCGACAGGGTTGCCCGTGTTGATCGTGCCGGTGCGGACGTTGACGGCCGTGCGGTCCATCAATCCCGATCCGTCGGCCATCGTGGATTTATGCGGCAGGTTCGGGGCGAATGGCATCACCGCCTTTACGACCGTGACGGTGGAACCGTTTTCGAATGTGCATTCCAGAATGTTTGCACCGGCGATCGGGATTCCTGAAGATCCGGCCACGGGAAGCGCCAGCGGGGCCTTGGGTGCCTATCTGGTGCAGAACGGCATCGTGGACATGAATCCTAAGATCGAGATCGTCATCGAACAAGGCTATGAAGTGGAGCGGCCCTCGCGGATCCTCGTGCAGATCGATGCGGACGGGAAAGACATCCTGAAGGTAAAAGTCGGTGGGCAGTGCGTGATGGTCATGGAAGGCAATTTGTCGTTTTAGAAAGCGGGTCCTGTCAGCGAGATGGGAATCAACTGTCCTTGCACCCCGCCCGGTGTGGGGACCCCGCGGCGTCCAATTAATTCCCATCTCGCTGCCACCCGCTTTCCAAAACTTAGGATGGATGGAGGAAAAGTCAAAAGGGAGGAAGGAGCGGAAGGAGCATTATCTGAGATTTGAAATCTGCGATATGAGATCTGAGATATGAGATTGAAATCGCCCGGTGAGCCGCTTTATAGAGTAGAATGGAGTAGGTAGAGTGACTGAGGAAACAGGAGGGGAATCATGTCGGCAGTGGCCAGCATCATGACGAAGAACCCGAAGTCAGTCAGCCCGACGACTTCGGTGGTGAGCGCGGCGAAGACGATGAAGTCGGCGAAGGTCGGCTCGTTGTTTGTGAAAAAGGGTAAGCAGCTGGTCGGCATCGTGACCGATACCGATATCGTCCGGCGGGCTGTCTCCTCAGGCAAGCCGCTCGGCAAGCTGACGGTAGAGAAGATCATGACCGCGCCGATCCGAACCATCGAAGCCAGCAGTACGGTCGACGACGCCCAGGACATGATGGGCGATCACAGCATCCGCCATCTGGGCGTGACGCGGAACGGCGAAATCATCGGAGTCGTTTCAGTGCGGGACTTGCTGCTGTTTTACAAGCGGTATGCGCAGTCGAAGTTGCCACCGAATATGGGATACGAAGAACCTAAAATCGGCCAAGACTAGCGGCTGTTGAAAACAACCTCCAGCATCGTTCTCGCATCGCTCAGACACTCGACATACGGAAGTGAGTATGCCTCGTGCCCTCACTCGCTGCGGCCTTGCTGGAAGGCTGTTTTGAACAGCCGCTGGGAAAGAATCCCAAATTTCAAATCTCACATTTCAGATCAGAAATATTGAGATCTGAGATTTGAGATCTTCTTGGCCTTACTTGGTGAGTTCCTTGACCAGGTGGCCGAGTTCCGGAAGGATGAGCTTTTCCATCGCGAGGCGGACCGCGTTTTCTGATCCGGGAGTGGAGAACAATACGCGTCCTTTGATAATGCCGGCAGTGGCCCGACTCATGATGGCCGGCGAGCCGATGTCCTGATAGGTGAGATAGCGAAAGACTTCGCCGAATCCGTCCAGCCGTTTTTCCAGCATGGCGTCGACGGCCTCGAAGGTTGAATCCCGCCGCGAAATTCCCGTTCCACCATTAATAATGATGGCCTGCACCTGATCGTTGCCGGTGCCTTCGGCGATGCGGGCTCTGATCTGCGCCGGCTCGTCCTTGACGAGGTGATAGGCGGCGATCGTGTGGCCCTGTTCCTTGAGAAGCTTCCGAATCAGTTGTCCGCTTGTGTCGGTTTCAGTGGTTCTCGTATCGCTGCAGGTAATCACCATGCACCCTATGGATTGGGGTGCATGATGTTTGTGTTCGTGGGCGGTATGGCTACTCATGTGCAAAGGATGCTGAAAATGGCTTGAGGCTGGTTTGACTTGCGGCCTGCCCCGGTGAAAAGCGCGTCCCGGGATATCGATTGCAATGCAATCGGTGGGTGGGTGGGTGAAAACAGTCGCGCTGGGGTGGGCGGGTGAGAACAGAGGTCATTTTATTTCCAGACCGCGTCCGGATTCAGCTTCGCCGCCGGCTTGCCGCCCTTGATGTGTTCATCGAGGATCGTAGCGACGTCGGCTTCCGTGACCTTGGAGTACCAGGTGCCGTCCGGGTACACGATGACCGTCGGTCCCTGCTCGCAGGGCCCGAGACAGGAGGAGCCGGTGACCAGAACATCGGTCGGCATCATGCCGCGCTGCATAATACCCATGTTGAACGCCATCAAGAGTTGGGCCGAACCTTGGCTGCCGCAGGAGGGTTTAGGATGTCCTGGCGGCCGGGCATTCGTGCAGACGACGATGTGATATTTGGGTTTTGGCATGAATTCTCCTCGTTAAAGGGAGCGTATGGCATATGGCTTATAACACGAGACCGGAGCCGAGCCTGATTTCGTGCCATAAGCTATCAGCTATACGCTCCCGGTTTATTTCGGTCGATACGACTCCCACTGCTCTATGACGTCCTGTGGAAATTTCCAATGCTTCAGACCCTTGATCACCCAATCGAGATAGTGATCTTTGGGTTTGAACTTGCCGATCGGTGCCGCCGCATGGGTCGTGACGAGGATTTTTTCTCCCGCTTCGTTGAGCACCGTGACCTGCACGTGACGAAAGGCTTCCGGCGGCACATCTTCCTCGAATTGGTCGAGCAGTTTTACGTCTTCATCGGTCAGTTCGAAGATCGCGCCCCAGACCTTCTCGCCCGGCGAAGGGACGACGCTGGCAAGTCCGCATCGCCACTGCGAAGACCAGCGGCAGAATTGGATGGTGTGGTCGGGCAGGGTTGCCAGCATCTGAAACTGGTGTTCGGGCGCCCGTCGTTTGAGCTGCGTGGGATGGAGATTGTCGGCGTAGAGAAAGAACTTCATAGCTGTTGCGTGCCTCGTAAATTTAAAGCTTAATCTTCTAACATATCGACTTTCTTCCGCACAATGGGCAATCGCATTGACTTGGCCTTGGCCCGCTTCCTAAGATGCAGATCGATCCGAACAGCTCAAGGGTGATCTGTTGCTAGTGAAGGTTCTCCATTACGCGGTGCTTGCGGTGATCTTGGTGGGCGCCATCTATTATGTGTGGACCAAGCCGCCGACGATCAATCCGATGATCGACCGCCGTGGAGCCGATGCGCTTGCCATGGTCCAGACCCACCGCGCACTCGGCTATCCGACCATTCTGCAGGCCATGACGGAGCATGTGCGTTCGATGAAAGACCGCGGCTTGAATGCGCGACTTGGCGAATGGCGGGTCAAACAAGTCGACGGCGATATCTACGAAGTGCGCATCCAACTCCGTGACAAGAGTGTGAGCGGCCAGTGGTTCGAGCGGGAATTCATCTGGCACGCCAATCTGTCGTTGAAGAGAGTCAATGCGGCTTCGTTGCCGGCCGATGGGATTACGCCGAAGCCGGAGGACACGAATGAGCCGGCGGCTCCGACGCCTCCCAAGCCAAATATCCTCGGTCCCGCCTAGAATTTATTGAAGTCTGGCGGTAGCGCGATCTGCACGTGACCGTCCTGAACACGCACCGGGCAGCAGGCGACCGTAATGCCTGGATTCACATCGCGCTCGCCCGTGCGGACGTTGAATTGCCATCCGTGCCACGGACAGGTGACGATCTCGCCTGAGAGTTTTCCTTCACCGATCGGTCCCCCCGCGTGCGGGCAGGTGTTGTCGACGGCAAAGAACACTCCATTCACGTTGAACAACGCAATCCAGACGCCGTTGACTTCGACCGTCTTTCCGGTGCCGGGTGGAATGTCTTCTGCTCTTGCCACCGTCACAAATTCTGACATGTGTTTCACGGATCATAGCGGGCTGCGGAGATGCGGCCTCCGCAGAATGGCCCCAGCGCTTGATTTCGAGGAAATCTTATGGCATAGAACATAGCCGAGCGTACCCCAGACCGATTCAAGGCCCTTCTCACGAAAGGAGCCTCGGTTGGGAATGAGGTTATTGCATGGAAATGACCCTCCTGCTCAACTCTACGTATGAACCCCTGCGTGTCGTTCATTGGCAAAAGGCCATCGCTCTTCTGTGGCAAGGTAAGGTCGAAGTCTTGGAGGTCTATGACCGCGAGATCCATGGGGTCTCCATCTCCTTCAAGCTGCCCGCCGTCATGCGGCTTCTCAAGCTGGTCCGGCTGAAGGACAGCCACCGAGCCGTCAAGTTTTCCCGCATCAACATCTTCACGCGCGACGGCTATGTCTGCCAGTACTGCCGCACCAAGTACCGCACGGAAGAACTGACCTTCGATCATGTCGTGCCGATCGCGAAGGGCGGGCGGAAGACCTGGGAGAATATCGTGACCGCCTGCTGGCGCTGCAACAATCGCAAGAGCGGACGGACGCCGGACGAAGCAGGCATGCGCCTCATGAAACGGCCCGTGAAGCCGCGCTGGAGTCCCATCGTCACGATCACCATCGGAATTCGTAATACGCCGGAAAGCTGGCGAGACTATCTCTACTGGAACATGGAACTGGATGCTGACCCTTCGGGTTAGGGATGTTCCAAAAACCTTCTCGCTGCGTTCTCGCCTCGCTCAAACCCTCAACGTACCTAGAACCGTACGCCTCGGGCTCTCGCTCGCTGCGGCCTTGCGACAAGGCTTTTTGATCATCCCTCACGGTCTGATTCCATCTTCCTTCTCTGAGAATTGTCTAGGCAGTGTTAGCCCACTCGCTTCGCGAATCTGGGATCCGAGATTCAGTTCTTCACCGTATCTAAAATAATTTCCAGATCTCGTCCGCCCGGCAGCGTAGGGTTCTTGGCATAGCGCCCTTCGATGTCCCCGGGTTGAGCCGGGCCCGCCTGTCCGTCGCGATCGAGTCTCGCCACCACGTCGACCATCCCGCGCAGCTCCGATCCCTGCACCATGACATCGGCGTTCGTGATCTCGAAGGGCACCGGAAATTTCGGACTCTCGATGCGCTTGGCCGCGACGGGACGCGGCGTTCCGCCCGGTCGCCTCACAATCACGAAGAGCACGTCGGTCGGACGAACCTGCTCGGCGAGAGCAGGCGAAATCAATACCTGGCCGGCAATGACCCCGTCGCCGCTCTTGGGGTCGAACACGTGCGCGAGGCCGAACCAGGCGGCAATGGCGGCGAGCGCGATGATGCCGCCCGCCATGCCGACGGCGCCGAATTTATATGCAGCCATTCACGATCCTCTCGGGAAAATGGTGGTAAAAAGCGCTGCATTATAGCGGTCCTCCATAAAAAAAGGATAGCGAATGGTTTACCCTGGAAAAGGCTCTGTTGTATGATGACGCTCCTTTTGGAATGTGGAGGAACATCATGGCAGCGAATCCCGGTTTCCCTCTCACGCTCGATGTCAAAGGCTATCCGGTCCTCGTGCTTGGAGGCGATGAGGAAGCAGCAGACAAGAGCCAACGCCTGTTGGACGCCGGCGCAAAAGTCATTGTGATCTCTCCGACCTTGCATGAGAAGCTCAAACAGCTGGCTGCCTCTGCCAAAGTGATCCATCGTGGGCGGAATTTCCGCGAGACCGATCTGGAAAGTGTGATTCTCGTCCTCAACATAATCCGCGGCGACAAAGATTTTGCGCGAATGTTGTTCACCAAGGCGCGGGAGCGGAAGTTCTTGCTGTGGTCCGTTGATTACCCCGAAGCCTCCACGGTCAACATGCCGGCCGTGGTGGAAGCGGGGCACGCCCGCGTGGCCATCAGCACGAGCGGGATGGCGCCCGCGCTGTCGGGTTTCATGAAGGAAGACCTGGAGCGTATTCTGGACAGCGAGTTCGTCGCGTTCGTCGACTGGCTCGGCCTCCTGCGCGAGCAGGCCAAGAGCAACGAACCGGATGTGGAGAAACGCCGCACCATGCTGCGCGAAGCTCTGGACGGCTTCCGTTTGCTCGGCAAGGTACAGTATCCAAAAGTGTGGCTCGATGAGCGCGCCGCGCAAAAAGTGACGAGTGACAAATCATGAATCGTCGCAACCAGGCGAATGGTTGAGGAGCTCTGACGATGGTACTGTTGGAATTCAGTATGTCCCCATTGGGCAAAGGGGAAAGTGTCGGCAAGTATGTCTCGCGCTCGTTGGATATCATCGATAAAAGCGGTGTCCCGTATCGACTCAACCCCATGGGCACGGTGTTGGAAGGGGAATGGGACGAGGTGTTTGCCGTCGTGCGCAAGTGCTACGAGCGCATGAAAAAAGATTGCAACCGCATTTCTTGTACCATCAAAGTGGATGCTCGAAAGGGCCATTCGGGTCGGCTCGTGTCGAAAGTCACCAGTGTGGAAAAGACCCTGAAACGGTCGATCAGGCAGTAGGCACGCAATAGATCGTTCCGCATCCCGAGGGCGCTGGTCACGGGCGCTCTCGTTCAACGCTTTCCCGCGTCTCGGCAAGGAGAGTCGCTCATGCACGATGGTGTCGCGGAACGCGTTCGTCAAGTTCCCACCCCTATAGTTTTGTTTCCGAAGCATCGGACCATTCTCGAGCGGGACTACATGGAATTTCGCCCCTTCGGCGTGGACGAACAGGGCGCGAAGATCCGTGATTTGACCGGCATGAGCATCCGCGCGACCGTCATCTACCTCGAAAGGTCCGTCGCACGGCAGCAGGGCGACGCCGCGGGCCAACAGGCGGTTCAAGAGCTCTGTGTCTTATTGAACCAGCGCATCAAGAATCCCGTCTACCATGTGACGCCTGCGTTCCTCAAAAATGCCTGGAACAGCTACTCGTATGAATTCACGGCGTACCTCTACGAGTTCTGCGAACGGATCTCTGGCGATCCTCAGTTCGTCTTTCGAGGAGGCATGGAAAAGGCCTCGCCGATCATGCAGGTGCTGGCGAGGCCGTTTTCGTTGGCGCAGATCTACGGCATGTTCCCCTATTTTGGGAACAAGTTTGCGACCGGCTCCATTGAATGTCGCGTGGTCGGCGTCACGGCTCGATCGGCCACGCTGGCGATGCGGTTCTCCGAGCGCACGCTGCGCCAGTTCGGCGCCTACCGCCGGCGCTGTTCGTTTGTCATGTGCCAGGCGGCCCAGGGCATCATGGCCGCCGTTCCCGCTCAGGTGCACGGACTCGCGCCCGCAACGCTCACCGAAGTCTCGTGCATCGCCAATGATGATGACTGGTGCCAGTGGGACATTACCTGGAGTCCTGAACCATCAAATCGTTGGCTACGGCGCATCTGGCCTGTCTCCAAGCCGGTGCAAGCGCAGGATGCGATAAAGGCTTTGCCGGAGGCGCTCGATGCCCGTTTAGCCTCTGCTGCAGCCGTAACGGTACAAGAGGCACCGCCGTCCTACCGTGTCCAGCCGCAAGCCATCCATGCCCCTTCTTCACCGAAGCGCCAACAGTCTGGACCATGGCTGAGGATGACCCGAGGCGAGTTCGCTGGCTACTTCTGGGCTTTGGCGGCGGCAGCGGTGACGTCAGGGGTCGTGCGTGTCGTGTATCCCTCCATGAGCCTGGGCGAAGTACTGCTTGCAGGGGTGATTCCCGTGCTTCTTGCGGGTACCTGGATCAATTGGCGGTTGAGAAGGGAGAGTCAGCGCCGCGAAGCGTTGATTCAGGAGCAGATCAACTTCGTTGAATCGCGTCATGAGGAATTGCGGGAAGCGTATCTGGAACAAGAACGAACGCGCGTGGACCTGCGCCGCTCCGTCAACCATCTCACGGTGCTGCATCGCGCCGGGTTGCTCTTCAACTCGACGCTTGATCGGGAAGCGCTGTTGCAAAACGTCCTGGAAACGCTGAAGCGCGATCTGCATTTCGACCGCGCGATGATTTCGTTTTTCGACGCGAGCCGACGAATGATCACCGATGTCCGCGTCGTCGGCGTGCCGCCAGAGGTCCAGGCGCTGGCGCGATCGCACGAGACGCCGGTCACCGACCCCGAATCCCTGGAGGGTATCGTCCTGCTCCAAGGCCAACCCCTCTTGATCGGCGATCTGCAGCCCTATGCCGCCCGCATGCATCCGCACAATCAGCGTCTGCTGCGGCTGACCGGCACCAGGTCGCTCCTGGCGGTGCCGCTCAAGACCAAAGAATGCATTCTTGGCAGCATGATCGTCGATCGAACGGAGGAACACAGCTTCACGCGCGAGGATCTCGACCTGATGGTGACATTTGCCCATCAAGTCGCCATTGCGCTCGACAACGCGTCCGCCTATCAGCAAATCGAAGAGTTGAACGTGGGATTGGAAGCCAAGGTGCGGGAACGGACGAAGGAGCTCGAGCAGGCGGATCGCCTTCGCTCGCAATTCCTGTCCCATGTCTCGCACGAACTGAAAACGCCGATGACCTCGATCAAGGGATTCTTGCAGAACATGCTCGATGGGCTGACGGGCGCGGTCAATGACAAGCAGCGGCGGTACCTGTCCCGCATGCTGCAAAACTCCGACCGGCTGATCCGGATGATCGAGGACCTGTTGGATCGAACCAGGATCCAGACGGGCAAGCTCGAGCTGGCTCCGGCTGTGTTGGACCTTGGCCAGTGCGTGGCGGAGGTCGTGGAGCAGCTCAGGCCGTTGGCACAGGCGAAACGCCAAAGCCTCGATGCGCTGTTCCCCAACGAGCCGCTGCTCGTTTGGGCGGACAGAGACAGGCTCGTGCAGATTGTCATCAACCTCGTGCAGAACGCGATGAAATTCACGCCGGAAGACGGCCGCATTACGATCAGCGTGGGAAAAGAGAACCACCGGCATGCCGGAGTGACGGTGCGCGATACGGGCCCCGGCATCCCGCCCGACTGCCTGGAAAAGATCTTCGATCCGTTTTTCCGTGTCTCGGCGACGCGAACGACGGCCAAAGGACTCGGGTTGGGACTCTCAATCGTCCGCACGTTGGTGGAACTGCACGGAGGGACCATCGACGCGCGTCGTTGCGAAGGGGGCGGCGCAGAATTTCACTTTACATTGCCGCTGCAAATGGCGGTGGTATCGCCCGCCACTGAGCCGGATGCCATCCGGCGCGTCCTTGTCGTGGATGACGACAAAGACATTCGCGAGTTGCTCGAAGATCGACTCCGAGCGAAGGGGTATCTCGTCGAACATGAAACCGATGGCCTGCGGGCGTTGAAAGCGGTCGCTTCCAAACGCTTTTCCGGAGTGATCCTGGACATCGGTATTCCCTCGGTTGACGGCATGGAGGTGCTCAAGCAGATCCGACAATCGGATGAGCAACTGCCGATCATCATGGTGACGGCATCGGGAGCCAAGGACTGTGCCATTCAGGCCATCAGTTTCGGTGCGCACGCGTATTTATTGAAGCCGTTCGACGTGGAAGAGCTGGAGCAGGTCATCGCCTCCTTTTTTGGAGTAGGTCGGGAAGGCTGAGTCTGAATCAAATTGCAAATCTCATATCTCAAACTTTTACATTCAAAGATCTTAAGGTAAACGACGTTTGAAATCTGAAATTTGAGATCTGAGATTTGCGATATGAGATTCATCCTTCTCTGAGATCTGAGATCTGAAATTTGAGATTTGCGTCTTAGGAATTTTGATAGAGACGAGGGATGCGCGGGCCGATTCCGCAGAGGAGCTCATAGGGAATCGTGTCGGTCCATCGGGCGAGATCGTCGGCCCAGATGGCGTCCGTTCCATCGTGGCCGATGAGCGTCACGGCATCGCCGGTCTGCACCGAGGGAATGTCTGTGACATCGACCATCGTCATGTCCATGCAGACCAACCCCACGATCGGCGCCCGCCGGCCTTGAATCAGGACGAAGCCCCTATTGGAGAGTCGCCGATTGTAGCCGTCGGCGTACCCCACCGGCAGGACGGCAATCGTCGAAGGACGCTTCGCCACGAACGTGCGATTGTAGCTGACACTGTCGCCGGGTTTGAGTGTGCGCACCTGCAGGATTTTCGTGCGCAGCGACAGGATCGGCCGGAGGTCGGGAGAGGGGACGCCCTCAGGAACCGTGTGGTAGCCGTAGAGCGCGATGCCTGGCCGCACGAGCGAGAAATGTGAATGGGGAAACCGGATGGTCGCGGCGCTGTTGGCCGCATGGGCGAGCGGGACCATGATGCCACGCCGCTTGCACTGATCGATGAGGTCCCGAAAAAGCACGAGTTGCTGCTCAGTGTGGCCTGGGTCTGTTCCGTCACTGTCGGCCAAATGGGTCATCACGCCTTCGACACGCAGCGATTTCCACGTCGGCAACAGCTCCAGCACCCGGATGAACTCCGAGGGGGAGAATCCCAGTCGTCCCATGCCGGTGTCCACCTTGAGATGGATCGGGAACGGCTGATCCAACGTCTCGGCCGTTTTCGCGAGGGCGGGCAGCAGGCGATGATCGGTGATGACCGGCGTCAAACGATAGGCCAGGAGGTCCTTGCAGTGTTCGTCGAACAGATCGACCAGAACGAGAATATCCGCCGCAATGCCCGCTTGTCGGAGGGCGATGCCTTCCTGCACGGATGCCACCGCGAGTTTTGCGATTCCGTGGTCGACGAGGGTTCGGGAAATCTCGACGGCGCCATGGCCATAGGCGTTGGCCTTGACGACGGCCATGATGCTGCAGCCGTCGCTGAGACGGGTTTGAATCTGCGTGAGATTATGCCTCAATGAGGCGAGGTCGACGCTGGCGTAGGTGTTATACAACAATGTTCGAGGACTTCTTGACCAGCCTGCAGCGGAATCTAGACGTGCCCGGGACGGCGATCAGACTTCCAGGATTTCCTGTTCCTTTTTCTTGATCGCGTCGTCGATCTTCTGCACGTACTGATCGGTCAGCTTTTGAATCTCGGCTTCCGATTTGCGCAGGTCGTCCTCCGTCAATTTGGCATCTTTTTGAAGTTTCTTCAACTCTTCGTTGGCATCCCGCCGAAATCCCCGAATGTGGACTTTCGTGTCTTCGCCGTGCTTCTTGCAGATTTTGGTGAGCTCCTTGCGGCGCTCTTCGGTCAGGGGCGGCAGCGGCACGCGGATGATCTTGCCGTCGTTTGACGGCGTCACGCCCAGGTTTGAGGCGGAAATCGCCTTCTCGATCTCCTTGATGAGTTGCGGTTCCCACGGCTGAATCGTGATGAGCCTGGCCTCCGGCGTCGACAGATTCGCGACCTGTCGAAGCGGTGTCATCGTGCCGTAGTAATCGACGCGGATATTATCCAACAGGGCGACCGACGCCCGGCCCGTGCGCAACCCTCCCAGGTCCCGCTTCAAATGCTCGAGGGCGCCCTCCATCTTTCCCGTGACGGTTTGGCGAATCGTGGCTGGATTTGACATAACGACTCCGTGGATTAGCGCTTGTCGGACGTGACGACCGTGCCGATTGGCTCGCCCATGGCCACGCGTTTGAAGTTCCCCGGCACCTTTAAGTTGAACACGACCAACGGCAGCTGGTTGTCCATGCAAAGACTGATGGCGGTGGAGTCCATGACTTTCAGATGCTGGTTCAGGATCGAGAGGAACGAAATCTTGTCATATTTCTTGGCGGAAGGATTCTTGGCGGGATCGGCATCGTAAATGCCGTCGACTTTCGTCCCTTTCATGATGACCTGGGCGCCGATCTCCATGGCGCGCAACGCCGCCGCCGTATCCGTCGAAAAATAGGGATTGCCGGTCCCGCCCGCAAAAATGACGACCCGTTTTTTTTCGAGGTGTCGAATGGCGCGGCGGCGGATATAGCCTTCGGCGAGTTGGCGCATCTCGATCGCCGATTGCACCCGGGTCATGACGCCCGCGCGCTCCAGCGCATTTTGGAGAGCCAATGCGTTGAGCATGGTGGCCAACATGCCCATGTAATCGGCGGAGGCACGCTCCATGCCCGTGGCGCTGGCGGCGATGCCGCGAAAAATATTGCCGCCGCCGATGACGACGGCGACTTCGGTATCGAGTTTGACGACTTCGGCGATTTCGGCCGCGAGGCCTTCGAGAACGGACGGCTGAATGCCGTAACCCTGCTCACCGGCCAACATCTCTCCACTGACCTTGAGGAGGATGCGCCGGTATTTTGCAGAGCTCATGCTTCGCCTAGTTGGTAGCGTGTGAAGCGGCGGATGTTCATGTTCTCGCCGATCTTGGCGATCTTCTGGGCGAGGAGGTCTTTGACCATCACCGCGGGATCCTTGATGAACGCCTGCTCCATCAAACAGCTTTCCTGATAAAACTTTTCGAGTTTCCCGTCGACGATCTTCGGCCAGGCGGCCGGCGGCTTGCCCATTTCCCTGGCTTGGCCCTCGTAAATCGCCCGTTCCTTGTCGACGACGTCCTTGGGAATGTCCTCACGTTTGACGTAGGCGGGTTTCGCGGCGGCGACCTGAAGCGCGAGGTCGTTCACGAATGTCTTGAACTCCTCATTGCGGGCCACGAAGTCGGTTTCACAGTTGACCTCGATCAGCACGCCAATCTTGCCGCCCATGTGAATGTAGGCATGAATCAATCCCTGGTTGGTCTCGCGCCCGGACTTCTTCTGGGCCGCGGCGAGACCTTTCTGCCTCAGGTAGTCGACGGCTTTCTCGATGTCATCGCCCGTTTCCTGCAACGCCTTCTGGCAATCCAGGATCCCGGCGCCCGTTTTCTCTCTCAATTCCTTGACTAACGAACTTGCTCCAGCCATGCGTGATCGTCCTTCTTGCTCTCAAGCAATAGAATATGGTGCAGTCGCTCGATCCGATGCTAAGACGCAGGGGCGCCAGCCAGCGATGCGGTCGCGGCTTTGTCGTCTCCGGCGGGACTCGACTGGAATTCGGCCTCGTCGCGCTGGGTGCGCAAATGGGCGCCTTCGATGCAGGCGTCGGCGATGCGTGACGTAATGAGCTTGATCGAGCGAATGGCGTCGTCGTTCCCGGGAATCGGATAGGTAATGTTGTCTGGATCACAATTGCTGTCGATGATGGCAATGACCGGAATTTCCAGCCGGGTCGCCTCCTGGACCGCAATCCGCTCGACGCGCGTGTCGAGCACGAACACGGCACCCGGCAGGCCGCGCATATTCTTGATGCCGGTGAGGAACTTTTGCAGCTTCACGATCTCTTTCTGTTTCTGCGCAATTTCTTTTTTCGTGAGCCCGTATTGAGCGGGATCCGCCAGCATGCCCTCGAGTTTCTTCATCTTGTCGATGCTGCGGCGGATGGTTTGGAAGTTGGTCAGCATGCCGCCGAGCCAGCGCTGATTCACGTAAAACATATTGGCGCGAACCGCTTCTTCCTGAAGGATTTCCGCCGCTTGACGCTTCGTTCCCACGAACAGCACGGACTGCCCTGAGGCGACGGTGTCACGGACGAAGGCATAGGCCTGTTCCATCCGGGCGACCGTCTGCTGCAAATCGATGATGTAAATGCCGTTCCGTTCGCCGAAGAGAAACTTCTTCATCTTCGGATTCCATCGGTTGGTCTGATGGCCAAAGTGCACGCCCGCTTCCAACAATTCCTTGATTGAAACCACTCCCATACCTTCACCTCCCCTCAAGGCTCGCAGAGCGCCAATAGGCGAGGGGGCACGCCCCCTTATTCTCAAGCCAAGCGACGTCAGCGACGTCGATGTATATTTTGATAATTTCCCTCCTGCCCGCTCACGCGGCGGAGGGAGCCTGGATACGTTCCAGCCCGGAGCCTTGGAACGTTAGCATACTGGCAGGTGCTTTACAAGAATGGATTGAAGAAAATCGGCCCTAGGAACGGTAGCTTGCGTTGATTCGGACGTAGTCGTAGGACAAGTCTGTCGTCCAGAGATGCGCCCTGTGTCGGCCCTGGCCCAGCCCGACCGAGATCGTAAATTCCTTGCGTCGAAATACCTTTGCAATCCGCCGTTCTGCCACCATGCCCAGGCCGACTCCCTGACGAACCATCGGCACGCCGTCAAACGAGAGGCTGATCCTGTTCGGATTGAGACGCACCCCGGCCCGTCCGATGGCCGCCATCACGCGGCCCCAGTTGGCATCTTCTCCAAATAGCGCCGTTTTCACGAGATTGGACGTCCCGATCGTCTGTGCGACGGCCCTGGCGTGAGCGGCGGTGGCGGCACCGATGACTTCGATCATGACGACCTTCGTCACGCCTTCACCGTCGCGGCAGATGGCGAGGGCGAGCGGTTCACACGCCGCTGTGAGGAGGGCCACAAACCGCCGGAAGGCCGGAGTCCCTTCCTTGATTTCACGATTGCCGGCCATGCCGTTGGCGAGGCAGAGCACCGTGTCGTTGGTGCTGGTGTCTCCGTCAACGGAGATGCAATTAAACGAGACATCGACGGCCTGTGTGAGCGCACGTTGGAGGGCCTTTCGCGTGATCACTGCGTCTGTCGTGAGACAACCGAGCATCGTCGCCATGTCCGGATGGATCATGCCTGAACCCTTGGCCATGCCGCCGATGGTGATCAGTCGGCCGTTGATACGGGCGCGACGAACCACCGATTTGGGTTTGAGATCGGTCGTCAAAATCGCTCGGGCGGCCCGGGCACCGCCGGTGCGGCTCAGGCGCTTGACCAGATCGGGCAGTGCATTGATGATGCGGTCGACCGGCAGCGCTCGCCCTATGACGCCGGTCGAGCCGATGAAGACTTCGTGAACAGGACTGCCCAGCATGCGAGCGACGAGGACCGCCGTCTTGTGCGCAGCAGCCATACCTTGATGACCGGTGCAGGCATTTGCGTTTCCGCTGTTGATGAGAATGGCGCGGGCCACGCCGCGCCGCAAGTGCCTGCGGTCGAGCGTCACGGGAGCAGCGACCACCTGATTGGTCGTAAACAGGCCGGCGATCGGACCGCTTTGCTCCGAGACGACGAGCGCAAGATCGAGCAAGCCGGGTTTTTTGATGCCGCAATGCAGACCGGCGGCGCGAAAGCCCAGGGGGGCGGTAATCCCTTGAGAATCGTTTTGGCTCATGCGGAGTGCATCGAGAATCGCCGGAGGGTTAAGGATAGGCGGCCGGCGCGGTCAAGCCGGTGTCTTCGGGCAGTCCGAGCATCAGATTCATCGCTTGGATCGCCTGCCCCGCCGCGCCCTTCACCAGATTGTCGAGCGCCGCAACAGTGACGATCCAGCCTGCGCGCGCATCGGCATACACGCCGATGTCGCAATAATTCGATCCCTTGATATAGCGTGGATTGGGCACCACGTCATGTGAGAGTCGGATGAAGCGGTCGTTCTTGTAAAACGTCTGATAGAGCGCACGGAGGTCGGCGATCGACGTCGAGGTCTTCAGACGACAGTACGCCGTGCTGAGTATGCCGCGATTCATGGGAACCAGATGCGGCGTGAACGTCACGGTGGAGGCAGCGGCATCGATCTTCGACGATCCCGCATGTCGCTGCACCAGCGCCTGCAGTTCCTGTTCGATTTCCGGAATATGGCGATGCTGACCGATTTTGTAGGGCTCCAGCGATTCGTGCGCTTCAGGAAAATGATAGGGGAGGGCCGGACTACGTCCTGCGCCTGAGATGCCGGATTTCGCATCGATGACGACTGTGTGCGGTTGGACCAGATCCTGGGCGAACAACGGCGCCAGCTGCAAGATTGCGGCCGTGGGGTAGCAGCCGGGGGATGCGACCAACCTCGTTTTGGCAATCGCCTCGCGATGGAGTTCCGGGAGTCCGTACACGGCCTGCTTCAATAACTCGGCGTTCGTGTGGGACGTTTGATACCAACGTTCGTAGGCCAACGGATCTTGGAGGCGATAGTCTGCGCTCAAGTCGACGACGAATTTTCCAGTCGCCATACAGGCCGCAACCGGAGCCAATGATTTCGTGTGGGGGAGGGCCAGAAAGACGGCGTCGGCTTGTTCTGCGATGGTTTCCGGGGCGAGGGATTGGAAACTCAACGGGACCAATCCCGCGAGGCTTGGAAAAACTGACGCGACCGATGCTCCGGCGGATTTTTCGGATGTCACTGCGATCAACTCAAAATGGGGATGGAGCGCGACCAGGCGGACGAGTTCCGCTCCGGCATAGCCGCTGGCGCCTGCGATGGCGATCCTGATCTTCCTCATCGTTTAGTTACCTAGGTTTCGAGTTTCCGGTTTCGGGTTCGAGTACGGATAAGGGAGTTTCGGGTCACGAGTTTCGATTTTGCGGCTCGAAACGCGTAACTCGGAACACGAAACTGGTTTCTCAACACGTCTTATAGCTGTAGACATAAAAAAAGGGAAGGCCGAAAGCCTTCCCTTTTCGTGATGCGAGGCTTTCGCGCTTATCGCTTGGAGTACTGGAACCGCTTCCGGGCGCCCTTTTGGCCGTACTTCTTGCGCTCCTTCACTCTGGAATCGCGAGTGAGCAGACCTTCCTTCTTCAACGGTGCGCGAAGCGGCTGACTCAGACTGACGAGAGCTCTGGCAATGGCATGGCGTAAGGCACCGGCTTGTCCCGTCGGTCCGCCTCCGCGCACGGTCGCCCTGATGGAAAATTTTCCTGAAACGCCGGCCATCTCCAGCGGGAGTTGAATGATCTGACGCAGCGTCAGGCGGGGAAATGCCTTCTCGAGAGGCTGGTCGTTAATGGTGATGTCGCCTGCCGTGCCGGTCACCCAGGCTCGAGCGATCGCACATTTGCGCCTTCCAGTCGCATACTCTGTTGCTACTGCCATGCTATCTCTTGCGCCTCCTATTATAATGAGCAGGATCCGATCGGCTTTCTAAGCATCCTGCCGAATCCATTAACTAGTTCAGGGTGATCGTTTCCGGATTTTGCGCCTGATGCGGATGCGTCGCGCCCGCGTAGACCCGCAGCTTCTTGGCCATATGGTTGCCCAGAGGCGTTTTCGGCAGCATGCCTTCAATGGCCTCGACCAGCAGTCGGGTCGGGTCTTTGCGGAACACATGCTTCGCCGTCGCGGTCTTCAGACCACCGGGGTAGCCGGAATGGCTGCGATAAAGCTTCGTGTCCATCTTGTCGCCGGTCAAACGGATTTTTTCCGCATTGACGATCACCACATGGTCGCCCATGTCCACGTTCGGCGTGAAGGTAGGGCGGTGCTTTCCGCGGAGCATGCCCGCGACTCTGGCCGCGAGGCGTCCCAAGATCTTGCCCTCGGCATCCACGAGGTACCACTTTTCTTTCACTTCGGCTGGTTTCTGCAAATAGGTCGGCATCGTCCGTCCGCGCTCCTTCACAACGATTGGATCAAGATTCTCGCACTTCTTGCTGATTGCTGCTGCTTTTCTGCTCCTGTTTTGCGAGCCAGGACTCGAGATTGGCGGTATTGCGGCGCGCCAGCACATCCTCGCTCACGTAGAGCGGAGCCTGTGTCCGTAAAGCCAACGAAATGGCATCGCTCGGCCTGGCGTCGACCGTCCGTTCGACGCCGTTGTTCTCGAGGTACACGGTTGCGTAGTAGGTGCTGTTCTTCACATCGCCGATCACGACGCGGCGCACACGGACATTCAGATGTTCCATAAAACTCTTGATCAAGTCATGGCTCATTGGCCGGGGCGTCAACGTCGTGTCGAGCGCGAGTTTGATCGCATGGCCTTCGGCGGCGCCGATCCAAATCGGAAAACTGTCCGGCCGGCCGTCCCGCCGGGAGAGCACCAAAATTTTGGTATCGGTGTTGGTCTCATCGATCACGCGGTCCACGGTGTATTCGATGAGTTGCCGGTCGGGTGAAGGTGTGTTCTCGCCCATCACGAATCCAATTTACCGAAATCTTCGGGCTTCAAGTTTTCCAGCCACTGCTCGAGTTCTTCGGAGCTTTGTTTGTTGAGGACGGATTCTTTAGCAAACACCGGCGCATTGGAACGCAACGCCAACGCGATGGCATCGCTCGGCCTCGCGTCGACCGTGTATTCCGAGTCTTCGTACATGAGATGAATCTTGGCAAAGTACGTGTTCTCGTTCAGATCGGTAATGACGACGCTGATCACCTTGGCGTCATAGGCGTCGAGGATCGATTTCATGAAGTCATGCGTCATGGGACGGGGAGGAGCGACATTCTCAAGCGCCATGCTGATGGCGCCCGCTTCCGCTTTGCCCACCCAGATGGGCAGCATTTCATGACCGTCTTCATCGCGCAACACGACGATGTAGGCATTATTATAGGGGTCGAACATCAGCCCCTTGAGATGCATTTGGGTAATCACGGCGAGCGACACTCCCGAATCGGCCCGAAATCTAGGGATGATCGAAAGGAACTGTGCACCCTATCATTTTTGATTTTGGCCTGTCAACGAAGCCGGCGAGATCGCAAGAGAAAATCGATGGGGCTCGCGTCTGATTCAGCTTTGCGGGCGATAGTTTTGATCTAGCTTGGAGGTATCCGCTTGCTCGCCGTCAAGTTTGAGGAACGCTTTCATCTGCTTCTTCACCAGTTCGCGACCAGTCTCGTCACCGAGGTTGACCTGGTATTCGTTAATCACCATCACCCGCATGGATTCCCATTTTTTCCAGCAGGGTTTGCAGACCTTGGATTTGATCTCCGCTTCCAGTTTCCCCATAAATAGCGGATCGGTAATCGGTTCTCCTGCCTGGCCACAGGTCACGCACTGGACTTGGGTGGTCACGTTTCAACCCTCCTTCTAATGAAGCCGTTCGAAGCGAGATTCTAGCATCGCCGCCGTTCCAAAGAAAAGGGGCCGCCCCCAGGGCCTGCGACGATTGACCCTTATTCCACTTCATGTTAGAAGTGGCCCCCCTTTACTTTGCCCGGATGGCGGAACTGGCAGACGCGCCGGACTCAAAATCCGGTTCTCGCAAGAGAGTGGGAGTTCGACCCTCCCTCCGGGCACCAGGCTTCCCCACTTGACTTGCTTTTGGGACTGGCCTATAGTCCGGCCCCTAGCGTGATGAAAATAAAACGAATTCATTGGTTACCATCGTCCTGTCCCGTTGTCTGTCATTTACTATTTATTTTCTAACTCACCAAGGAGGCAGCACATGCGTAAGGTGTTGGCGCTAGGAGCGGCAATTCTTTTTGTCGGCTCCGTGAGTGTAGCAGTCGCCCAGGAGCGGTTGCAGAGCAACCAATCCGGTTTGGGCGTCGGTGAAGGCGTCGGTGACGTATCCGGCTCGAGCACCCGCGTGAATACGTTTGATCGTACGAACTTCCTTGAGCGGTTGTCTCAGGCGGAAACCGTGTACGGCCGTGTGTTGGGTGTCGATCTTCCGGGAAGGAAGTTGCACCTGGAAAGCGGCGGTAGCTCTCACGACGAAGGTCGTGCGGGCGGCGGTGCGATGAACTACCGCACCGTGTATTTCGATGATAAGACCAATATGGACCAAATCCGCACGTTGGAATCCGGCGACGACATCATTCTGCAAGTGTTCGAGGAAACGACGGCAGCGCAGCCCTTTGGTACCGGTCGCAAGCTGGTCCGTGAAATCAGCGTGCTGCGTGGAAACGAGAAGCTTAGGGGTTTCGGCGGATTGGGTCAGCGTCCGGATCCGATGACCGAGCGCGGCATCGTGACTAACAGCGGCGGAATCACCGGCGGCGTTTCCGGCGGAGTCCTTCCGGGTACCGCGACCGGAGTCGTGACGACCGGCATTGCCGAGTTTACGGGTGCGGCTCCCTGCTGGAACTGCGAACCGCAGCCGGGCTGGGGCTATCAGACCGTTGCTCCTGAAACGAAGGTCCAGAACAAGTCGGACTACGGATCAGACGTCGCAAAGCCGAACTTGATCAAGGGTCTCCAGTAAGCGAAAGCGTTCAGTTCCCAGTGAGGGAAGGGGCAGCCGCAAGGCTGCCCCTTTTTATTGTTGTCGATTGCCTAGATCGAGAGATTGCGGGAGCGGCGACTCCCTGTTACGATTTTATGAAGATTCCGTTGGAGGCCTCGATGAGCAAGCAGGAGCAAGCGATTCGACCCGACGCCGAGTTGGATCTGCGCGGCGTCATCTGCCCCTACAATTTCGTCAAGACGAAACTCAAGCTTGAAACCATGGAAGAAGGGCAGATTCTCTCGGTGATTTTGGATGCAGGAGACCCCATCCGAAACGTCCCAATGAGCGTCAGCAACGAAGGCCATGAGGTGTTGTCCCAAGAGCCCTTCGATGCGTCCTACCGCGTGATGATCCGGCGGCAGTGACCCGTCCGTCCCCTACGCGCCCCTGACAAGACCAGCGTCACGTCCGAGTCTTTGGACAATGACTTGGCCTGCGGGAGCAATGTGCCGGCATCTCCGCGGCAAAGCTGTTCATAAGGCGTCGTCATGTTGATCGCCAGCGTGACGGTTCTCTTAGGCAGGACGTGCCGGATACGCTCGAGAATGCGCGGCAGTGCGGAACAAGGTGCGAACATCACGGTGGTGCCGGCTTCCCCGGTGAGCGTTTGAAAAAACCGATCGAGCTGAGAAATCGACCGGGGCAACCGGCCGACGAACAGGAGTCGATCGGCGCTCTCGCCTGAAAGCGCCGCGGCTGCGGTGACGGCCGACGGTCCGGGAATTACCGTGACTCCGTGTCCCGACGCCCGCGCGGCGGCGATGAGGAGGCGTCCGGGATCGTAGATCACCGGCATGCCGCTATCGGATACCAGTGCGATATCGTGCCCTGCGTTGAGCCGGTCGAGAAGGATGGCTCTCTTTTCTTCCTCGCCTGTTCCGTATCCCGTGATCGGTGTGGCGATGCCGTGATAGTCGAGCAGTGATCGAGTGTTGAGAGGAGTTTCTGCAACGACAAGAGAGACCTCGCCGAGTACGGTGCGTGCCCGGATGGTGAGGTCGTCGAGCGATCCGATTGGCGTCCCGACAATGAACAGGGTCCCGCGGCGACCGGGACCCTGCTGCGGACCGGACATGTTACGAGACGTTTGTTGACTCTTTTGACGACCCATCGATATAATTCTACGCGCTAACCCCGCGCCAATTGTCCTGAAAAGTTCAGGGGATAGACCTTATGGCCTCCGTGTTTTTCATGGTCACTATGGCGCTCTATTTTGCCGCCACAGTGTCCTTCCTCGCGCTGCTTGTTCGGCGCGCCGATGCGCTGTCGACCTTTTCACTGACAATTACCGCCGTCGGCTTTGCCACCCACACGATCGCCCTTGTGACCCGGATGCTGATCGGACCGGGGACCCCGGGTCCCAGCATCCATGAAGCCCTGTCCTTTTTTTCCTGGATGCTCATTTTGGTGTTTCTCGCCGTGGAGTTTCGCCACCGTCTGCACGTGCTGGGCTCCTTTATCGTGCCGTTGGCACTCGTCTCGCTCGTGTCGGCTGCTGCCCTTCCCGACACGGTGCCGACCCTTCAACCGGTGTTTCGCACGCTGTGGGTGCATGTCACGCTCAGCATGCTCGGCACTGTCGGCTTTGCCGTCGCATTCGTGGCGGGTGTCATGTATCTGATTCAGGACGGACTTCTCAAGTCCAAGCGTTTCAACGTTCTCTATTCGAAATTGCCGGCCTTGGATTTCCTCGATGATTTGAATCAGCAATCGATCGTGCTGGGTTTTCCGCTTCTCACGCTCGGGATCATCACGGGGGCCATTTCAGCGGAATTTGCCCGAGGCACTTACGTGAACTGGAATCCCGAACAGACATGGGCGCTGGTGACCTGGTTATTCTACTTCATCGTCCTTGTCGGACGGCTCACCGTGGGTTGGCGGGCGAAACGAGCCGCCTATTTGACCATCATCGGCTTTGCCGGCGTGGTGCTGACGCTGGTCGGCGTGGCGATCAAGAGTTTCGGGTCAGTTTCCTAATATGCATATTGTCGTCGTTGGACTCAGCCATAAAACAGCACCGGTGGAGATCCGGGAGAAACTCGCTGTTCCGGACAGCCGCCTCGGTGAAGCGCTGACCAGGCTGTGCAGCTATTCCGGGATCAAGGAAGGCATGTTGTTATCGACTTGCAACCGGGTCGAAGTCTATGCGGTGGTCGAGGAATTGGAGGCCGGCTACGGCCGCATTCAGGAGTTTCTCGCGGATGCACACTTGTCCGTGTCGTCCGAGCAGTTGACGCCCCATCTATATTGGCAAACCGGCGATCGCGCCGTCAGCCATCTGTTCCGCGTGGCCTGCAGCCTCGACTCCATGGTGGTCGGCGAATCGCAGATTCTCGGGCAGGTCAAGGACGCCTTTGAGACGGCGCTGACGCACAAGACGACCGGCTTGATTCTCAACAAAGTGGTCAAGAAGGCGATCTCCGTCGCGAAACGGGTGCGGACGGATACGAAGATCGCCGAAACCGCGGTTTCGGTGAGTTACGCTGCGGTCGAGTTGGCTAAGAAGATCTTTTCCGATTTGCGGGACAAGACGGTGTTGCTGGTGGGGGCCGGCGAGATGGCTAAGCTGGCCGCGCGGCATTTCATCGCCAGCGGCGTCCGCCACGTGCGAGTCACCACGAGAACGCCGCAGCATGCGGTCACGCTGGCAGATCGGTTCAACGGAACGGCCGTGCCCTTTGAGCAATTTCGCGAAGAGATGGCGGCTGCCGACATTGTGCTCGTCTCGACAGGAGCGGCGCATTATCTCGTGGGCACCGACGACGTGCAGCGGGCGGTGAGGCAGCGCATGAACCGGCCGATGTTCTTCATCGACATCTCAGTGCCGCGCAACATCGATCCGGCCGTGCGCCACGTCGACAATGCGTTCCTTTTCGACATCGACGATCTCGAATCCCGGGTCGAGCAAAATCGTGGGGTGCGCCTCCAGGAGGCCGAACGGGCCGAGCACATGGTCATTGAGGAAGTGGGCGCCGTCCGTCAGTGGCTCAAGTCGCTGGAAGTGACGCCGACCATCGTGGCGCTGAAGACGCGTGTGGAAGACATCAAGCGGGCCGAAGTGGAGAAGGCACTGGGACGCCTCGCGCATCTCCCGCCGCAGGAACGTGCCCTCGTCGAGGCGATGGCCTCATCGATCGTGAACAAGCTCATCCATAATACGATGGTGACGCTCAAGTCGGAAGTGGCCAGCGCGGATGGGGCCGCGTTTGTCGAAGCGGCCAGGCGCTTTTTCAATCTCACGGAAGCCGGCGCGGCGGCCGAGGATCTGGAGATTGAAGCGCCGGCGACCAGAACGAGCGGGAACAAGCCGGGGTGATCACAGGACAGGCCATGGCGTTGGCAGACAAAGGCCCCAAGCTCTTCACGTGTCCCAAATGTCGAAAGGCGTACCTGGGGCATGATCCGCTGCCGGATTGTCCCTCCTGCGGCTACGATTACCCGACCAAGGGCGGATTTCGATGGGATGTCCTGGTGTACTTGCTTTCGGTGCTTGGGCTGATCAGTTATCTGCTCGTGTCCTCCTCGTATCGTAGTCTGATTACGGCTCCCGCTGTGAGCAGCCCGCCAACGGCGGCCTCGGATTCCTCCCCCGTATCAGCAGGCGAGAAGCTTCCGGGAGCTCGCCAGGCTCCGCTGGTCTATCCTCCCGAGGATGGCGCGAACCGCTGACATGACGGCTTTGGTGCAAGAGCGATCGACGTTGGTCCTCGGAACACGCGGCAGCAAGTTGGCGGTTCATCAGAGTGAATGGGTTCAAGCCCGTATTCAGGAGCTTGCCCCTCAACTCAAGGTCACGCTGCGGCGCATTCAGACCTCCGGCGACAAGATCCTTGACGTGCCGTTGGCGAAGATCGGCGGCAAGGGGCTCTTCGTCAAGGAAATCGAGGAAGCGCTGTTGTCCGGCGAGATCGATCTGGCCGTGCATAGCATGAAAGACGTGCCGACCGAGCTACCGCCTGGATTGGATTTGCTGTGCATCCCTTCCCGGGAAGACGCGCGCGACGCCTTGATCACCCGCGAGGGAACTCGGTTCAAAGACCTTCCGTACGGGGCTAAGGTCGGGACGAGCAGTCTGAGACGGCAGGCCCAGTTGCTGCAGACGAGGCCCGATCTCTCGATCGGCATGCTTCGCGGGAACCTGGATACGCGATTGAGAAAATTGCGCGAGGGCCAGTTTGACGCGATCGTGCTTGCGGCCGCCGGCCTGCATCGACTGGGCTGGGAACGAGAAATCACCGAATACCTCGCCACCGAAATTAGTTTGCCTGCCATCGGACAGGGCGCGTTGGGCATTGAAGGTCGACGTGATGATGCCTTCGTGCGCGATCTGCTGAAGGGGCTCGAGGATGCGCCGACCCGCATCATGGTCACGGCCGAGCGCGCCTTGCTCCAACGGTTGCAGGGAGGCTGCCAGGTGCCGATTGCCGCCCATGCGCGCATGTCCGGGTCGCAGATCGTGCTGGAAGGGTTGGTGGCGAGCGTGGACGGGAAGGAAGTCATCCGGGATTGCGTCCAAGGCACGGATCCCCGCTCCGTGGGCATTCAACTTGCGGAGCGCTTGCTCGCGCGGGGAGGCGAGAGAATTCTTCAAGCCATTTACGGTACGACGTCATGAGCACCACGCGACGCGGCATCGTGTACCTCGTGGGGGCCGGCCCCGGTGATCCGGGGCTGTTGACGATCAGAGGCAAGGAATGCCTTGAGCAGGCGGACATCGTCCTGTACGATTACCTCGCCAATCCCGCGTTACTCGACCATGCGCCTCCTCATGCGGAACGCGTGTACGTGGGCCGACGGGGACGCGGGCGGTACCAAGAGCAGACGGAAATCAACCGGTTGCTCATCACGCGTGCACAGGCGGGGCAAGTGGTGGTTCGATTAAAGGGCGGCGATCCATTCGTATTCGGACGCGGCGGTGAGGAGGCTGAAGCCGTCGCGGCGGCGGGTGTGCCGTTCGAAGTCGTCCCCGGCGTGACGGCCGCCATTGCCGTGCCGGCGTACGCGGGGATTCCGGTGACGCATCGCACGTTGGCATCCACCATGACCGTCGTGACCGGACATGAAGATCCCTCGAAAGGCACGACCGTCATTGACTGGCCGAAACTGGCCGCGACCTCCGGAACACTGATCTTCATGATGGGGATGAAAACCTTGCCGATGATCGTCTCACGATTGCTCGAGGAGGGTCGACCGGCGGAGACTCCCGTGGCCGCCGTACGATGGGGGACGAGATCGGAGCAACGAGCCGTCATCGGCACCCTGCAAGACATCGTCGTCAAGACGACCGGCATGGAGCCGCCGACCGTGATCGTAGTCGGAGAAGTGGTCAAGCTGCGGGAGCAGTTGAATTGGTTCGAAAAGCGGCCGCTCTTCGGCAAGAAGATCGTGGTCACGAGAGCCCACGAACAGGCAGGTGAATTTGCCCGTTTGCTCACCGCGTATGGCGCGGAGCCGATCAGCGCCCCGACCATCAAGATGGTGCCGCCTTCCAGTTGGGCGGCCCTGGATCACGCCATCGAGACGCTCAGCAGTTATGCATGGCTGATCTTTACGAGCGTGAATGGAATTGCGCCCTTCATGGAGCGGCTCCAACACGCGCGCAGAGACGTCCGGGCGTTGGCCCATCTGCAGATCGGAGCGATCGGACCCCGGACGGCGGAAGAATTGACCCGGTACGGTTTGACCGCCGATCTTGTGCCGTCCACGTTTCAAGCCGAAGGCATGGTGGCGGCGATGAGTCAGCATGACCTGCGGGGCACCAAGGTGCTGATCCCGCGAGCCGAGGTGGCGCGAGAACTGTTGCCCGAGCAACTGCGGATGCAGGGTGCCACCGTGGATGTCGTGGCGGTCTACCGGACGGTGCGTCCCGAGTCCGGGCTGGACCGTCTGAAGGCGGAGCTTCACGCCGGCGTCATCGATGTGGTCACGTTTACGAGCTCCTCGACCGTCTCGAATTTCGTGGAGCTGATCGGCGGCGGCGAGGAGGCGCGCCGGATGGCCGCAAAGACGACCGTGGCCTGTATCGGACCGATTACCGCGCGCACGGCGGAGGAGCACGGATTGCCGGTTACCATCATGCCCGGAGAAAATACGGTGCAGGCCTTGGCCCAGGCCATTGTTCGATACTACAGCGAAGGAGTGCGCGTGGCGGTTCCTGCGTCTGGCTAACCGCCTCGGTCGCTTTCACCAGTTACAGGAGGTCTCATGGTTCCAGTGAAATCATTCATGGTCCCGAAGGAGAAATTTGTCACCGTCGAACGCGACACGAATGCCCAGGCGGCTGCCAGGGTCATGCGTGACCGCGGCATCGGCAGTCTGTTCGTCACAAATCAGAAAGACATCATCGGTATTCTCACCGATACCGATATGATGCGGCGCGTGGTGGCGTCCGGCAGCGATCCGAACAAGATCACGGTCGAGCAGATCATGTCGGCGCCGATCCTCACGATCGAGGAGAATAAGACGCTGCTGGATGCGAATGACCTGATGGCACAGGCGCACGTGCGTCACTTGGGGGTGAGTCGCGACGGTAAACTGGTCGGAATGATTTCGGTGCGCGACCTGGTGGTGTTCCTGACGAACTTGCCGAGGAAATAGCGTATGGCCTTTCCGATTCAGCGGCTCCGACGGCTGCGGCAGCACGAGGCGTTTCGACGCATGGTGCGTGAAACGCGCCTTTCCTCCTCCGATCTGATTTATCCCATGTTCGTGATGGAAGGGAAGGACCAACGGCAGGAAATTGCGTCGATGCCGGGGCAGTTCAGGCTGTCAATCGACCTGCTGGTCAAGGAAGTGGGGGAGGTGGCCGGACTCGGCATTCCCGCGATCATGCTCTTCGGAATTCCGGATCGCAAGGACGAGCGCGGCACGTCCGGCTACGACCCGAATGGGATCGTCCAGCGGGCGATCAAAACCGTGAAAGACCACGTGCCCGGTCTCCTCGTGATCACGGACGTCTGCATCGATGAGTACACGAATCACGGGCATTGCGGGATCGTCAAAGACGGCCGGATTCTCAACGACGAAACCTTGGACTGTCTGCGCGCCATGGCCAGGACACACGCCCAAGCCGGCGCAGACATGGTGGCGCCGTCCGACATGATGGACGGGCGTGTGGCCGCCATCAGATCCGAACTGGATCAGGCAGGGTATCCGGACCTGCCGATCATGGCCTACGCCGCCAAGTTCGCTTCCTGTTTTTATGCGCCGTTTCGCGACGCAGCCGGATCCGCGCCGCAGTTCGGCGATCGACAGTCCTACCAAATGGATCCGGCAAACCGGCGCGAAGCGCTCCGGGAGATCGCCCTCGATGTGGAAGAAGGCGCCGACATTGTGATGGTGAAACCCGCGCTGCCCTATCTCGACGTCATCGCCGCCGCTCGAGCGCACACGAGCCTGCCTGTCGCCGCCTATCAGGTGAGCGGTGAATACAGCATGATCAAGGCGGCCGGAAAGGCCGGTTGGCTGGACGAATCACGGGCCATGCTGGAATCGCTTCTGGCCATCAAACGTGCCGGAGCCGACCTCATCTTGACGTACTTCGCCAAAGACGCAGCGCGCAGTCTCAACTGACGATGCCTTTCACGGTGACGCGTCGCTTGGGCGATGTCCGGCCATCACTCCACCCCGTGGTCACCATCGGGAACTTCGACGGCCATCACCGGGGCCATCATTCCCTCCTGCAAACCGTCGTCACGCGCGCGCGCGAGGTCGGGGGCAGGGCGATGGTGCTGACCTTCGATCCGCATCCAGTCCGAGTGTTGGCCCCCCATGTGGCGCTGCGATTCCTGACCAGTCCTGAAGAAAAACTCGAACGTTTCAAGGAGGCCGGTATCGACGAGGTCGTCTTCCTTGAGTTTACGCCGGCATTGGCGGCCATGATGCCGGAGGAGTTTGCCGAGGTCGTGCTGCATCGTCACCTCGGGGTGGCAGAACTGTACGTCGGCGAGCATTTCGCGTTCGGCAAGGGCCGCGCGGGGCGCATCGCCGACTTGCAACGATTTGGAGCGGCGTTGGGGTTCACCGTTCATCCGGTGCGTCCCGTGATGTTGAACGGCGGAGTGGTGAGTTCCACGCGAATCCGAAACCTGATTCAGGCGGGCCACATGGAAGAGGCGGCCGCATTGCTCGGCCGAACCTACGCCATCACGGGCACCGTCGTGGCCGGCATGCAGCAGGGTCAGGCCCTCGGCTGGCCGACGGCCAATCTCCGGATTCCGCCGGAGCGGGTGATTCCACCTGACGGCGTCTATGCCGCACAGGCGTCCTATGACGGCGGCCGGTACAATGCCGTCGTGTATATCGGCAGTCGGCCGACGTTCGGAGCCGGCGAGCGATTGATCGAGGTGAATCTCTTGGACCATCGCGCCAACCTGTACGGCAAAACGATGACCGTCGCCTTCGTCGAACACCTTCGAGGGGATCGCACCTTCCCATCGGCGCAGGAGCTGGCCGCCCAGATTGCGCGCGATGTTGACCGCGCAAAAGCCAGTCTTCGCCGTTACGCGGAAGGCATCCGCCAGCCATGACCACGCAATCCACGAGAAGGCGGTCGACGTTGCTGGACGGGGTCGTGAAAACCATTCAAGACCGCCGCTTGTTCAGTCCTGGTCAGCACTTGCTGGTGGCGGTCTCGGGCGGTCCTGATTCGGTCGCGCTCTTGTCCCTGCTGGCGACGCTGGCCCCTGCCTGGCGCCTCACACTCACCGTCGTGCATTTTAACTATGGATTGCGCGGCAGCGAGTCGGACGACGACGAAGCCTTTGTTTCCGCGTTTTGCCAGGCCCGAAACATCCCTTTCGTCGTCAGACGGCCCATTCTGGCAAAGCGACGTCGAGCGTCCTCACTCCAGATGCTGGCCCGGTGGGCGCGGTATGAAGCCATGAAATCTCTGGCCCATGAAATCCATGCCGATCGTATCGTGACGGGCCACACGGCCAACGATCAGGCCGAAACGATGCTGCTGTGGATGCTGCGAGGAGCCGGTCTGACGGGACTGGCAGGCATGCCCTTCATGAGGGAGCAGATCATCGTGCGGCCGTTGCTCAGGACGACGCGAGAAGAAATTCTGGACTATCTCAAACAGGAAGGGTTGTCGTATCGGCAGGACAGCACCAACCTCACGGGCCTGTATCGGCGCAACCGCGTTCGTCGCGATCTGCTGCCCGTAATGGAAGACATCACGCCGGGGATCGTCCGGTTGTTGGAGCGGCAGGCCGATGTGCTTCGCGCTGACGAGGCCTATCTCGAACAGGTCGTTGAGGAACTCTACCGGTCGCTGGTCACCGTTGACGAGAAAGGAGGACAGCATTTCCAACGCGATGCCGTTGCCAATCTTCCCGATGCACTCAAGCGGCGCCTCGTGCGGCACATCCTCAAATCCATCGAGTCGGAGCAACGGGCTCCCAGTCTGCGCGTGGTGGACGGCGTGCTGCGTTTTCTCTCGGGCCGAGCGAAGGGAACGCGGGTAGTGCTGCGCGGAGCCCAGGTGGTGAGAGATCGGGAGCAGGTGCGCGTGATTCCGCGAACCGGACAGAAAAGTGGTGACCGCCGATCAGGCGTCCCGCCGGTGAAACCCGTGCGTGTGTCGGTGCCGTCCACCGTCTCTTGGCCTGGCACCGGACAGGAAATTCATGTACAAGAGATGAGCAGACCGGCGGCAGAACCGTTTCTCAAACGCAGGACGCGCGACTGCGCGGTATTCGACGCCGCGCGCTTCTCAGCGCCGCTCGTGCTCAGGACGTGGCAGGCAGGAGACCGGATTCATCCGCGTGGCATGGGCGGAAAGAGCAAGAAGCTGCAGGATTTGTTCACGGACATAAAGGTGGACCGGGAGGAGCGCGCGCGAATCCCGCTCCTGGTCGCTCCCGAGGGGATTCTCTGGGTGGTGGGACGACGGGAAAATGAACGCTTTGTGACGCGCAGGAGCACGTCCCGCTGTCTCGTCGCCACCGTGGCATCGAACGCGGGCAGCGAAGGAGCCGAGTAAGTATGGAGCGGATCTTTGGACGGCCGATCGTGACGCAAGAGGAAATGCGTGCGCGCATCAAAGAACTCGGTAAACAGATTGCGAATGATTATGCGGGCAAGGACTTGGTCCTGGTCGGCATCTTGAAAGGCGCCTATGCATTCTATGCCGACCTTGCGCGCGCCATTCGAATTCCAATGCGGGTGGATTTTCTCCTCGTCACCAGTTATGGCAGCCAGTCCAAAACGTCGGGAAAAGTCAAAGTGATCACCGAGTTGACCGAGGACATCAAGGGCAAGGACGTCCTGCTGGTCGAGGACATCGTCGATTCGGGTCTCACCGTCGAGTACTTGATCAAAACGCTGGGGAAGCAGAAGCCGAAATCAATCAAAATCTGCACGTTGTTGAGCAAGCCGGAACGGCGAACCATCGACGTGCCGCTCGCGTACGTCGGATTCAAAATTCCCAATCAATATGTCGTCGGGTACGGTCTTGATTATCAACAGAAATACCGGAACCTCCCGTACTTGGCCGTGCTGGACATGGAAGGCCAAGAGGAATAGCGCGACGGTTGTCACTGTGAAGAGGCCTGTGGTAACATCACTCAAGCTCGCGGATTTCTTGGCGAGTTAAGGGGACCTCCCACAAGGAGAAGTGGATGAATTCCAGGGCAAAAAATCTGCTCTTCTGGGTCGTTGTCGGCCTGTTTATGATCCTGCTCTTCAATTTGTTCAGTGTGCCGACCCATGCGCCGGAAGAGGAAGTCATTTTCAGCGACTTCATGGCCAAGCTCGACAAAGGGGACATCGAAAAAGTCATCATCAAGTCCAATCACGTCAGCGCGGTTCTGAAGGACAAGACGCGCATCCGGACGTTCACCGCCGAATATCCCGATTTCGTCAAAGTGCTGCGCGAGAAGGGCGTACAGATCGAAGCCAAGCCGCCCGACGAGAGTCCTTGGTACATCACCTTCCTTGTGACCTGGGGACCGTTCGTGCTCTTCTTGGGGCTGTGGTTCTTCTTGATGCGCCAGATGCAGATCGGCGGCAACAAGGCCCTCTCATTCGGCAAGAGCCGGGCCCGCATGCTGACCGAAGAACGCAAGAAGGTGACCTTTTCCGACGTGGCCGGCATCGACGAAGCCAAGGAAGAGGTGCTCGAAATCATCGAATTCCTGAAGGACCCCCGCAAATTCCAGAAGCTCGGTGGACGCATTCCGAAAGGCGTGCTGATCGTCGGGCCCCCCGGGACCGGAAAAACGCTGCTGGCCAAAGCCATTGCCGGTGAAGCGGGCGTACCGTTCTTCAGCATCAGCGGTTCGGATTTCGTCGAAATGTTCGTCGGCGTGGGCGCTTCCCGTGTCCGCGACCTCTTTGAACAGGGAAAAAAGCACGCCCCCTGCATCATCTTCATTGATGAGATCGATGCGGTCGGCCGTCTCCGCGGCGCAGGACTGGGCGGCGGTCACGACGAACGCGAACAGACGCTCAACCAACTGCTCGTCGAGATGGACGGATTCGATACCACCGAAGGCGTCATCCTGATCGCGGCGACCAACCGGCCGGACGTGCTCGATCCGGCATTGCTCAGACCGGGACGCTTCGATCGTCAGGTCGTCGTCAATCGACCGGATTTGCGGGGCCGCTCCGAAATCCTCAAAGTGCACACCAAGAAGGTGCCGATTGCGGCGAACGTCGAGTTGGAGAAGATCGCCCGGGGCACGCCAGGTTTTTCGGGTGCCGATCTCGAAAACCTCGTGAACGAAGCGGCGCTGTGGGCGGCCCGTCAGAACAAGAAGGAAGTGGAAGTCATCGACTTTGAGATGGCCAAAGACAAGGTCCTGATGGGCGCCGAACGCAAGAGCATGATCCTGAGCGATGAAGAAAAACGCACGACGGCGTACCACGAGGCGGGTCACGCGTTGATGGCCAAGCTGTTGCCCGGCACCGATCCCGTGCACAAAGTGACGATTATTCCGCGCGGGCGTGCACTGGGCGTGACGATGCAGCTACCGACCGACGATCGGCACAATTATTCAAAAGAGTTCTTGTACAACAATCTTGCGATTCTCATGGGTGGGCGTGTGGCCGAGGAGTTGGTGTTGAAACACATCACGACCGGCGCCGGGAATGACATCGAGCGCGCGACGGATCTCGCCAGAAAAATGGTCTGCGAATGGGGGATGAGCGAAAAGCTCGGCCCGTTGACCTTCGGCCGGAAAGAAGAGGAGATTTTCCTTGGCCGAGAACTGACCACCAAACGGGATTTCAGTGATCAAGTTGCGCTCGAGATCGATCTCGAGATCAAGCGGCTGGTCACCGAGAATTACGAACGGGCGAAGCGGCTCCTCACCGAACACATGAGAAGCCTCAAGGCTCTGGCGGAAGCCCTCCTCGAAAAAGAAGTGCTCGATGCGCCGGAGATCGATCAGATCCTGATGCAGAACTCCTCGCAGACCGTGCCTGCCTGATTTGCTGCACCCAACTGTAACTTCAGGGCACTGGAGTTGCAAAGGACCATACGTCGTGTCAGCGAGAGAGTCGGATGCAGGCTCTTTCGTGGTCTTTCAAGTAGATACAGCGACGACACCCGTCTCTTACGGATACAGGATTGTATCTTGATCGCAACAATCGATACAGTGTTGCCGCATTGTCGAGGTGTGGCCACTTCGATGGAACTGCAGCTAAAGCGACAGCGTCTTGCACTCGATCGTCCCCTTCTCATGGGGATCGTAAACGTCACGCCTGATTCGTTCTCCGACGGCGGGCAGTTTTATGATCCTCAGCGGGCCGTCGCACATGCGCTGCGTTTAGTGGAAGAGGGCGCAGATCTGTTGGATATCGGCGCCGAATCGACCAGGCCGGGCGCGCGTTCTGTGGACGAGCAGGAAGAACGCCGTCGGTTGATCCCCGTGGTCTCCGCCCTCGCAAAGGCCGTCGCCGTTCCAATTTCCGTCGACACCTCCAAGTCAGCGGTCGCCAGGGCCGCGATCGATGCAGGTGCGGGGATGATCAACGATGTCACCGCCTTGCGTGGGGATCGGACCATGGTGGATGTCGTGGCGGAAACCGGCGTCGGTCTCGTCCTGATGCACATGCAGGGCATCCCTGAGACGATGCAACGGGCGCCCCGCTATGACGACGTGGTCGGCGAAATTTCAGAGTTTCTGGCCGAACGGGCCAGGTTTGCGATCGAGCACGGCGTGGCCCAAGAGCGGATCGTACTCGATCCGGGCATCGGATTTGGAAAAACGCTCGACCATAATCTCGAGATTCTGGCAAACCTCCATGCCTTCGCCTCATTGGGATTTCCCATGCTGGTGGGTCCATCGAGAAAAGGGTTTATAGGACAGCTCACGCACCAATCCGTCGATGCGCGTGGCTGGGGAACGGCGGCCGTCGTCGCCTTGGCGGTCGAGCAGGGGGCGAACATGTTGCGCGTTCATGAGGTGGGACCGATGAAAGAGGTCGTTCACGTCGCGGTGGCGATCGCCCGACGAAAATCCGCCGGAGTGCGAGCGCAACATGCGTAAACTTTTCGGCACGGACGGAGTCCGGGGTACCGCTAATCTCGAACCGATGACGAGCGAAACGGCCATGCAGCTCGGGCGCGCGGCCGCGCACATTTTCATGCGCAGAGCAGGGCGTCATCAGATCGTGATCGGCAAGGATACGAGGGTCTCCGGCTACATGCTGGAAGCCGCCTTGATGTCGGGCATCTGTTCCATGGGTGTCGACGTGCTCTTGGTCGGTCCACTTCCGACCCCCGCGATCGCCTTTTTGGCGAGGAGTCTTCGCGCAGACGCCGGCGTAATGATTTCCGCCTCGCACAACCCTTATCAGGACAACGGCATCAAATTCTTTTCCAACGACGGTCTCAAGTTGCCCGATGAGATCGAGGCCAGGATCGAAGAACTGATCGTGTCCAACGAGATCGCCCATCTTCGTCCCACGGCTGATGCCATTGGCAAGGCCTTCCGCATTGACGACGCCGAGGGGCGTTACATCGAATTCGTGAAACGGTCGCTGCCAAGAGACCTGGACTTTCAAGGGATCAAACTCGTCGTGGATTGTGCCAATGGTGCGGCCTACAAAGTGGCCCCCACCGTGCTGCGCGAGTTGGGCGCCAAAGTTGAGGTCATCGGCAACAAGCCCGACGGCATGAACATTAATGCGGGCTGCGGGGCCGTCCATCCGCAAATGCTTCAACGTGCGGTGAAGGAATACGGCGCGCATCTTGGCATTGCCTTGGATGGAGACGCCGACCGTGCCATGTTCGTGTGCGAGCAGGGCAACGTCATCAATGGCGATCACATCATGGCCGCATTGGGACTCGACCTGCATCGCCACGGCCTGCTGGCCAAGCAGACGGTCGTCGGCACCGTGATGAGCAACTTCGGCTTGGAACAGGCGCTGACTCGCGCAGGGATCACGCTGGTGCGGACGGCCGTCGGTGATCGATATCTGCTTGAGCGGATGCTCACAGACGGATACAACTTCGGCGGCGAACAATCCGGCCATTTCATTTTTCTCGATCACAACACGACGGGCGACGGGCTGATCTCCTCGCTCCAAGTACTCTCGTTGATGAAACGCTCGCAGCAACCGCTTTCGGAACTCGCGAAAGTCATGACGGCGGTCCCTCAAGTGTTGCTCAACGTCAAGGTCTCAAAGAAGCCAAACTTGGACAGCATTCCTGATCTGCAGCAAGCGATTGCCGAAAGCGAGCGCCGTTTCAACGGCAGCGGTCGCGTCCTCGTCCGCTATTCCGGCACCGAGCCCTTGTTACGGATCATGGTCGAAGGCGAACACGACAGTCTCATCCGTGAAGAGGCCGATCGGTTGGCACGAATCGTCACGGCCCACCTCAGTTAGTTCCTCGCGCAGCCACGATCAACGACCCGCGCCGAACGGAAAGCGATGCTGCCTTTCCTGACGCTCGCCTTCATCTGTGGACTTGCCCTTGGCTCGCTCGTTCCCTACTACCCACTGTCCGTGTCGATGCTGACAGGACTGACGGCGGTGGCGCTCCGCGTCCTTGACGCCAAAGGGCGCATGCCCGCCATCCGTGTGACGTCCTCGTTTGGCTGTGTCCTTTGCGGCATCGTCTACTGGTTTTTCCTTGTCGAGGGCCGCGCCGAGCCGCCATTTCACGAACCATTCCCAGAGGTCTTTCAATCGTGCATCGGCCGCGTGATTGCTCCGGTGCAATACTCGCCCGGGCGAATGGTCATGGTGATCAGGTGTGAAGAAGAGCATGCACGCCGCCCATTCGTCTTACGGTTGACCTGGCGTGCAGCCGAACGGCGTCTCTTTCAAGGAGATCGGATCGGGGTTCGAGCCAGATTCCGTGCGCCCACCGGTTCGTTGAATCCCGGTGGCTTCGATTATGCCGGCTATCTCGAACGGCAAGGGATCGACGCGGTGGCGACGGTCAATGGCCTCGAGGCGATCGAAATGCTGGAATCAGGACGTGAAAGCCTTCGCTGGCGAGGCTGGAACCAATTCGACCGATGGCGCGACGCCATACGGCTTTCGGCGCTCGAAAGTTTGACGCAACCCGCCCTTGGCCTGTTCCTCGGCATCGTCATCGGCGAGCAGGGGTACCTCGATGTCGACCTGCGGGATCAGTTCATGATCACCGGCACCGTGCATCTCTTGTCGATTTCGGGCAGCCATCTGGGGCTCGTGGCCATCCTGGCCTTTGTCGTGGTCAAGCACGCGATCCTATGGCTTCCGGCCGCTTGGCTGTTGCAAATGTCCCGTCGGATCACGCCGACGAGACTCGCCGCTGCGGCGACGGTCTTTCCCGCCACGGCCTATGCCTGCTTAGCGGGGGCGGAAGTGGCTACCATGAGATCGCTCGTCATGGTGCTGGTGGCGCTTCTTGCGAAATGGCTCGGTTACGAGCATCACATGTTTCATGCGCTTGCCGTTGCCGCCTTGGCCATTGTCCTCCAACATCCCCAGACCATCTACGACATTTCGTTTCAACTCTCTTTTCTTTCCGTGTGTGCCGTGGCCTGGCGGCTCTCGAGACCGACGACCGCCGATGAAGAGACCGGCAGGCCGCCGTCTGCACTGTCGCGGGCGAGGCAGTGGGCTGGCGACGCGCTGGCGATGAGCGCTCTCGTGAGCGTGACCACCGCTCCATTGGTTGCTTTCTATTTCAATCAGGCGTCGTGGCTGGGGCTGCTGACCAACCTGATCGCCGTGCCGCTGATGGGTGGCGTGCTGGTGCCGCTGGGACTGCTGGCAGCTCTTGTGTCCGGCGGGCCGAGCGGAGACGGCCTCGCGTTTCCTGCCGTGATTCAGTGGTCGATGGATGTCTTTGTCGCCGCTCTTCGCGTTCTCTCACGAATTCCAGGCGGCGAGTGGCACTTGGCTGCGCCATCCCTTGTGACGCTTGTCATGTTTTATGCCGGTCTTGGCATGATGTGGATGGGACGTGATCGAAGGCGCATGACATGGATGGCCGGAGCCGGCCTCGTGTTGTTGTTTTGCTGGTGGATGTGGTCGCCGAGACTCTGGCTCGATGGCGACCGCTTCCGGATTACATTCCTGGATGTCGCACAGGGTGACAGCGCTGTGCTCGAGCTGCCCGGCGGCGAGGTGGTTCTGATCGACGGTGGCGCCAGCTACGAGCGCTTCGACATGGGCCGCGGAGTGGTCGCGCCCTATCTCTGGAATCGCGGCATTCGGACCATTGATTATGTCATTGCCACGCATCCGCAGCTCGATCATATCGGGGGTTTGCCGTATGTCCTGCGCCACTTTCCCACGCGGCATTTTTGGGGCACCGGGGACGTGCGTGGAGAGCCTTTCTATCAACGTCTCACCGAAGCCCTCGATGAGCGCGAATTGAACGAACATGTCGTACGGCAACACCAGGATGCCCTCACGCTCGGCCGGTGCCGGCTTGAGGTCTTGAATCCGCCGGACGGTCACGTGCCGGACCGAGCGCGGCGAGGCGGGGCGCAGGAAGGGCATACCTTGAACAACCGCTCCGTCGTCACCGCGCTGAGCTGTGGGTCTCACAAGGTGTTGTTTACGGCAGACGTCGAAGCGGACGCCTTGACGCGGATGGGCCGTGAAGGAGCAGCGGTGCCAGTCGATCTCGTCAAGGTCCCGCATCATGGATCGGCCGGCTCCCTCCAGACTGAATGGCTTGAGCAGGTGAATCCGCGCCACGCGGTCATCTCGGTGGGTCGACATAACGCGTACGGACATCCCGCTTCCCGCGTGTTGGAGGCCTATGCCGAGCGAGGGATCTCCGTGTATCGAACGGACCGAGATGGCGCGATCTGGGTGACAGGTAGAATCTCGACGCCGGTGCTGCAGATTCACCGAACCACCGAGCGACAAGCCCGGCGCGTGCCCTTCCCGGCCTGCCTGTGGGATTGCGAGCGATCCAATTGGGAACGGATGATGAATCGCTGGTGGGAATAGACGGCGAAGACCCGGTTGTACAATTGAGCGCAAGTGGAGCCGAAAATAGGCAAGGGGCTGACGGCATCGCGGCATGTTCAACCTAAGTCCTCAATTCTACTTGGCGCCAATCCTGTGCTAGCAAGGCATAGCGTGTGCAATCAGAGGTGTCGAATCAGTTTGACTGAGGAGTCTGCCATGGCCAAGCTTGTACGGATCGTCATCCAACTGCCGATGGATCTCAAAACTCGGCTGGATGGTCTGAAGCAACAGGGGTATACGACCAGCGGCTTTATCCGGGCCATGTTGGAGCGGGAACTGGCAAAAATCGATCAGCAGGTTCCCGAGCAGAAGCAGCTGACCCTCGTCTCTCCCCTCAAAAAAGCGAACAGCCGTTAGCGCCCGCTGTTTCTGTTGTATCGGCCACGAAGCACTCCACCCGCCTCTTGCGCTTGTCACACGAATCCCGCTACAAGTGTCAACCATGGTTCCGACCGTTCAATGGCATGATGGTGGCGTGCGCTTGCTCGATCAAAGCCGCCTTCCGGAGACCGTGGCCTTCGTGGATTGTCGGGACGTCGAGGCGGTGGCCCTTGCCATTCGCGAACTCAAAGTGCGCGGGGCCCCGGCGATCGGCGTGACTGCGGCCATGGGAGTCGCCTTGGGTGCGCAAGCCATTCAGGCGACGGATTATGAGTCCTTTTCGAAGGCATTCCTGCCGATCTGTGATCGATTGGCTGCCACGAGACCGACGGCGGTCAATCTCTTCTGGGCGATCGACCGGATGAAACGGAAGCTCTCCGCGTTACGAACCGATCCGGTTCCTGCGATCAAGGCCGCACTGATGAAAGAGTCGCAGGTTATCCTTGAGGAAGACATTGCGCTGTGCAAGGCGATGGGCCGTCACGGCGCGGAACTGATCCAGGAGGGCCAGACAATACTCACGCACTGTAATGCGGGAGCCCTGGCCACGGCGGGTTATGGCACGGCGCTGGGGGTGATCCGTGCTGCTTGGGAGCAAGGGAAGCAGATTCAAGTCATCGCCGACGAAACACGGCCGGTGTTACAGGGAGCGCGCCTCACGGCATGGGAGCTCATGCAAGACCAGATTCCCGTGACACTGATCACGGATAACATGGCCGGGTCGTTGATGCGGCAGGGCAAAATTCATCTCTGCATCGTCGGTGCCGACCGCATTGCGGCCAACGGCGACGTCGCCAACAAGATCGGCACCTATTCGGTCGCCGTGCTGGCCAGGGCGCACGGCATTCCCTTCTATGTTGCCGCCCCCTATTCGACGATCGATTTGCAGACCAAGTCGGGAGCGGACATTCCCATCGAACAGCGCGATGCTCGGGAAGTCACGTCGATTCACGACAGTCACCCTGTCGCTCCCGAGGGGGTGCACGTCTACAATCCGGCGTTTGACGTCACGCCGGCCGAGTTGGTATCCGGCATCATCACCGAGCGCGGCGTGTTCACGCCACAAGAGCTCGCTCAGCGCTTTGCCTCCTAGCCCATCCTCCCTTGAAAGTCCGAAGCTCCATCCCTATAATGCCACGGTATTTTTACACAATCCGTCTTAAGATTTGAGGAAGAGTTCACGCAATGAGTGAACGAACGCTCGCGATTATTAAGCCCGACGCGGTCAAGAAACACGCTATTGGCGACATCCTCAGCCGCTATGAAAGAGCCGGCTTAAGGCCGGTGGCCATGAAGCTATTGTGTATGGCGAAGCCGGTGGCGGAAGGATTCTACGCCGTGCACAAGGCAAGGCCCTTTTTCGACAGTCTGTGCACCTTCATGTCATCAGGGCCATCGGTCGTTCTCGTCTTGCAGGGTGAGAACGCCATTAAGAAAAACCGTGAGTTGATGGGTGCCACCGATCCCGCGAAGGCGGAGAAGGGCACGATTCGCGCGGCGCACGGAACCAACATCGAGTTCAATGCGGTCCATGGATCGGATTCGCCTGAAACCGCGCAATTCGAGATCGGGTTCTTCTTTCCCGGCATGGAAATCTACGACGGTCGATGAGCGAAGGACGCAGCGGCATGATTCCAACAGACTTGCGATATCACGAAGAGCATGAGTGGGCCCGTCTCAAAGGCAGCCAGGCGACGGTGGGCATCAGTGATTTCGCGCAAGATGCCCTCGGCGATATCGTGTTCATTGAGTTGCCGAAAACCGGCACCGTGGTCAAGGCCGGGCAACAGATCGGTGAAATCGAATCGACAAAGACGACCTCGACCCTCTATACCCCGGTCAGCGGCACCATTGTCCAGGTGAATGCGGATCTGAAGGACCATCCGGAGGTCGTGAACAGCGATCCTTACGGCAAGGGCTGGATGGTGGTGATCGACCTCTCCAATGCAGGAGAAGTCGATGCACTGATGACGGCGGCGCAATACGACGCGTTTCTTGCCAACCAAAAGAAAGAGTGAGTCAGCGCTTCGGGCAAGTACCGAAGCAGCCCTGTCAGACTAGCCTTCCAGCTTGTACTGACCAGCCTGTTATGCCAGCTCAATCTCAGATGGCCATTCATCAAGTGAAGCAGAAGGTGCGGTGATGGTTGCTTCCTTGCTCATCAGACTGATGATGGTCATGCTGACCCTGACGGTCGTGTGCTGGATCGGTTGGAACGTCCCGGCATCGAGGAATGCTGAAACGCTGCATGCAGGCCTCGGAGAAGGCAACCGCTTCTCGGACGCGCCGCTCCCGATGAACGAGGTGACACCCAGCGCAGATCCGACGAGGGAAGCGCGGCAGGCGAAGTCCTCACGGCATGCGCCGGTGACCGCTCTCAATCTCAACCGGGCGACCCAACAAGAGTTCGAAGGGTTGCCTGGAATCGGTCCCGTGTTGGCCGGGCGCATCGTCGAGTATCGCGAGGTTCACGGGGCGTTCGGAGACGTCGAACAGTTGCGACGGGTGAAGGGCATCGGCAAGAAGACGTTCGGGCGGATCCGTCCGCTCGTCGTCGTTGTGCCGCAGGGCGTTTCAAGACCGCCAAGGAAAGCCGCATGAGCGAGATCACGCGCCAGCTCGACCTGATCCTTCGAGGAGTGGTCGAGGTTATTCAGCAGGCCGAGCTCGAATCGAAGCTGGTGCGTTCGCTGAAGGAACACCGGCCGTTGCGCGTGAAGGCGGGCTTTGATCCGACGGCGCCTGACCTTCATCTTGGCCATACGGTGCTCATTCATAAGCTGAAGCATTTTCAAGACCTCGGACATCAGGTCATCTTCCTGATCGGCGATTTTACGGGCATGATCGGCGACCCCACGGGCGTCTCGGAAACGAGGAAAGTCCTCACCAAGGCGCAGGTGGAAGACAACGCGAAGACCTATCAGCGGCAGATCTTCAAAATTCTCGATCCTGAAAAGACGCTCATCGAATTCAACAGTCGTTGGATGGAGCCCATGACGGCCGACGGCCTCATTCAATTGGCGGCGCGCTATCGCGTCGCCCGCATGATGGAACGAGACGACTTTCGCAAGCGCTTCCAAGAGCAGAAGCCAATCAGCATTCATGAGTTCCTGTATCCCCTCGTCCAGGGATATGATTCCGTCGCCTTGAAATCCGACGTGGAGCTCGGCGGGACCGACCAAAAATTCAACCTCCTGGTCGGGCGCGAACTGCAGCGCGATTACGGACAGGAACCCCAGGTGGTCATGACGATGCCGTTGCTCGAGGGCACGGATGGCGTGAAGAAGATGAGCAAGAGCGTCGGCAACTACGTGGCGCTCGAGGATGTACCGGGGGACATGTTTGGAAAGCTTATGTCCATCAGCGACGAATTGATGCTCCGGTACTATGAGTTGCTCACGACCGAGAATCTGGCGCACGTGAAGGCCGCACATCCGATGGAGGCCAAGCAACGCCTGGCGAGGCTTGTGGTCGAGCGCTATCACGGAGCCGCGGCTGCCCGCGAGGCGAGCGATGCCTTTCAGCACAAGTTCCAGGAGCGAGGATTTCCAAGCGAACCCGATGTGCGGCTGGCACTGACCAGAGGTGATCTCCGGGCGGACGGTACCATCGGTCTCACCGATCTCGTCGCAAAGACCGGACTTGTGCCCAGCAAAAGCGAAGCACGACGGCTGATCATCCAGGGAGGATTGGAGTTGAACGGGGAAAAGCAAACGGATGCCAATGGGGTGTTGGCGCCTGCGAGCGGACGGTCATATCAAATGAAGGTCGGCCGAAAAAAATTTGCACTTGTGGAATTGAAAGACTAGCCCCTGCGCGTTCTCTCCCCAAAGCGGCTTACCCCTTTCGAAAACCCCTTGTCGTGGGTGTCAAATCCGTGTTGAAGGAGAGGCGAAGTGCGGTTTGGAGCGGGCGATGGGATTTGAACCCACGACAACTAGCTTGGGAAGCTAGGACTCTACCACTGAGCTACGCCCGCTCGCGATGCCGAGGTCGGAATCCTACGATGGCTTTCGGCGGCAAGTCAAGGAACGAAGGAGGTGTCATGACCAAACTACACTTCATGCTCTTGCTCCCGACCGTCTTTCTCGGAAGCGTGATCGGCGGGATGCTGGGCGGGCGATTCTTGGTGTCCGACGTGGTGCAGGCACAAAAACCGAATGGTGTGAATGCCGAAGAGTTCCTACTGGTGGATCAGACGGGAAGAGCCCGGGCAGGATTGGGCCTGGACTCGAACGGCGAGGTTGGCCTGGTGCTCACCAGCCGCGACGGCAACCGAACCTTGGCCCTATCGCCGGACGGGCCGGTGGCGATCAAACTCACCGAACGCTCAGGACGGGTGCTATGGTCGGTGCCGTAGGGGAAGAGAATCAGAGCGCTTTCCGGACTTTCCCGCTGCGAAGGCAACGGGTGCAGACACGAATACGTCTGGTTGATCCGTCAACGACTGCGCGGACACGTTGGAGATTGGGGTTAAAGGTCCGTTTCGTCTTGTTATTGGCGTGACTCACGTTATGGCCTGACTGATGTTTTTTCGAGCAGATGTCGCATGCGAATGCCACGGCGTAACTCCTTCACTAAGGCGATTGACGTCGAAATACGCGCTGACTGTACCATAGGGTATTTGGCCATGACAAGTGTCCGTCAAAGACACCGCAGACTAGCGGCGTGTCGAACGCGTGGGCTGCGTCGGCACTGTCACCTTGGCTTGTGCCTGTCCTGTGACGGCGGACACGCTGATGTCGAAGGTCGGGTCGCCGCCATCGTCTAATCGATCTTTTCCGACGCTATAGAGTTTCTGTTGGGTCGCACTCCACAACATCGGAAGTCCGGTAAACGGATCGAAGTATTGTGAGCCGACCTGCGCCAATCTGGTCGGCACTGAAGCGTGCGGGCCGGGATGTCGAAGCTGAATCTGCAGCGAGGCGAGGCGGAGCCGCGTGTCGGTTTCAATCAATTGGACGTGAAACGTCTCCCAATCAGGCTCGATGGGGCGGGAATTCAAAAGACTGTCGAGCATCCCTCGGTGGAGCGTGCCCGCCACTTCCTGCATGCCCGGCAGGCGTTTCACGTTGTTCTCCGAGGCGGTGGTGATCGCCTCGTAATAGGCGGCGTACGTGCCGACGGATTGATTCCACTGAAACCCGGCGGAGCCCGGACGCGCGGGTGGATGCACGACGTTTTCGAACGCGTCGACGGGAAGGCGACTCGCTCGGATCAACCAATCCTCGTAGAAGTGATGCCGTTGCTGATCGCGTTCCGACCTGAAGCCGGCGGACCGGTCTTTCATGGCAAGCGTCACTTGGTGCCTGATCGGCCAGCGAAGCGAATATTCCGGAGTCGACAGCGGCAGTGTCAGATGAAATCCCATCATCGGGATCGCCTTGTCCACTGTGGGCTTGGCCAGGATCCGTGACAGCAATTGAAGATCATCGGTGATGACGACCTGCGCGAGAACTTTAGTGGTGATGGTTTTTGCCTCACGAAGCACCGTACGCCACAAGTGAAAGTCCTTGCGAAGGCGTTCCAGTCCTTCCATCGTACTCATGGAAAAACCTTCCATGACGTACAACCGATGAACCGCCAGGATCTCGGGCGCGAGCGGTGTGACGCGGCGTCCGAATCCCCAATCATCGAACGGCATGCTGGCCCAGCGTTCATACCGGGAGAGGAGAATGCGGTATTGGCCTGTCACAGCGAGAAACGCCGTATCTTTCTTTTGGAGTTCCGTGAGCGGATCGTCCGATTCCCACCACGGATTTGTGGTCTCGGGAGGAAGCGAATACACGAGATCGGCCCTTGTGGCTCTCCGTTCGGAAAATTCAGCGCGCCGCGCGTCTTGGGTGTCCTCCACCCAGATCTCATAGCCAGTCTTTGCGGGATCCAACGATGCAGCCGCTGTCAGTCCGAAGAGATAAAAATAGCCGTTCCGGTAGGGGTTCTCGATGGATCGTGGGGGCTCGTCCGTCAGGCTGCCGAACACGGTCTCTGCCGCGCGGTCTCCTGGAGAGAACAACATTCCTCCGAAATGGAAGGCTGCCCAGAGAATAACTGCCGCGACGGCCAGATGTTTCATGGGTATTTACGTAGAATCGGCCGGCGTCCTATCCCAGACGCCTGTGAGACGATGGCCTCATTGGTTATCCCTAGAGTGGATTCAGGCAAACAGCGTGCCGCATTCAATCAAGGAAAGCTGCGATGTTTCAGTCAGTTCCGGCAGCACCTGTGCAGCCATTGCAGTGCTGGCGAAGCCTCACGCACATTAATGAACTTGACAAGAATTGACAGCGTCTCCTACAGTGCCGCTCACATAATGATTTTCGGGTAAGGGAAGAGGGTGCGAATCCCTCGCGGTCCCGCCGCTGTCAATGGGGACGAAACCCGCCAACGCCACTGTCCGGTTCATGGATGGGAAGGGGCGGGGAGTAGGGCGAACCATGAGCCAGAAGACCTGCCCGGAAAATTCAGCATCGTTCCCTCGAGGGCTGGGGAACAGGCGAGGATGAAGGAAGCGGGTGCAATCCTCAGGGTCTGTCCAGGCCTTGGGGATTTTTTATTTTTGGCTCGCTGAAACTGATTCTTCGCTGCGTTCTCGCTCTGCCAGTAGCCTGCGACGTGAGAGTGAACTTTGCACCAAAACAACACTGGAGGAATTTTTCCGTTCGCCATCATTTATTGAGGCGAACGGATCGCACGAAGTGCGGTATGTACCTCCTCGGCCGTTCGCTTGTTGCGGCCCTCTCGCGGAGCGGCGTGTCTCGGGAGATCGATTGCGAAGCAATCGGTGGGTCGGGCGGGTGTGGAAGAACCGCCGGGGTTGGGAGGGTGAGAACGACAAACCGTTTTGAACGTGCTGGCATTTTTCCCTGTGTTATTGGATTCTCTTTGCTTTTCATCTTTTCCAGCACCGACATAGTGGTTTCTCAGGACGAAGTACAGCCCATGAAACGACGGCAACAAGGCATTCTGACCGGCATGCCGTTCATGGCGAACATCGCCTCGCGGACGTTCGTCGATGACGCCTCAAGAAAGTTGTATTTCGCAAAACCTCCGCAGCGCGTCGTCTCTCTCGCGCCGAGTATTACGGAAATGCTGTTTGCGCTTGGGCTGGATGAACAAATCGTCGGGGTCTCGAATTTTTGTAATTTCCCTCCTGCCGCGGCGACAAAACCCAGGATCGGCTATACCCATCCCAACCTCGAGTCTCTTTTGGCGCTTCGACCGGATATGGTGGCAGCGCCAAGCGATTTCCTTCGCGCCGACGCGCTGACAAAACTCGATGAACTGAAAATACCTGTCTTTATTTTCCGAGCCAAATCGCTGGAGGATGTGCTCTCACATATACAACTCCTGGGGCGCATTTTTGATCGGTCCGCTGCTGCCGACGCGGTCACGCGACACATGCGGGAGCGTCAGGCACAAATCGTGCGTCAACTCGAATCGACGACGAACAGACGCGTGCTGTATGTCCTGAGTAGTCAACCACTGATCACTGTCGGGCCCGACAGCTACATTCATCAACTGATCGGACTCGCCCACGGCATCAACATCGCCGCCGCGACATCGGGAGCGTATCCCCGGCTCAGCATGGAAACCGTCTTGCAGGAAAACCCGGAAGTGTTGATCTTTCCCGTAGGATCGATGGAAGGCATCCCGGAAAGCGAACGGCAAACTTGGAAGCGATGGACCGGTCTCTCGGCAGTGCAACATCAACGATTACATATCGTGTCATCCGATGCGCTCAATCGTCCTGGCCCCCGTGTCGTCGAGGGATTGGAACAACTGGCCCGCGCAATTCATCCCGAGGCCTTTTCTTCCGATACGCGGCCGTCTCAGCCATGACGTCACACACCCCCGGATCCTCTGTTTCCGGTCGTCCATCCGGTGCCTCAGCGCCTTCTCCAGTTCTGGAAGGGGCTTCCATTGATTCCATCTTTCAATCGGCAGTGCTTACCCCTTCGCGGTGGCTCCGTGTCATGGGGATTCTCCTGACGTTGACCATTGCACTGACATTCGTGTGTCTGCAGCTTGGCACACGATATGTGAGTATTGGCGAGATGGGGAGCACACTCGGCCGCGTCCTTGGCCTCCTCCCTGTCAGTGGCAATGAAACGGACATGACGACGGACGCCATTCTGTTGCATCTGCGGCTGCCGCGCGTGTTGCTGGGATTGATCGTCGGAAGTTCGCTAGCCTCCGTGGGTGTCATTCTGCAAGCGCTGCTACGAAATCCGTTGGCCGATCCGTATGTCCTCGGTGTCTCAAGCGGATCGGCACTCGGCGTCTCATTGGCGGTCCTCTTCGGCATCGGCACCATGGCCTGGGCGATTCCGGCACTGCCGATCTGCGGCTTTGTCGGGGGACTGGTGGCGCTGTTCGTGCTTTACCGCATGTCGGCCACCTCGGACAGGCTGCCGGTGCACAGCGTCCTTTTGGCAGGCGTGATCCTGAATGCCATCTTTTCAGCACTTATCATGTTCATCACCTCAATCATGGAGCCCAACCGAGCCTTTAGCATGATGGCCTGGCTGATGGGCTCCTTGGTCGCACCGGTCGATCAGAGCCTGCTGGCCTTGTCGGCCTACCTGGCGGTCTGTTTGGGACTGTTCTTCTCGAAGGTCGGAGTGCTCAATCTCATGACCTTGGGAGAGGAGCCGGCGCGTTCCTTGGGGATCGATACCGAGCGGACCAAACGCAACTTACTTATTACCGCCGCTCTTGCTACCGGCGCAGTAGTATCGGTCAGCGGCATGATTGGATTCACCGGCATGGTGGTTCCCCATGCCATGCGATTGTTGATTGGCGCTGACCATCGACTGCTCCTGCCGTCCTCCGCTCTCGTCGGAGGCATGTTTCTCATGACTGCCGATACATTCGCCAGGAGCGTCTTTGCTCCCTCAGAACTGCCCGTAGGGGTCATGACGGCGTTGGTCGGCGGTCCGTTTTTTGTCTATCTGTTGATGTGGAGAAAAGATCGGCTCTCCTGACGATTAATAGGTGTATTGGATGGCCGCACAAACGGTTTACGAAGTCCGATCACTCTTCTTCCGATATGGGAGTGCCCGGAAGGAACATCCGTGGGTGGTACGCGACGTCAATCTTCGCGTCGACAGAGGAGAGATGCTGGGCATTGTCGGTCCGAATGGATCGGGAAAGACCTCTCTCCTGAAACTCCTGGCGAAAATTCTGCGGCAACAAGAAGGAGAGATTACCTTATTTGGCCAGTCTCTGGAGACTGTCACGCAAAATGAGGTGGCGCGCCAGGTGGCCTTTGTGCCGCAAGACAATCAGCCGACATTTGCCTTCAGCGTGGCGGAAACCGTGCTCATGGGGCGGTTTCCACACCGACCTCGTTCTCGCTGGGATTACGGATTTGGATGGGACAGCCGAGAGGATTGGGCGATTGCCAGACAAGCGATGATCACGATGGATGTGTGGCATCTCGCCGAGCGGTCGGTCATGGACCTTTCCGGCGGCGAGCGTCAGCGAACGGTCATTGCCCGCGCGCTGACCCAAACACCCACTGTGTTGCTCCTTGATGAGCCGACGGCCTTTCTCGACCTCCAACATCAACTCGAGATTTGTTCCGTGTTGCGCTCGCTCAAGGAGCATCGCGGTCTCACAATTGTGATCGTCTCGCATGACTTGAATATTGCGAGCCAGTACTGCGATCGAATTGCGGTGCTCAAGGAGGGGACGATGTTCGCGATGGGAAGCCCACGGGAAGTGATACGTCAGGACGTGTTGCAGGCAGTGTATGGATGTAGCGTGTTGGTCGACGCTCATCCCGAATCCGGTCTGCCTCGTATCACGCTGCCGCGAGAAGGCGTTCGTTCACGATAAGTAGAATTGCGGGTCGGTCCGTGCCCGTCCTTCCCGCGTACCTAGTTGGGGCACAACCAACAATCCGGAGAGGGGAGTCACCTATACGCTGTCAGCGACGGGGAAGATGGTGCAAATCCATCACGGTGCCGCCACTGTAAGCGGGGAGCATTGTTCCATACATGCCACTGGCCATTGCGCCGGGAAGGCGGAAGGATGCTGCGATCCGCGAGTCAGGAGACCCAACTGACAGAGAGTCCTAACACCCTTCGAGTCAAAGGGAGGTTATCATGTGGTCAGTTCCAGGACGAGTGCTGGTCAGTTGGCTATTGCTGAGTGTTGGCGCCATTGTTTGCCAAGCCGCAGCAGCGGAAGGCGAATCCAGCGAGCAGCCCGAAGTCATCGAAACTCCCGAAGTGTTCATCAGCGCGACCAAGACTGATACGCCCGTCAGGCAAGTGACGAGCGCGGTGGAAACGGTCACCGGCGAACAGATGCAGCAACGGAAAATCAGATCCGTTGTGGAGGCGCTTCGATGGGCACAAGGACTCGCCGTCTTTCAAAGCGGCGGTCCCGGCACGCTGGCAGAAGTGCGCATGCGGGGCGGCACACCGGAACAAACGCTTGTCTTGATCGACGGGGCGATCGTCAACAGTGCCACACTCGGCTCCTATAACTTCGCGAATTTGACCAGCGATAACATCGATCGGATCGAAATTCTTCGAGGTAGCCAGGGCATGATGTGGGGATCGGACGCGATGGGCGGGGTCATTAATATCATCACGAAGCGTGGACGGGAGACGCCAAACATCTCCGCCTTTGCGGAATACGGTTCGTTTGCCACGCTCCGCGAAGGCGCCAGCGTTATTGGAAAGAAAGGGCCGGTGGACGTGGCGGCAACGCTCAGCCGCTGGGACACGTCGAATATTTCCGCGATCAACTATCGACGCGGCGCATCAGAGCGGGACGGGTTTCATAATTGGCAAGGATCGGTCAAGCTGGGCGTGGATTTGCCGAAGGACGGACGGCTCGAGTTCAATTTCCGATGGATGGACGGGATCACCAATCTAGATGGCACGACGTTCACCGGAAATCCGGCCGATGTACTGGGTGCCAAGACCCAGAGCACACAGTATGTGTATACCGGGAGCTATGTTCAACCGATCACGAGTTGGTGGTCGCAGAGACTGACCCTGGCGCGCACGACCGAAAGTCTGACGACGAGGTCCGGTACGGTCGAGCGAGATCTGGTGACGGGTACGGAGGCGGTTCCGTTTCCACTCGATTCGGAGATCAATGCAGCCAGCAACCGCCTCGAATGGCAGCACGACTTCAAGATAGCGAAGCCCTTGGCGGTGACGGCAGGCTACCAGTTCCGCGAACAGCTTGGCGAAAATCTCGATACGATCACCGGTACGACCACGCTTCCCAGCAAGATCATCAGCAGTAATGCCGGCTTTGCCGAAGCGAAGCTGAATCTCTGGGAACGATTATTCGGAACGGCCGGGATCAGGCAGGATGAATATAATGTGTTCGGCAGCGCCACGACCTATCGCGCCACGGCGGGTTATCTGCTGAAGGAAACGGGGACGAAGGTGCGCGGGAGCTATGGGACCGGATTTCGCGCACCGACCATCAATCAACTGTTCTTTCCCGACTTCGGGAATCCGAACTTGAAGCCCGAAAAAAGTCGGAGTATGGACGTGGCGGTTGATCAATCACTGTTCAACGATCGGGTGTTTCTCAGCGTGGGCTATTTCTGGACGAAATATCAGAATCTCATTCTGGCGGTGTTTGACCCCATCGGGTGCAATACCTTATTCGGATTCTGTGCCCAGAACATCGGGGAAGCCCGAGCGCAAGGTATTGAGGCCAGCGCGAAGGTCCAGCTCGTTCGAGACCAGCCCTGGATCAAGAGCCTGGATGTGCAAATGCAATACACGCAGACCAGCACGAGAAATCTGACAGACGATGCCGGGACGAGGCTGCCACGTTGGCCGCTCAATCAATGGTCCGCCATCCTGAGTTACCAGCCGATCGAGGCCCTGCGCGCGAATCTTGAGGCTCGCTTCGTAGGGCAGCGGTTCAACGATACCAACAACGAAGAATCACTCCCACACTTCTACGTGTGGAACGCTTCGTTCAGCTATGACGTCAATAAGACCGTGCAGATTTATGGACGGGCAGACAATATCTTCAACCGTAAATACGAAGAAGTGTTGTTCTTTGGCACTCCTGTTCGGTCTGTATTTGGCGGCGTTCGAGTCAATTTTGACGTCCCGCTCTAAATTCTGAAAGGCTCTTGTGAGGGGTCCAGTCTCCAAAGTGTGCGAGCATTGCAAACAGCCCTTTACCTGCGGTCAATACGGATGTTGGTGTGCGCGGGTAGAGATGAACGAGAGGCAGATGGCCTGGATCGAGCAATCGTTTCACGATTGTCTCTGTTCGCTCTGTCTTCAAAAGGTCGTCGACGGCGAGCTGGGTCCGGTATCTGTCTCGCAACCACAGTGAGGGGGAACGGTGCGAATTACCAAGGTGTACACGAGAACCGGTGATGCAGGCAAAACGCGACTGGCCGGCGGACAGCAGGTGTCCAAGGACAGTGTCCGTGTCGAGGCCTACGGTACGGTGGACGAGTTGAATGCCTCCGTGGGGCTGGTCCGGGCAATGAATGAGGAGGCCTGCGGAAAAATCAATTCGGCCGACCGCCTCGAACACGATCTGCGCTGGGTGCAGAACAAACTGTTCGATCTCGGCAGCCTCCTCGCCACGGCACCTGGGCAGGTCTTCAAAAACATGCCGACGATCAAAGCGCAGGATGCTGTTCGGCTCGAACGTATGATGGATCGCTGCCAGGAAGACCTGGCACCGCTCAAAGAGTTCATCCTGCCTGGAGGAGGAAGAGTGGCGGCAACGCTGCACCAGGCGCGGACGATCTGCCGCCGGGCGGAGCGGATCTGCGTCCGTCTTGCCAGGGAAGAAACGCTCGATGCGCAAATCATCAAGTTCTTGAATCGGCTGAGTGACGCGCTGTTCGTGTGGGCGCGATGGGTGGCCAAGACCCAAGGGGAGCCGGAGTTTCTATGGGAGCGGAACAGCGGCGGTTCCGATGAAACGAAATAGACATATGCCCGCGCGCACGATCATGATTCAAGGGACCGCTTCGCATGTGGGCAAATCCGTGCTCACGGCTGCCTTGTGCCGGTCGTTTCGCCGCAGGGGTCTGAACGTCGCGCCATTCAAAGCACAGAACATGTCCAACAATTCCTTCGTCACGCCGGATGGAAAGGAAATCGGCCGGGCACAAGCGGTCCAGGCAGCCGCCTGCCGGCTCGCTCCGCGAGCGGACTTCAATCCGATCCTGATCAAACCCGTATCCGAAACGACGGCCCAGCTCGTAGTCGGTGGAGAAGTGGCCGGATCATTGTCCGCGAAGGATTTTGGCATTGTGCGCCGTGAATATTGGAAGACGGTGCAGGAAGCCTTTCAGCGACTTGCCGACGCCTTCGATGTCGTGGTGCTCGAAGGGGCCGGCAGTCCCGCTGAAATTAATTTGCGACAGCACGACGTCGTCAACATGCAGATGGCGAAGTTTGCTGCAGCGCCGGTGTTACTGGTTGGGGACATCGAACGGGGCGGCGTCTTTGCGTCGCTCGTAGGAACCTGGGCGCTGCTCGATGATGCCGACCGTCGTCACCTCAAGGCATTCATCGTCAATAAATTTCGCGGCGAGGTGCGTCTGCTCGACGACGGCATCACGCGCGTCTCGCATGAAACGGGACTGGTATGTGCCGGAGTGCTTCCGCATTGGGATGGTTTAGGCCTACCCGAAGAGGATGCGTTGGGGTGGGATGGTTGGCAGCGATGCACCCTCGAACGAGCGGACCGGATCGTCATTGGAATCGTCGATGTGCCTGGCATTTCCAATTTCACGGACTTCGAACCGTTGGCAGGAGAACCGGACGTGGAATTGGTGTCTCTTGCTGGGTCCACGGACCGCCTGTTGGATGCTCTGATTTTTCCTGGATCGAAGCAGACCGTTCGGGCCTTGCGGTTCGTGCGCGAACGAGGGCTCGATCGTCTCGCGCACCGCGTGTTGTCATCGGGAGGGACGGTTGGCGGTATCTGCGGCGGCTATCAACTCTTGGGCAGAACCATTCGTGATCCCAATCGTCTGGAATCACCTCATGAATATACGGAAGGCCTTGGGCTGCTACCGGTCGAAACGATCTTCGCTGCTCCCAAGCTTGTCGAACAGGCGTCAGGTCGTCATTTAGAGAGCGGGTGCGATGTGGTCGGCTATCAGGTGAGAATGGGACGAACCGTGGTTCCTTCTGAAGCGCAGCCCTTCCTTGAACTCGAAGAGAAGCACATGACTGAACACCGTCCCGAGGGCCTCTACCTTCACGGCGGTCGCCTCTTTGGGACCTCTCTGCACGGGCTCTTCGATCAGGCCTCGTTTCGCCGCTGGTGGCTGAACCGGTTACGACAGTCGAAGGGATGGGCTGGGCTTCCGGAGTCGGAGAGTCCATCGCTTGACGCGAAGCTGGACCGCTTGGCGGATTTTGTGGAACAACATCTCGACATGTCCCTGGTTGAGCGGGTGTTCGAGAATGGAGTGTAACCGATGGCGTCTCGTCGTACGAAATCGGAGCTGATCTTCATTGTCGGAGGCGCCTCGTCGGGAAAAAGCGACGTCGCGCTGCAAGTGGCTGCTCAGGGCATGGGCCAGCAGGCGCCGCGCGCCTTTGTGGCGACCGGTGAAGGTCTTGACGAAGAGATGGCGATGAAAATCGCCAGGCACCAGCAGGCGAGGTCTTCCGAATGGGTGACGGCGGAGGTGCCGCTCCAGTTGACCGCCTGGTTCAAGGATCAGGGACGAAGCTATCAAATAATCGTGGTCGATTGCCTGACCATGTGGCTGTCGAATCACTGTGAGCGAGGGACGAAAGAACGAGATATCCTCGAGGAGATGAGGACGTTGCTTCGGACAATCCGACGGAATGGGGGGCGGGTGGTGTTTGTCTCGAATGAGTTGGGTCTGGGGCTGGTTCCCGCCGAAGCCCCATCCCGCCGCTTTCGGGAATTGGCCGGCGAACTTAATCGTCTTGTGGCGCAAGAGGCGGACGTCGCCTATTTCGTCGTGAGCGGTCTGCCTCTGCCGCTGAAGGAACGCACATCATGACCCTGACCGAAGTAATAGGGCAGATACGAGATACGGATGCCGCCGTAGGAGCAGAGACGCAACGGCGACTCGACCGACTGACCAAACCCCAGCGCAGTTTAGGCCGACTCGAAGAATTGGCCGCCCAGTATTGTGCCATCACCGGCGATCCCAAACCAGCTGTTCCACGTGCCCTCGTCGTGACCTTCGCCGCTGACCACGGAGTCGTGGAGGAAGGCGTCAGCGCCTATCCGCGGGACGTGACGGCGCAGATGGTCCTGAACTTTCTCCGAGGCGGTGCCGGCGTCAATGTCCTGGCGCGTCATGCTGGCGCCGACATTCGTATCGTCGACATCGGAGTGTCCCACGAGTTCGGGCCCATTTCCGGACTCATTCACCGCAAACTGATGATGGGCACCAGAAACATGCTGCGGGCTTTGGCCATGGACCGGACGACGGCGGAACAGGCTCTCATGGTCGGCGTGGACATTGCCACCGACGCGGTTCGTCAAGGCGTCGGTCTGCTCGGCGCCGGCGAGATGGGTATTGGAAACACGACGGCGAGCGCGGCGATCGCTGCCGCGATGACGGGCGCGTCGGTCACAGACGTCACCGGCATGGGAACAGGCATCGACGAGCAGGGCCTGGCACGTAAAATCTCGGTGATCGAACGAGCGTTGGCCTTTCATCAACCGGACCCGAGCGATGCCGTGGATGTCCTGTCAAAAGTTGGCGGTCTCGAGATCGCCGGAATGGCTGGAGTGATGTTGGGCTGTGCCGCCGCCCGCGTGCCCGTTGTCTTGGATGGATTCATCGCCGGCGCCGCCGCACTGATTGCAGTGGGATTGCAGCCGCGCTGTCGTCAGTACATGATCGCGTCTCACCGGTCCGTCGAGCGCGGTCATCGGGTGCTGTTGGACAGACTCCAATTGAAGCCGCTCTTCGATCTGGATTTGCGCCTTGGCGAAGGGACCGGGGCCTGCCTGGGCATCGGATTGGTGCAAGCCGCGATCAAGGTGCTGACCGAAATGGCCACCTTCGATGAAGCCGGTGTGTCGGGACGGAGCGCGTGACGACTCATCTCAAACCCCTTATTTGTGCCTGGCAGTTTTTGACGGCGGTGCCTGTGAGCAGGGACTTCCATGATCCGGCTCCCAATGAATTGGCCGGATCGATGTTGTGGTACCCCTTCGTGGGTCTCCTCCTTGGGTTGCTCGTGGCCGTGGCCGATGTGCTGCTCGCGCGGTGGTTGCCGCGTGAAGCCGTTGCGGCCTTGCTCATTCTTCTGCTTGTGGCCATGACTCGCGGTCTGCATCAGGATGGTTTGGCCGACACGCTCGACGGCCTGGCCGGCGGACGCACGCCATCCGATCGCCTCAACATCATGCGGGATCCCCGCGTCGGAGCCATTGGCGCGACAGGACTTTTTCTCTCCTTGATCCTGCGCTACGCAGCGCTCGTATCCATTCCTGAGGCGCTGCGGTTTCCCGTGCTTCTGTGTATGCCGGCGATTGGACGTTGGGGTATGGTGGTCGGGGCGTATGGGGCCCCCTATGCGAGGTCAGATGGAGGCTTAGCCGCGCCCTTTCTCGCGCACCTGTCGGGGAGGCATGTCCTTGGTGCAAGCGTGGTCATTGCGTTGGTGATGGCCTGGTTTATGGGAGCCCTTCCCGCAGTCGCAACCTTGGCGGTCGGAGGCCTGCTAAGCCGGATCGCGACGACGTTCTACCGTCATATATTCGGCGGGATCACCGGCGATACGCTGGGAGCCACCAACGAGCTTATTGAAGTGACCTTCCTCCTGCTCATGCCCGCCCTCATCACGTGGTCATGACGGCTGTAGAACTGATGGCGGCCTGTGCCCTGGACGCGGCGATCGGGGATCCGCCGGCCATGCCGCATCCCGTGCGATGGATGGGCAGCTTGTCCGCATACCTGCACCGTCGCGTCCGCACAGCTCGGATGGGGCCCCGCTCGCTTCGCGCCGCCGGTGCGCTCCTCGCGCTGGTTCTGCCGACGACGGCCTTCCTGGCCGGCTGGGCGCTGATCGCGGCTGGAACAGCGGTCCATGATTGGGTTGGGCAGGGAATCGGGATCGCGTTAGCTACAACGACACTCGCCTGGAGAGATTTGGTCGATCATGTCCGCAGTGTGTCCGCTGCCTTGAAAGAGGGATCATTGAAGCGAGCTCGGGAGGCAGTCGGCTTGATCGTCGGACGAGACACGCACGACATGTCCGAACCAGAAGTGGTCAGGGCTTCGGTGGAAACGATTGCGGAGAGTGCATGCGATGGCGTGATCGCGCCCTTGCTATGTCTTGTCGCCGGCGGAGCGCCGCTGGCGTTGGCATACAAGGCTGTTTCGACGCTCGACTCGATGATCGGACATCCCGAGGAGGAGTACCGCGATTTCGGATGGGCGTCGGCCAGGCTTGACGATCTGGTTAATTGGCTCCCGGCGCGCATCACCGGCTGGTTGATCGCCGCTGCAGCGGGACTCGTGCTCTTTAGCTCGACCGCTGCAAAGCGGAGCGGCGTGGTGTTACTGCGGGACGGCCACAAGCATCCCAGTCCAAACAGCGGGAGGCCTGAAGCGGCGATGGCCGGCGCGCTGGGCATTCAGCTCGGCGGCATCAACTTTTACGGAGGCCGTCGTGCCGAACGGCCCGTGCTTGGGGATGCCGGAGCTCCCTTGTCGGTCGGGCACGTGGATCGGGCCGCGCACATCATGACCGTCGCCTACCTGATGGCCATCGCCGGATCGTTGAGGTTCCTGTGGCGTTGAAACGTGCGCCGGTGCATGGCGGCAATGTGTACGCCGCCGCCCGCGAACTACGCAGACCCATCGGCTCCATTCTGGACTTCAGTGCGAGCATCAATCCGCTGGGTCCCTCGCGACATGCTGTCCGGGTATTGGCCGCCGACTCCGCGCTCATCCATCACTATCCGGATCCCGATTGCGTCGGCTTGAAGCGGGCCATTCAACGCCGCTGGCGTATTCCGCCGGACTGCGTCGTCGTTGGCAACGGTTCGACCGAGCTCATCGACATCATTCCACGGGCCCTGTCTTTTCGCTCGGCGTTGATCGTGGGACCGACCTATACGGAATACGCCCATGCCGTGAGCCGCGCCGGTGGTCACACCAGCTTTATCATGGCGACAATGGAAGACGAGTACCGTCCTCCGCTGGAACAGGTCACACGTCGACTGTCGCGCTGGCCGCGCGGCCGCGGGGCGATTGATGCGGTGTTTATCTGTCACCCCAACAGTCCAACGGGCCGGCTCGCTCATGCTCCCGACCTGCACGCGCTCTTCGTTGCCGCGAATCGCACCGGTACGTGGGTGGTGGTGGACGAGTCGTTCATTGACTATTGTCAGGAGTTGACGTGCTTGTCGGAGCTACGCCGCTATCCACGCCTGATCATTATTCGGAGCTTCACCAAGTTCTATGGATTGCCCGGACTCCGAATCGGGTACAGCGTGTCCTCACCCGATGTGGCGGCTCGGCTGAGACGGTTTCAGCCGCCCTGGTCCGTCAATGCGGTGGCGCAGCGGGCAGCCGAAGCCGCGATCGCGGATGTGGCCCACGCACGGCGATGCCTTGCCTGTATCGAACGGGAACGGGCGCATTTGACGACACAGCTCTCATCGCTCGACGGCCTCACGGTAATTCCGTCTTCCGCTAACTTCCTCTTGGTTGAACTGCCTTCGTCGTTCGGCTCTCGTGCGCTGACGGCGGAGCTTCGTCGTCGAGCCCTGCTGGTGCGCGACTGTTCGTCGCTGGCAGGCTGTACGGCGCGCATGATCCGCATCGCCGTGCGAAGGCGGCGGGACAACGAGCGGCTTCTTGCCGCCTTGCGCAGGATATTACGGCGTTGAGGAAAGCCATGAAGCGAAGGGGACGCATAAGTTATCGAATCAACGGGGGGACGTTGATCATCGATTTGAAGCACCTGCACCGGATCATCTCGTCCGCTCCCCGTGGAGGAGGCATCGTCCGAGCGCGGTCTATTCTCAATCATCAAGTGCCAGCCAATCCTATGGCCCTTAAGCGACCCACAACGGTGCAATGGGGCGATCCCTCGCGGTATCTGGGCCGCCTGGGCGTACGGATCAAGGTCAGGCGACCGATGGTGGGTCTCATGACGGCCGTTCCGATGACACAGCTCGTCGCCGATCGAGAAGCCTCGGGGCGGGTCTGGGTCGAATGCTTCTGCACCGTCGGGGTGACCAATGCCGTCCAGGCGGGAGAACCGGTCCGCTTGACTCCCGGAATGTCCGGACTGTACGGCATGGGAACGATCAATATCGTCCTGATCACGAATGCGACGTTGACCACGGCGGCACTGGTGGGTGCCGTGCAAGTCGCCACGGAAAGCAAGACCGGGACGTTGATCAAGAACAAGGTTAGGAGCACCGCTCGAACATCTTCGCTGGCCACAGGCACTGGAACCGATGCGGTGGTGGTCGCGAGCAGCCTGAAGGGGATCCATAAGATGTCCTATAGCGGGACGCATACCGAGATCGGAGCCATGATTGGCCGGCTCGTCGCCCGCTGCGTCCAGGAAGGTCTCACAAGGTCTCACCGGTGGTCTCAAACCCGTTCACATAACGCTCGCCGCGCCTGATATCTTCCTCGTCTCTTCTGTTCCTGGACACGATTACAGCAAAACGCTGAGCGCACTCCTAAACCGAGCGACGGCTTGAGTGGCCAATTTTTGCCCAAACGGCATCATTTTGTCGCAACCTGAACAATCGTGCGACGAACGAGGCCGAACGCTGTTCCTGTGTAGAGTACGTAAATCTGTGAAAGGCCAAGTGTTTTGTATTCGTTATTCTCGTATTTGTCGCTCGAAAGCGCATAAGCACAACCTTTGCAGAGTGGGCGGCTGGCTGCGAAAGGCGTGCGTTCGTGTGGCATGCGACGTCACGTCTGCAAAAAAACAGTAATTGCTAGGTCACGAACGGGAAGAATGAGAAAAGGAACGAGGAATTCGATCAAGTGACATCACGAAGGAGGATGGGTATGAACGCGACATGGTGCAATTGGCGGATGGCGGGCAGGATTGCGGCAGTGGCGCTGCTGTGTCAGGCGAGCCCTGTGCTTGCGTCCAATGAAGCCGAAGTGGCGGAACACTTGATCGATCTCGTGAAGATCGGCCGTGGCGTCATGTCGGAACAGATGGGCAACATCAACGATGCCTCCAAGGCGAACAAAGGATTTACCGGCGACTACATTGCCGGTCAGGTCATTGAGCGCTTCAAGAAGAAAACCAAGATCGATCTGAGAATCCCCAATGCCGTTCCGCAAGCTTCTCTGTATCTCGCGCTGGTTGAGGCCGAAAAGGAAGTCGTGGATGAGGCCCAGCCGGTGATCAACCGGCCCGGGATCGGCTTTAAGGGATTCATCCCGGCCGTATTTGCGCGTAAGACCGGAGAAAACTTCTATAAGAAAACCGGTGTGAAATTGAAACTGACCGGCATTGATTACCGCAACGTCAACAACCGGCCGGACGATTTTGAAGCGGAAGTGCTGCGGATGTTCAGCGATCCACGCCATCCCAAGGGACAAACCTATGTACGCAACACGGTGCTCGACGGGCGACCGGTGCTGCGTATGATGGACCCCGAATATGCGGCGGCATCGTGTTTGGCATGCCACGGGGCGCCCAAGGGCGGCAAGGACATCACCGGCGGTCACAAAGAGGGGTGGAAGGAAGGGGACTTGGCCGGCGCGATCAGCGTCGTGCTGCCCTTGAAGTAGTGGGGCGCGATTCCTATTCGGGACGTCATTCTTAACCAGAACCAAGGAGAGAACCGATGAGCAAGATTCTTGTCGTGGACGATTCCTACGCCGAATTGCAGGTGATCGAAGGAGTGCTGAAGGGGGCGAACCATACGGTGGTCTCTTTTCCAAACACCGAAAAGCTCGAAGACAAGGTGATCGGTGAAAAGCCCGATTTGATCGTGCTGGACGTCGTCATGCCGGGGCGAAACGGCTTTCAGGCCTGCCGCGACCTCAAGAACGACGACCGGACGAAAAACATTCCCATCATTCTCTGTACCTCCAAAGGCAACGAAAGCGACAAGTTCTGGGGCCAGCAACAGGGCGCCAATGCCCACGTCGTGAAGCCGTTCAAGGGCGACGAGCTGCTCGCGGCCGTCAAACGGGTGTTGGGATAACCGCCATGGCTGCCGGTCAGAGCGCAACCTCCCTCAGCACTCAGCACGCTGATCCCGGGCAGGGCACCGCCGCCCAGACGATGGGCACGGGAACGATGCGGGCTGCCATCGTGACCTTGGGAGGCGAGCAGTTCACGATCGATCTCCAGAACGTGCGGGAAGTGTTCGTGGTGGAGTCCATTACACCGGTCCCCGGCATGCCCTCGGGACTGGTCGGCGTCACGAACCTCCGCGGATCTGTCGTGCCCTTGCTCGATTTGCGCCAGATGATCGGCCTGACCGCCGAGAACGCCCTGAAGTATGCCGTCGTGATCAAACACGGCAACTGGCAAGTGGGCGTCTTGGTGGATACGGTTCCAGAGATTCGCACCCTGTCGAAGGATCAGTTCATACCGGCTCCGGTCGGCAAGGGGGACGGGGGGAATCCCTTTGTATCGACCGTCGTAAACCTGGAAGACCGGCTGCGGGGCGTATTGGAGACGTCCGTCGTTCTTTCTCATTTCGAGGGGACAAGCTGAAGGCAAGATCGTCAAGACAGGGTGTGAGACTCATGGCTCGATCGTATCGCGAGCGAGAAGGAGGAGGTTCTCATGTTTAGGCTCAACTTCTTTCAATGGTTTGAAAACTTAAAGACCCAAGCCAAACTCCTCACGGTGTTCGGCTTGGTCGGCGTGATCATCGCCGCCATGGCCGGCGTGGGCATCATCACCAACGGCCGCCTCTCCGCACAAGCGGAAACGGTCTACGTGGACTATACGGTGCCGTTGACGGAGTTCAACCAGCTCCTCTTCAACGTGAACCGCTACCACGAATCGCTGGTCGACGTTGCGAGAACGCCGCGCGCCTCCGACTTCGAGATCGAGTTGAAAGACCTCGGACCCTACCGCGCGGAAGTCGAGCGGCTGATCGGCAATTATGAAAAGACAGCGCTTCGAACGTCGAGCAGCGGCCGTGAGGAAGCCAAAGACCTCGCCGAACTCAAGGCGGCGCTTGCCGAGTTCTTCAACCAAAGCGACGCCGCGATCGGCACCATCAAAGAGAGCTTCGAAAACAAGGCGTTGACGAATGCGCAGGCACTGGCCATGCGGGAATTAGGTGCCTTGGCCATTACGGTGAGCTTGAGCCCGGCGTTCGAGAAGGTGACGCAGCGCCACGCCGAGCAGATTAAGACCATGTCCGAAGTCGCCAAGGACCTCTCGGATGAAGCGAAGGCCATGGCGTCCAACGCGACCCTGATTCTGATCGTCGCCGGTATCGCCGCCGTGTTGTTGGGTTTGGCTCTCGGATACTGGGTGGCCCACAAACTGTCCTTGGGTATCGGACAGGTCGCGAATGTCGCGCAAATGGCCGCCAGCGGCAACTACCAAGCGCGCGCCAAGATCACGTCCAAGGACGAGTTGGGTCAGATGGCCACGTCGTTCAATACGATGTTGGACCGTATTACCGCCCTCGTGACGTCGGAAGGCGAACGCGACGAGATGCAGAAACGATTGATGAACTTCCTCGTGCTGGTGTCGGACGTCGGTAAAGGCGACCTCACGAAGCGCGGTGAAGTCACTGCGGACATGTTCGGAAACCTGGCAGACGGCTTCAACCTCATGATCGCCAGGTTCGGACAACTGCTCAAGCAGGTGCGTGAGGCGGCCGAACGCGTCAATAAGTCGGCCGGTACGTTGCGAGACAGTGCAGGTCAGATGGCCGGCACCGCCAAGCACCAAGCCGATGAGTCGGTTAAAACCCTGAGTGCCGTCGAACAGCTGGCCGCTCAAATGCGTCAGGTTGCCGAGACGGCCGGCGCGTCTTCCGAATCCGCCAAGCAAGTGTTGCAAGCGACGGAACGCGGCCGTGTCGCGGTGCAGGAAACCGTGCAGGACATGCAGAGCATTCGTTCAGCGGTGCAACGCATGTCGAAGCAGGTCAAGGGACTGGGCGATCGGTCCTTGGAAATTTCGCAAATCGTGTCGACGATTCGAGACATCGCGAATCAAACCAACCTGCTCGCGCTCAACGCCGCCATCGAGGCGGCCGGCGCCGGCGAGGCCGGGGCGCGGTTCGCAGTCGTCGCCGACCAGGTGCGAAAACTGGCCGAAAGTTCCACGCAAGCGACAAGAGAAATTGCGGATCTCGTGAAAGTGATTCAAACGGAAACCCAGGACGCGGTGGTCGCCATGGAGCAGGAAACCCAGGCGGTGGAAGCGGGATCGGCTTCCGCGCTGCGTACCGGCGAGGTGTTCAACGAGATTTCAGGCATTGCGCAACGCTCCGCCGAATTGGCCCAAACCATCGCCCATTCTGCGGCGACGCAAACGGCGTCCACGGACCAGGTGGGTCGCTCGATTAAGGACTTCACCGGCGGTGCCGTCGCGACGCAAAAAGCGACAGATGCGGCGCGCCTGACCGTCGAAGACATGGCCAAGCTCGCTGATGGTCTGACCGCGTCAGTCGCGCAGTTCAAGCTGGCCTAGAGGGGACTGGCTCCACCGTCCGCGGTGGTGCCTGTCCCAGCGACCGGTGATGGGAGACAGGCCCCGCGCGAAAAGGCGCAAGATTGGGTCCAGTCCCCATGTCCCGGGTCAGAAAGGATAGGATGAGCTCCGAACTGGACCGTCAGGGCCTCCTCGACATCTTCGTGATGGAGGCGGGGGAAGCGCTGGCCACGCTCTCCGCAGCCGTCAATCCTCCCGGTGATGCGCTGCCCAGTCCGCAAGAGCTGCAAAACCAATATGTCTGGGCGCACAAAGTCCGCGGCGCGTCCGGTATTTACGGCTTCAACGGTCTTGCCCTGCTGGGAGAGCTTCTCGAAACGACGCTGGAGCAGTCGACCGCCATTGATCCGGCGCTCTGGCTGAAAACGGTTGGCGCGCTCCGCGGGATGGTGGAGGCGTTTCAATCCCAGCTCGAGGTGGTGAAACAAGGAGGCGCCGAAGATCTCGCGGTCAGCGCCCACTGGAAAAAAGAGGTGGCCGGTTTGTTGCCTTCATCCGCAACCTCATCTCATAGCGGCGGGGAATTATCCTCCGACTATTTGGTTCCCACCATCGATGCCGAAGTGCTGTCCTATTTTGCGCCGGAAGCCGACGAATACCTTCAGACGTTGGAGGTGTTGGCGAATCGCTTGAGGGAAAATCCCGGCGACCCCGAAACGATTCAGTCGCTCTATCGAACGGCCCACACCTTGAAAGGCTCCGCGCACACCATTGGGTTCAAAGTAATCGGCGATATCGCGCACCCGGTCGAGGCCTGTATGATCGCCGTGCGTGACGGCAAAATTCCCGTGTCGACGGCGCTACTGTCGACCATCGGCGACGCCGTCAGCGTGATCCGGCTGCTCATGAAGCGGGACGAGGGCAAGCTCGAGCAGTTACAGCATGACGTGCCCGGGGTCACGCAGACGTTGCACCAGATTCAGGAAGGCCAGCCGGTGGGTGTTCCGGCCCCTGTCGTTGCCCCCGCCGTGGGGTCCGCTCCCGAGCCGACCGCCGTCCAGGTGGCGACTGCCGTGCTCGAACCGCCGTCCGACAGCAATGCCGGTGAGACCGGGGCGGGCGCACCGTCTTTGACGGATGAATATTTGATGCCGCAGCTCGATCCCGAAGTGCTGTCCTATTTTGCGCCGGAAGCGCAGGAATACCTGGAAAGCCTGGAAGCGCAGCTCTTGCGTCTCGAGAAAGAACCGCAGAATCCGGATCTCATCAATCAGTTGTTTCGGACGGCGCATACCCTCAAAGGGTCGGCCTATACCGTCGGGTTCCAATCGATCGGCGACCTCACGCATTACATCGAGGATTTCATGGGGGCGGTGCGCGAAGGCCGCGTCAAAGTGCAGCCGGGTCACACCGACGTGCTGCTGCGCTCGGTGGACGTCGTGCGGTTGCTCATGCGCCGGGATCCCACCTTGACGGGCACCGTCCGGCAGCGGTTTGCGGCGGCAATGAAGGGGCTCAAGCAGCTGGAGCAGACCTCGATGGCTGTGGAAACTGTCGCAAAAAGAGCGCCGGTTCAGCCCGCCCAGGAACCGGCCGTCGTCGAGGAGAAAAACCAGGCGGAGCCCGAGCAGGCCAAAACAAAGGACACGGGCACGACGGAAGACCGTGAAGTCATACGTGTCAGCCGCGACCGCCTGGAGCGGTTGCTCAACCTCGTCGGCGAGTTGGTCATCGGCCGTGGCCGGCTGGAACAGCGCCTGAGCGTGCTGGAGCAGCTCTCGCAACAAGTCTTGGCCTGTCGCGTGCGGTTGATAGACTCAGTACGCTCCTTCGAAGAAAAACATACCTTCACCTTGCCGAGCTCAACCGGCGCTGGCACGGACCAGGGAAAAGGCGCGTCCCCTGCGGCCATGTTCCAGGGGCTCAGCGATTTCGGGAGCCTCGAATTCGACAAGTACGACGACTTCAATATTCTGGCGCGGCGCATCAGCGAGGTGACAGCCGACATTTCCGAATCCATGACGCAACTCAGTGGGTCGATCCGCCGCTCGCACGAAGACATGAGCCAGCTGCAGCAACTCACGCTGGGCATGCGGGATGAAATCGCCCGCGCCCGCATGGTGCCCATCGGCACACCGTTCACCCGCTTCCGTCGGGCGACGCGCGAGATGGCACGAGCGACGGGCAAAGAAGTCACGTTGGTCACCTCCGGTGAACACACCGAAGTGGATACGGGCGTGGTCGAGCGACTCGTGGATCCGTTGGTCCATCTGGTGCGCAACGCCGTGTACCACGGCATCGAGCCTGCGGCCGTCCGTGTCTCCAGGGGCAAGCCTGCGAACGGGACGATCTATCTCCACGCGTCGCATCGAGGCAACGCCGTCTTGATCGAAGTGGAAGACGACGGCGCCGGACTCGATATCGACAAAATTCGGGCTAAGGCGGTCGAGCGGGGACTGGTCCGCTCGGATCTCGCCAAGAATTTACCGGAAGCGGAGGCGATCAAGTTCATCTTCCTCCCTGGATTCTCAACCGCTGAACAGGTGGGCGATCAGGCCGGACGCGGTGTGGGGATGGACGTGGTCAAACGGGTCATCGAGAGCATGAATGGCCATATCGACGTGGAATCCGTCCGCGGGGTGGGCACCAAGTTCACGTTGCATCTTCCACTGACGCTCCTCATCGCCACCGCGTTGATGGTCCGCTGCGGCGAGGAACGGTACGGGATCCCGCTCCCGAGCGTGCGCGAGGTGACCATGCTGACCTCCGGAACGCTCCAGCAGATGGGTGAGCGCTCGATGTTGCACATTGGCGACGAAGCCATCGATGTTCAGCCGCTGCAGCAATTGATGTATCGAACCGGAACACATGTCGAAATCGGCAAGCCCGTCGTCATCGTGCGTACGGGCACGGGCCCGATCGGCCTTGCGGTCGACGAGCTGCTCGGTCGCCAGGAAATCGTCATCAAGCCCATCGGAGCGCTCAAGTCATTGGAACGGTCCAGTTTCGGCGGCGCCACCATTGATCCCGAAGGACGCGTCGTACTCGTGCTCGACCCAGCACGGCTGGTCTCCGGCGGCGAGAAGTCCCCAGCGGCCCTGGATACTTCGACCGAGACGGCGATCGGCGTCACGACCGACACGCCCTTCGAGGAAGCGCCGGCGCAGCCGGCCGTCGAGCAAAAACTTCTATTGATCGACGACTCATTGAGTATCAGAAAGTTCGTCGGGCGCATGCTGGAGACGGCAGGCTACGAAGTCGATACGGCGGTGGATGGCGAGGAGGGGCTGCGCAAGGCATCGGCAAAGAACTATCGCCTGATCCTCACCGATCTCGAAATGCCGAAATTGAACGGCTATGAAGTCATTCAGGCGTTGCGCAGCAGAACGCAGACCCAACAGACGCCGATCATTGTCATGACCACTCGCGCCGGGGACAAGCATCGCCAGATGGCGCTCAATGTCGGCGCGAGCTCGTATATCGCCAAGCCCGTGGAAGAACGGGCATTGATTCAAGAACTGGAACGGTGGATCGGACAGGAATCGCCTGCGCGGAAAGCGTAAGGAGTTCCCCGGCCCTTGGGCCGTCCAGAGTCCGCCGGCGTGACCGTTGAAATGAGTTTGCGAGGCCATCATAAGGTGACGACTGCCGTCGTGCAGACGGCGAGCCTCCTCGTCGTGCGCTTCGGCAAGCTGTGGTGCGCCGTGCCGTCTCAGGGTGTCCGTGGTGTGCTGACGCAGGATGAAGCCGGCCGGGAAGGTCGAGTCACGTTCGTCGGCGTCACTTATCAGGACCTGGATTTGGCGAGCCGTCTCGGGACCGTGCTTGATTCTTCCAATCCGGACATGCGCATCGTTCTCTATTCGAACGGCCAGACCCACGGTGCCGTGCGCGTCGAGGAAGTCATCGGCATGATCGAAGTCGAACGTGTGGAATGCCGTCCGCTTCCGTCGCACTTCCAGCACGAAGAGCGGACGTGGATCTCCGGGACGACGATCTACCGGGATCGGTTGGTGCTCATTCTCAGTCCGGAATGGATCTTGGGCGAGCTCGGCGAAGTCGTGACCGATGGCGCCGGCCGTCACGCCTTGTCGGCTTCGTAGGTGCTTCATGTTACGTGCAGCGAGACATCAGGATCAGGCGGTCAGCGCAAAACGTTCATGGAACGTGGTCGTGTTTTCGGTCGGGGGGAAAAAACTCGCGGCACGCACCGAAGATGTCGGAGGCGTAGCGCCTTGGATTGATCCAGTGCCGGTTCCCAGCCGTACCCCGTTTGTCGGTGCCATGCTCAAGCGAGAAAAGGACGTGATGCCCGTGTATGACTTGGGAACGCGGCTTAGTCGGGAGCCGGAAGGCGATCCCCTGTTGTGTCTCGTCGCGCGTCATGTCGATGGTCCGATGGCGATATGCATCGATGGCGTCATCCCCTCGCTCCACAACGTCGATGTTGCCCACATCGTCCCCAGCAAACGCTTGGATCTCGAAACGCTCGGGAGCTTTACCGATGAGGGAGAGGAGATCGACATCGTTGCGCTTCAACGGCTGGGTCGTAGTCGCCAGGACCACTTACGGTCATCATGAATAGCGAAAGGAATAATACATGCCGAAGATCCTGGTCGCAGACGATAGCATTGCCGTTCGCAAGGTTGCCGAACGGCTGCTGACGGAGGCCGGGTTAGGCGTGACGTTGGCGGCCAACGGCGAAGAGGCGTTGGCGTTCCTCGCCAAAGAAGTTCCCGACCTCATCGTGTCCGATGTGATCATGCCCGACAAGAGCGGGTATGAGGTCTGCGCGTTCGTGCGGGGTCAGGCTGCGCTCTCCAACACGCCCGTCTTGCTGATCTCCGGGATCGTGAACGATGAGGTCACCAAGCAGGCCGAGTCGTGCCATGCCGACGGGGTCCTGAAAAAGCCGTTTCAAGGGACGTCTCTCAAAGACCGGGTGCTGGAGCTCCTCGACAAGAAGCAGGCGCCTCCCGCTCCAGCGAAGGCGGCCGCCCAGCCTGCACTGGCGGCGGTTCCTGCGGCAAGCTCGCAGACCGCCAGTGAGCACACGGAACAGTATCGCCAGGCGATCGAGAAGCTCCGACAGGTCGAGGCGGAGCTTGAAAAGGAACGTCGGCAGACGGCACAGTTGAGTCAACGGATTTCGCAGCTCGAGGCTCAGGCCGGGCGAGTGAAGGATCTCGAAGCTCAGGCGCAGCGCGTCAAAGAGGTGGAAGGCCAGTCCGCTCGGATCAAGGAGCTCGAGGCGCAGGTTGGACGACTCAAGGACTGGGAAGCTCAAGCCGGCCGGATGAAAGAGCTCGAATCGCTGTTGGCCGCCGAACGTGCGCAAGCGGCCCACGCGAAAAAGGCCGCCGCGGAGTTGGCCGGGACGACACAGCGCCTCAACGAGCTCGAAGCGCGCTTGAACAGCGAGCGGGAACAGTCGGCGCAACATCAAAAACGCGCCGCAGACCTGCAACACCAGGCCGCTCGGGCTGTGGAACTGGAAGGGGTACTGCAGAAGGAACGGGCTCTGGCAGCGCAGCAAACGCAGCGCATCAACGAGTTACAGAAATCCCTTGGCCGGGTCCACGAACTCGAAGCGGCCTTGAATGCGGAACGTCAAGCGGCCACGCAGCTGGTACAGCAGATGACGTCGATGGAGAAGGCGGTGAGTCGCTCGCAGGAGTTGGCGCAACAATATTCTCGAGAGCAACAGCGGGTGGAGGAGCTCACTCGCCGGTTGGCCGACACGGAGGGAAGCGGCGGCAAAGCCAAGGAGATTCAACAGCTCTTGGAAGCCGAGCGGGAACGCAATGCGGTCCTGGCCAGACGGGTGTCCGAAACCGAGATGGCCGCGCAACAGGCCACGAAACGCTTTGAGGAAATGGCGAAGAAGCTGGGCGAGATTGCCGGCCTGGCCTCCCAACTCGGTGGCGGTTCCAAGCGCGCCTGACGGTCTGCGCTCCTCCGCTCGAGACGGTCATCGATGTCATACGCCGGTGATTCTCCCTTGCACACCCGCAGGCGATTGACCGCTGAGTATGACGGTTATTGCGGGGACTATTGCCGCGGTGGGGGAGTGAAGGCATGTCGGGCGAGACCTCAGATGAATTCCAAAAAGAACTCGTCGATCTTTTCGTCCAGGAGGCGCACGAATGGCTGCAGAACATCCATGTGGCGCTGGACGAACTCCAGCAAGGACCGCCTGCTGAGCGCCACGCCGCACTGGTCGGCACCCTCACGGCCGGGGTGACGAACCTCGGCGGCTCCGCCGCCACCATCAATCTTCCCGACGTCGAACAGGCCAGCTTTGCGGCCTTGCCCTTCATCGAGGCCATCAAGGACCCGACAAAATCGTTCTCCGTGCAGGATTTCCTTTCCCTCTGTAAACAACTCGGCCAGATTCATACGGCCTTGACGAACGCCACGGGCGTCTCCTTCGAGTCCGAAGCCGACACGGCCGCCGTGGAAGCCGCTCCGAGCATCTCACCGGCCGAATTCCTCCACACCTTGCGTACCCTCCAATCCGCGCAACCGGCTGTGGCGGGTCCGTTGGACCGAAATCTGATCAAGACCCTCATCGATCAAATGGAGGGACAGGTGCAGGCTGGCGTACAGCAGGTCGGTGTCGATGTCATTCACGGCTATCTCGACCGCATGGCTGCTTCCGAGGAGGCTTTTGTCCGGGTGCTGGATGCCCAGATACCCGGCCTGACGGCAAAGCTGTCGGCTTTGGCCGGTGGAGAGGGGTTGTCCAACGGGAACTTGGAAGCGTCGCTTCAGGAAGTGGCTCAGTTACGCGCCGAGGCTCAGCAGGTCAATGTCACGCCGGCGATGACGTATTTCGGTGGTTTGCAAAGTCTCTTGGCGGTCGTCGCACAACACCAGCTGCGACTCGCCGGCCCTCGAGTACAAGCCGTGATCGGCCGACTGGCCGCGGTGCGAGAATTGATCCACCAGTGGGTGGAGCGCGGGCGGACCGAGCGATCGGCGATTGGAGAAGCGCTTCCAGCCCGTTGAGAGAGGACGGGCCATCGTCCGTCTTGACATGCCTTCCAGCCGATTGCATGCTGAAGCGAGCGAGCGAAGGGGGAACGTGTCACACAGGGAGCGATCGGGGATGATGGAAGAACGGCGAGCGGCAGACGTGTATCGGCGAGCCGAGCAGGAGTTGACCGCCTTGGCCTCGGCGATCCAACGTCAGGAACCGCTCGGAATCACCGGGCTCTCGGCCGTGGCGAGAGAGATCGAGGATTCCCTCGGCCGCAACGATCAACTCGTCGTGCAGGCTCTGGCCGGTCCCAGTGGTTCCACCTTAATCACCAATTTGGTCAATGTCAGCATCCTCGCGACGAAGGTTGGTTCCGGGCTCGGGTACTACGGTGAGGAACTTGAGCGGCTGACGATGGCCGGTCTCGTCCACGACATCGGACTGTTTGCCGTTCCGCAATCGGTGGTGACGAAGTCGGGGCGGTTGACGCACGAGGAACGGACGTTGATCGAACAGCATCCCGAGCTCGGCTACCAGTTGATTCGGAAGCTCGGGCCGGACTGGGACTGGCTGGCGCAGGTGGTGCGGCAAGCCCACGAACGATGGAATGGACGTGGCTACCCCAATCGCCTGAAAGGCCGCGACATTCACGAGATGGCTCAAATCATCGGCGCGGTGGACGTGTTTGATGCCCTCGTGACACCCCGTCCCTACCGCCGGCGCTTTTTCCCGCATGAGGCGGTTCGGGAGCTGCTCGTCGCAGAACGGTCCGCCTTCCCGCGTGAAATCATGAAAGCGTTGGTTGAGCAATTGTCGGCTTACCCGTTGGGAACGCTCGTTCGTCTGACGACCGGGGAAGTGGGCGCCGTGGTCGGCATCAACGCCCGGTTCCCACTGAGGCCCGTTGTGGCGGTGGAGACAGATACGCCCCCAAAGAACGGACAGGACAAACGTGAAATCGATCTGAGCCTGTCGCCGCTGGTCTCCATTATAGAGACGGTGGAATCTCCTGACGTGGCTCGAGTCTCGTTTAGCTCAGGCCTGTCCGCAGAGCGTCGATCGAAGCACGTCCCGACCGTGTCGGATCAGTTTGCTGCCTTGCTGGAGAATCTGGATGCGCTGGCCAGCGCCATTCAGGGCGTGGTCGAGTCCAGAAACGCCGCGGTGCAGGACGGCGGTGGGGGAGAGCTGCAGGCGGAAGGTTCGACGCCCGACCGTTACACCGGGCAAGAGGCCGTCGACGTGACCTTCGAGAAAGAAGTGATCGGCCTGTTCGCGCTGGAGGCGCGCGAGTGGCTGGCCCAAATCCATTCCGCCTTGAAGCGGCTCAGTGAAGGCGCCGATGCGACCACCAAACCGAAACTGTACGGAATCATGCTGCAGGGACTGACCAATCTTTCGCGGTCCGCGGCGACCGTGCATTTGACGTCGATTGAAGAAATGGCGCTGAAGCTGCTGCCCACGCTGCACGATGTCGGACGGCAGGACCCACGGGCGATGAATGCGGCCCTGGCGACGCTGCAATCTGGGCTGCAACGGATCAGCGCCGCGGTGCATCATGCCGACGGGAGGCCGCCGGCGGAGGACTCTCAGAAGACGTTCGACGTGCCGGACTTCCCGGCTGGAAAGAGGGACGCTCCCCTGGCGTCGATGCGCGTGACGCCGGGCGTCTCCTTGTTGAGTGCGTTGCGCGACTTGCAGCGCGTCCGGTCTCGGTCCGAACAACCGGCCCGCGACGTCCTCGACGCGGTCATCCTGCGGGCCGAGCAGAAGGGCGCCGACATCCGCGTGGACGATGTCCGGCGCATCTTGGACGAACTCGACCGAATGGACGAGCGATTCGTCGAGGACGTCCGGCAGCGGGTTCCCGCGGCGGGTCGAATCTTCGCCGATCTCAGAAGCGCCCGCACGACGGACTTTGTCACCTCCTCGCAACTGGCGCCGATCATCGAACAGGTCGAGGCGCTGCATGAGGCCTCGGAAGCCGTTCAGGCGGGGATGATCACCATGTTTCTTCAAGGTCTCCGAGCCTTCCTGATGGTCGCGGCATTTCGGAAAAGCCCAACGCTGGCTCAACGGTTGGCGGCGGTGGAACACAGACTTCAAGCGCTCCTGCCCATGGCGGAACAGTGGGTCAGCATCGGACGCGTCGAACGGGCGGCGATCGCTGATATCCTGCCGGTCGGCTGAACTCAAGCTTCTCTCCTGTCCTCAGCCTCCTCGGTGTACTTCGCGCGATGCCGCCGACCGGGAACAATGCTATGATGCCGGCGCGAAGAGGTTCAGCCGGGAGAGTGCCGATGGCGAAACTCGTCAAAGAGTGGCGTCGCGAGGACATCCGAACGCAGGCGCGCCATTACGTCAAAACCTATATTCTGCTGCCCTCCGGCTTTCTCGGGCTGCTCTGCATGCTCGGGGGAATGGGCGCGCTCGGCTATCAGTTGATCGCCTCCGGCACGTACACCGGGACGACGTTTATCACGAGCTTTGCGCTGCTGCTGTTCGGCGGGCTCTGCGGGTGGGTGCAAACGCGTTACCATCGCTACCTCTTTGATACGGTTCCCCAGGTGTTCGCCGCGCGGATGCGCACCGCCGTACAGCGGACCCACAAAAAGGCCAAACCGGAGCCGGTGATTCCTCCCATTGACCATCAAGGCCGCAAACTGGTGCCGGCTGCGTATGTCGCAGGGATTGGTCTGCTCCTGGGGAGTTCTCTTTGGGCGATCTCCGACGGATCGATGGAGGCCGTTCCGGCGATCCTCATGCCCTGGGCCGGATTTTACTGGAGCAAGCTATTTTTCTGGCGCGGGATCGTGAGCTGAGGCGGCGGATCGATCATCTGCGGCGCGGGGTCTTCCGGCTCCCCCGCGCTGCCTTCGCGTTGCTCATCCGGGCTTCGAGTTGAGTCACACGCTGAGCGAGATCGCGAACCAGCTGCCGCAGCTCGGGCAGCCGAGGGATGACGGCTTGGGCCTTCATCCAGGTTTCATGCGGCATCACCGGTGCCCCCGACATGATCTGATTCGGTTCCACGCTGCGGTTGACTCCTGCCCGCGCCGCGATCATCGCCTGGTTTCCTATCGTCAGATGATCTGCCAACCCCGCCTGGCCTCCGATCATGACATGATGACCGATCGTCGTGCTTCCGGCGACGCCCACTTGCGCCACGATGATACTGTGCTCTCCGATCGTGACGTTATGCGCAATCTGCACCAGGTTGTCGATCTTTGTGCCTTGTTTGATGATGGTGCGCCCCAGCGTGGCCCGGTCGACGGTGACGTTGGCGCCGAGCTCCACGTCGTCTTCAATCGTCACGCCTCCGAGTTGCGGGATCTTATGATGACGGCCTTCGTGCTGCACGTACCCAAAGCCATCCGCGCCGATGACCGTGCCGCTGTGGATGATCACCCTGTTGCCGATCGAACAGCCCTCTCGAACGACGACGTTGGGATACAACACGCTGTCGTCGCCCACCGTGGAATCCGCGCCGATGTAGACGCCCGGATAGAGCGTGACTCTGGCCCCAATGTTGACGCGGTCTCCCAGAGTGACGAACGGCCAGATCGACGGGTTGTCGCCGATCAGGACGCCGGCGCCTTTGCTCACCTCGGCGGCGACACCTCGAGGGATGGGCTGACGCACAAAAAACGTCTGGGCCACTTGCGCAAACGCGAGAAGGGGATTGGGGACGACGACTTGAGGAATGGCCAGATCCGGAAAATAGCGATGGACGAGAAGGGCGCCTGCTTTGATGCCTCCCGGAATGCCGGCGGCGCGATCGGTGGCAATGAAGGCCAGCGCCTCTCCGGTCGCATCGTTCAAGCTCGCCAGCGACGAAAGCACGCAGGCGCCATTCCCGTGAAGCGTGCCTCCGACCAACTGTTGAATCTGTGCAAGAGTCAGACTGGTGGGCGCAGACAAGGATCCCATGGCGGCTTAACGCTTTTTCTTTCCTTTGGCGGTGGGGCGGCTTTGGGTGGCCGCAGGCTGTGTCGTCTGCGTCAAACGGCGGTTGACGTACTGGGCGACGCTGGCGACTGTGGCCATTCCGGCGAGGTCCTGATCCGGAATTTGAATGTCGAAGGCTTCCTCGATCTTGTACAAGAGCTCGATGACAGCCATCGAATCGAGGCCAAGATCGTCACGCAAATGATGGTCCGGTTCAATGCTTGAGGGGGGCCGTTTCAGATAGTCGGCCAATGCGGCAATGATTCGCTGGGTCACGTCCCGATCGCTCATCCTGCAAGGTCCTTTGTGGAGGAATGCCGAGAAGACGCGTCAGGGTGCATAGCGTTTGATAACGACCGCGGCATTGTTGCTGCCGAATCCGAAGGCGTTGAGCAGTGCGGCCTTGACTTTCCGTTCTTGCACGGACGCCATGATGCCTTGCAACACGCAAGCCGGATCCGGTTCCTCATAGTTGGCGGTTGGATGAATCTGTCCCGTGTGGATGGCGAGCACGGTGGCCACCCCGGCGATGGCGCCTGCGGCGCCCAACGTATGGCCGACGAGCGATTTCGTGGCACCGATGGCAATCTTGTCGGCACGTGACCGAAACACCTGGCGGATCGCTTTGGCTTCCACCGCGTCACCGATCGACGTCGACGTGGCGTGGGCGTTGATGTAATCGATCTGTGCGGTCGTCACGCCGGCGTCGGCCAGGGCCAAGCGCATGGTGGCCGCGACTTCCTCGCCGTCCTCACGGGGAATCACCATGTGATAGGCCTCGCTCGTTGCCGCATACCCGGCCACTTCGGCGTAGATGCGGGCCTTGCGTTTCTTCGCATGGGACGAAGATTCCAACACGAGCGCGCCGGCGCCTTCGCCCATGACGAATCCATCACGCAGCCGCTCGAAGGGACGGGAGGCTCGTTCGGGTTGATCGTTATATCTGGTCGAGAGCGCCCGCAGGGAGCAAAAGCCCGCAAACACGAGCGGCGTGATGCTGGCATCTGCTCCGACCGTGATCACGATGTCCGCCCGTCCCTCCCTGATGCACTGCATGGCTTGTCCCAGCGCGTGAGCACTGGAAGAGCAGGCGGTAGACACCGTGTAGTTCGGTCCTTTCGCCCCATGAGCCATGGCCACGATTCCGGAGGCGGAGTTGAGGGTGATGACGGGGATGAAATTCGGATGGACCCGATGGGGACGCTGGGACTGATACAGTTGGGTGATTTCCCGTTCACCCATGACCATGCCGCCCATCCCGGCACCGACGATGACGCCGACGCGACGGGGATTCTCTTTGGCCATCTGCAGCCCGGAGTCCGCCAACGCTTCCTTGGCCGCGACCAGGGCGAACTGCGCATAACGGTCCACTCGTTCGGATTGGACGGCGTCAAGGTATCGCTCGGGGGCAAAGCCGTGAATTTGAGCGGCGACCTTCGAGCGATAGCCGTCCATCGGGAACGGATCGAAACCCGCGATCGCGGAAACTCCGGAACGGCCTTCCAATGCCGCTTTCCAAAATTCGCTTACCCCGATACCGATCGGGCTGATCACACCTAATCCGGTGACGACGATCTGACCCGGCATGACGTTGGATCCTTGTGTCCTGGTTGTCTTTACTTACCGGAAGCAGTCAGGCCCCGTCAACCGCATCACCGGCGCCGAACGCGCGCTCAGTATCTCGTTTTCAACATCAGGTACAGGCCATAGCTGGTGAACAGCACGTTGGTCAGCCAACCGGCGACCACGGGCGGCAGGGCGCCGCCGCGGCCAAAGGCAATGGCGATGGAATGGGCGGCCCAATACAAGAAGCCCACGAGCAACGCCTGCCCGATGCCGATGGCCATGCTACCGCCGCGAATGCCGCTACGCCGGAGGCTCAAGGCGATGCCGACGAGCACCATGATGACCGTGACCAGTGGAAAGGCGATGCGTCCATAATAATCGGTCAACAAGCGCGCAAATTGGGAGCCGTGCTGGTAGAGGCGGCCGCGCGATTCCCTGATGTCGCGAAAGGTCATCATTTCGGGCTCTCCGGCGAGGCCGCCGGTGAAATCTTCGGGAAGTAACGCCAGTGTGATCGGTTTGCGATCGAATTCCGACACCGCCACCGAACCGTCCGTATTGAAGCGGCGTTGAAAGCCGCGGTGCAAAGTCCAGGTGCGGTCCGCATAGTGCGCTTCCTGGGCTTCCGTCATCTCGATCAGGCGAAAGGCATGGTCGAAATGAAACAGTTGCACGCCGCCCAAGGTGTCGCCGCTGCGCGCGACGCTGCTGACATGGAGCAAGCTATCGGCGTCGACTCGCGTCCAGGGTTGAGGCAGCGTCAATACGGCGGACGGCGGTTTCTTCTCAATATAGATGACACGGATCTCTTCGGCCTTGCTCGTGGCCAAGGGAATGACGGTGGAACTGAACAACAGCAGGACGAGGGTCATCATGACGGCAAATGTCAGGAAGGGCGACGCGATCCAGGGGAGACTGATGCCGCAGCTTCGCAGGGCGGTAATCTCGTTGTTGCGCGACAACAGCCCGAGCGTCAGCAAGGTGGCCATCAGCACGGCAAGCGGAATGATCTGAAACGAGATGGCGGGGATCTTGAGCACAAAGTAACTCAAGACATCCACCCATCGTGCGTCGTAACTCAGAAAGCGGCGGACTTTTTCAAAAAAGTCGATGACGAGATAAATCGTCATGAGACCGGAAAAACACATGAGGAAAATCTTGGCGTATTCCCGCAGCAGATAGCGGAAGATAATCGGCATGACGGCTACTGTTTGCTCATGCGGGAGAACCACACCAGCGTAATCACCAGAAAGACGGTGTTTGGCAGCCAGGCGCCGGCGAATGGCGGGATGACCGTGGCCGTGACCAGAAACTCGCACGTCACGTTCATCACGTAATAGACAACGATCACGGCCACACCGACGGCGAAGCCGCCGATGCGGCCCGACCGCTTTGAGACGATCCCGACCGGCACGCCAAGCATGCAGAGGATGAGCGAGGCGGTGGGGAACGCCATATCCTTGTAATGTTCCGTCAGTCGCCGCAAGGCCGAAGGGTCGCGCCATTCCGATTTATTCAAACGGTCAATCAGCTGCTCGTAGGAAGGGCGCTCTTCAGGAGCCGTATACCCGCTCTGGTTGAGGGAAAGTTTCAGGTCATAGCTCGAAAATGAGGCCAGCTGGTATTGGTCGATTTCATCCGGTCGACTATGTATCACGCCGTCTTTGAGCCGTAAGGCGACCTGATCCGTGGAGCTGTCGATTAAGACGTGATAGGCGTGCGCGATGATGATGCGCGGATCTTCCGCATTGCGCTCGTCCGAGATGAAGATGCCGCCCGTGGACTGGTCCCCCTTCTCCGAAACGTAGATCGTCATGTTCGGGATCGGTTGCGTGAACGATCCCCGATCAAGAGCCAAGACCAGTTGGTCCCTCAATAAGTTAAGCGCCACCTTCTTGAGATTGATCGAACTCCACGGCTGTCCCCACTGCGCCAGCCAGGTCGTGAGACCGAAGACCAGCAGGGCGAACAGCATGACGGGCCGGGCGAGCCGCAACAGGCTCAGGCCGGCGGCCCGCATGGCCACAAGTTCCTTGTCCAGCGACAGCCGACCGAAGGCGGTGATGGAGGCAATAATGCCGGCGATCGGGAGGGTGAGCACGAGAAAGGACGGGAGCAAATGGGCAAAGACCTTCAAGACGGCCCAGAGCCCCACGCCTTTGGAAACCAGCAGTTCGACGAGGCGAAGCAGCTCCCGCGTGAGCATGATGAAGCACAAGACACCGAGACTCAGGCTGAAAGGTGATAGTAATTCCGTGAAGATATAGCGGTCCAGGAGCTTGCGCAGCATCATTGGATGGGAAGGCCCCTTCCGAAGGCTGGGCACACTATAGGGAACTGGTCAGGCCTTGTCCACCGGAAGCCAATGGCTCTAATCGGCAAAACCCGCTTGACAACATTAAAACCCGTATGATACATGCTGCGCGCGATTTGTAAACCAAGATGGGTCTCGTGAGCACTTCTTTTCTTCTGCACAGAGCCCGCCCATCCATCCCGGTCCTCATCTCCCATTTCTCATTCATGATTCATTCGGTGTGCTTTAACTGGGTTCGGGCCCGGTCACGCCCGGAGCGTGGCCGTTGAGGAAAGGAGGGTTTCTGTGAAGACCAAAGGTACGGTGAAGTGGTTCAACGATCGCAAGGGGTTTGGGTTCATCCGCCTGGATAGCGGAGAGGACGTCTTCGTGCATTACTCCGCGCTCCAAGGGGAGGGCTTCAAATCATTGAAGGAAGGGGAAAACGTCGAATTTGATATCGTTCAGGGCGCCAAGGGACCACAGGCGGCGAATGTCATGAAGATGTCGATCGCGGCTTCCTAAGCGCGGTTAAAGATACGTCAGTCGTGTCAGACGAAGGCCTGCCGGGTTTTTCCGGCAGGCCTTCGTGTTTTTGGCCCGTCGCGATTGGGGATTCTTTTGACAAAAGCCATTGATACTGTTAGCGTTTGTTGACTATCGGAGGTTTCTCTTGGGCATCGACCGTAGCAAGGTTTTACACAGCGCCCAGCTGTTTGCCTCAAAAGGTCAGTTCGACGCCGCCATCAACGAATGGAAGAAGCTCTCGGCCGAATCGCCGGGCGACGGGGGCATTCACAATTCCATTGGCGAACTCCATCTCAAGCGCAATGCGACCGCCGATGCGGTTGCCTCGTTCATCCAGGCGGCCAATGCCTTCCGCGCGGAAGGCGCCACGCTCAAGGCCATTGCGACCTACAAGAAGGTCCTCAAGCTCGATCCCTCCCGCTACGACATGTACCGGCATCTGGGTGATTTGAATGCGGAGCGGGGCCTCCTAAGCAGCGCCGTCCAGGACTATCTGACCCTCGGCAAACACTACCTCAAGGAACGCAAGACCAAGGAAGCGCTGGACATCTACAAAAAGATCGTCAGTCAGGATCCGTCGAATCTCGACGCACAGCAACGCGTCGCGGAACTCTGCTTGCAGGAAAACATGCAAGATGAGGCCACGAGAGTCTATCTGCAGCTTGGACGCGAGCGGTCGGGACAGCAACGATACGCCGAGGCCAAGGAAGCCTACGAATCGGTGTTGCGTATCGACCCCACCAACAGCGAGGCGCACCAGTACATAGAGCACTATACAAAGACCGGCGGCACGCCGGTCCGAACTGTCAAGATCGGGGCGACGGCGGCGCCTGCCGGGGAGCCGGGCGATTTGCTGTCTGAAGCGAGCCGACGCATCGAGGAAAAACAGTATGCAGGCGCGGAGGCCATCCTCAATCAGATGCTCACCAAGGAGCCGGGCAATCCCCGAGTGTGCCAGTTGCTCGCGCGGCTGCATCTTCAACAGGGACAGTTGCAGGTCGCGCTCGGTGAATATCGGTTTCTCGCGGGAGCCGCGTTACGGGCTCAGGATTATCCGCAGGCCGAGACGCTGATCTGCGAGTTTCTCGCGATCGAACCGAATTCGGTCCCGCTCTTGGAACTGTACGGCGAACTGTACGAGGAAAAAGGCGAGATCGACACCGCAGTCCAACATTACGGCAGAGCCATCGAAGTGCTCCTCAAAAATCCGGAACCCGGCATGCCGACCTTGCACGAAGAAATTTTTGAGAAAGTGCAAACCCTGGCCCCCGAGAGCTCGCTGGTCAAACGGCTGACGGCGTTAATGCGTGGCGAGACACCGGTGGGGACCTCGACGCCCGCCGCTGCTGCCACGACCATCGGAGGGTTTTCCATCGAAGGTGCGACGCCGGATGATGCCTGGAACACGACGACGGCGATCGCGGCAGAGCAAGACCGCCACCAAGATCGGCATTTTCGCATGGCGGACATGCCATCGTCCGCCCCCGCTGAGCCGATCGAGGCGTTTTCTGTTGAGAATGCCGCGCCCGATGACCCCCGAACCGCGCGTTCCCCTTCCGCGGCCGACGCGCCGGTCCTTTCGACGGCCGATCAGTTCCGCGCGTATGGAGATGCCGGACAGTGGACACAGGCCGAACAGTGGCTCGGCACCGTCGTCAAGGCGCAGCCTGACGATGCGGAGACGAGAGAATTTCTCGGTGAAGTGCTCGAGCGAAAAGGCGACGGTGCCGGTGCGGCGCTCCAGTATGGACGAGCCCTCGAGCTGCGGACCATGGGCCAGACGGTTTCCGATCCGGAATCCATCCGCCAGCTCTACACCAAGGTCAAGGAACTCGCGCCGGCCAGTCCGATCGTCTCGAAACTTTCGACGATGTTCGCGCCCGTGGCGCCGCAGGAACCGGTCGACGAGATCGATGCCGACACCCACTACACGCTGGGCGTGGCCTACAAGAACATGGGTCTCGTCAACGAAGCCAAGGAAGAGTTTGCGCTCGCGATGAATGGGCCGGACGTGTTTCTCGATGCGTGCCTGATGATGGCTGTCTGCCTCAAGGAGCAGGAAGACTACGATTCTGCCAGCGCCCAGCTCGAGCGGCTGCTCACCGACCCGCGCTGTCACGGTGCCAAGGCTCAGGCCATTCGGTATGAGTTGGGGTTATTGTATGAAAAGCAGGAGCAATGGCAGCTTGCCACGACGATGTTCGAAGCGATTCCGAGCTTCCACGACGTTCCGCAACGTCTCGCCGCCATCCGCACCGCCCCGAGGCCGGCCGCGGCCGAGAAATCCTTTCGCTACGCCACCTGACCCTCTATAGCGCTTCGACAGGGTGGTGTTCCCGCATCGCTAACTGACGCGATGGAGTGCTGGCCGTCCCGCGAGCACTGCCTCAATATTGTTCACGCAGACCAGTCCCATCTCGACGCGCGCGGCCATCGTCGCGGATCCGAGATGCGGCAGCAACACGACCTGCGGCAGCGATGCCAGTCCCGGGTGGAGCCGCGGTTCATCCTCATACACGTCCAGTCCTGCTCCCGCGATCGTCCTGTCGGTCAGGGCGGCCACCAGCGCCGCTTCATCAACGATCGGTCCTCTGGCCGTGTTGATCAGCATCGCGGTGCGACGCATCTGGGCAAGTTCGGCGGCGCCAATCAAATGTCGCGTTTCCGGCGTAAGAGGCACATGGAGCGTGACGAAGTCCGATTGTGCAAGCAATGCGGACAGTTCCCGTGCTTCCCAGGCGGCAGCCTTGCCCCCGCTGCCAATCGGACGGCGTGAGTGATAGAGCACTTTCATTCCAAAGCCGGCAGCTCGGCGAGCAACGGCTTGGCCGATGCGTCCCATCCCGATGATTCCCAAGGTGCCGCCCGCAACTGCCGTTCCCAGCAACTGAGTCGGCGTCCATCCGGTCCACCGACCATCGCGTACCAGACGGTCGCCTTCGATGACCCGACGGGCGGTCGCCAGGATCAACGCCCATGTGAGATCTGCCGTGGCATCGGTGAGCACATCCGGTGTGTTCGTGACGACAATACTTCGTTGTCGCGCCGCCTCCACATCGATGTTGTTATAGCCCACGGCATAGTTGGCCACGATTTTCAGATCTCGGGACGAAGCGAGAATGTCGGAGTCGATGCGGTCCGTGAGCGTGACGATCGCAGCGACCGCTTGAGAGAAGCCCGACTTGATGAGCGCGGGGGCGGGAGGCACGTCCCCCGGTTCCTGAACGAGGGTGAATCGTTCTCGGATGGCCTCCATAATCGCGTTCGGCAACAGGCGCGACACATAGAGAGGCGGTTTGACGGGGGCCATGCGGCTATCTTAGCGACTTGCTGCCGGTGTCACAAATTCAAAACCGTAAGGCTCGTGTGGTGAAGAAGCCGGGCCGTGCGGTGGCGGACCCGGCGTCCCCCTGTTAGAATGCCGCGCCATGCTGGTCATGCCCCATACGTCCCGTGCCGTAGGCGCCGATCTCCGTCGGCTGTTACGGGACGACCAAGTGAAAGACGATCCTCCCACCAAAACCGCCTATGCAGTCGATGCCAGCATTTACCGGATGGAGCCTCAGGCCGTCGCCCTGGTGGAGTCGGAAGAAGACATCCATCGGCTGGTGCGCTATGCCGTTGAACGAGGCATTCCATTGACCGCCCGCGCCGCAGGGACGAACTTGACCGGCTCGGCCATCGGATCCGGCATTATCCTCGACGTGTCTCGTCTTCACCGCATTCTTGAGGTCAACAAGGAAGAACGACGAGCTCGTGTGCAACCGGGCATCGTGCTCGCCGAACTCAACAAACAGCTTGCCCGGGACGACCTGATGTTCGGGCCGGACCCTTCGAGCGGCGACATGTGCAAGTTGGGCGGCATGCTGGCCAATAATTCGGCCGGTCCGCACACGTTGCGCTACGGCGCAGTGAAAGACAACGTAGAGAGCGTCCGGGTCTGTCTGTCCTCGGGAACGTGGTTGGACGCCCGGGCCCGCGCCATGGACGATCCCGTCGCCGTAGAGTGGCTGTCCTCTCACCCGGCTCTTCGAGAGACGTGGTCTCTGGTGCAGGCGCACGCGGACCTTCTTGAACGCAAACGTCCTCGGGTGAGCAAGAACAGTTGCGGCTATAACCTGTTCGGCCTTGCGGAGGGACTGTCACGGGGTCTGATTGACCTGCCCAAGCTGTTTATCGGCAGCGAGGGGACCCTCGGCGTGTTCAGCGAAGCGACGATCCGTCTGGTGGAGAAACCTCGGGCCACCATGACCGCCTTGATTCATTTCAAACGTCTGGAAGATGTTGGAGAGGCCGTGCCGCACTTGCTCGGCTTGGGGCCGAGCGCATTGGAGGTCATGGATGCCAACACGCTCGATCTCATCGGCCGGTCGCGCCACGGAATTCCGGCTGACTCTGCCGCGACCCTGCTGGCAGAACTCGACGCCGTGGACCCAACGCTCGATCTCCGCGAGCAAGCCGAACGGATCTCAGGGCTCTGCCGTCGGTACTCACTCGCGTCCGATGTCGTCGCGGCCTACGATCCGGAGCAACGCGAACGGCTCTGGAAGGCGCGCAAAGCGCTCTATCCCACCCTGTATCGCTTCGATGTGCGAAAGAAGCCAATAAATTTTGTCGATGATGTCGTCGTGCCGGCGGAACGCATCAGCGAGCTCATCCGCTACTTGGAAGAGTTTTTCGGCGGACAGCGTATCCCGGTGGCGATTTTCGGTCATATCGGCAACGGCAACGCACACATCGTGCCTCTCCTCGATGTGAACGACGAACGGGACTACCGAAAGATGGTGGAGGGCTATCACGAAATCCACCGGACGGTGCTGGACCGGTTTGGCGGCTCGATCTGCGGCGAACATGGAGACGGCCGGGTGCGGGCGGAGTATGTACCGGCCATGTTCGGGCCGGAGCTGTACGACCTGTTCGTGAAAGTGAAACGAGCTTTTGATCCGTCCGGGGTGCTGAATCCGGGCGTGAAAATCAGCGACCGGCCTTTTACCGAACACATCGATTACACGCGGTTGTCGAAAGCCTGCGCCACCTGCGCCAAGTGCAATGCCGTGTGTCCCGTGTACGATGTCTTCCGTTCCGAAGACATGAGTTCCCGCGGCTGGTTCGAAATCGTCACGGACAGGAATTACAGCTATCTGAATTCCAAACGGGTGGTGGAAGCCTGTCTCAACTGCAAATCTTGCCGGACGGCCTGCCCGGCCGGCGTGGATGTCTCCCAGCTGATTCTCGATCGACGGGCGGAGCAACCGAATGCGCTCGCCGGGATGATCTTTCGCTTCCACGCAAGGCCCGATCGATTTGCCGCGGCGTTGAAAGTTTTGGCGAGGCTCCAGCCCCTGTGGGACCGGCCGACTGTGCGGCGGATGCTGGACGCCGTCAGCCGCCCGATTCTGAAACGGCTGGCGCCTTCTGCGAGATTGTCCGCGAACATCGTGCTTCCGACACTGGCGACACGTCACTTGCGCGATCGCTATGCGCGGCTGGTGACCACGGCCGGCCAGAGACCTCGCTCTTCGGTCGCGTATTTTCATGGCTGCGCGGCCAATTATTTCGCCGATGGCGTCGGCGACGCCGTGATCGCGGTGTTGCGCAAGCACGGCGTGGAGCCGGACCTGCCGCCGCAGCGATGTTCGGGGACGCCCGTTGAAACCTACGGGCATCGAGCGTTGGCGAAGGAGGGCGCACGGGTCAATCTGCAATCGTTGAGCGGATATGAGACGGTCGTCACCGGCTGTGCTTCCTGTACACTGATGCTCAAAGATTATCCGAAGCTGTTTGCCGGCGAGCCGGAACAGCCGGCCTCCGAGGCATTGGCCGGCCGGGTGAAACATATCTCGGAATTTGTCGCGCAATCGTCCCTGCGACCTCCGGTGGCGCAGCCCGCCTCAGGGCATCGCACCGTGACGTACCATTCCTCATGTCATCTACGGGCGGCCGGAGTGACCAAAGAGCCTCGGGCGATTTTGAAGGAGCTTCCGGGCTATCGATTCGTGGAGATGGCCGACGCGGACCGCTGCGCCGGAGGAGCGGGCACGTACCTGGTCAAGGATTTTGACACCTCGCAACGGATTGTGGTGCGGAAACGCGAAGCGGTCGAGCAGAGCGGCGCCGAGGTCGTGGCCACCAGCTGTCCGGCCTGCATGATTCAACTCAAGACCGGCTTGCCGCGAACCATCGCGGTCAAACACATTGCGCAAGTGTTGAAAGAAAGTTATGAGGCCGGCGAGCGCGACGTGCGTGAGTCACCCCGATGACCTTGCGGAAGGTGGACTGGCTCTTTATCCTCTTCGCGCTAGCTGTCGTCGTCGGCGTGTCGCTCTTGCCGACGCCAAAGGACCGTAATCCGATCGTTCCCAGGACCGCCGAGCATGACGCCGTCAGGGCGGAAAAGGATTGTGTGGGTTGCCACAGCGCTGGGGGGGTGAAACCGGTACCATCACGGCATCCGAAGCGGCCCGATTGTTTTCGCTGTCACGCACGGAAAGGATAGAGAGCTTTTGGAGAAGATCTTCCAGTTTGTGCTATTAGCTACACGCTATCGGCTATACGTTCTTAGAAAGAGGAATCCATGGTAAAGGTGCTGGTCTTTGGTCTCACGTTACGGCAGGCTGTGGGTGCCCATGAAATCGAGCTTGATGTCGCGGGGCCGACCACGATCAAAAAGATGATCGATGCCCATCCGCAGGAATTGGGGGCGCTCGTCCCGTTCATGCACCAGCGGGAAGTGCTTGTGGCGGTCAACAAGAAGGTGGGTAGCGAGGATTCGCCGGTGAAGGACGGTGACGTAGTGAAGCTGACCCATCAATCGAAGACGTCCTATGATGGTGTCAGGGACATTCCCACCTAGCAGCGGTTGTTGAAAAAGCCCGCCAGCTTTGTTCTCGCATCGCTCAGAGGCTCAACGTACGGTGCAAATGTACGCCTCGCCTCTTCACTCGCTGCGGCCTCGCTGGACGGTCTTTTTGAACAACCGGCGTGACGGGTCCTAGGTGTCCGCGACCTCGCCTCGCACCCGATATTCCAGCGATAATCGGCTGTATTGCTGTCCGCTGAGATCAAGCGTCAGCGTCCCTTCGGCCGTTTCCCATGCCGCCTGGTAACGGAGATGTCCGATCATGACGGCGACCCCCCAATAATCAGGCAGATGATGATAGAGATCATTGCTCCAGATCACTTGGTCCGCCGCGGGCTCGCCGTACAGCTTGGTCAAGGCCTCTTTCAGGGCCGCATAGTAGCCGATGAATTCGTTCAAGCCGTTCACGGGCCCTTGAATGAGAACGTATCGACCCCTCGCCAGCGATCCCTTTCGGAATTCGTAGCCCTCCAGGAGGCCATGATCGTGCACATTGCGCAGGTACACGAGCGAGTTTTCTTCTTCGCGTTCCACTGAACGGGCGAGCACGGTTCTCAGCCGTTCAGGACCTTCTCCCCAATGCCGGTGAAGTGTCTCAAGAAATGCGAGCGCTTGTCGGGTAAGGTCCGTTTGTTTGGTGACATCATCGATGTCATCAAAGGAGGCGCCCACTGGAGGAGGACCAAACTCCGGCAGTTCACCATGACCGCTTGTCGGCAGCAACAGGGTCATGCCGACGAGGAGGGCCGCGCAGGTACGCATAGCCCGCACCATAGGACGCCAGCGGGCCGATGGTCTATCCTACGAAGGAAGGGAAAATCTCCATCTGGTCCATTTGGTCTATCGCGTTTGTCTCGTGCGTCAACCAAGACACTAGACAAACCAGACAAACTCCATCAGTGCCGCTTCTTGCTCTTTGCGGTGGGAGGAGCCGTCAACGGATCCTCAGGCCAATGATGCTTCGGATAGCGGCCGCGAAGCTCCTTGCGGACATGCGGATAGCCGTTGGTCCAGAAGCTGGCGAGGTCTTTCGTGACTTGGACCGGCCGCTTTGCCGGAGACAGCAGGTGCAGCATCAGCGGCACCCTGCCGTTGACAATGCGCGGCGTGTCCTTACAGCCGAACATTTCCTGCAGCCGTACCGCGAGCACCGGCACGTCGTCCGTATAGTCGACCCTGATCGATGAGCCGCTCGGCACGGCCACGTGTGTGGGGGCCAGCCGATTGAGTTCACGGTGCTGAGCCGGACTGAGGAGCGCATGGATCGGCTGTGTCAGGTCCAATCGTTTCACGCGCTCCAATGTCGTCATGCCGCGCACATAGGGGGCAAGCCACTCCTCAAGCGTCTCACGCAGGCGCTCATCCGAAACATCGGGCCAGGTCTCGTTCGTGCCTTCGAGATGACGGAGAAACAATACCCGCCTTCGCCACTCGCGTAGGTCAGGCGACCAGGCGAGTTGATTGAGCCCCGCCCGACGGATTCCATCCATCAAGGCGGCGACGACCAAGGAGGGATCGGGATTTGACAGTGCCTCGTCCGACAGCACCAGTGTTCCCAATCGGCGTTGCCGTGAGGCCCGCACTGCACCCGCACGTTCGTCCCATGTGACCGCTTCGGATTCGACGGTCCTCGTCGCATAGAGTTCTTCGATCTCTTTCTGAGAGACCGGCGCGGCCAGATCGATACGCGCCCACTGTAATCCCGCATCCAATTCGGCGATGACGAGGTAGGGCTCGGCGGCCAGCGGATCCGGATGGGTAAACTGGGCGCCGCGACCGTTGGCCAGTAGATAGCGAGCGTCCTTGCCCGGCTGACGTTGGGCAATCCGGTCAGGATAGGCGAGGGCGAGCAGCAGGCCGGTGCGATTGACATCGTCGGCCTTTCGTATCGACCGCGACCCCGTGAGCTGTCGGAGCTGTCTTTCCCATTGGTGCGAGGTTCGCTTGATGCGTCCGATCGCATCGCGAGCGAGGGACCCGGCGGCGACCTCTCCACCCCTTCCTTCCAGCAGGTCCAGGCGGACCCGTATATCCCTCTGCCGGGCAAAGGGTGCACGCAGGATATCCCGCTCGCTGAGAAGCGCCGCGAGATCGCAGGCGAGGCCGGCGCCATCCAGGGGGATTGAGCTAAGCAGCATGTGGGCAAGGCGGGGATGCAGTGGCAGGTCACCCATCTGTCGGCCATGAGGCGTGAGCCGCCCATCGGCATCGAGGGCTCCGAGGCGGATGAGCAGCTCTCGAGCTTGGGCGAGGGCGCCCGAGGGCGGCGGAGTCAGCCAGCATAACTCCGAAGGGTCGGAGACGCCCCACTGCGCCAAGTCGACAAGGAGAGGAGCAAGGTCCGCCTCGAGGATTTCCGGAGGGCGGCAGACCGCGAGGCGTTGATGTTCTTGCTCCGTCCAGAGCCGATAGCAAATACCGGGTTCGAGTCGGCCGGCGCGACCTCTCCGCTGATCGGCCGAGTCTTGGGTCACGCTGATCGTCTCGAGACGGGTCAAGCCGGAACGGGAATCGAATTTCGGCGCACGCAGCTGTCCCGCGTCGATCACGACTCGGATGCCGTCGATCGTCACACTCGTTTCAGCGATGGAGGTCGCGAGGACGACCTTTCTCGTGCCGGCCTTCGTCGGTTCGATCGCCTGATCCTGATCCGCCTGAGGCAGATCTCCATGTAACGGAGCGATGATGACATCCCTGTCCACGCCGGCATCACGCAGGGTGCGTTCGACGCGGCGGATCTCTGCCATCCCGGGCAAGAACACGAGCAGGCTGCCGGAATCCTGAGCCAGCGAACGACGAATGCACTGGACCACGGCGGCCTCAAGGGGTCCCGTCAACGGACGGTCGAGATACCGTGTTTCAACGGGAAACATTCTGCCCTCGCAGGAAATCACTGGCGCACCGCCGAGCAGATCGCTCAGGGGACCACAATTCAGCGTGGCCGACATCACGAGCAGCCGGAGTTCGGGACGGACCAGCCGTTGGGTTTCGAGAGCGAGGGCGAGTCCGGTATCCGCCTGGAGGCTCCGTTCGTGAAACTCGTCAAAGAGGATTGCGCCGTACCCATCCAGTTCAGGATTTCGGACCAGCAGCCGTGTCAGCACGCCCTCCGTGACCACTTCAATGCGGGTGAGCGGTCCGACATTGGTATCGAGTCGCATCCGATAGCCGACCGTCCCACCCACCGGTTCATGACGCATGACCGACAAACGATGGGCCGCAGCTCTCGCCGCCAGGCGACGTGGCTCGAGCATGAGGATCTTTTGGCCCGCCAGCCATGGCGCATCGAGCAAGGCGAGGGGAACACCTGTGGTCTTGCCCGCACCAGGGGGCGCGGTGAGCAGGGCGTTGCTTCGTTGTGCCAAAGCCTGGCGGAGCTCAGGCAGCGCATCTTCAATTGGCAGACGGTTCATGCTAGGGTTCCTGGCTCGTGGGACTGTAACAGAAGCCGAGACCATATCTCATCATTCAGATCGAAGGACGAACCTCCTATGTCGCCGTATCAGTGGAGCACAATGAAACCTGTCAAAGCCGGCTGGTACTGGTTTCGCGGCGAAGCCCACGAAGATGACCCATTTATCGTGCAGGTCGATGAGGTGGGACAGTTTCAGTGGCCGGACGGAGGATATCAGGAGGTGAAGCTGGCCAAAGGCGAGTGGGCAGGGCCGATTGAAGAGCCGGAAGGATAATCGGCGGGTCCTGCCACCAATCAGCCCAACCGGCTTCGCACCCCGCCGGGGGGAGGGAAAGCTTGCGGGTCCTGTCGCCGATCGCCGCTCGTCCTCGCACCCCGCCCGGTGTGGGGCCCCGCTGCGGGCGAGCGGCTAATCGACGCCACCCGCAAATGGCATCGCAGACGAGGAAAGAGGCGCAATGCCAGCTTGCGGGATCAGCTCTCTCACTGGAAGCCCTCTCAATGGGCCAAGGGAGAAGAGAAAAGAAGAGGGAAACGTCAGATTTGAGATCTGAAATTTGAGATTTGAGACTTGAGATGTGAGACAGGAGGCATGGATGGCGCGGACGTTAGGGGATCCGATTCAACGGTTGATGGGTTTAATGTTTAAGGCGCATCCATGGCACGGCGTGTCCATCGGAGAGAAGGCTCCCGAAGTCGTCACCGCGTACATTGAAATCGTACCGACGGATACGGTGAAGTACGAGGTCGACAAAGACAGTGGGTTTCTCAAAGTCGATCGCCCGCAACGCTTTTCGAATTACTGTCCCGTCTACTACGGGCTTGTGCCCCAAACCTACTGCGGGGAGAAAGTGGCGGCGATTTTCTCGAAGCGAGCCAAGCGCAAAGGCATGGTCGGCGACGGCGATCCGCTCGATATCTGCGTCCTCACCGAAAAAACGATTCCGCACAGCGACATTCTGCTCACCGCCATTCCCATCGGCGGCTTCAGTCTCGCGGACGGTGGTGAAGCGGACGACAAGATCATTGCCGTGATGAAGGAAGACGCCGCCTATGGGAATTTTAAGGACATCGGCGACTGTCCTGTCACGTTGATCGATCGATTACGCCATTATTTCCTCACGTACAAGCAAGCGCCGGGCTCCGCGCAGCACAGAGTCGAAATTACGGGGGTGTACGGACGGGACGAAGCGCTCAAAGTGCTTCGCGCGAGCCATGCGGATTATCGCGAGCAGTTTCCCGAGTTGGAATCCCTGTGGCCGAAACAAATGGGATGAGCATGCACAGCACACAACGGTCAAATAGGCGACGATGAAGCACGAAAAAATCCATCCGCCCGACACGGCGGCCGTGCATGGTTTCTCTCCGGGCTTTGCGGCCCTCGGCTTGGAGGCGCGCCTGCTTGCCGCGTTGGAGACGCTGGGATATGAAGAGCCGACGCCGATTCAACGTGAGGCGATTCCCCCCTTGCTGTCGGGCAAAGACGTGTTGGGGCAGGCGGCCACCGGGACCGGTAAGACCGCCGCCTTTACGCTTCCCTCGCTCCAGCGCATCGCTCACGGTGCCAAGGCACGTCCTTCGGCGCTGATTCTCGTTCCCACCCGCGAACTCGCCATCCAAGTGGCCGGAGCGGTGCAGCGCTACGGCAAGGAACTCAAGACCTCCGTGCTGGCGTTGTACGGCGGTCAAGCCATTGGCCCGCAGATCCATGCCCTGAACCGGGGCATCGACGTCATCGTGGCGACGCCCGGCCGGGCTCTCGATCACCTCCGGCGACGTACGTTGAACTTGGACGGCGTGCAGATTGTGGTGCTCGACGAGGCCGACGAGATGCTGGATATGGGCTTCGCCGAGGATCTTGAGGCCATTCTGGAGCAGACGCCGGCCACGAAACAGACGGCGCTGTTCTCGGCCACCATGCCGCCGCGTATTCAATCGATTGCGCATCGACATCTTCGGCATCCCGTCGAAATCACCATCGCCAAGGAACCGGTCAGAGCCGGCACGGCCCCCAAGGTCCTGCAGACGGCCTATATCGTGACCAGGCCGCATCGCGGTGCCGCGCTGGCGCGAGTCATCGACATGGCGGGCCCGGCCTCGGCGCTGGTCTTTTGCCGTACCAGGTTGGAGGTCGATGAAGTGACCCTCATGCTCAACAGCCGCGGCCATCGGGCAGAGGCGATTCACGGCGGCATGAGTCAGATGCAGCGCGATCGGGTCATGCATGCGTTCCGAACGGGACAGACCGAGTTGCTCGTGGCGACGGATGTGGCGGCGCGAGGGCTCGACATCCCGCATGTCTCGCATGTCATCAATTATGATTTGCCCTCTTCTGCGGAGGTCTATGTCCACCGGATCGGACGAACCGGGCGAGCCGGCCGGGAGGGTGCGGCCATCACGATTCTCGATCCGCGTGAACAGCGATTGTTGCGGAGCATCGAGCAGCTCACGAAGGCTAAGGTCGTCGTGACATCGGTGCCTTCGGTGGCCGAACTCCTTGCGAAGCGGTTGGAGCGGGCACGCACGGCGGTTCAGCAAACGATCGCTGCAGGCGATCTCGATCAGTTCCGTGGAGTGGTCTCTGCGATGGCCGAATCCGTTGACGTCGCGATGATTGCGGCCGCCGCGTTCAAATTGGTGTTTCGCACAGAAGGCGGGGATCGGGCCGAAGAGGACATACCGACGGTGCCGGTCAGGTCGGCCGATTGGTCCCAGGCATCACGGCGGGACAGCGGGTTTCGTCCACGGCATGCAGGTGACGGGGCACGATCCATGGGGCACAAACGGGATCGCAGCAGCCATGAAGCCGGCATGGCGCGTCTCTACGTCGCAGCAGGACGGGACGCCGGAATCCGGCCCGCCGACCTGGTGGGCGCCATCGCCAACGAGGCCAAGATCAACAGCAATCTGATCGGCGCCATTCAGATCGAAGAGCGGTTCTCTCTCGTGGATGTGCCGGAACAGCTCGCGCAGGGTATCATGCACGTCCTCGGCCGTGCCAGAATCAAAGGGCGAAGGGTCGGTGTGCGGCTGTTTCGGGAATGAAGCGGGTCCTGCCGCCTGTCAGCCCGTCCATCCTCGCACCCCCGCCCGGTGTGGGGGACCCCCGCTGCGGTGGACGGGCGCCCAGACAGGCGTCACCCGCGGGTGAAAGAAACAGTCTGTGAGAGAAAAGTGGAAAATCAACGGATCGAGCATCGTACACGTATAGGGCCCATGCGAGTAGCCGCCATTGCACTGTGGATCATGTGCCTTGGTTCCGGCTGCGGACTGATCATGATCGGCGGTCCCGTCGAAAAACATGATGTCGCGTCCGAGAACGATGCCGAAGAAAATCTGAAGGCGATTCGCGCGATGCTCGCTGATACGCCTGCCCGTGGCGATCAAGGAAAACCGGCTGACCTTTCGATTCAGCCGTCGCCTTCTTCGAGCATAGCGCCGTCTCCAGTCGAGCCTTCGCCGGCCGCGCGTCCTTCTGCGACACCTTCCTCCTCGGCGACGCCGAGTGAAGTGCCGGCGAAACTCCCGTGGAGTCCCTCGGCACCGGACCGCGCGGTGCCTCCGGACCGCCCGGTTCCCGCCTATACGACCCCCGCACCGACCGCTCCGGACTATCCAGGATCCATACGCTGTACCCCTGATGGGATGGGAGGCCAGCGTTGCCTCGGCCGATAACTATTTACAATCAGTGGTTTGTTATCGAGACCTCAATGAGCGGATAAAGACTCACGACCTGCTTGCCAGGGTATAAGCTCCACAGGTAAGATTCGCCTTCTTCCCACCGTCTTACCGATCGGAGGTGTCATGGCCTCGACCCGCACCGATTCCAAGAAACCCCGGCTCTCTGTCGACCGCAGCATCGAGCGCATGCGCAAGCACCTCGCGGAGTTGGCGCTCTTTGTGAAACGGGGCAAGGCCAGCCGCACGCTGGAAGAATTCGATTCTGAATGCGAACGCCTGATTGCCGAAGCGTTAGGAGAAACGTCTGCGCTTCTCGATGCCTACCAGTATGCGCAGCTCGGTGAAGCGGCCGGGCTGGTCAACATGACCGAAGAGGCGCCCGAAAGCATCGGCCTCGACAGCGAGCGGCAGAGTCTGCTCCAGCGCACCCGCGTGCTGGAAAGTTGTGTGGCCGAATTGGAAGCCCGCCGCGCGGCTGAGCCGAAGAAAGCGCATTCGGACAGGCACATGTTGACCGGCCCCCAGGTGGCGGAGCACATGTCGCCCGATCTTCGCAGCGTCCCCCAAACCGCGACATTGCGTGAAGCCGGCCGCTTGATGCAGAAATGGAAGACCGGATCTCTGCTCGTGACCGACCGACATGCCTATGTCGGGTTCATCACCGATTCCGCATTGGCGCGGGATGTGGTCGCGAACGGCCTTGATGCCAACACCACGCCGGTCCAGGCCTGTGTGAGGACGCCGCTCGTGGCCATCCGCGGAGACCGGCCTCTCATCGAAGCGGTGCGGCTGATGAAGGAGCAGGCCACCCGGCATTTGGCGGTTGCGCAGGACGGCGAGATCATCGGCGTGATTTCCGTCTCCAACATTCTTCGCTATTACTCAGGAGTCGTCTGACAGTACCAACATCGATCATCAAAAACACAGAACGCGGACACCGTCTTCACTCAGGGAGGTGGCTATGGGACCGACGAAAGCGATCGTCAAGGATCAATCGCTCTACGAAGCGGCGACCGGCAAGTTTATCAAGGATGGGTTTGCCAGCCGGCGGGATATCGAGGAGTATGTGAACCATCACTATCTTGCGCTTCCTGTGGTAGATCAGGCAGGCAACGCCTGGCTCCTGGACGGCAAGCCTGTGTACTGCTTCCGCGGCAGCCAATACGAAACCTTGGATGGTCAGCGTGTGCAGCTGGCCCGATGTCCGGATTGCGGAGGCATGGGGATTCGATCGGAGGAGTTTACGGTGGAGTCCGATTGCATTCGTTGCGTGTCTTGCGGACACGAATTCGATGCGCGCCTTGAAATGATGGAAACATGAGGAGGCCGAGTCGGCGGGTCCTGTCGCCGGTCAGCCCGTCCGTCCTCGCACCCCGCCCGGTGTGGGGACCCCCGCTGCGGGCGGACGGGCTCCCAGACCGGCACCACCCGCCGCGTCGGCTGGAAAAGGAGCGAAACGAGCGAGCCGCCTGATTGATCGGCGCGGTGCCCTCGCCTCCGTGAAGGTCGCAGTGCAGGGGTTTATCATCCCTCTAGAGTGGAGAACGAGCGAGCTTGGAGGAGCATCCTATCTGAGATTTGAAATTTGAGATTTGAAATCTAAATTTGTTCACTGCATGAGCCAGTTTGCCACTTCGGGCAGCCAGGGAAGCACGGCTACACCCGCGACCAGTGACAAGGCCACGATCGAGGCGACTAACTCTTCGTCGAGACCCGCTTCCGCTGCAAGAATTAGCGCAGTCACTGCAGACGGCATTCCTGCCACCAAGATCACCACCGTCCGCTCCACTCCTGCCAGGTGAAGCACATCCGCGGCCGCGATTCCCAACAACAATCCTCCGCCCATCCGCACCGTCGCACCCAGCGCTGCAAGCCCAAAAATATTTCGACCGGTCCAACTCATTGACAGCCCTAATACGAGGCTTGCCAGCGGGGTCGTCGTCATGTGGAGAGGCAACAACACCTCACGCAGCCACGACGGCAAACGCAGGCCGAACAGTTTCAACACGAGGACCGCGGCCAAGGCCCAGAGCGGAGGAGCGGCCAAAAAGCGCTTCATGGCCGACGGACCATGGCTGGGAGCCCCTCCGTGCCACAGTGCCAGAGCGTAGAGCAGCGTCAGCGTGAGCGTCGTCTGACCGAGATCGAACAGGATAGCCTGGGCAAGTCCGGCCTCACCCAACGTGGCCAGGATAACCGGATAGGCAAAGTAGACGGAATTGATGCAGCCTGCTCCTAGGAGAAAGCCGCCCCTGGTCGGACGAGGGAGATGCAGCACATGGGTCAGTGGCCAGACCAGGAGAAGCATGGGAAGCGTGACGAGAGCGGCAGCGAGCGGAAGCTTCCACGCCGTGTGAGCGAATTGAACGGTGTCCAGGGACACGAGGATGGTTGCTGGCAGGCTGATCGAAAACACGAAGGCGGCAAGACGCTCGGCATGCGAGCGGTCCAGCAGTGTAAAGCCGCGCAGGAGTGCGGCGCCTGTGAACAGGATAATGAACGCCACCAGACTTTGAGGCATGGCCGGCAAGCGTAGCAGAGACGGACCACTGCAACCAGCCCGCGTGAGAAAGTTTTAAGCTCGGTCTAAGCCGTGCCTAATCTGCGGTCATTACCTTGAAGGCGCCAACCAGGAGGTCAACCATGCGGTCCATCGGAATGCGGGCCTATTTGTCGGCCATGTCACTTTTCGTTTCTTCTCTTTTGGCGCGATCTCGAGTTTCCACCTCGCGCAAGCCTCCGTCCTCCTGACGGACGCTTCAGTGTTCACGACAATCCGCGGTTGAGCTCGTCTGCAATCCGCCAGGGAAGCGGCTTCACCTGGTTCACCGGTTTTTACGGCCCCTAGATTCCTCCTTCACTGACTTTTTACAAAGCCTGTCCCGGTTCTTAGCAACCTCGTGTTCGGTCGGCGGTATGGTGCCTCACCTCGAGCGCACGAACGTCCAGCGCTCAATTACCAAACCATCTCGCCATCGGAAATGAGGGTTATCTCATGGTATGTCGCCTTCGTAGTTTCGCTGTGACGGTGGGTCTTCCTTGCGCGGCCCTGCTCTTTCTCTCGTGCGGATCGGGAGAGGGGGATGGAGACGGCCGGCCGAACGCCGCGGCAATGCCGGGAGGATTTATCGAGAAAGCGGGCAGCGCCATCCGACCGCGTTGGTCGACCGGTGTGCTGGAAGATTTCGTCCCCAAGCACCGGAGCAAATTTACGTTCCCTGCGCCTTATCACACGGAAGCGATGCGGGTCACGACCACCGAGGATTGCGAAGGGGCCGACTGTGTCGGGCCGATCGGATACTCCTATTGGCGTAACATGAACAACCATGTGGACAGCCATGAGATTCTGATCGTCCTTGGGCTCAAGGGCTCGCGTGGAGGGACGGGTCCGACACTGTTTAGTTACGACAAGTCGACGGAGGAAGTGACCAATCGGGGACCGCTGTTCCGCTCAGGGCACCGCCTCCGCGAAGCCACCACCGCCGGATGGTATTTCAGCGCGACGCGCCCGACCGCTTTGTACATCAACGACGGGTCAAGAATGCTCCGCTACGACGTGCTGACACATGGGACAGAGGTCGTGTTCGACGTGGCAGCTCGCTTTGGGGCCGACCGAGAGGTCTGGCAAATGTCTTCGAGCAACGACGACCTGGTGCATGCAGCGACGTTGCGGGTGAAGGGGACGAGCAACTTTTTGGGGTGTCTGGTCTATTTGGAAAGCACCGGCCAGCTCCTGTACTACCCGAAAAAAGGCGACTTCGATGAATGCCAGATCGATAGAAGCGGACGCTTTCTCACAACCTTCGAACAAATCGACGGCCGGAACTCGGTTGATAACCGGATCATCGATTTGCACGCCGGCGGTGAAGAACAGTTGCTCAATTTGCCGGGTGTCGGTAGCCTTGGCCACCATGACTCCGGCTTTGGCTATGTGATCGGACATGACCGGTACAATCGCCTGCCGAATGCGACGTTGGCCTGGAATCTTTCCCCCTTCACTCGTGGGCCGGTCGATCATATCGATTACAACTGGGAATTGGTTCAGGCCCAGCACATCACCCACACCAACGCTCAACCGGGAATTCCGATGGAACAGCAGTATGCGTGCGGGAGTAACGCCGACCGGCGCACCTATGCCCAGAACGAAATTCTCTGTTTCCGGCTGGATGGATCACTCACGCAACTGGTGGTCGCTCCGGTCATGACGGATCTCGATGCCTCCGGCGGGGGGACGGATTACGACAAGATGCCCAAGGGTAATCTCGACGTGACCGGTCGCTATTTCATTTGGACGACCAATCTCGGCGGCAACCGTCTCGATGCCTTCATCGTGAAAGTCCCCGGCCAGCTGCTCTAGGATCTTGCTCACATCACAGTTTGGAGGGATGGTTCAAGCCCTTCCCTCCGACCGTCGGGTTGTCTATGATCAGGCGTACACCTGACAGGGAGACCGGATGGCGGATGTGTTGCGGGTCAGCACCGGGAGCCATAAGGAGGTCGTCGATCTCACCGACCGGATTCAGTCGCTCATTCGGCGTGCAAACATGCGGGAAGGCATCTGCACGTTGTTCATCGCCCACACCACGGCGGCTCTGACGACGGGAGAAATCGGAGAAGGCACCGAACAGGACCTGCTCGAGGTCGTCGAGCGGATCATTCCCTCCGTTCGCTTCCGTCACGCTCACGATCCCTCGCATGCCTGGTCGCATATGGCGGCCTCTCTTCTCGGTCCGTCGCTCACGATTCCCGTCACCGACGGACAGTTGGCGTTAGGCACCTGGCAGTCGGTGATGCTGGTCGAATTGGACGGTCCACGCGAACGCACCGTCTCTGTCACGCTGCTTCCTGTCTAGCCACTGGCCGACCGGCGCATGCGCGAACGTTCCCCGTTCTCACGCGTCGATGCCGTTCAGCATTCCCCTTTAGGGATTTGGTGGGTTGACCTCGTCCGCCCGGAAATCGTACGGTCAGGAGAGGAGAAAGGTCACGACACCCATGGCTGAACCATCTGTGGAACCGCATCTCTTCGTCATTGTGGGGGCGACCGGAGATCTGACGAAGCGCAAGCTGTTGCCGGCCTTGTTCCATCTTCGCACCTTCGGAGAGTTGGAGAAACAGAATACCCTCATCGTGGGAGCCGCCCAGCCCGAGATGAGCGAAGAAGCCTTCCGCCTCTGGGCGTACGAAAGCCTCAAGCACTCCGTGGCCGGCAATTCGCCCGACCTGCGCCGTTGGTGCGACGAATATCTCTACTATCAGACGGTTCGCCACGGTGGGGGCGAGGATTATGAGAAGCTTGCCACCTACATCCGTCAGCTGGAAACCGCCAGGAATTTGCCCGAGAACCGCGTGTTCTACCTGGCGCTGCCGCCCGGTGCGGTGCCGGGGGCCGTGGAGCAGCTCGACCGCGCCTGCTTATTGAAGAGTCATGGGTGGGTCCGGGTCGTCTTTGAGAAGCCGTTCGGACACGATTTCCGCTCCGCCCGTGCGTTGAATACGCTCCTCCATCGGTATCTCGACGAATCACAGATCTACCGGATTGACCATTATTTGGGCAAGGAGACGGTTCAAAACCTGCTGGCGTTTCGCTTCGCGAATCCGATCTTCGAGTCCTTGTGGAACCGCGACTCGGTGGAATGTGTGCAGGTGACGGTCGCCGAAGATCTCGGCGTCGAGCATCGCGGCGCCTATTATCAGGAGGCAGGCGCGTTGCGCGACATGGTTCAGAATCACTTGACCCAGCTCGTCACGGTGGTCGCCATGGAAGTTCCGGTGTCGTTCCATGCCGAAGCGATTCAAGCGGAAAAACTCAAAGTCCTGCACTCCATTCCGCCGATCGATCCTCATGACGTGGTCTTCGGTCAATACCGGGCGTGGCAGGTCGCCGACCAGCGCATCCCCGGCTATCGGGAGGAGAAAGGCGTGCAGCCCGATTCCCAGACCGAAACCTTCGTCGCCTTGAAGATGGAAATCCACAATTGGCGGTGGCAGGGCGTCCCGTTTTACCTGCGCACGGGCAAACGTCTGCCGAGAAAGATCACGCAGGTCGCCGTCACCTTCCGACAAGCGCCCACGCTCGTGTTTCGCTCGTTGGAGCCCGGCAGTCTGGATCCGAATCAACTCATCATCACGCTGCAGCCAAGCGAAGGCTTCGCGCTCGGATTCTCGGTGAAGACGCCGGGCCGTCCGTTCAGTTTCACGAACCGCGCACTGCGGTTCGATTACAAGCAGGCCTTCGGCGGGGGACTGCCAGAAGCCTATGAGACGCTGCTCCGAGACGTCATGATCGGTGATCAAACGCTCTTCGTCACCGCCAATTTCACGGAAACCGCCTGGAGACTGTACGACCCCCTGCTCGCCGGGAAACGGGACCCTTCCTTGTACACGGCGGGAACGTGGGGACCGATCGAGGCCGACCAATTGCTGGAGCGGAACAACCATCGCTGGCAACTGGGATGGTGACCGATGGCAGAGCTGCCTCCCTTCATTGTCACCAATATTCCCCAACGGATGGACCGCTTGCCCTGGTCCAACTGGCATTGGCTCGTCGTGTCGGCGCTCGGCATCACCTGGATGCTCGATGGGCTCGAGGTCTCGATCGTCGCGGCGTTGGGACCGGTGATGACCCATGAGACGACGCTCGGACTCACGGAATCCGAGGTCGGGCTGGCGGCGTCGGCCTATCTCACGGGATCGGTCATAGGGGCGCTCGTCTTCTCCTATCTCACCGACCGGCAAGGCCGAAAAAAGTGGTTCATGATCACGCTGCTGCTCTACCTGTCGGCGACGATCCTCACGGCGCTCGCCTGGGATCTTCCAAGCTTGATGTTCTTTCGGTTTTTGACCGGGGCTGGAATCGGGGGCGAGTACGCGGCAATCAATTCGGCCATTGATGAGTTGATCCCGGCTCGACGCCGCGGCCATACGGATCTCGCCATCAACGGCAGCTGGTGGTTGGGTTCGGCGACGGGCGCGCTGTTATCGGTCGTCCTGCTGAATCCGCGCCTCATTCCCGAATCGCTGGGTTGGCGGCTCTGCTTCATTTTCGGCGCGGTCCTCGGTATTGCCATCGTCCTGGTCCGACGGTTCATTCCGGAAAGCCCCCGCTGGCTCATGACGCACAGCCGGATTCAGGAAGCCGAGGACATCGTCACGCTCATCGAGCGGCAAGTCTCCCGGGATGAACGGGTGAAGACCTTGCCCGAGCCAAGAGGCTCGATCACTGTCCGTACCCGCCCGCACGGCACGACCATCGGCACCGTGGCGCGAGAGTTGTTCCGCTCCTATCCTCGACGAACCGTGTTGGGATTGTCGTTGATGGTGACGCAATCCTTCATGTACAACGCCGTGTCTTTCACCTTTCCCTTCGTGCTGACCAAATACTACGACGTTCCGACGAGCACCATCGGCCTCTATCTCCTGCCGTTTGCCCTTGGCAACTTTCTGGGGCCATTGTTGTTGGGACGATTCTTCGACACGGTGGGCCGCAAGCAGATGATCAGTTTCACCTATGCGACGGCGGGCGTACTCCTGGCGCTGACCGGGTACTTGTTTTGGGCGGCCTCCTTCACCATCACCACTCATCTGCTGGCGTGGTCGTCGATTTTCTTTTTTGCCTCGGCGGGGGCCAGCGCGGCCTATCTCACCGTCAGCGAAGTGTTCCCGATGGAAATCCGCGCCATGGCCATTGCATTCTTCTTCATGGTCGCGCAGGGCGCAGGGATTATCGCGCCATGGCTGTACGGGCGGATGATCGAAACCTCGGCGACCAGCGTCTTTTACGGCTATCTCCTGGGCGCCGGATTGATGCTGGTCGGCGCCGTCGTCGAGCTCCTGCTCGGGGTGAAGGCGGAAGGCCGTTCGTTGGAGCAGATTGCCACTCCGCTCTCCGCTCATCAGATTTCTGAAGATACGTCTTCGGCCGCGTGATCGGGCCGCTTACCGGCGATGCACTTTGGGCAGAATCACCTGCAGAAACTGTTTGGCGATTTCGCGATGACCGGCGTTATTCGGATGAAATCCGTCGACATCAAACACCAGATCATCCCGAACGGCACTCGCGTGCAAATCGACGAGTGAGCCTCCGACCGATCGGGTTTCCTCGGCGATCACCCGGTTGAAGGCATCAAGGCGTGCCGTCGTGACGGTGGGACTGGGACTGGTCCGGAAGCGAGGCAGCTGGGTGAGATCGGGCAAATTGCCGACGACGATGACACGCGAAATGTCTTCCTTGACCATCCGGAGCAGCGCCCGTAATCGCTCCTGAAATTGCTTGGGATCGTCCCCATTCACCAGGTCGTTCGCGCCGGTCCAGAGGGTGACGAGATCGGCTTTGGTTCCGAGTTGTTTGGCCACCCGCACCTGTTCTTTGATGAGATCGATTCTGGCACCGGGGACTCCGAGGTTCACCAGGAACACCCCGGGTATCTGGCGGTCGAGTTCACGGGCAATGAGATAGACGTAGCCTTCCGTGAGTGGCAGCGCGCCCACGCCTGTCGCATCGCTTGCCCCCAATGCCAGATAAATGAATTCGATGGATTTTTCCTTCGTACCTCCGCACCCCGCCAGGTACAGACAGCAGACTGCCACCCCTAGCACAGTCTTCAGACGTTGCACCATCGGTCGGCTCCCTTCCCCTGTCGGTCCGCTCATCCTAACGCATTCGTTGGTGGGCACTGCCTAGGGGGATCCCTGGGTCGATTCGGCCGGGAGAATCCAAACCCCTCCGAAGCGGGGGCTTGACCGGCGTGGGTGGGTCTGCTAATTAGAAAGGAATCCTTACTATTGGAGGCGCCATGCAAACGGTCAAGGTGTTCGATACCTGGGTGAAGGTTTCAGGAACAATGCTGCACTTCGACGTCATGACTCGTGATGAGGTCACCGCATTGCGATTGGCCAATGCCTATGTGGCCGCCCAAGGGCATGGAAAGATCTCCGTGACGGCTCAGGAATGCCGGTTTTGTCATGCAGAGCCCTTGGTGATGTTCAACGAACAGCAGCAGCGAGAGTTTCAAGAGTCCGGCGGCTTCATCGTCCCGTTATCGGCGTAGGCGTGGGGAGAGGCATAGGGGTTCCATCGGTATCACCATAAGGAGGGGAGAATGGGAAAGGGAATGCTCTGGGTTGTTATCGTGAGCATGTTGATGACGGGAATGGCTGGCGCGGAGACCGCCAAATCACTGTATGACCGGATCGGTCGCAAAGAGGCGATTACGGCCGTCGTCGATACCTTCGTATCGAGGGTGGGGGCAGACAAACGGATCAACGGCTATTTCGCGAGTACCGACCTGACGAAGCTGAAAATGCACTTGGTCAATCAAATTTGCGTGGCCAGCGGTGGACCCTGCAAGTACACCGGGCGGACCATGAAGCAAACCCATGCCGGCATGGGAGTGACGGATGCTGCCTTCAATGCGCTGGTGGAAGATCTCGTCGCCGCCCTGGATCATCACAAGGTGGGGAAAACGGAGAAGGATGAGCTCCTGGCCGTGCTCGGGCCCATGAAGAGCGACATCGTCGAAAAAAAATAACTCACAAGGATCGGCGGGGGGCTAAGCGCCTTCCGCCGAGGCTCTTGCAGACTCCGCCGCCCTGAGCCGGCCAATATCTTCCCCTCTCAACCCGGTTGACACCTTCCCATGGCATGCGTAGCCTACCCTACCTTGAGCTAGAAGAAAGGAACGGTTATGGGAACAGGCGCGCTTACGCCGGCAAAAATCATGCAGCTGGGCATCGGATTCTGGGGATCGAAAACGCTGCTCAGCGCAATTGAGCTCGGGCTCTTTACCGTGCTGGCGCGAGGGCCACGGGATGCCGAGACCTTGAGGCTGCAACTCGGACTTCATCCTCGAAGCGCACGTGATTTTTTCGACGCCCTCGTGGCCCTCGGGATGCTCCGTCGGACCGGCACGCGCTACGCCAACACGCCGGAGACCGCTATGTTTCTGGACCGCAACAAATCCTCCTATGTCGGCGGCATTCTGGAAATGGCCAACGCACGCCTCTACCGATTCTGGGGATCGTTGACCGAAGGGCTGCGCACAGGGAAGGCGCAGAACGAAGCCAAAACCGGAGAAGATTTTTTCGGGACGTTGTATGCGGATCCTCAGCGGCTGGAAGGGTTTCTCAAAGCCATGACGGGACTCAGCATCGGCTCGGCGCGGGCCCTGGCCAAAAAGTTTCCATGGAAAAAGTACCGGACGCTCGTGGACGTGGGTTGCGCACAGGGCGGGGTGGCCGTCGAAATCATGCTGGCGCACAAGCATCTGACCGGGATGGGAATGGACTTGCCCGTCGTACAACCGGTGTTCGAAACCTATGCCAAGTCGCGCGGCGTGGACTCGCGCCTCCGTTTCCTGCCGGGCGATTTCTTCAAAGAACCTTTGCCGCACGCCGACGTGATCGTGATGGGGCATATCCTTCACGACTGGAATCTTGAGGACAAGATGATGCTGCTGCGCAAGGCCTACGCGGCGCTGCCGTCCAAGGGCGCGCTCATCGTGCATGAAGCGCTCATCGATGACGACAGAAAGCGGAACGCATTTGGTTTGCTCATGAGCCTGAACATGCTGATCGAAACGCACGGCGGATTTGATTTCACGGGCGCCGATTGCCAACAGTGGATGAAGGAGGCCGGCTTCAGCCGCACCCGCACCGCGCCGCTGTCGGGGCCCGACGGGATGGTCGTCGGATTCAAGTAGCCCATGAACCGCACACGAGAACCAGCGAATCCCGGCCGTCCCGCGAAGGTCGAGGCGTCCAAGCGCCTGTCGCAGCCGCACGTGTCGATGGACCGTCGGCGGTTCCTCGCGCGTGGCGCATCACTGATCGCGTTGGGCTCGACGTCATGGCTCCTGGGAAGCGGACGGACGGCTGCTGCCGAGATCGGCTCAGACCCAATGTTGACGCCTGGCTCCAGCGCGCGGCCCTATGGCGAGCGGTCGCAGTTCGAGTCGGCGACCAGATCCGCCCGCGATTCGCACTCTCTCACGCCACTTCAGGACCTCCACGGCATCATCACGCCTTCCTCCCTGCATTTCGAACGTCACCATAATGGAGTGCCGACCATCGATCCCTCGCGGCATCGACTCCTGATTCACGGATTGGTGGCGCGGCCAGTGATGTTCACGGTGGACGACTTGCAGCGATTCCCCGCGGTCTCGCGCTTGGCATTCATCGAATGCGCGGGCAATAGCCGCGACGGATGGAATGAGGCGGAGGACCATACAGCGCAACGTCTGCATGGCCTGACGAGCACCAGCGAGTGGACAGGCGTCAAGCTCGCCACGCTATTGGAGACCGCCGGGCTCAAACCAGAGGCGGCTTGGATGCTGGCCGAAGGCGGAGATGCCGCCGGGCTGACCCGAAGTGTCCCGCTCACGGCGGAGGTCTTGTCGGAAGCGATGATCTGCTACGGACAAAACGGGGAAGCGCTGCGGCCTGAGCAGGGGTATCCGATCCGTCTCCTCCTCCCGGGCTTGGAGGGCAACATCAATGTGAAGTGGCTCCGCCGCCTGAAGGTGGGACCGGCACCCTTTATGACGCGCTGGGAGACCTCCAAGTACACTGACCTCATGCCCGACGGAACCGCCTATCAGTTCAGCCTGGTCATGGAAGCCAAATCGGTCATCACAAGCCCCTCGGGAGGCCAGCGGATACGACCAGGATTTCGGGAAATTCGCGGCCTGGCATGGAGCGGGAGAGGACGCATTGTGAGCGTGCAAGTGACGGTCGATGGAGGCCGCACATGGCGCGACGCCGCGCTACAAGAGCCGGTGCTCTCGAAATGCCACACGCGGTTTTCCCTCCCTTGGACCTGGAATGGTCAGGAGACTCTCCTGCAGAGCCGATGCACGGACCAAACCGGCTACCGCCAGCCGTTGCGGGAGACACTGATCAAGGCGCGGGGCACACACTCGGGCTACCACTATCATGGCATCCAAAGCTGGAGGATCGAACGAGATGGGCGCGTGCGGAACATTGATGCCTAGCCGGCTCCCCTGGCCGGCTCAGACCCGTCACGGGGTTGTCCCAGAGCCGGGTCGCAGCCGACTGTTCCATAATACGCAGGCTTGAGGGCGCCGGCATGTGGGCGGCGGCCCGGCTGGCATCTTAAAAAGGAGGAACCATGAAACGTTCAGGATCGGCTGTGTGGCAGGGAGATCTGAAGAACGGCAAAGGAACGGTGTCGACGGACAGTGGCGTGTTGGTGAATCAACAATATTCCTTCGGAACTCGCTTCGAAAACGGGAAAGGGACCAATCCCGAGGAATTGATCGCCGCCGCGCATGCGGGTTGCTTTACCATGGCACTGTCTGCGCAATTGGGCAACGCCGGCTTGACAGCAGAGAAGCTGGCGACGACGGCCACGGTGACGTTTGACAAGCTCGAAGCGGGTTGGACGGTGACGCACATTCTCCTTGATGTGAAAGGGCGGGTGCCCAAGGCGGATCAGGCGGCATGGGACAAGGCGACGCAAGCCGCCAAAACGGGCTGCCCGATTTCGAGACTCTTGAACACGACGATCGAGATGAAGGCCACGTTGGAGGGGTAGGTAAATCGGCGGGCTGGCTCGAGCAGCAATGGCGAGGAAGTTGAGCGCGGGAATCATCTTGTATCGAAGACGCGAGACAGGCCTAGAAGTCTTGATCGTCCATCCCGGAGGACCCTTCTGGGCAAAGAGGGATGACGGGGCATGGTCGATTCCTAAAGGCGAGTATGTCGAGGGCGAGGATCCCTTGTCGGTGGCGAAGCGTGAATTCTATGAAGAAATTGGATCGAGGTTGACCGGACCCTGTCTCGAACTCCCCCCCGTGACACAGCCGAGCGGGAAAATCATCAGGGCATGGGCGGTTGAAGGGGATCTCGATGCCACGACCATCCGCAGCAATAGCTTTTCACTGGAATGGCCGCCCAAGTCGGGTCGCGTTCAGAGCTTTCCTGAAGTCGATCGCGCCTGTTGGTGCGGACTCGAAGTCGCGAAAGGAAAGCTCCTTCCGGGACAACGAGCCCTGCTTGAAGGACTGCGGCAGCGGGTGGAATAGGAGCCTCTGGAGCGACCGAATGGAGCTGATGCAATGACCGGACGCCTGTGGGGCACAGTGGCCCTGCTCATGTTCCACCTGGGTTTCGGTGCACATGTCGGCGCAGATGAGCAGCGCGATCAGCCGGTCGTGACACCGGCCCCCGTAGTCTACCTCGATGTGCAGGCCAGTACCTGGCGCCCTCGCGGCAGGATTTCCTTCGGCATCGAGCCCATCCTCCGCATGAAATTGACTTCAGCCGGATTTGGTGTGACGCAGGATCCGGGGCGCCAGCACGATTTCACGGTCCGAGTGGAATACCGCGAAGAACGCGGGGAGCCGATCGCCGTGAATTCTTACGGTACCCACATCTTCTGTCGGATCCTCCTGGATCATCCGCAATCGGAGCGGGGACAGTTGATCAGCATCCATGAGTCGCCCTCCTACAGGGATCTTGTCCATGCCCCCTATGTCGAGGTTGTCGAGAAGCTCGAAACGAATCCCTATTTTTTCTTTCTGGGAGACATCGTTCGCGGATGGCATCAGAAACTGGACACGACCGGTGCATTGATTGAGGCGCTGGACCGCCAATTCAGCGAGGAGCTGCACCGGCCGCCTGCCACTCCGATGGACACTTTGGTGTCGCCCGCGGAAACCTTTCCAGATCTGGAGGCGCATTTTGCGCCGGCCGCGCAGGAGAATACCGTGGACGAACTGGGCCGTCTTGGAGATGCGCGCGCCATCGGGCTTCTGGAACGTCTGATGATGAAAGCCGATCGCAACACGCGGCTTCACGCCGTGCATGCGATGGGACAGTTCGATGCGCCGTCAATCGTGCCAGCCCTGACTCGGGTCGTTCAAACTGACACCGACAGCCTGGTGCGGAACGCAGCCTCGGATGTCCTGGTACAACTGTCAACGCGCTAACTGCGGCTCAGCTTGAAGAGACCGGCGTATCGCACTTGTGCTTTTCGCACAAGGGATGGGTCGTCCTGTGCAATTCGTTCGCGTAATAGGCAACGATATCGCACTCCTCGGACGAGAGTTCGCCGCTCTGAAGCGCTAAGCCGATCAGCCGTTCGCACATGCGCATAAAATCTTTGACTTCAGTCCGCATAGTCCGCGCCACTCTACGGGACCAGGGTTGTTGACAGTACTCGGAAATCGCCTAGTTTTCCTCCCTCTCGGGCATCGCAAATCCGCATCAGCCTCAGCGTTCCGATCCCATGCCTGGTGAATTCCCTGGTAGGCTCGTCCGATTGGATTCTCTATCGTGGGGTCGACACGATACCTGCTGGGGTTTTATGGGAGGCTCTCGACTTATGGTGCTGGAAGTTTGGACGACGGTTCGGCATTTGTCGATCAGTGCGCTTGTTGGCCTCGTTCTGCCGTTCACGGGCTGTAGCGGCGGAGGCGATCCCGCATTTTCCGCCGAGGGCAGTGCGCTCGGAGAGAGTGTGGCCACCGGCTCCTTTCCTCAAGTCAACGATGTGGTGTTCGCCCTGGTGCCGGACGGCAGCGGCGGGGTGTTTGCGGGCGGCCAATTCAACCTTGTCGGCCAACTCCCGCGGCAGAGGCTTGCCCATATCATGGCCGATGGCATCGTGGATGCCTCGTGGGCGCCCGCGGCCGACGGGCCCGTCACCGCTCTCCTTCTCCAAAATCAGACCCTGTACATCGGCGGCAATTTTTTCAGTGTGAACGGCGTGGAACGCTGGCGGTTGGCTGCCGTCGATCGCGCCACGGCCGAGCTCGCGCAATGGAATCCTAAGGTGGGCACCGCCAAGCTGATCAATGTGCTGGCTTCATCCGGGTCTCTTGTCTATGTCGGAGGAGTCTTTGAGTTGATCAATGCCCTGATCGTGCCGGGAACCGGCTTGAGCGGAGCGGCCCGACGAAACTTGGGAGCCGTGGACGCGACGACCGGAATGGCGACGCCGTGGAATCCCAACATCGTTGAAGGCGAGGTCAAGGCGCTGGCGGTCCGCGGTTCCGTGGTGTATGTGGGAGGCAGCTTCGAACAGGTGGGCCTCGTCGGGCAGGAGGCCATCCGGTTCAACGCAGCGGCATTCGACGAGGCCAGCGGTCTCGTCACACCCTGGAATCCTTCCGCACGTGGCGTGAACGGCGATGTTGTGTCGGCGCTCCACGTCTCCGACGCGGCCATCCAAATGGGCGGGCGCTTCGATGAGGTGGGGGGACAGCGCCGGCAGAACCTGGCGGCGGTGGATCCCGCCTCAGGTGTTGCCACGAACTGGCAGCTGCCCACCAACGATACGGTCCTGACTTTTCATGACGACGGACGACGGCTGTACGTTGGCGGACTCTTTACGACGATTGGAGCACAGGCGCGGGGGCGGCTCGCTGCCATCGACAAAACGACCGGCGTGTTGACCTCGTGGGCTCCGGACGCGAATGGACCGGTCCGGACGATCGCAGTCTCAGGAGGCAAGGTGTTTGTAGGCGGAGATTTCACGATGATGAACGGCCAACCGCGCAGCAGACTGGCAGTCCTCGATCCTGAAACGGGTTTGCTGGTGGACGACTGAGCTAGGCGGCTTGGAGGCGACGGACCAGGGACGCGAGCTCGTCCACCTTTGTGAGGAAATGCCGCCGTTGCGTCGGAGTGGCCGAGCGATCGAGGCTGATGACCAACGCCGTAATATGTCGCCGCAACTGCTTGGTCATTTCTGCGAAGTGAGGATCGGCGTCGCGGTCTTGATGCACGAGCCAGTCCTCCAACCACGCCGGCGTCTGGTCGCTCTGCCGACTTTCGAACAGTTTCAACAGTTGCTCATGACGGTACGCCTGATGGGCATACCAAGTGGGCAAGGTATCAGGAAAATTCATCGTGAGTCTGGTGATATCCTGTTCCTGCTGAGGGGAGAGGGGACCGATCCATTCTCGGGCCAGTCCGAGAATGCGCTCGGTCCGTTTCGCCTGACGCTTGGCGGCGTCGTCGCGCAGGAGATCCTCATCACGTGCGAGCCGGGTTTGTAACGCCTGCTTGAGCCTCGATACTTGCGGATCGTTCACCTGCCTGACGAATTCCGTTCCATCGGACACAAAGCGGGCAAACAGATCGGCTCGCAGTTGATCATATTGGGCGAAGGCCCACTCGAGATCCTCGGTTGTCAGCCCGTCGGCCGCCCGCTCGCTTGCCTGGCGCAGGACGACCTCATAGCGGGGGAGGGCTTCGTGGCGATGATGCGCCAAGATCGCGCTCAAGCGTGACGACACAAAGGTTTTTTGCGGTCGAGTCAGTCCGAAGTACCCGTCGATCTGACGGGCGATGAGCCAATCCGCATGATTATAGAGGAGCGTTGTGGCCGCACACCCGGCGACCGTCACTGACGCGAGAAACAGTGCAATGAACAGGAGTCGTCCTGTGCGAATGATGAACACGAGTGTGATTGCCTTACGAACGAACGGCGAGTGTGACGTCAGCGTACCATATCAAGGCTCGCCTGTGCCAGTCTGCCGCCGGACATGGCCCAGGGACGGTCATTCACAGTCTTGAGGGGCAATCCTCAAGCATAGCTTACGCTTTATGATCGGGCCGCGAGCCGGGCGAAATGTTGTTTGGCGTTTTGCACCTTGGCCAGGTAGCTCCGCACCTCGTGCTCTCCGCAGCGCTGCCGCGGGGCCAGTCGAAACCCTCGACCCACATACAGCTGTGCGGCTGACGCCCCGCAGAGATGGATGATCGCCGCGAGGTCCTGTTTGCGGTGAAGGGTGGCTGACTGCGCCCCGAGTGCCTGAACGACTTGGCGATCGAGGAAAGCCGCGGTCAGTTCAATCGCATGGCTCGGAAGCACTCGTGTGTAGAAACTGTTGAACCAGCATGAGCGGACGTCGTGCCAGGGGCCGTCTTCCACGACGACGTGATCGTGAATGCAATAGCGCTTGGCGTCCTGAAAGGTGCCGGAGGTGATCTGATACATACCAACGGCGCTCGAAGCCGGTTGATACCACTTGAGTGGATTCCACGACGTGCGCCAACGCCAGTAGGTTCGTGCGATCGGATTGCCGCTGCCTTCCACCTGCGCGAGGGCGGCGAGGAGTTCGGGGGTGATGGTCTCGGTCGCATGCTCACGAAATAACGAGCCGTACTCGCGCCAGGTGCCCGCCAGCCCTTTGTCCAGCGTGTTGTCTAACGGGAACAACAGCTCAGTGGGCTTATTGATCGCATGATAGAGCCAATTCACGGCCAGCCAAGACACAACGATCAACGCGGCGACGACCGGCACGCCGATGGCCGGATGAGCGGCCCATACAGCGCGTAAGAAGGCGCGCCCTTCGTGATAGCGCCGACGCAGAAAACGCAAGCGCGATCTCGCGCGACGAGGGGACCGGCGGCGACGCGAACGGCGGGACATGGGAACACTATAGCCGAAATCGAAAAAAAATAGCCGAAATCGGAAAAATTCGGAAGCTCTGTGAGTCTTAGGTCGCCGGCAAGAGAAAATATATGACGACCGCCATGGCGGGGGCGCCGATGTACAAAGCCTTTTTCCCGAATGTGTCCCACAGACCATAGGTGAGGATGCCCCAAATCAGCGTGTAATACAGCGTCGCAATGCCTCGGTAACCGGCTTGCGGCGCATCTTCAGCCCAGACGAGACCAGGCCAGGACAAGAGCAGGGCCAGGACAAGATGGATCAACGCTTTCATGAAGCCTCCTTAGTTCCTTCTGAATAGTTCGGCGCGGTCGTCACGCCTCAGGCCAAGGGCATTAGAGGCACCATCGCGCGTTTTTTCAAGCTTGACGTCTCGTCCAACCCCTAGATTTCGTAGGACCCTTCCCTCAAATTGACGACCGCAGTTCCGGGCGGCCGCCCCCGAGCCGTCCATTTGACAAGGGTCCTCCGCATTTGTAGGCTGCAACTAGGGAGGAGGCTAGCTCTATGACGACCCTTGTGTTCGCTCTGTGGCTTCTGATGGCTGGTGTGGGCGCATCAGCTTGGGCGCAGCCTGCGCCAAGCCCGACCCATACTGAGGTCAAAGGCGATGTGCTGTACTGGGAAGAGGATGAGCTGGTCGTGAGAGAAATTTCCGGCCACCAAGTACGTCTCAAAGTGACCCCGGAGACCAAGATACAAGGTGCCTCCGGTCGGCTGAAAACCGGAGACAAGATTGCGGCCACGGTCGCGCCTAACGGACCAGCGCTCTCAATCACGGTGCAGATTCCCGATAGTGGAGCTCCGCTGCGCTGATCTCCGTACAGGCGCCCTGACACACCTCAATTGACAAGGGCCCCCGGAGGCGATAGCCTGCGCCCCATTCATGTCGCGTCCTCGTCATCGTCACCGATGATCCCTCTGGCATGCGCCAAGGGAGGCAAACCACGGGAGGTGTGTCATGGAACCAGGGTTCAGACGGACGACTTTCGGTCGCATCGCCGCAGCCCTCGGCTGTCTGTGCGGAGTGATCGGCCTCTTGACCGGAGCCAGTAACAGTGCGTGGATCTTGTCACCGCACGGGTGGGGAACCGGTGGCGTGCTCTTGCTGTTGCTGGCCGTCTTCGTCCTCCTCGATGCCGCAGTGTCCTTTGAGAGGTCGCGCGCGCTGCCCAAGCTCTAGATACTTGCCATCTGCGTCTCTCCATGCAGGGTTTCAGGAGCAGCGAAACGACAGGCTTGCCCGCAGCTTACCTCCGTTTGACTCTCATGCCGCCGCCACGTAGCCTAGCCGGTGCGCGAACGAATCGAGACCTGCGCGTATGGACGGGTTACATCAGCTCGAAGTCGTCATTCTCCTGCTCGGTGTCGTGCTCGCCCTTACGACGCTCGCCCACAAACTCGTCATTCCCTATCCGATCCTTCTCGTCATCGGCGGATTGACATTAGGGCTGGTCCCAGGGCTACCGGTCGTGACGTTAAAACCCGATCTGGTGTTCCTGGTATTTCTGCCGCCGATACTGTGGGCGGCCGCCTACTTCACCTCCTGGCGGGAGTTTCGATACAACCTTCGTCCGATCTCGCTGTTGGCAATCGGCCTCGTGCTGGCAACCACGGCGGCCGTGGCATGTGTCGCGCGTCTGCTCCTGCCCGGCATGGGCTGGGCGGAAGCCATTGCCTTGGGCGCCATCGTCTCACCCCCCGATGCGGTGTCCGCCACCGCGATTGCCAGGCGGCTACGGATTCCCCGCCGGGTCGTCACGATTCTCGAGGGCGAGAGCCTCGTCAATGATGCGACGGCGTTGATCCTCTACCGGGCGGCAGTCGGAGCAGCGGTGGGTGGCACCGTGGCCTTGGGACCGACGATGCTGCAGGTCGTGTTTGCAGGGCTTGGCGGAGTGGCGATCGGGCTTGCCGTGGGCATGGCGACGCGCTGGGCCTTGTGCATCACCCAGGATACCTTCACGGAGATCGCCATCACGTTGCTCGCGCCCTATGTGGCCTGGGTGCTCGGAGAGCAGGCCCACGTATCGGCGGTGCTGGCCTGCGTGACCGGAGGCTTGTGGTTACGACAGCACTTCAGCGCGGCCGTCTCGCCGATGACCCGGCTGCAGGGACGCGCCGTCTGGGATCTGCTCGTGTTCGTCTTGAACGGGTTTATCTTCATTCTGATCGGGTTGCAACTCGGCGCCCTGCGTCAGGAAGTATCCGCTGATCGGGTTGGCCCGCTGGTGTTGACCGGCGCCCTGATCAGCCTCACGGCCATCGTGGTCCGCCTTGGATGGGTGCCGCTGGCTGCGCTGATCCCCCGGTGGATCAGTCCGGCCCTTCGGAGACGCGATCCGCTGCCGGCGTGGCCGAATATCTTTCTCATCGGGTGGACCGGCATGCGCGGGATTGTCACGCTCGCCGCGGCGCTGGCGCTGCCAGTGACCACGGGCTCAGGAGCGCCGCTGCCGTTCCGAGCGGAAATCATTTTGATCAGCTTTTCAGTGATCCTTGCCACGCTGGTCCTGCAGGGACTCTCGCTGGCCCCCCTGATCCGCGCATTGCGTCTGGAGGACGATCGAGAGCTCGAACGCGAGGAAATGCTGGCTCGTGAACGCGCTGCGACGGTGGCGTTGAAGCGGTTGGAGGAATTGGCGGAACAGTCCTGGTCATCTCCCGAGCAGGTCGAGCGGCTCCGAGTCCACTATGTCCGGCGTCGAGAGCGATTCGCGGGCAACGGTGCGATCGCCCCCGAGTGTGCGGCCGAGGCCGTGGAGGCATTCCAACGGTTACGCCATGAGACGATCACCGCCGAACGCGTGGCGCTGATCGGGCTGCGCAACGACGGTACGATCAGTGACGACGTGTTGCACCGGCTCGAACACGAGTTGGACATCGAAGCCCTTCGACTCGGTGTCGGCGACCGCCGGGTGGCACGCGCTCATACATAGGCCGCCAGTGGGCCTCAATGAGCGAAATATTTGAGATCTGAGATTTGAGATTTGCCATGCGCTCAGGCGATCCGGCGGCGCAATCTGTCATGGAGGAGACATGTTTGGACCTATTACTGTTCCGTTCGGGGCCAAGATGTTGTTCAACACCGTCACCTTGAAGCCCGGCGTCACGTTCGAGGACATCGAGGTGGCTGTGGGTGAGCTCTGCAGCGTCGTCAAGGAGACGTATGGAGGAGACAAAGGCGGTTTTCTCGCCGGGCAGGTATTTCGCTTCTCAGGATTCGTGTCCGAGGAGGGATCGTTGTCGGCATCCGACACCGCGGATGATCATTATGTGATCGTAACCTATTGGCGGTCGTTCGACGATCACGAGCGATCTCACGCCAATGAACTGTTTGCGAACAAATTTTCCGCCCTGGCCGCCATGTGCGCGGACACGAAAGAATTGGGCTACGACATGCTGTGGCAGGGTCAGGCCGAGCATCGCCCGACCTCGTGACAGCGAGCGGCCGGATCCGCGCTAGGCGGTGTTCCTCATGCGGGTCGCCTCGACGAATTGCTCGGTCGCGTCGTCCAATACCCGGCCCGCCCGGCCCTGGCCGCGATGGATGTACAACAGGTGCGGTGCGATGCCGGTGACCGGCTCGGGAGGCAAGGGCATCTCATAGGTCACCGGCCGTGCATGATCGTCGAGCTGCAGCTGAGGGTTGTACACGCTGTTGAACTTCCACAGCATCTTCACGAAATTCGTCTGACCGCGTAGCAAGTGGCTTGCGGCGAGACGGGCCGTCGACTTCAGCGCCGTCCATCCCAGGTGTTTGGTATTCAACACCCGCTGCGTCTTGACCAGTTCTTCGTAAAAATCCGGCAGGGGCAGGGTAGTCGGCAGCACGGCGTGCTGGATATCGTAGAGCCGGTAATCACGGGTGGTGATCCGCCGCGCTTCCGTATGCCACGTCTCGGTTCCCGGATACGGCGTATTGACGCTGATGTTGACGATTTCGGGAATCTCCAAACACCACTGCCGCACCACTTCGAACCGACGGCGATCCCACGAGGGATCGGCGATCAAATTGATCGCCACGGTGATGCCCAGCGACCGTGCAAAGTCGAGGGCCTCGAAGTTCTTGCTGAGCGTAATGCGTTTCCGATGAAGGGCCAGGCCTTCTTCATCGATGGCTTCGATGCCGATGAACATGTACGCGAGTCCAAGAGTCTTCCAGAAGCGAAACACCTCCTTGTTCCGCAGGAGCACGTCGCCCCGCGTTTCCAAGTAGTACTGCTTGTGGATGCCACGCCGCGCGATCGCCTCGCCGATGGCCATGCCCTGTTTGGCTTGAATGAATGCCACATCGTCGACGATGAACACTCCCGGCTCATGCACGCGACTGAGATCGTCGATGATCGCCTCGGGGCTTCGGACACGATAGTTGCGCCCGTAGAACGTCCACGCGCTGCAAAACGAACAGTCCCAAGGACAACCGCGAGTAAATTCAATCGAGGCGCAAGGATCGAGGACACCGATGAAGTATTTGCGCCGATGGCGAAGCAAGTCGCGAGCCGGATGGTGATCGTCGAGGTGCTCGAGCATCCGCACCGGCGGTCCTTCGCCGGCCGGCGTCACGGCACCTGGTACTTGACCGGGCTTGCCATCGGAGAGCGCCGCGAGCAGCGGTCCGATGACGGGTTCTCCTTCCCCCTTCAGGACGCAATCAATGGCCCCTTCCGCATGGCCGAGAAAGGCGTCTGCGACGAAGGACGCACTGTGACCTCCGACGAAGACGCGACAGGCCGGACGCAGCCGTTTCGTCAATTTGGCGAGATTGACGATCTCCGGCACGTTCGCCAGATAATTGCACGAAAATCCCACGACGTCGGGGTGCTGCTCATGGAGGAGACGGACGTAGTCGGCATGCGATTCCACCTGCAGGTCGAGCAACGTCACGCGATGGCCGAGCGTCCGTGCCGCCGAGGCGACGAGTTCTAAACCGAGCGGCTCCAGCCGAAGATAAATTTTCGTATACATGAGCGGACCGGGATGCACCAGCACGACGTTCATGTCGACCTCCGTCCTAATACATTCACTGTAGGAAGCCATGCGGCCGAGCACAACCAGGTGTCGACCTAGTCCACGACCCTTAGGTGGAGGAGGGTGTCAACATGGCCACGGCGGCATGGGTTGCTCTCGACTCGGTCGTCCACTGTGGTATGCTGCGCGGATCATGCGCTCGGTGTCATCAGAACAGAGTGAAGTGGCGGCAGCGACGGCAAAACGCCGGACCTTTGCCATCATCAGTCATCCGGATGCCGGGAAGACCACCCTGACCGAAAAGCTCCTCCTCTATTCGGGCTTGATCCGCACCGCGGGGATGGTGCGAGGGCGCAAAGGGGGAAAGACCGCGGCCTCTGACTGGATGGGCATGGAACAGGAGCGGGGCATTTCCATTACGGCCTCAGCCATGCAGTTTCCGTATAAAGATGCCGTGATCAATCTGCTTGATACGCCGGGACACCAGGATTTTTCGGAAGACACCTATCGGACGCTGACGGCCGCAGACAGCGCGATCATGGTCATCGATGCCGCCAAGGGTGTCGAAGCCCAGACGCGAAAGCTCTTTGCCGTGTGCCGGCTGCGCCGCATTCCCGTGCTGACGTTCGTGAACAAGATGGATCTGCCGGGTCGGTCTCCCCTGGACTTGATGACCGAAGTGGAACAGGCATTGACGATTCATGCCAGCGCCGTGAACTGGCCAATCGGATCCGGCAGCGACTTTGTGGGCATCATCACGCGGGATGAGGACCGTGTTGCGCTGTTCAGCAAAACCGCACACGGCGGTGCCACGAAAGTCGACGTGCAGACGATGCCGCTGGCGGACTTGCCCGCCAGCGGGCGCGCCTCTGCGGATGTGATGACGCAAGTCCACCATGATTTGGAATTGCTGTCGATCGCGGGTAATCCGTTCTCGCAAGAACAATTTTTGGCGGGCGACGTGACACCTGTATTTTTTGGCTCGGCACTCACCAACTTCGGCGTCGAAAGTTTTTTCGACGCCTTCGTGCGCCTGGCACCCCCTCCGGCCGCACGGCCGGCCGACGGCGATAATGGAAGCGAGCTGGTGATAGATCCGATCGAACACCCCTTCAGCGCGTATGTGTTCAAACTCCAAGCCAACATGAACCCCAAGCACCGCGACAGCACGGCGTTTCTCCGCGTCTGTTCCGGCCGCTTCGAACGCGACATGGTCGTCAAGCATCATCGGTTGGGCCGCGACGTTCGACTGTCCAGGCCGCACAGCCTCGTGGCCCAGGAACGGAGCACGGTCGAGGAAGCATTTCCGGGAGACATCATCGGTATCATCAATCCCGGTGTCTTTGCGATCGGCGACACCATTTCGGTCACCGGCGGATTTGCGTTCAAGCCGCTGCCGCAATTTCAACCTGAAATCTTCGCGCGCATCCGGCCGACCGACGTCGGCAAGCGCAAAGCCTTCGACAAGGGGATGGAGCAGATGGCCCAGGAAGGCACGGTACAGATCATGCGCAGCTTGAATGATTTGGAGTCCCTCGTGGCGGCGGTCGGCCGGTTGCAGTTCGATGTGCTGCAATACCGCTTGCGTCATGAATACCGGGTGGAAACGGTGCTCGATCTATTGCCTTTCAGTTGTAGTTCGTGGCTCGAAGGCGATCCTGTGACCTTCAAGGCGCCGTCGGCTTCCATGGTCGTCAAGGATCAGCGTGGACGAGTGGTCGTGCTCTTTCAGGATGCCTTGATGAAAAGCATCAGCCGCGAACGGAATCCCGAGCACGTCTTGAAGGACATGGGGTAGCGTATCTATTTTGATCCTGCCCTTGTCTAAACGGATCCAATTCACAACGGGTTTTCGGCGCTTTTTTCTGCAAATACAAGTAAATCCATGAGGCCATCAAATGGCGCATTTCTTGCTGAACTACCGCTGGCAAGGAGGGACTCCTATGGGCATTCGCATACTGGTCGCCGATGATGACGCCGACATCAGGATGAGTTTGTCGGAACGGCTGCGCTGGCTCGGGCACGAAGTGGTGACGGCCGGTGATGGCCAGGCGGCCTTGGCCGCGGTTGAAGCGCATGCCCTGGACCTGGCGTTTTTGGACGTCTCGATGCCCCGTCTCAATGGCATTGACGCGCTCAAACGGATCAGAAAACGATGGCCGAATCTTCCGGTGGTTGTCGTCACCGCCTATGGGACGATCCGGCTGGCCGTCGAGGCCATGAAGGAAGGCGCCGTCGATTTCATCACGAAACCGTTCGAACAGGGGCAGATCGATCAGACCGTGTCGGTGATCACCGATCGATTGGGCCAGCGGGTGGAAATGACACGGCTGATGGGCGAAATCACACACGACGTCAAGAATCTGCTCATGCCGCTCGTCGCGGGCACCGACCTGCTGGCGGAAGAAATCGACGACGTCTTCCGGCATCTTCCCACCATGGAGCGGGCCCGCGCAGAGCAAAGTCATTCCGCCTGCGAGGAGGTGCTCGCCATGTTCCGGAACACCTCCCGGCGCATCCAGGACCGTATGAAAGCGATCGCGGACTATGCTGCGCTGACGCGCGTTTCGCAGAAGTTCGAAGCCTGCCTGCTGGGAAAGATCGCGGAGAGTGTCGTGAAGTCCTTACGCTCGGCGGCCCAGCAGCGACAGGTCAAGCTGGTCCTCGACGGACTTCATACGTTGCCGGCCATCGCGGGCGATGAAGCGCGGCTCCATTCAATGCTCTACAATTTGGTCAACAACGCCATTCCGGAGGTGCCGCCTCACGGCCTCGTTACGATCAGCGGGTCTCACAGGGACGGCGACGATTTCATCCAGCTACGGGTTGCCGACACGGGGAAGGGCATGCCCGTTGAAGTTCGTGACCGGTTGTTCACGAACCGGCTCATCAGCAGCAAGACGGGCGGCACCGGCCTCGGGACGAAGATCGTGAAGGACGTCGTCGACATGCATGGGGGGCGTATTAGCGTGGAAAGCGAACCGGACAAGGGCACGACATTTGAGATCCGGCTGCCGATCCAAGGACCGGCCTTCTTACAAACGGCGGACGCGCCGGCACAGGCTTCGCCGAATCGCCTCTGATTCCTCAGCGCGGAGCGGTCGACTTCATCAGACTGTCGGCTTGCGGCGGGAGAAATCCCTGATAACCCCGATGCCGCTCCGCGAGCTCGAGCACCGTGAAGGGCCGGCCATCCACCAATTCTGGCGCTGAAAAGATCTGACGCAGCTGCCCGCCGGCTGGTCCCACGACCGTGCCGGCAAACTCCACCCCGTTGCTCTTGAGCCGGGCAACCGCCCGGTCGATGTCTTCCACTCGTACGGCCACATGGTGAAAGACCTGGTCGCCGAACGCGGCGACCCACCCCGGGATGATGCTCGTCTTCCCTCGCGCATCGGTGTAGGCCTGGTCCACGAAGAGAGCCGGATACCCGGTCTTTCGATACACCTTGGCGTACCAATCGTCATACTGAAGCGTCTCATCGTAAGCATAGCCCAGTGAGACAAACTGCTGCGCGCGCCGGTCGATGTCGAGCGTGCGCAACGTGACGTGGTCGACCACCGGGTAGAATCCGATGCCGGCCTCCTCGAGCAGGCCCCGCAGAATTTTGGCGGCGCGATTGCGCGCCACGTATTCGGTGACCATCCGTTCCAGCAATCCGTCCAATTCTCGATTCGTATCCATTTTTTGTCTCCGCAGGACCGACCTTGTTAATTTGAAATCTGAGATGTGCAATCTGAGATTGGCCGCGCATCACGGCGCGGCTAGGCGCCGAACTTGATGCCTTGCGCCAACGGCAAGTCGGTGCCCCAATTGACTGTGTTCGTCTGTCGCCGCATATAGGCTTTCCAGGCATCGGATCCGGCCTCCCGGCCGCCACCGGTCTCCTTTTCGCCGCCGAAGGCCCCGCCGATTTCGGCGCCGGAGGTGCCGATGTTGAGATTGGCAATGCCGCAATCACTGCCGGCCGCGGACAAAAACCGCTCGCCGTGCCGCAAATTATTGGTGAACATCGCTGACGACAAGCCTTGGGGCACCCCGTTTTGCAGGGTCAGCGCTTCGTCGAGCGTGCGAAATGTCATCACATAGAGAATCGGCGCAAAGGTTTCCCGTTGCACGAGCGGCCACTGAGGCTGCGCGCGCACGATCGTCGGTTCGACGAAGTAGCCGGGGCGATTCAGCACGTTGCCGCCATACACAATCTCGCCGCCTTCCTTCTTGATTTCGTCGATCGCGGCCCGGTAGGTCTCGACGGCGACGTGATCAATGAGCGGGCCGAGCAAGACGTCCCCATCCAGTGGATTGCCGATGCGCACCTGCTTATAGGCCTTGACTAATCGGTCGAGCAGCTCATCGGCGCAGGCCTCATGAACCAGCGCCCGCCGGGTGGTCGTGCAACGCTGCCCGGCGGTGCCGACCGCCCCGAACACGATGGCCCGCACCGCGAGCTCCATGTCCGCGCTTTCATCGACGATGACGGCGTTGTTGCCGCTCAGTTCAAGCAGGGTCCTGCCCAGACGCCGGCCCACCAGGGCGGCGACGTGGCGGCCGACGGGGACGGAGCCGGTGAAGGAGATGAGCGGCAGACGAGGGTCACACACCATCGTCTCGGCCAGGGACGGTTGCTCGGTGATGAACAAGGAAAATATACCTGAATATCCCTGTTGCTCCATGACCTGGTTGCAGAGATGTTGCACCGCGACGGCGCACAGCGGGGCTTTGGGCGACGGTTTCCAAATGACGGTGTCCCCGGCGATGGCTGCCAGAAACGCATTCCACGCCCAGACCGCCACCGGAAAGTTGAACGCCGTAATGACGCCGACCGGTCCCAAGGGATGCCACTGCTCGCTCATGCGGTGCGCCGCTCGCTCGGACGGCATCGTGGCGCCGTAGAGCATGCGGGACTGCCCCACGGCGAAATCGGCCATGTCGATCATCTCTTGCACTTCACCGTCGCCTTCGGCTTTGATCTTTCCCACCTCGAGCGAGACGAGCGTGCCGAGCTGATCCTTCTTCTCGCGCAAGGCTTGCCCGATCAGGCGCACGAGCTCGCCCCGCTTCGGGGCGGGCACCATGCGCCAGGTCGTGAAGGTATCGCGAGCGTGCGTGGCGATATGCTCATAGTCCTGGGCGGTGCAGGAGCGGACGGCGGCAATGGCTTCACCGGTTGCCGGATTGATGGACTGAATTAAGCCTCCGGCCGCAGAGTCCGACCACCATTGCTTGCCCGTACTGCCACCCGCATTGACGGCCTGGATGCCGAGCGCCCTGAGCGCGGCCTGCACGGTACTCATCGGTAGTACACTCCAAAATCGTTGCTGAGAAAGTCTTTTAGGAGAATGGATTCCTGTGTGACGAAGCCCCGAGCGTGAGGCTGTGCGAGCACGAGATCCATGACGCAGCAGACGCTGGAGGCCGTCGTGACCTGGATGGCCGACCATAGTTTGCCTTTGAGGCATTGCGGATACACTTTCTTGACGTAACTCTCCTCAAAAAATTCACCCTGTTTTGTGCCGGTCACGGAGGCATACATGAGCACGACGTCCTGCAAGGTCTGTGGGATCGCATGCTCCAGGACTCGCTTGAGCGTCCGGCGGTCTTCATTGAGCCGCAGGTCCTTCATCAAGAATTGGATTTTTTCACAGTGGCCGGGGTAGCGCAGAGTCTTGTAATTCATCGTGTTCACCCGGCCGACAGAACTGTCGGCTAAGGTGCCCAGGCCTCCCGAGGTGTTGAAGGCCTCATACAGCAGCCCATCCAGTTCGATCGTCTCATAGCCTTCCAGGGGTTGCAGGGGGATCTTGATCCCCCCTTCGATGCCATAGCAGAGGTTGCCATATTCGTTGATCAGGCCGTCGGTCGACCAGGTAAGGGAATACTTCAGGGCATTGCTCGGGTGCACCGGTAACGCCCCGACGCGCATTTTGACATGGTCCAACGTCTCAAAATGCGTCATCAGATCGTGCGTGAGGATGCTGATGAAGCCGGGGGCCAGGCCGCATTGAGGCACAAAGGCATGCGCGGCGCCCTCACTCATTGCGCGGATCTGATCGGTGACCTCGACGTCTTCCGTGAGATCGAAGTAATGACAGCCGTGCTTCAGCGCGAGGCCTGCAACCGTCGGATTGCAAAAATAGGGCAGGCTCGAAACGATGGCGTCGACGGGATGCGCAGTCACATAGCTGGCGATGGTTTCGGGGTGGCGCACATCGAGGACGGCCGGCGTGACTCGCGTCAGTCCCAAATCCTCCACCAAATGCTTCGGAGTCTCAAGCGTCACGTCGCCGAGGTGAACGTCGTACTTGCCATGCTGAGAAAGGAGGCAGGCCACGAGTGAGCCGATCTTGCCTGCACCGAGCACGAGCACACGAGGCATCGCACAGACCTCCGCCTTTCTCAGTATACTCTTCTCCCGGCGTTTGAACACGTCTACGGGGAAATCCTCTCGTCGAGAGCCTCGCTCGCGGATGCTGATTCGGGAGCGTCGATGAGATACTGCGGTCGTCGGCCACTGGTCCCCTGAACTTCCGTATGACGGAAAGGCGGGATGTCGGCTTTGAGTCGCCGCAACAGCCGGCTCATGGTCGTCGGGGCGGGGACTTCACAGAGCCAGACATGCATGCCCGACTCCAGTTCGTCGAAATGTCGTTGGACACGAAAGCCCGGTTGGTCCATGAAATAGGCCGAGAGAAATCCATTCACCGCCTGGACGACCCAGGGATGTTGCGTGGCATACCGATAGGTGAGGCGCAATTCTACCACCAGACTCTCCGGGTCCATGGTCGCACCATACCAATTCTGACGTTGAGACCGCGACAGAGAACTGTGTATGGTGGGGAACCGCCGTGAACGCGGTGCCTCAGGTGAGTCTCGAGGCGGAGTATATCTCGCGATGGCAATGACGACCTATAACGGGGTGACGATGCCCGCGTTCATGTACGGCACCGCATGGAAAAAGGAGGCCACGACGCGGCTCGTGCTCGAGGCCGTCGGCGCGGGGTTTACCGCGATCGATACCGCGAACCAGCTCATCCATTACGACGAATCGCTCGTAGGAGAGGCGTTACTCCGCCTGGCAGAGCAGGGTGTGACACGCGAGAAATTGTTTCTCCAAACCAAATTCACTCCCGCGAACGGACAAGACCACCGAACTCCCTATGACGTCAATGCCACGATCACCATCCAGGTGAGGCAATCCTTTGAGTCCTCGCTGGCCCACCTCCACACCGACCGGCTCGATTCCTATGTCCTCCACGGTCCGTACCATCGTGGTGGGCTCGGACCGGAGGACTGGGAGGTGTGGGCGGCCCTTGAGGCCTTGTACGCGAGCGGCAGGACGAAGGTGATCGGGATCAGCAACGTGTCGGCCAGTCAACTGTCGCTCTTGTGCGAGCGAGCCACACATCGGCCGATGCTGGTGCAGAACCGCTGTTACGCGGCCTTCGGCTGGGACAAAGCGGTGCGCGATCTCTGTCGGACGCATGGCATGGTGTATCAAGGCTTCTCCCTCCTGACGGCCAATCGGGAAGTCTTCATGGATCCGGCGATTCGGGCGATGGCTCAAAAGTACGAGACGGGTGTGGCTCAGGTGGTGTTTCGTTTCGCCATGCAGATGGGGATGGTGCCGCTCACCGGCACCACGAACCCTCAACACATGGCGGACGACCTGCGAGCCGACCGATTCACCCTCACACCGGATGAACTCCGACGAATCGAGACCATCGGAGTGTAGAACATCAGAGGAGCGCGTCCATGCAGTACATCCAACTCGGTCGATCGGGCGTCAAGGTCAGCCGCCTGTGCCTCGGCACCATGAATTTTGGGCCTGAGACGACGGAAGCGGACAGCTTTGCCATCATGGATCGGGCCCTCGAGCTCGGCCTGAATTTTTTTGATACGGCCAACGTGTATGGTTGGAAAGTCGGCGAGGGATGGACCGAACAGATTATCGGCCGCTGGTTCGCCCAAGGCGGCGGCCGACGTGAGAAGGTGCTGCTGGCAACGAAAGTCTACGGCCGCATGGGGGATTGGCCCAATCAGTCGCGGCTCTCGGCGCTGCATATTACACAGGCCTGTGAAGCGAGCCTGCGGCGCCTGCAGACCGACCGCATCGATCTCTATCAGATGCACCACGTCGATCGGAACACCCCCTGGGAGGAGATCTGGCAGGCGATGGAGCAGTTGGTGCGAGAAGGCAAGATTCTGTACGTCGGCACCAGCAATTTTGCGGGATGGCAGCTGGCCCAGGCGCAGGAACTGGCCCGTAGCCGTCATTTTCTCGGCGTCGTGTCCGAGCAGAGCCTCTACAACCTGACGGAACGAACGGTGGAACTGGAAGTCATTCCGGCCTGCGCGGCCTATGGGATTGGCCTCATTCCCTGGAGTCCTCTGGCCCGAGGGTTGCTGGCGGGGGCGTTGACCCCGGCAACCGTCGGACGTCGTGCCGATCCAGACGTTCAACAGGACATCCAGAAGCAGCGGTCCAAACTCGAAGCGTTCGAGCAACTCTGCCGAGAACTCGGTGAGCGGCCGGCGGACGTGGCCCTCGCGTGGTTGCTGCACCAACCGGCGGTGACGTCTCCGATCATCGGTCCCCGAACACTCGAGCAACTGGTGAACACGATGCGGGTCATGACGCTGTCGCTGGGACAAGAGACGTTGAAGCGGCTGGATGACCTGTTTCCGGGGCCGGGTGGACCGGCCCCGGAAGCCTACGCCTGGTAGAGAATAGGCTGTTGAAAAGGACCCGGCGGCTGCGTTCTCGCGTCACTTAAAGGCTCAGCGTACCGAACAGCGTACGCCTCGCCTTCTCGTTCGCTGCGGCCTTGCCGGCCGGGCCTTTTGAACAGCCTGCAAGAACTCTTTATGTAAAAGCCAGAAAAGCTCTGGCCGCGTCTGTATTTCTCAGGCCACGGCCAGACGTTCGTTCACCGGCGTTCCTCCTCGGGAACGCGGGCCTCCTTCGGTTGCCGTTCCATGGTTGTTGATTTGTCTGTCGGTGTCGCGAACTTGTCGCTTGCCCGGGGTGTGTCGCTGGAGGCCGCTCTATCAACCGGGGCCGGTTGCATGACGTCCGTTCGCGACGCCTGCTTGATGGGCAGCCGTCCCGACGCACTCGCGGTACCTTCGAGAAGCACGTCGGCAACCAAGGCGTCCTTGGTGCTCATGACTTGTCCGGCCTCCTGTTTGGCCAACAACAGATCCATGGCCAACGCGCCCGACTTGTGTTGCCCGCTCAGGGCCTGTTTCATGGTACTGATCCGCTGTGCCAAGTCGATGGTCGAGGCTTGACGCAAGCGTGGTTGCAACTCGTCGTTCACCATCTGCCAATAGCCTGATTTGATTTCCTCGAGTGCGATCTTGGTTTCATTGGCCATCTGGAGATCGGGGATCATAATGATGTTCCCCTCGTGTTCCAACTGCGGCGTCCCCCAATAATACAGCGTGCCCTTGACGTCGCCGCTGGTGTCGACGGCAAGCAGCGTCCGGCCATTGACATCCGAGGCGATGACGCGCTCGATCACGATCGTGCTGCCCAACGTCGTCGGGAGCTGTGCCTCCTGATGATAGAGCCGGTCCTGGAGCTGTTGATTCAGCACGGCGTAGGGAACCGGCACGGTCAGCAGTACTTTATACGGTTGCCCTTCCTGGAACGCCGTCGCCGTGTTGTCCATCTGGATCTTTAGGGGCGACACGTTCGCCTTCTGACAGGGGGTCTGATAGATCGCGACCGGCGTCTGTCGTGCCACGCCGGTGATCGTCGTATTCTGAGCCGGGCCTTTTATCGATCCAATCGAAAAGTCTTTGGCTTTTCCGTACAAGCAGAGTTTGTTGCTGGTCGATCCGACCGGCATCGGCTCTTGTAGCCGATCCCAGACCAGATTCAACGGAATAAAGTAGCCCGCCTGCTCGATCGAGTGAGCGACCTGCTGCTTCACGGCTTCTTGTTTGAACAGTTCGGCGAGCTGGTCCTGCACGGGCATGTTGAACATGTTACATTTCGTGTCGCTTTCCGGCTTGAGGCTAAACGAACTCTGAGGGTCGCTCATGGTGACGAGTAATCCCTGGTCCTGTTCGCGCAGCATGAGTCGCCCCGTTCCCTCGAGCACGGTGTACAGGGGATCGAGCCGGCAGGCGCGGGCCGCCGTGGATTCGATGTCTCCGCGGTACGTGGCGTGATATTTAACCAACCCGTCTTGAATCTGCACTTGCGGCTCGCCCTCTCGGATGAACCGCCAGTGATAATCGTTGCCGAGCGGGTGGCCTTCTTCGTTGAAGCGCTCGGGTAATGCCGCTTGGATCGTCTTCTGTACCGGCGTGAAATCGGCAGTGAGCGTGACTGGTAACAATGACTCGGGAGCCTGAGCCTGTTTTTGACTGGCGCTGAGTGGTTGGATCACCGGCGGCGTTTTGCCCAACTGAGGCGGCACCGACGGTTTCGAGGCGGTTTCAGGAATCGTATGGCTGCAGGCGGCAAGGACGCATATGGTCATACAGACCGGCAGTGTTGGCGATTTCATGGTCACCCTCCTTGTGTCATGTGATCGCTCGTCCGTAAGCATTCAACTCGGTACATCAAACGATAGAAGGAAGCACATACCATACCGAATCGACACCCAGGCGGCAGGAGCCTCATCCCGCTGAACAACAACAGTTTTCATGATCTCATCACTTCGGCTCTGTTTTGCACCTCGCCATGAGGCGGAAAGGACGCTGCGCAACACGGACAAGCTGTCCTGAGGCCGATGTTCGTCGTCCATGTCGAGACCTAGGGAAGGCACCGGATCGTATGCCCAGCGGCCCTCGCTCGTTGTCTCAAACACCCCGGTGACATACAATGAACTGATGGCCGCCAAACCCGTTGCCCTGAGCATGACCCAGGAGCGCCGTTGCACGTGGGCGGGAGCCACGCTGCACATGATCCGATACCACGACACGGAGTGGGGAAGACCCGTGCATCAGGATCGCCTGCTGTTCGAGATGTTGATATTGGAGGGAGCGCAGGCAGGGCTGAGCTGGGACACCATTTTGCGGCGACGCGACGGGTATCGCCGGGCGTTGGCCGGTTTCGACCCCGTGAAGGTGGCTCGCTTCGACCGAACGAAAAAAGCGGCGTTGTTGCGCGACACGAGGATCATCCGCAACCGCTTGAAAATCGATGCGGCGGTCACCAACGCTCGGGCATTCCTTGCCGTCCAGAGTGCGTTCGGGTCATTTGATGCGTACGTGTGGCAGTTCGTCGGCGGCAGACCCATCGTCAATCGTTGGAGGCAGGCGTCCGAAATTCCCGCGAGCACTCGCGAAAGCGATCAGCTCTCGAAAGATCTCAAACAGCGCGGCTTTGGGTTCGTCGGGAGCACGATCATGTATGCGTTCATGCAGGCGGTGGGGATGGTCAATGATCACACCGCCGAATGCTTTCTGGCGGGCGTACGGCCGAAGGGTCTGAAAGCCGATGATGGAGCGAGCTGAACCGCCGGCTAGGCGGCGTCCGACGAAGCGCCTTCCAGGGTGGCCAAATATTGTTTCAGACGTTGCTGCGAGCCGGGCGACATCCGAATGAATTCCACGCCGAAGCTTCCGTCCTTCACCCAGCGAACGGGTGCCAGGTCGATCTCGATGCCACCGGCTTGCGTGGGAAACGTGATCATCAGGGTCAGGTACTCACCTCGTGGAACGGCCAGGTCACTCAGGATGGCGGCACCGCCGAGAGAGAGATTGTCCAGCCGGCCTGCTCCCTTGATGGTTTCACCGGTGAACACGACGTGAGAGTTGTCAGAGAATCGCTGAAATTTTCGCTGCTCCATGGAGTCCCGGCAAACGCCCCCTCCCCAGGGAAACACTCAGGGGTTTCTTCTTCTGTCGCTGATCATAACAGTCTGAGGCGGGCTGTCAATGAGAAGACCATTTCCGTGGAGGGCCGAAAGGGACACCCGTCGGTGCAAGCGACGTCCAAGAATGAGGTCGATCAATTGGCGCTGAGCTCGAGTCCGCTTACGGCACCGATGCGACGGTACTTGCGATCGCGCTGGGCCAGTAATTGATCGAGGGGGAGATCGGTGAGTTGAAAGAGTTGGTTGGTGAGCGCTTTGGCGACCCGATCGGAGACGGCTTTCGGTTCACGATGGGCCCCGCCGAGCGGTTCAGGAATCACTTCGTCGACGATATGCAAGTCCACCAGATCGTGGGCCGTCATCTTGAGGGCGGCCGCCGCATCCGGGACCTTGGCGGGATCATCCCAGAGGATTGCGGCACAGCCTTCCGGTGAAATGACGGAATAGACACCGTGCTCGAGCATCAGAATCCGATCTGACACGCCGAGAGCCAATGCGCCACCGCTGCCGCCCTCGCCGATGACGATCGAGATGATGGGTACGGTGAGCCGCGACATCACATACAGGTTGCGGGCGATCGCTTCGGCCTGACCGCGTTCCTCCGCGCCGATGCCCGGATAGGCGCCGGGCGTGTCGATGAACGTCACGATGGGGCGGCCGAACTTCTCGGCCATCTTCATGAGCCGCAGGGCTTTTCGATAGCCTTCCGGGTTCGGCATGCCGAAGTTGCGCTGCATCCGTTCTTTGAGCGTCTTGCCTTTTTGATGCCCGATGACCATGACCGATCGATCGTTGAAGCGAGCGAAGCCGCCGACGATGGCGCGATCGTCGCCGAACGAGCGGTCGCCGTGGAATTCAAGAAAGTCGCGGAAGATTTCTCCGATATAGTCGAGCGTGCTGGGGCGCTGGGGATGTCGGGCCAGTTGCGTCCGCTGCCAGGGGGTCAATTTTCCATACAATTCGTGCTCGAGCTGGGCCAGTTTCATCCGCAACTTGCGGATTTCGTCCTGGGCGCCGGATTTCCCCCCTCCCGACGGGGCGAGTTTTTCGATCTTTTCCTCGACCTCGCGGAGCGGTTTTTCAAACTCAAGGTAGTCGCGCATAGAGATGGTCTCCAGCCCTTCCCTGATCTCGGTGGGCTACGATACCAGAGAGAGGGCCCCTTTGCCTAGCACTTCTTCAACATCTGCGACGAAGTGCTCAGTCGCGCGGACAGTGAGATGGGGGAGAGGCGCGGTATCGGCTTCGAGGGCCCCGTCGGTCCGAAAAGTGAGGGATACGGCCGTCGTGCCGGGATGCCGCTTGAAAACATCCAGCAAGCGGGGGAGTTGATCCTTCACCTCGGGCCTCGCGGCCAGACGTATATGAATCCGTTTGATGGTCTGGGTCTGTACGTCGGCCAGTGGTTCGATTTTTGTACCGCGGATCTTGGTGCCTTTGTCGCCACGATCGATGGTGCCTGTGACTCGAATCAAGCGTTCGGGCGCAATCAGATCGCCGACGGCCTTGAAGAGATCGGGGAACACAATGACCTCCACCGTCCCTTGGAGATCCTCCAGCGTGAGGTACGCCATGCGGTCGCCTTTTTTGGTGAGCATGGATTTGACCGTCGCAATGATGCCGCAAAGGCGCACTTCCTTGCCGTCGGCCAGCTCCGTGATTCCGCCAGTCGTCGCCGTAGCCAGCGCATGGATCGTCGCTTCATAGCGGGCAAGCGGATGGGCGGTGATGTAAAAGCCCGTCAGTTCGCGTTCGTATTTGAGCCGTTGTGCCTGATCCCATTCGGGTACATTGGGGAGGGCGGCCTCCACATGCGCCTGCGCGGATCCGCTGCCATTGAAGGCCTCGCCGAAGATGCTCGTCTGGCCCATCTCGCGCTCCCGTTGCGCCGCGGCCCCGTCTTCGATGGCCTGATCGAGCATGGCCATCAATTGGGACCGTTTCGCGCCAAGCGAATCGAAGGCGCCTGCCTTGATCAGTCCTTCGAGCATCCGCTTGTTCACTTTGTGGAGATCGACCCGCCGGCAAAAATCAAAGAACGATGTAAAGGGCCCGCTTGCATTCCGAATGGCGAGGACGGAATCCACAGCGCCTTCTCCGACGTTCTTGATGGCCGCCAGCCCGAACCGAATGGCCCCGTCCACGACGGCAAAATTCTTTTGACTTTCGTTCACGTCGGGGCCCAGGACCTTGATACCGAGATCGCGGCATTCGGTGAAATAGCCGACGATCTTGTCCTGATTGCCCATATCGCTCGTCATCAGGGCGGCCATGAACTCGGTCGGATAATGAGCTTTGAGATAGCCGGTTTGATAGCAGACGACCGCATACGCGGCCGCGTGAGACTTGTTGAACCCGTAGCCCGCAAATTTCTGAATGAGCTCGTAGAGTTTCTCGGCCTTCTTTTCGGCGATCTTCTTCTGCCGGGCCCCCTCCAAAAACTGGACGCGCAGTTTCTCCATTTCTTCCGGCTTCTTCTTGCCCATGGCGCGCCGAAGAATATCCGCTTGGCCGAGCGAAAAGCCGGCGACCGTATGGGCGATCGCCATGACCTGTTCCTGATAGACAATCACTCCATAGGTGTCTTTCAGAATCGGCTCCAGCTCAGGCAGTTCATAGACGATCGGCACTTTGCCTTGTTTGCGCTTGATGAAATCGGGAATGAGATCCATCGGACCGGGGCGGTACAACGCGATGATGGCGATGATGTCCTCGAAGCGGTCCGGCTTGAAGCCCGTCAGGAGGTCCCGCATCCCCGAACTTTCCAACTGAAAGATGCCGGTCGTTTTGCCGGATGAGAGGACGGCGAAGGTCTTGGCATCGTCGAAGGGCAGGCGGTCCACGCTCAACGGCGGCTGGTCGGGGCGGCCCTCATTGATCAGGGTTTCGGCCCTCCGGATCATGGTCAGGGTCTTCAAGCCCAAGAAGTCAAATTTGACGAGTCCGATTTTCTCGACGTCTCCCATGGAATATTGGGTGACGATTTCGTCGTTCGCTCCTTTGTAGAGCGGGACATGATCGGTCAGCGGCTCTTCGGAGATGACCACGCCGGCGGCGTGCGTGGAGGCATG